>NZ_LTBA01000018.1 GCF_001594005.1 Clostridium tepidiprofundi DSM 19306 | reverse complement strand
TATTCCACTACCCGAAGGTAGCTTCATCGCTCGACTTGCATGTGTTAGGCACGCCGCCAGCGTTCGTCCTGAGCCAGGATCAAACTCTCAATTTAAAAGTTTATCTTGCTCAAGCCATTACTGACTTTATTCTCTAAAGAATTACGAGTTCTTCTTACTTACTCTGTTTACTTTTCAAAGACCTTTTCTTCTCCGCCGCTTCAAGCGACTTCTGTATTATAGCAAATTACTTTTGCTCTTGTCAACAGCTTTTTGAAAGTTTTTCTAACTCTCATTCGACTGTTTACTCATCGCCGCTTTGTGAACTTCTTTGTCCGCCGCAGCGACAAGGATTATTCTATCATATTGATAAAATCATTTTATAATGTCTTATATAAATATGATTAATTATGTACATATAACTTTTAATTGTTTCTTTTTTCATCGTTTTGCTTATGCTGATACACTAGGATATGTTTTAATTCAATGTTCTAGGGGATAGGAAGCAAGGTGCTAGGTTTTAATCTCCAGTCTCCAATCTCTAATCTCCATCAAAATCACAATCTCTCCTAGTGATTGACATTTACAACTTTATTAGTCTCCAGTCTCTAATCTCAAGTCTCCAATACAGATTTGCCATTTGTATACCAGTATCTATTTTAGGTGCTAAGCACTAAAATAAGTTTGCTAGAGGACTAGTGGGCTAGTGGGCTAGTGCAAATTTGTGACTTGACTGTTATATACTTACAACCAGCAAATACTTTATATTCATTTAATAAATTGTAAAACAATTTACACCTTTACTAGCCAAACTAACCAACTTACAATCTATCATTCAAGAAATCGTATAACGATTTCATCATTAACTGGTAACTAGCCACCTGGAAAACTGGCACTCTTATATTAGTTTTCATCAAAATCACAATCTACTTTGGCGATTGGTGATTGGAGATTGGTAATTTTGGTTTAGTCTCCAGCTTATCTAATCTCAAATCCCTAGTCCCTAGTCCCCAGTCTCCAGTACAGATTTACAACTTGAAAACTATTATCTATTTAAAAATAAAGTTTGCTAGAGGGCTAGACGGCTAGTACAGATTTGCCATCTGTATACCAGTATCTATTTTAGGTGTTAAGCACTAAAATAAGTTTGCTAGGCTACTAGAGGGCTAGTGCAGATTTGTAACTTGAAAACTAGCATCTATTTAAGAACAAAGTTCTAGGTATTAGTTTTCATCAAAGTAACAATCTGCTTTGGTGATTGGTGATTGGCGATTGGCAACTCTGTTTTAGTTTCCAATCTCTAGTCTCCAGTCTCCAATACAGATTTGCCATCTGTATACCAGTATCTGTTTTAGGTGCTAGAAATGAAGCAAGTTTGCCAGGCTGCTAGAGGGCCAGTGCAAATTTGTGACTTGACTGTTATATACTTACAACCAGCAAATACTTTATATTCATTTAATAAATTGTAAAACAATTTACACCTTTACTAGCCAAACTAACCAACTTACAATCTATCATTCAAGAAATCGTATAACGATTTCATCATTAACTAGCCACTAGCAAACTAGTCAACTGGCAATCTTTATTAAGAAAATCGTATAACGATTTCATCATTAACTGGTAACTAGCCACCTGGAAAACTGACACTCTTATATTAGTTTTCATCAAAGTCACAATCTACTTTGGCGATTGGCAACTATTTATTAGTCTCCAGTCTCTAATCTCCAGTCTCCAATACAGATTTGCCATTTGTATACCAGTATCTATTTTAGGTGCTAAGCACTAAAATAAGTTTGCTAGAGGACTAGTGGGCTAGTGGGCTAGACTGCTAGTGCAGATTTGTAACTTGATTACTATATACTTATAATAACCAAATGTTTTTATATTGCATTCAATAGTGCAAATTTGGTATCTTGATTAATATTTACTTATCACTTATCTAGTAGCTAGATACCAGCAAACCAGTACTCTTATTTAAATAAATTACGTAGTAATTTCGAAACTAACTAGTAACTAGTAATTGACACCCTAGCACATTGCATTCAAGAAATCGTTTAGCGATTTCATCATCAACTAGCCACTAGCAAACTGGTCAACTGGCACTCTTTATTAAGGAAATCGTGTAACGATTTCAACATTAGCTGGTAACTAGCCGACTTGTAACTGGCAATCTTCTTTTTAAAGAAATTGCGTAGCAATTTCAACCTTTACTATTCCTTATTCACTATTAACTATTCACTAATTAAGTTGTTAACTATTCGTTTGAATTCTAAGCCTCTTTCAGCAAAATTTTTGAACATATCAAAACTTGCACAAGCAGGTGATAAAGTAACTATATCGCCTTTTTGGGCAATTTTCCTCGCCACATTAACAGCTTCTTCTAAGGTATTAACTGATATAATATCAATTTCATAAACTTTTGATTTGCTAACATCATCAAATGCTTTCTTTATTTTGTCTTTAGTAACACCTAATAATATAAGAGTTTTAATTTTTTCATACCCACCTTCAGCCAAAGGTTCAAACGGTATATTTTTATCATATCCACCTGCAATCAAAATAACAGGTTTTTTAAATGCCCTTAATCCTGCTAATGTTCTAGTTGGACTTGAAGCTATTGAATCATTATAATAATCTACTCCTTCAATTCTTCTAACAAATTCACATCTATGCTCAACACCTTTGAATGTTGTTGCCACCTTTCGCATGCTCTTGATGCTAGCATCATCATACACAGCACAAAATGCTGCCAATAAATTTGCTATATTATGAATGCCTATCAATTTAACCTCATTACTTTTGCACACTTCTTTTCCTTTGATAAATAATTTATCATTTTCGAGATATGCTCCATCTTCAATATTCCCATTTAGTGTAAACCACGAAACTCTTCCTTTAGCCTCATCATACATGGACTTTACAATAGCGTCATCTTTATTCAATACCAATATATCATCCTTCTTTTGGTACTTAAAAATATTCTTCTTTGCTTCTATATACTCTTTCATATCCTTATGCATATCTAAATGGTTAGGAGTTAAATTTGTCATAACAGCAACATCCGTAGAAACATCCATAGTCATAAGTTGGAAACTCGATAATTCTAATACAACCTTATCCTGCTCATTCATCTCTTCAATCTTTGAAAACAATGGAGTTCCAATATTTCCACCAACCCATGTCTTATATCCTTCCTCTTTTAAAATATTATAAATTATAGTTGTAGTAGTCGTCTTACCATCGCTACCAGTTACCCCAAAAGTTTTAGCAGGACAATATTTTACGAATTCTTCCATTTCCGAAGTAATATATGCCCCACTTTTTTTAGCTTTTATTAATGCAGTATTATCTATTCGCATAGATGGTGTTTTAAAAATAACCTGAAATTCAGTTAAATCATCTAAATAATTATCTCCTAATATTAACCTTACTCCTTTTCCCCTGAATTCTTCAATTATTCTATCGTCAAATTCCGCCTCTGTTCTTTTATCCATTGCAGTAACTGTAGCTCCCAATTTGACTAAGAAAAATATTAAAGGAATATTGCTAACCCCTACTCCAACTACTCCAACATTTTTACCTTTTATAAACTCTTTAAATTCAGTGAATTCCTTTTTCATGATTTCCTCCATAAAATTAATCTAAAGTTAAATTCTTGACACAAATCATTATTAATTTAGTTAAATCTCTTTCCAATAATTACTATAAATTCATTATAGCACTCCCTTTATTCGTTATCAAGTTGATAGTTTCTCAAAGTAAAAACAATCACTATTTTTGTCTAATAATTAATATTATTATCTAAATTGATTGAAAATAATTAATATAAAAACTTTAATTTATACTATTGCATATTCTAATAGTAATGTGTTATACTCTGTATTGTCGTTAGAAGATGTTTGCTAATAAGTTATTAAATATTAATATATCCCCATAATCATTACATATCAATGATCCCCATGATTAACCCCTTAAACCGGATTTTTTCCGGTTTTTTTGTTTGCTATTTTTTAAGACACGCATACAAGTGCGTGTCTTTTTATACTTATACTTAATTTTCTAGAAATCAATCTTCTCATATATGAAATGTGTTAATTCATCTATTTTTATTCTCACTTGATCCATAGTATCCCTATCTCTTATAGTAACTGTATTATCTTCCAATGTATCAAAATCTATTGTTATACAATAAGGAGTTCCTATTTCATCTTGTCTCCTATATCTCTTACCAATGCTACCCGTTTGGTCATACTCCACATTAAAATGTTTACTCAACATTGCATAAACTTCCTGTGCTTTATCAGATAATTTTTTAGATAAAGGTAAAATAGCCGCCTTAAACGGTGCCAATGCTGGATGTAAATGAAGTACTGTTCTAACATCCCCATTCTCTAATTCCTCTTCATCATACGCATCAACCAAGAAAGCAAGAGCTACCCTATCAGCACCAAGTGATGGCTCAATGCAATATGGCACATATTTTTTATTAGTCTGAGGATCTAAATAACTCATATCAACACCTGAATGTTCAATATGTTGTTTTAAATCATAGTCCGTTCTATCAGCTATACCCCACAATTCACCCCAACCAAATGGGAATAAATATTCAATATCGGTCGTAGCATTACTATAAAATGACAGCTCTTCTTTTTCATGATCTCTAAATCTAATATTTTCTTTTTGAATACCTAAATTTAATAAGAAGTTCATACAGTATTCTTTCCAATACGCAAACCATTCCAAATCAGTTCCTGGCTCACAGAAGAATTCCAATTCCATTTGTTCAAATTCTCTAGTCCTGAATGTAAAATTACCAGGAGTAATTTCATTTCTAAATGATTTACCTATCTGTGCAATACCAAAAGGTATCTTCTTTCTAGAACTTCTTTGTACAGATTTAAAGTTAACAAATATACCTTGAGCTGTTTCCGGTCTCAAGTATATTTCTGATTTACTATCTTCTGTTATACCTTGAAATGTTTTAAACATAAGATTGAATTTCCTAATACCAGTAAAATCCTTCTTACCACACTTAGGACAAACAATGTCATGTTCTTCTATATATTTTTCATATTCTTCATTTGACCATCCATCAGCATTAGCATTTTGTTCGCCATGCTCTACCATGTAATCTTCTATTAATTTATCTGCTCTAAATCTAGCTTTACAAGCTTTACAATCCATTAGCGGATCAGAAAAATTTCCCAAATGACCTGAAGCAACCCATGTTTCAGGATTCATTAATATTGCACAATCTAATCCTACATTGTATGGACTTTCTTGAACAAATTTTTTCCACCATGCTTTTTTTACATTATTTTTAAATTCAACTCCTAATGGACCATAGTCCCACGCATTAGCTAATCCACCATAAATTTCAGATCCTTGGAAAATAAATCCTCTAGTTTTACACAATGAAACGATTTTATCCATAGTTTTTTCTACTGCCATAATAATTGCCCGGTTATGAAAATCGTAACAAAACATAACCTACTCCTTTCTGTTTAATTTTTAATCTAACGATTTTTTTAAACCCATATATTTTATTAAATCTCCATAATAATTTTAAAGATTTAATTCCATATCTTTTTAAAATTTTACCCTCTGCCGTTGTTATATTTCATTGGTTTTTCACTTCGACTAACTTATTTACTTAGGAAAATCTGCACTAGTCATTTTTTGAAAATGCCTTAACTATATAAACAAAGGCTTTTACCATAAAGGGACGAAAAATTCTTTCCGCGGTTCCACCCTTCTTGGCAAAAGCCCAACTCACAGTTATAGCACTCTAGAGCTCCATTCATAATAAATCTTTTACTGTTCACACCACCCACAGTATCTCTGAAAAAGATATTATTATTACTCTTCTCCTTCATTGTACTAAATATTTATTTTTATTAAAACCAGCATCAAACATCAAACATTTTAATGAAAATTATAATATTCTTTTAAAGATAATTCATTTTCAACAAACTAATTTGATGGTTTCATTGTTGGGAATAAAATTACATCCCTAATTGAATATGCATCTGTTAAGAACATAATCAATCTATCAATACCTATTCCTAATCCACCAGTTGGAGGCATACCTATTTCAAGAGCATACATAAAATCTTCATCAATAACATATGCCTCATCATCGCCAAGTTCTCTTGCCTTAGCTTGCTGTGTAAACCTTTCCCTCTGGACTATAGGATCATTTAATTCAGAATAAGCATTACATATTTCTCTACCAAAAACGAAGCCCTCAAATCTTTCAGTTAATTCATCATTGCCTCTCTTTTTCTTAGTCAAAGGCGATACCTCAACAGGATAATCACACAAGAATGTAGGCTGTACTAGGTGTTCTTCAGCGAATTCCTCAAACATAGCATTTAAAATTTCACCTTTTGTACAATACTCTAGTTCCTTTTTAAGCTCAATTCCCTTTTCTTTCGCAATTTTTCTAGCTTCTTCATCTGATTTAATTTGTTCAAAGTCTATACCAGCATATTCCTTTACTGCTTCTACCATAGTAATCCTTCTCCAAGGTGGAGCAAAATCTATTTCAGTACCCTGATAAGTTACTTTTGTTGTACCAAGAACCTTTTCACACACATAAGCTACCATATTTTCAGTAATTTCCATCATGTCATTGTAATCAGCATATGCTTGATATAACTCTATAGCCTCAAATTCAGGATTATGTCTTATATCAATTCCTTCATTTCTGAAGTTTTTACCCATCTCATAAACCTTGTCAAAACCTGCTACTATCAATCTTTTTAAGTATAATTCAGTAGCTATTCTTAAATACATATCAATATCAAGTGCATTGTGATGTGTAACAAATGGTCTTGCTGCTGCCCCACCAGCAATAGGTGAAAGAATAGGAGTTTCTACTTCCATAAAACCTCTATTATCCAAAAACTCTCTTATGGCTTTGATAATCTTTGTCCTTTTTATAAAAGCATCCCTAACATCTTGATTCATTATAATGTCTACTTCTCTATGTCTGTATCTTAAATCAGGGTCTTTTAATCCATGCCATTTTTCCGGAAGTGGTCTTAATGATTTCGCTATCAATTTAAAATCACTAATGTGAACAGACACTTCTTCAGTCTTTGTTTTAAAAACTGTTCCTGTTACACTAACCAAATCACCTATATTAAATGATTTATATTCTTTTAGTTTTTCTTCACCCACATCATTTATTTTAATATATAGCTGCATTTTACCATCTTTATCATGGATATCAGAAAATCCAGCTTTTCCGTGTACTCTCTTTGACATTAATCTTCCTGCAATAGTAACCTGTTTACCTTCTAATTCATCATAATTTTCTTTAATCTCTTTTGAAGAATGTGTAACCTCAACTTCATAAACACTAAAAGGATCATTCCCCTTTGCCTGCAATTCTTCAAGTTTTTGCTTTCTTTGAAGCATCTGTTCATTATATTCTTTTTCTTGTTTCTGCTGAAGTTTAATCTGCTTAAGCTCTTCCTTTGTTAATTGCTTTTCATCTGCCATTAAAAAATACCTCCTAATCTCTACTCACTTTTAGTATCTCATACTTACTAGTTCCACCCGGAATTTCAACTTCTATTATGTCTCCCACTTTTTTGCCAATAAGTGATTTACCTACAGGTGACTCATTCGATATTTTATACTCCATAGGATCAGCTTCTGCTGAACCAACAATTTTAAATTCAATTTCCTCATCAAACTCATAATCCTTAACTAATACTTTAGAACCTATATTTACAATAGCATCATTAATGTCACTTTCGTCAACCACTTCAGCATGTCTAAGTGTATTTTCAATTTGTGCTATCCTTCCCTCAACAAAAGCCTGTTCATTCTTTGCTTCGTCATACTCAGCATTTTCACTTAAATCACCAAAGGAACGAGCAACTTTAATCTTCTCTTTTATTTCACTTCTCTTAACTGTTCTTAAATATTCTAATTCATCCTCTAGTTTTTGAATCCCTTCACGTGTCATTAAAAACTTCTTCTCTTCTCCCATATCTACACCGTAATACGGCTTCAACTCCTTTCAGCTATTAACTTACTACTATTATTATGCTTATTTATGCCATACTCATTTGTATACCAATTATGTCTGCTAAATTATTAAAAAAAACACATTGTAAAATCATTTGTATAATTATAAATCAGTATAATTGTAATGTCAACATGCCTGATTTATTTTGAATAAATCTTTTCTAGCATTATCTTATAATCCTCTAAAATATTAATAGCTTCAGAAATACTCTCACTAGAATTTATACTATTTTTAATTTCTGTAGAATTTTTCATTCCCTTTATATACCATGCAGCATGTTTTCTCATCTCTCTAACCGCCTTGTACTCTCCATCATATTCAAGTGCTAATTTATAATGTTTTATACACATATCTATTTTATCAAATTCATTTGGATAAATAACTTCTTCACCATTAAATATTTGGTTTATTTGTTTTATAAGCCATGGGTTTCCTTTTACGCCCCTAGCAACCATAACAGCATCGCACCCTGTAACCTCTTTAATATTAATAGCATCATCAGCAGAAAAAACATCACCATTAGCAATAACAGGTATTGATACATTTTGCTTTACTTTACCTATTATATCCCAATTAGCTTTCCCCTCATACATCTGCTCTCTAGTTCTTCCATGCACAGCAATGCAATCCGCCCCAGCTTCTTCAATGGCTTTTGCAAATTCCACTACATTTACACTATTAGAATCAAAGCCTATCCTACATTTTACCGTAACAGGTTTAGTTGAAACCTTTTTTACTTCTTTCACTATTTGCGAAGCAAGCTTAATATCTTTCATCAATGCTGCTCCTTCTCCATTCCTAACAATTTTAGGCACAGGGCATCCCATATTGATATCAACCAAGCAAAATTTACTATTGTTATTGAAATAATCATAACATACCTTAGCCATAATATATGGGTCATTTCCAAACATCTGAACTGCTACTTGTTTTTCTTTTTGCGAAACTTTCATAAGATTTTCAGTGTTTTCACTTCCATAATATAAACCTTTAGCACTAACCATTTCAGTATATGTTAGTCCACATCCCATATCAACACATATTTCTCTAAAAGCTACATTAGTAACACCTGCCATAGGTGCCAAAAAAACTTCACTATCAAAAATAAGATTTGATATTTTCATCAAAAATTACTCCTTATTTTTTTCATATATAATCTTCAACCCATCCAACGTTAAAAAAGACTCAACTTTATCAATTTTTGAAGATTCTTTGGAAATCAATTTTGCAAGCCCTCCTGTGGCAATCACAAGTGGTTTTTCTTCTCCATATTCTATCATTTCATTAATCATTTTATCGGTAATAAAATCTACTTGCCCTACATATCCATATATAATTCCCGCCTGCATACTAGAAACCGTATTTTTGCAAATGACCTTAGGTGGTTTAACAAGCTTTACCTCTGGTAATTTAGCGGCATTTTCAGATAAAGCCCTAGATGATATTTTTAATCCTGGACAAATTGCTCCACCCAAATAATCTCCCTTAGCTGTAATAGCACAAAATGTAGTAGCTGTCCCAAAATCTATTATTATTAGTGGTTTATTATATTTTTCATGTGCAGCAACTGCATTAACTATTCTATCTGCTCCAACTTCCTTTGGATTATCATATTTTATATTTATTCCAGTTTTCACTCCAGGACCAACTACAACAGGATCCACTTTTAAAAATTTTCTAATCATATGCTCTAGCGAGTACATTGTATTTGGAACTACAGAAGATATGATAACTCCTTCTACCTCATCAAGATTTAATTCTTTACTGTTAAATAATTTTAATACTTGAACACCATATTCATCAGATGTTCTTTTGGGATCAGTAGACAATCTCCATTCCGCTATTAAATCATCATCTTTATAAACTCCTAAGACTATATTAGTATTCCCAACATCTAAAACAAAAATCATTAACTTCACCACCTGCAGCCTATTATATTATATAAGAGCAGCATACAGCTGCTCTTTATTAGGCATTTTCAAAAAATAACTAGTCAGTATGCTAGCCTATTTTGCGAACTACTTCATCGTTGGAACCCGTTGATAGAACCTACTATCAGCGGAACCCAACTCTTTGTATTTCACAAAATATACGTCGCATCTTTGACTTGTTATTTTCTTTCAAATGCCTTAAGTCGGAATCAAATTCAGCCAATACTATAATTTTAACAATTACTTACTATTTGTCAAGCACATAAATGCAATACTTCTATTCACAATTCAGATTTTTAGCATATATATTACAACGAAAAAATGCAACCACAATTGATAAGCTCTTCGTTCGGGCTAACGAAGAGCTTTAAAATACCTCTAGAAGTCATAATAGGCACGGCAATATTCTTCTAGGGTTATAAACATAATTTAATTTAACCAAATAGTTTTAATAAAATACCTGCTGCAACAGCAGTACCAATTACACCTGCTACATTAGGTCCCATTGCATTCATAAGTAAAAAATTCCCTGGATTTTCTTCTTGTCCTACCTTCTGAGCTACCCTTGCAGCCATAGGAACAGCCGAAACTCCTGCAGCCCCTATAAGTGGATTTATCTTACCTCCACTAAGTTTGTACATAATCTTTCCTATAAGTACACCTGCTGCAGTACTTATACCAAATGCAACCATACCTAATATTATAATTCCCATTGTTCTAGGTTGCAAAAATATTTCTGCTTTTGCTGTAGCACCAACAGTAAGACCTAAAAATATAGTTATAATATTAATCAATGCATTTTGAGCAGTATCTGATAATCTTCCAACAACACCTGATTCTCTAAATAAATTACCAAGCATTAACATACCTATTAATGAAGCAACCGGTGGAAGTAATAATATTACAACTACAGCAACGACAATTGGGAATATAATTTTTTCTATCTTTTTAACTTGTCTTAGCTGTCCCATTTTAACCATTCTTTCCTCTTTGGTAGTCAAAAGCTTCATAATAGGAGGTTGTATCATTGGAACCAATGCCATATATGAATACGCTGCAACAGCAATAGGTCCTACAAGCTCTTTTGCTAATTTACTAGATAAGAATATTGCTGTAGGTCCATCAGCTCCTCCTATAATCCCAATAGCTGCTGCCTCCTGTGGAGAAAAATCGAAAAGCAGAACAGCACACATAAATGCAAAGAAAACACCAAACTGCGCGCCAGCTCCCATGAATATACTTGATGGGTTAGCAAGGAGTGGTCCAAAATCCGTCATAGCACCAACACCTAGGAAAATCAAAGGAGGATAAATATCGCTTTCAATACCCTGATATAAATACCATAATAAACCTCCTGGTTCACCACCCGTTGGTGGATTCATAAGATTAGCCAATGGTAAATTTGTTAGAATCATACCAAAAGCAATAGGAAGCAACAATAGTGGTTCATATTTCTTTTTGATAGCTAAAATTATCAAAAAACAAGCTATCAATAGCATAATTACTTGTCTACGATCTATAGCCATAAATCCCGAAGATTTCCACAAATCTATAAGAACATGCATTAGAATTCCCTCTCTTCCCTTTATTCAATAACTGCCAATACATCCCCAGTATTTACTTGTACACCTTTTGCAACATCAACTTCTATTACCTTTCCATCACGCGAAGCCATAATTTCATTTTCCATCTTCATAGCTTCTAATACAAATAATACATCTCCCTTTTTAATACTATCTCCCTCTTTTACATTTACACTAAGAATAGTACCTGGCATTGGGCATTCTACCTTTTCACCTTCTGCAGATGCTTTTTTAGGTTGTGCTGGCTTAGATGAAGCCTTACTATCTTGTTGTACTGGCTTTGACGCTACAGCATTTGTAGAAACCTCTGTAAAATCTCCTTGAACTTCTTCAACTTCTACCTCATATCTATTCCCATTAACATTAATCACATATTTCTTCATCTCTAATTCCTCCCACTCACACTAATTAAAATTAATATTTAGAATGACTTAAAATAAATCCGCATTTACCCATCTTGAATTATTAGAATTTACTCTCTTTATGCTCTTTATCACTAATCTTTGTTCAGGTATATCTGTATATTCTGATATCGCAGCCATTATTGCAGCAACTATTTCCAATTCATCATTACTAGAAATATTTGAATCACAATCATCAGAAACAACAGAATCTCCTTCATTGCTTATATCATTAAATTCATCATTACGAACTTGTTTATGATTCTTACTTTTAAATATGCTTTTAAATATACTTACAATTTTATTCCAAACTATTGGTAGTACTTTTATCAAATAAGTTTGTAAATATATAATTCCCATTAAAAACGCAAGTAATGAAAACACTATAACCATAGATACTATGGTTACATTAAGGGCTCCCATAAAAGTCATAATTTTCTCCCCCCTATATCAACTCACTGCCATGCTTTTTAGGATATCTTAATTCTCTTTTTGTTAGTAACATATCTAATACAGCATATAATCTTGGTTTTGTTTCAGAAGGCATGATAATATCGTCAATCAATCCTTTTTCTGCAGCCTTAAAAGGATCTGTAACTTCATCTATGTATTTTTTTATTATAGTATCTTCTTCTTTTTTAGGATTATCTAAAGCAGAAATCTCTTCTCTGTATATTGTTTTAATCAAACCCTCAGGTTCCGTTAATGATATTTTAGCACTAGGCCATGCTAATGTAATATCAAAAGCAACTTCTCTGCTTGCTAACGCTAAATATCCTGAACCATATGCCTCACCAATAATTAGTGAAACTTTAGGCACCCTAGCACTTGCAAGAGAGTATACTATTTTTGAAGCGTATAACGCAAATCCGTTATTTTCTTCATCAATACTTATAGCAAAACCTTTTGTATCAACTAATGATAATATTGGTATATTAAAACAATCACACATCTTAACAAATCTTGATATTTTATCAGCAAACTTCATATTGATACCAGACTTGTGTTTTGAGTTATTTCCTATTATACCAACAGTTCGTCCATTTATTTTAACCAACAATGTCATTACAGATTTTTCCCATTCTTTATTTATCTCTATTAAACTAGCTTTATCTGAGATTTCACTAACTATTTCAAAAATATCACATTTATCATTTCTCACCATAGAATTTAATTTCTCATTCAAAACATTCAAATCAGAAACTTCTTTCGCTAAAGGAGAAGACTCTAAATTATTTGAAGGAATATATTCTATTATTTTTTTTACTATGTTTAATGCTTCTTTCTCATCATTAGCATACATTTGAACATTGCCATTATGAACACTATTTTCAGCATCAGCATACATGCTTTTATCAACATACTTCTCTTCTTGTTCAATAAGTTTATTTATTGATGTCAATCCAACCTCACCAGAATTCTTAACAATTACTGAAAAGTCACTCATAGTACAATTTAACGCTGCTGAACCAACACATGCTCCAGCTACAATGGCTATTCTAGGAATTACTCCCGATAAAGAAGCATTTTTATTCAATATCTTACCATACTCCTTTAAAACATTTAAACCTTCTGTTAATTTCGTTCCCACTGAATCAAAAATCTGTACCAAAGGCGCACCCATTTTTCCAGCCATATCCATTATATTGTATATTTTTTCACAATTATACTTTGTTAAAGCACCACCACTTACCGTGTAATCCTGACTATACACAAAAACAAGCCTACCATTGACTGTCCCGTATCCTGTGATTACTCCATCACCATTCCCCTTAATTAAGGAACCAAATTCAATAAAAGACCCATCATCCAATAACAAAAGAATTCTTTCTCTTGCGGTTAATTTATGTAGATTATGTTGCATTTCTTTTTTGTCAGTATTATCAATATCACCGCGTTCTTGCATGATTTTTTGCAATTTTTCAATCTTATCCATATATTTGCCTCCCATTAAATAACACATAAAAATTCGACCCATGATAATAATATCATAAAAAATGAATTTTGCATAGTTTTATATGCAAGTTTTATTTCATTTTTCTGTGAATTTATAAAAATAGCTGCACTAAAAAGTGCAGCTATTTTTATGATTTTTAAAACAATCCAATTATAGTTCCATCATCAATAATATCCATTTTATTAGCAGCTGGTACTTTTGGAAGTCCAGGCATAGTCATTATATCTCCAGTCAATACAACTATAAATCCAGCTCCATTAGATACCCTTACTTCTTTTACAGTAATATTAAATCCCGTAGGCTTACCCAAAAGCTTAGGATTATCAGATAAAGACTTTTGAGTCTTTGCAACACAAATAGGGAGTTTATCTAATCCTAATTTCTCTATTTCTTTAATCTGTTTCAATGCTGTCTTTGTATACTCTACACCATCAGCACCATAAATTTCAGTTGCAATCGTATTTACCTTTTCTTTTATATCCTTATTAGAATCGTACAACACTTTAAAATCACTTGGTTTATTTTCTATAACATCTATAACTTTATTACCAAGATCAAGCCCACCTTCTGCACCTTTGCCCCAAACTTCAGTTAACGATACAGGTATATTCTTATTATTGCAAAACTCTTTAATGAATTCTATTTCTTGTTCTGAATCATGAGCAAACTTGTTAATGGCTACAACAACAGGCAATCCAAATTTTTGTACATTCTCAATCTGCTTATCTAAATTTGCGATTCCAACAGATAATGCTTCAACATTAGGAACATTAAGCATATCTTTTTTAACCCCACCATGATGCTTAAGAGCTCTTATAGTAGCAACAATTATAACACAATTTGGTTTTAAACCACCATATCTACATTTTATATCAAAAAACTTCTCAGCTCCTAAATCAGCTCCAAATCCAGCCTCAGTTACTACATACTCCGAAAGTTTTAATGCAGTTTGAGTTGCTATCAAGCTATTACATCCATGTGCAATATTTGCAAAAGGTCCTCCATGAATTATTGCAGGTGTATTATCTAATGTCTGAACAAGATTAGGTTTTATGGCATCTTTCATAAGTAAAGCCATAGCTCCATTAACTTCTAAATCCTTGCAGTATACTGGTTCTCCATCAATATTATAAGCAACTAATATATCACCCATTCTCCTCTTCAAGTCCATCAAGTCCTTAGACAAACATAATATAGCCATTATTTCCGAAGCTACAGTTATCATAAAACCATCTTCTCTAACAAATCCATTTGGTTTTCCACCTAATCCTACAATGACCTGTCTTAAAGCCCTATCATTCATGTCCATTACTCTTTTAAATAATATTCTTCTGCTGTCAATTTTTAATTTATTGCCTTGATGTATGTGATTATCTATTGCAGCTGACAACAAATTATTAGCCGCAGTTATTGCATGCATATCACCAGTAAAATGAAGATTTATATCTTCCATAGGTACTACTTGTGCATATCCTCCTCCTGCTGCTCCTCCTTTAATTCCAAATACAGGTCCTAAAGAAGGTTCTCTTAATACTGCGACAGTTTTCTTACCTATTTTGTTCAATGCCTGGCTAAGTCCAATAGTTACTGTTGATTTTCCTTCTCCCGCAGGTGTTGGATTAATTGCTGTAACTAAAATTAACTTTCCATCCTTCTTATCATAATTCCTTTTTAGAACATCAAGAGATATTTTACATTTATACTTGCCATATAAATCAATATCATCTTCTGAAAGTCCTAGTCCTCTTGCGATTTCAACTATTGGTTGCATTTTAGATTCTTGTGCAATTTCAATATCACTTTTCATTATACTCACTCCTTGCAAAAATAATTTAATATGGTAAATCATTAAAAACGCTTATATACAAAATAGGTACAGGAAATTAATATTATTGTTCCCTGTACGCTATCATTTATCTATTGACTTTTTTCATAAAATCTTCAATATTAATTATGTATCTTTCATGAGTCCCTTCTCCGATTTTATCCTCTTCATCCCATGCAGTAACTTTAAAAAATAATTTCTTACCTTCAATTTTTTCAAGTACTGCTTGACATCTAACCTTCATATTTACAGGAGTTGCTTTGATATGACTTGTACTTATTTTTATTCCTACAGTAGAAAAACCTTCTGGTAAAAACTTATCAACACAATTTTTTGAAGCACATTCCATTAATGCAACCATTGCAGGAGTAGCAAAAACATTAACTGAACCCGATGCATATTTAGCAGCTGTATCCTTATCCATAACTGTAATTTCTTCAGTCCAATCTAATCCTTCTCGCAAATTAAATTCCATACGCATTCCCGATTTTTTATAAATCAGGATTCACCTCCCTGTTTAATTCTACAAAAGAAAACCTTCTAACTGAAAAGAAAACCTTCTAACTGAAAAGAAAACCTTCTAACTGTATTATAACAAATATAGCAATATCCTACTATAACATTTGATAAAAAATTTAGGGAGAATAATTTTAATATAATTATTCTCCCATACTAAGGCATTTGAAAGAAAATAACAAGTCAAAGATGCGACGTATATTTTGTGAAATACAAAGAGTTGGGTTCCGCTGATAGTAGGTTCTATCAACGGGTTCCAACGATGAAGTAGTTCGCAAAATAGACTAGCATACTGACTAGTTATTTTTTTGAAAATGCCTAATACTAATTCTCTTTAAAAAATCTATTTACTCGCCTTTTGGCATATCTTCGTTTTCACTCTTTTCTTCATTTTCATTCTCTTCTTTATTATTCATTTCAAACGATACTAGCGATTCTCCTCTAATAATAGCATTGAATTCTTCAGCAGATAGTTTTTCTCTTTCAAGCAACGCTTTTGCCACAGCATGAAGTTTATCAATATGTTTATTTAATATATCTTCTGCCTTGTTGTATGCTTCCATACAAAGTCCAGATACCTCTCTGTCTATCTTTGATGCAATCTCTTCACTGTAATTTCTCTCATGACCAATGTCTCTTCCTAAGAAAACTTCTTCATGACCAGTACCAAATGATAGTGGTCCGAGCTCATCACTCATACCATATTGAGTAACCATTTTCCTCGCAATAGAACTCATTCTATCAATATCATTTTTCGCTCCCGTACTAATATCGCCTATTATAAGCTTTTCAGCAACTCTACCACCTAATAATCCAACCATTTCATCAAGAAGTTTTGACTTAGATGTATATACTGTATCTTCTTCAGGAAGATGCATTGTATATCCTCCAGCCATTCCACGTGGAATTATACTTATTTCATGAACTGGATCGCAATTAGGTAAGAAATTCATAACTACAGCATGCCCTGCCTCATGATAAGCAGTAATCTTTCTATCTTTTTCGCTTATAACCTTACTCTTCTTCTCAGGTCCTGCAATAACCCTTGTTATCGCTTCTTCCAATTCATCCATACCAATAACTTTTTTTCTTCTTCTAACCGTCAAAAGAGCTGCTTCATTCATAAGATTTTCTAGATCAGCACCAGTAAATCCTGGTGTTCTCTTTGCAAGTACTTTTAAATCAACATCTTCTGCAATATGCTTATCTCTAGAATGAATCTTAAGTATTTCCTCTCTTCCCTTAACATCTGGAACACCGACTAATATTTGTCTGTCAAATCTTCCTGGTCTAAGAAGCGCCGGATCTAATATATCTGGCCTATTTGTGGCAGCAATCATTATTATTCCTTCATTACCCGAAAATCCATCCATCTCAACCAATAATTGATTTAATGTCTGCTCTCTTTCATCATGTCCGCCACCTAAACCTGCTCCTCTTTGCCTTCCAACAGCATCAATCTCATCTATAAAAACAATACATGGTGAATTCTTCTTGGCTTGCTCAAATAAATCTCTAACCCTTGAAGCACCAACACCAACAAACATCTCAACAAAATCAGAACCTGAAATACTGAAAAATGGAACTCCAGCTTCTCCTGCTATCGCTCTTGCAAGCAATGTTTTACCTGTTCCTGGAGGACCAACCAATAAAACTCCCTTTGGTATTCTCGCCCCCATATCAATATACTTTTTAGGTTGTTTTAAAAAGTCTACAATTTCAGCTAATTCTTCCTTTTCTTCATCTGCTCCTGCTACATCATTAAAAGTCACTTTTTTGTTATCAGGTGTTACCATTTTGGCCCTACTCTTGCCAAAATTCATAACCCCCTTGTTTCCTCCACCCTGTGATTGCTGCATAAACATAAAGAAAAAAGCAACCAACATAAGAATCAATAATATTGACGGTAAATACTGAAGCCAAATAGGCATACTTTGCGGTCTTATATAATTCACCCTTATACCTGTAATATCATACTTATCAATGAACCTATCTAATAGCCCTGATGAAACAGTAGTTTCATATCTAGTACCATTTTTCAACTCTCCAGATACTATTGCAACACTTCCATCCTGTTGTATTGAAGCACTTTTAATTTCATTTGCATTCCAATGTACTTTAAACTGATCAAACGTCATGCCACTAACATTTTTATTTGTCTGAAGAAGTGCTACTCCTGCAAAAATAACCAATAATAATACTATCATCCAGGCCGTTACGCTTGAAAATTTCTTCATATAAGGCCCCCCTCTCTATTAGCGTTACCATAAAATTTTATCATATCAAATCTATATTGACAACAATGCCAAAATAACAATTATAAGAAGTATTATATCATAATAAATTTTCAATTACTAATAATTTATTTATAAATCTCTTCTTTTAGCACAGCAATATAAGGAAGATTTCTATATTTTTCTGCATAATCTAATCCATATCCAACTAAGAAATAATCTGGAACATCATATCCTAAATATTTAACTGGAATTTCAACTTTCCTTCTTTCCGGCTTGTTTAATAAACAAGCTATTTCAACACTTCTTGGTTTTCTAGCTTTTAAATATTTTATTAAATATTGAAGCGTAACACCAGAATCTATAATATCTTCAACTATTATTATATCCTTATCTCTAATTTCAAAATCTAAATCCTTAAGAATCCTTACTACACCAGATGTTACTGCCGAATTACCATAACTTGATACTGCCATAAAATCCATTCTGCATGGTATATTTACTTCTTTCAATAAATCAGACATAAACATTACTGAACCCTTTAATATTCCTATAAATATCACGTCTTTACCTGCATAATCTTTAGCAATTCTGCTCCCTAATTCTTTTATTTTTCCCCTTATTTCTTCCTCAGAATAAAGTATTCTTTCAATATCATTTTTCATTCTTATTCCTCTCTTTCAATATTAATTACTAAAATCTTTTTTGTATTTGAATCAATTTTAAATCTTTCACTGACTCTATATCCTACAATCCACGCAATTTCATCACCAAAACAAATTAATGGAACATTATCGCGCTCTTCTCTAGGAATCTTTAAATCTATAAACATTCTATTCAGTTTTTTATTACACTTCATGCCCAGAGGCATAAAAAAATCCCCTGTACTTCTATGTCTAAAAACAATTTCCTTTTTTATCTTATCATAATCAAAATACTTTGTTAAACCTTTTTTTCTTTTAATACGATTGACATCATTGTTAACATCAATTATATCAAAGGAAATTACAATTCCCTCTTCATTTATAATATTTCTTTTCTGAATATCTAATATAATTTCTCTTTTATCACTCTTATCATTATATTCACAATGCTTGTGCATTTCAATATTTCCATAATTATTAATAGCTATTATATTATTGGGTAAATTTATTTTTTTACCCGTTCCTTGCCTCTGAATCTTAATAACATCATAAACATGAACTTTTGTGTAATTATAGAAATTACCACTTAATATCATAACTGCTCTTCTTATTATCCTAGTCAATATAGCTTCCTCTTCTTCAAAAGCCTTTTTAGTAATAATCAATTTGTTATTCTTAATACTACAATAAGCATTAAATTTTTCTTCCGCAATTTTTTCTAAATACTCATTATCATTTTTAACTGTATCAGCTAATCTTATTAATGTTTTTACTATATCCTTATTAAAATTTTCTTCAATATAAGGTATTAATTCCAATCTTATTTTATTTCTTGAAAAAATATTTTCCAAATTAGTTTGATCTATTCTAGGATTAATATTATTTGAATAACAATACTCTTCTATTTCTTTTCTACTAGAATTTATTAAAGGTCTTACATAGTAACCATCTCTAACAGGTTTAATACCAGTTAATCCTTCAAGTCCAGTTCCTCTCATTATTCTCATAATAACTGTCTCAGCTTGATCATTTGCATTATGCGCAAGAGCAATTTTTTGTGCATTTAATTTTCTCTTCAGTTCTTCAAAAAACTCGTATCTTGCATCCCTTCCAGCCATTTCACACGAAATATTTTTTTCTTTTGAAATCTTATGAACATCAACCCTTCTTGAATAAAATTCAATATTTTTTTCTATACAAAAATTTTCAACATATTTTTCATCCAAATCAGCTTCTTTTCCTCTTAAACAATGATTTAAATGAGCTACTATTATTTCTAATTTATATCGTTCCTTAATTTTATACAGTATGTGCAATAAGCACATAGAATCTGGTCCTCCTGAAACCGCTACAATAACTTTATCATTCATATTGAACATTTTATTTTTTTCTATTGTATTCAAAACATTGTTAATCAAGCAACTGTGCCTCCCATTTAAAAACTTTTTTACCTAACAATTATACCACACATACTATATTAACATAATTAGGTGAATACATACTATTAGTATTCACCTAATTATGTTAAATTAATATACTTTATCAACCTTTAAAACAACTATTGTAATATCATCTCGTGTTTTATAGTCACTCAGTTTAATAGCTTCACTTAACAGTCCTTGTGCAATTTGTTTAGGCTCATCACACTTTTTACCTTTAAGATATTCTATTATCCATTCATTTTTGCCTATATTATCATCATTATAATCCAAAGCTCCATCACTAAGCATTATTATCAAATCTCCATCTTTTACTCTCCTATCATTAACATCTATATCAACCTTGTCCAATATGCCCATAGGAAGAGTCTTTGATTTTATAACTTCAACTTCTTCTCCTGATTTAATAAAGCTAGCAACCGCTCCGACTTTCATAAACTCCGCATTTCCAGTATACAAATCAATACTACATAAATCAACAGTGGAAAATTTTTCTTCCTCTGAAAATTTCATAGCCATCATAGAATTCACAGCATTTATTGCAGTAAATTTACTCAATCCCGCATTAGTATAGCTCTTTATAAGTTTAAGAACAGCTTTACTCTCTCTCCCTGCTTGAGGACCAGACCCCATACCGTCACTAATAGCTGCAATAAAATCACCATCTTTTAATTTATAATAATCATAGCTATCTCCACTATATTTTTCTCCTTCTTTACATTTTCCTACTCCATAAGCCATAATACTGTATTTAGGTCTTTGTTTAAAAACTAAACTATATAAATTTGTATTTATATCAAAATTAATTTCATCATTTTCAATAATCATTTGTTTATTCGATTCAGCATTTATCACTGAAAGTATAGTTTCAATACAATTTTCCTTATCTTTAAATTCCTTTAACATAAGTTTAATAGTAAGTATTCCTCTTGAATTCTCAAAACAAATTACATCATAATAATTTATGTTATTTTTATATAATGCTTTTTTTAAATTTCTTCTCAATATACTATCCAATACTATTTCATTATCAATATTTTTGCTTATTTCTTTAGCATAATTTGCAATATTTCCTATTTGATTTGCTAAAAGTTCTCTTCCTTCACTCAAACTCTTTCTCTTTATCTCATTTATAATATAATTATTTACAAGTTCTTTCGTATTTTTAATCAATTCATCATTTTTAATACACTTCTTGCAAAGTTCCTTTGGTATCTCATTTTTATCATTCTGAAAATTTTCAATCATTTCAAAAAAATATGAATAGGTAAAATATAATTCTCTTCTCCAACATATGGAATTCATATCGCAATCTGAACAAACCCTATCTGCAAGATTTTCTACAAGTTCCGAACTTTTACTCTTTAAAATCAGCTTATCATTGTCTGATAAATTAATTAATGCATCCGACAAATTAATTAATGTTTTTGAAAAAGCATCTAGCCTTTCCGTAAAAACATTTTTAACAACATCCATATAACCTTCGCTTACACTTGATTTAGTGCCATAATTATTTAAATCCAAATAAAGTATATTATACGCCTTATTACTAACCACCAAAAATATTATACAAGAAATTATCCCCTCAATAATTTTAAATTGGCTAACATCCTTTATGTATATTTGAATTATTAAAAATGTAACCATATACGCAGCAGCAGATAACCATTTACCCGTTTTTTTAAATATACCTGAAACAAGTCCTGATAATCCAAACATACTTACAAACACAAGCATATTTTGATTTGATATGCCCATTATAAGTCCCAAAGCTACTCCTGTTGCTGTACCAACACCACTTCCATAAATATACCCCATTATTACTGCAATTAATAATCCAAATATGTTCATTATGGAAATAGTATACACCGTAATGCCCCACGTACCTGCTGCCAATAATCCCACAATTATTCCCATACTGATAATTTCTTCGTTAGTATATGAATCCTTTTTATTTAGTCTTCTAAAAGATAGTATTCCAAAATTCATAATATAATACATAGGTAATATACAAGCAAATTCCAACATAGAATTTAATATAGAAATTTCAACACTTAAATCTCTAATAAAAATATTATTAATCAAAAAATTCATAAATATTATAATAGAGATAACAATCAACTTAGTTTTTTTTGCTTCCTTGCAATAGAAATAATTAATACTTAAAACAACTCCTATAATTATAGCATTCATAACAATACTTTCTACACTGTGTTGCACAGTAAAACTACCCAAAAAAGTAGCTAACGCTGCTACAAAAGATGTTATATTATCTACATACATGATAATAGATATGAAAAATACTATTCCAAAAGGAGCAAAATTATTAATAAACTTTACTCTACTGATAAAAAAACATATCAAAAAATACTTTACATATTTTAGAATAATATTATAGTCAAACATCCTTTCGGTTTTTTTTGTAGAATTCTTATTATTAGCTCTCCTGTAAGGGAAAATATCTACTCCATATTGCATTATCACACCACCCACCCAATTATTGTAAACTACAATATTAATTATAACAATATTCATTGGAAATAATTGTCATTTGGTGATGTGTGTTATTTTTTTCGTAAGACATTAATATATAATATTATACAAAATTTACTATTTTATTCATAGAAAACAAATAGCATTCTAACCAAGCAAACTAATGATAACAATAGATTCATCAAATAACCACAATATATAGCATATACCATATAAACCCACAATATATGGTATGAATTTTTTTGAAAAGCTATTTTGAAAAATGTATTTTGTCGTTTAATGCAAAAAGCTCACAGATTAAATCTGTGAGCCTCATGGTAGCGGAAATAGGACTTGAACCTACGACACTTCGGGTATGAACCGAATGCTCTAGCCAGCTGAGCTATTCCGCCATATGGTAGCGGGGGAAGGACTTGAACCTACGACCTTCGGGTTATGAGCCCGACGAGCTACCAACTGCTCCACCCCGCGTTATTTTGGTGCTGAAGACCGGAATCGAACCGGTACGGTGTTTAACCACCGCAGGATTTTAAGTCCTGTGCGTCTGCCAGTTCCGCCACTCCAGCATAATCAAGACAGTATAAAATTCAAAATAATGGTAGCGGAAATAGGACTTGAACCTACGACACTTCGGGTATGAACCGAATGCTCTAGCCAGCTGAGCTATTCCGCCACAATGGTAGCGGGGGAAGGACTTGAACCTACGACCTTCGGGTTATGAGCCCGACGAGCTACCAACTGCTCCACCCCGCGTTATTTTGGTGCTGAAGACCGGAATCGAACCGGTACGGTGTTTAACCACCGCAGGATTTTAAGTCCTGTGCGTCTGCCAGTTCCGCCACTCCAGCATAACCAACCTCTGTCCTAACGACAAGTGTTATTATATATTAATAACAACTTGTTGTCAACAAATTTTTTTAAAAAATTTTAATAGATATCTACTCAAAAATCCACACTAAAATTTTTGCAAAATAAAAAACCCACACAAGTGAGTTGGTAGCGGGGGAAGGACTTGAACCTACGACCTTCGGGTTATGAGCCCGACGAGCTACCAACTGCTCCACCCCGCGTTATTTGGTGCTGAAGACCGGAATCGAACCGGTACGGTGTTTAACCACCGCAGGATTTTAAGTCCTGTGCGTCTGCCAGTTCCGCCACTCCAGCATGTAAAACAATATCAACAAGACGTATACTATTATATATCATAGCTTAATATATGTCAATACATTTTTAAATTCGCTATCAAAACATCGGAACTTCAGGTAAAAACTCTACTACACCTGAAGCAAAAAACTTCAATCTCCCCCTTATAGAAATGGGAGTCTTATAAAATCAATAATAAAATGCTGGAAACATAATCATCTCCAGCAATATAATTTCAACTATCTATTTTTCTTTTTAGCATATGTACCATTTTTAAGATTTTTATAATTTTTTAAATCCTTAAACTTTTCTTCACTTTCTTTCAAGAACTTAGATAGCGTATCTTCAAAGTCAATAGAATTTGTTTTCCTTTTTTTGCTATTCCAATCCACTTCTTCAGGTTTACATGACTTTTTTTGTTCTTCCAAGTTAGCCTGCTTAATCGATAAGCTTATTTTACCATCTTCTCCAATTGATACAATTTTAACCTTAACAATATCATTTTCTTTTAGATATTCACTAACATCTTTTACGTAACTATTTGAAATTTCTGAAATATGCAGTAGTCCTATCTTCCCCTCCACTTCTACAAATGCTCCAAATTTGGTGATATTAACTACTTTGCCTTCTACAATGTTTCCTGGTTTTAATGACATTAAAAAATTATCCTCCTTAAATTAAATATTTATTTAATATATTAATTAATTTTAGCATTTTTTCATATTCTTTTATCTATTTGCTTGTATTTTTATCTACTTGACTATTACTATCAAGCACAGGAATCTCCCCCGGTTTTATTAGCCCAAGCTTTTCCCTAGCTTGTTTTTCATACCATTTCTGAGGATTATTGTGAATCATATCTACCATATCTTTTAATTCTTGATTTTTTCTCTTTACTCTGCTCAATTCGTTTTTCCATGTTTTTAACTCACGTTCTTGATTTTTCATAATAATTCTTTGTGATATACATGAATATACAGTATATACCAGTAATAAACTCAAAAATATATTACTTATTCTAACATACTTCTTCATTATAACACACTTCCATTCAATGAACATAATAAAATTAAATAAACCTATTATTTTTTTCTATGCTTTAAATTATATGTTAAACTGTTAAATGGAAAAACAATACATTTACCTAATATCCTTAACACTTTACTTATACTTCCAAAAACAATAATTAAAATTGAAATAATGATATCACTGCAAAATTTAATATATATAACTATACCTAAAAAAATTATTAAGTATATATATATACTAACATATGCATAATCAGTATACAATAAAAATAAAAACACCAAAATAGACCCCAAAATCCAAAATAATACATCTTCTACAAACGTAACATATTTATTTGGGGTTTTTAATCCTCTTAAAAGTCTATAAATGTCAAATAAAATCCCTGTAAATATACCTGCAACTAAACTAAAAAATATTAATCTTATTTGAAAACAAATCGATATCAACATAAGTTTGTCTACTTGAAAAGTTTAGCAAATATGCTTTCTTTATTTTTACTCTTTTTATCAGAAGTATATATACAGGAATTGATTTTACCACTTATACTTATATCCCCATTATGAACATCCAACTTGTTCATCTTTAGGTCCTCCCCTTCAATTTTAAGAATTCCTAATTTTGTATTTAAAACAATTTCTTCCTCGTTAAAACTGATAACTTCTATAACTCCATTGCTTTCTATCTTCTCTCTATTTTCCAAAAACAAATTACTTTTACTATCCCCTATATTCATTTCCATCTTTTCTTCCATAATAACTTCGATTACCTCCCAAAAATAAATATAACAATACAAATATCTTAATTCCCTTTATAAATATATGCATAAATATATTGAAAAAATACATACTTTTCTAAAAGTAGCCAACAATCACTTATAACATAAAACTAAAATCTTGTATAACATAGTGTCTAAAAATCCTTAAATACTGGCAAACAAAAGTCGCTAGCAACCAAAACATCAATTTGTTCTGACAGCTAGCGACTTTAAAATTAAAATATATTACTCTTCTACTCCTGAAATGATTTCATACATTTCTTTTGCTTCTTCTTTTTTAACATGCTGAACAATGTTTATAATCTTCGCTTTTAGTATTTGTTTAGCAAACTGGATTTCTATGATATCGCCTTCATTTACATTTGTGCTTGGCTTTGCCAGTTTACCATTAATAAATACTCTTCCACTTTCACATATTTCTTTAGCTTTAGTTCTTCTTTTAATTATTCTTGATACTTTTAAATATTTATCTAATCTCATGATATATCCCCCTTACAAATAAAACCTAGATTTTCATCTAGGTTTTAAGTAAACTATTTATTAACTCTTTCCTTGAACTCTTTACCTGCTTTGAAAACTGGAACAGTAGATGCAGGAATTGTAATTTCTTCCTTTGTTCTTGGATTTCTTCCTTTTCTTTCAGCTCTTTCTCTTGTTTCAAATGTTCCAAATCCTATTAATTGAACCTTTTCCTTTTGCTCAAGAGCTTCTTCAACAGTTTCAATAAATGCTTTTAAAACCACTTCTACATCTTTCTTTTTTAAGTTTGATTTTTCACTCATGCGAGTAATTAATTCTGCTTTATTCATCTTTACTCTGATTTCTAAAACATCGATAAATTTCTTTATCTTAGTTTTCATACTTAAACAGTATGGCAGCCTCACAGAACACACATTATAATTACTATAATTAATAATCTAAAGATAGATTATTAATACCCTTTAACTATGACATAAACAACAACTATGTATACCCTTATATGTACCTATAAATGAAACCTCTCTTTGTCTATATCACATTAAAGAAACAATCTTGCCTTCCTATGATACTGCAGAAATCAGTCTTCACCTCCTCATAATTATTGTTTTTATAATATTTTTATGCTTTTTCATAAGATAGAAAATTTAAGCACAAACATACAAACACTAAAAATATTTTAATGTCAATACGTGTACTATACTACCTTATGAAAAGACTACTTATTTTATAAGATAGCATATTCTTCAAAAGATTTAAAATTCCTTCTTTTTGATATAAATATTACTTAAATATATTTTAATTTATATTATTTTTTTTAGCTTCATCCCACAATTCATCCATTTGTTCTAATGACATCTCATTCAGTTTTAATCCCCTTCTAGATGCAGTGCTTTCAATAAACTCAAACCTATTAATAAATTTATTTACAGAGCTACTCAAAGCCTCTTCTGGATCGACATTAAGAAATCTAGCTACATTTACACAAGCAAATATTAAATCTCCAACCTCTTCTAGTATTTTTGCCCTGTTATTGGATTTATATACATCCTTGACCTCATGATATTCCTCTACAACCTTTTCAAATGCAGATTCAACACTTTCCCAATCAAAACCTACCTTTGATGCTTTACTCT
Organism: Clostridium tepidiprofundi DSM 19306; assembly: GCF_001594005.1. Lineage (GTDB taxonomy): Bacteria > Bacillota > Clostridia > Clostridiales > Clostridiaceae > Clostridium_AC > Clostridium_AC tepidiprofundi. The sequence goes on along the minus strand of NZ_LTBA01000018.1, from coordinate 27,278 downwards.
GTACTTTTGTAGCTCTCATTAAAGCTGGAAAATTTTTAGGTATATGCTTCAATTCATCCGTATAGTTTTCATACCCTTTTTCTTTTTTCTTTAATTCATCCCAATTAATCAGTACTTGATTAGAATCTTCAACATTTGCTTTTCCAAAAACATGTGGATGCCTATATATCATTTTATCACAAATAGCTTTTATAACATCACTGATATTAAAATAACCTTCATCCTTACCAATTTTAGCATGAAATACTACTTGAAGCAATACATCTCCTAATTCTTCGATAAGTTTTTCTTCATTTTTTTCATCAATTGCCTCTAAAACCTCATAACACTCCTCTATCAAACATCTTTTTATAGTTTCATGATTCTGTTCTCTATCCCACGGGCATCCATTTTCTCCTCTTAAAATATCGATTATTTCAATCAAATCATTAAAGTCTTTTGTTACATTTAGATCTTTTGGGATATAAATCGAAGTTAAATGATCAATATCACACTGTCTATCCAATTCAAAAATTCTAATTTTTCTTATACTTTCCATACCCTCTATACCAGCAGCTCTAACAAAATAAATTTCAAAATCATCTCCATAATATTCTGATATAGCCAATTTAACTTCTGCTGCAATAAATTTATTATAAACTTGAGTTATAACTATTCCAGTTCTCTTATCTAATATTTGATTATTAATATCAAATGCATCTATTATCTTTATTCCCTCTATTGGATCAATATTCAAACTCTCCATTAAAGCATCAACAAAGCTCACAGCAGGAACAATTTTTGTATCAATACCTCTTTTTTTAGCTAATTCAATCAATATAGTAACCGATTTCTCTGCAACAAGAGGATGTCCAGGGACAGCATAAACTATATCCTCATCCTTAAATTTTTCATGCTTTTCAATTAAATCTTCTGCAATAGAATTATATACTTCATCAAAGTTTTCATAGCTTTCATACTTATCATCATATGTTTCGTAATTTATACCTATTGAATCAATATATTCAACAGTCGGGTGTATTCTAGTTCTTAAATATACCCGTTTCTCATTTTTTAACATTTTTATAGCTCCTAGAGTAAGTGCCTCCTCACTACCAGGACCTAACCCTATTATTTTAATCATCAGCTTCCGTTATACGGTTCAACTCCCTTCTATTCATCAATTTCAATGTTTAAATTTCCCTGAAACTTTTCTCATGATATCACTATACTTGAAAACACCAAAAATAACAATAAAAAATGCATAAACTGTTATACCCACAACAATAGATATCATAGTAGAAATTGTATTATTCACTGTATTATTATAGACATAGTTATATGTAAATACAACTGAAAATATCATTATAGCTGCAGCATATCCAGGTTTAACAGTAACTTTATAATAATTAATAGGCATTTTCAAATCTTTTCTTAACAAATTCATATTCAAGATGCATACAATTACATACCCAACAATTGTCCCTATAACCGCACCATAAATATTGATTTTAGGAATAGGTACCAATATATATGTTAATATAACCTTTATTATGCAACCAATAAGCAAATTTAATACAGGCTCAAAAAATCTATTCATAGCTTGTAACAATGCTGTGCTAGATTGACATAATACAATAAAAGGTATAGCTATTGATAAAACTTTTAATATTTTAAAACCTCCCACATCACCTTGAAAGACTAAATTCATAATTGGATGTGCCATGAAAAATAATCCTAATGCTGAAGGTATTGAAATAACACAGGATAATTTTATAGCTATTTCAACTTTTTTGCTTAATTCTAATCTTCTATTCATAACAAACGCTTCAGAAATTATAGGCACAATTGATGAACATAGTGCTATTGATAGAGCCATGGGAACATTAGCTAACGTAGCTGCCTTTCCAGTAAGTTGACCATAAACTATAGCTGCATTTCTACTATTAAATCCTGCCCTTAAAAGCCCTTGAGGCACCAATATTGAATCCATCAATCCCATAACTGTTCCTACTGCTGCTCCAAATGAAATAGGCACAGCTACTCGTATTATTTTTTTCATTACGTTTCCCTTATTTTTATATTTACCAAATACAATCTCTCGTCTTATTCTTGCATATTTGATAATAAGATACAGTGTACCAAATATCGCTCCAATTACCGTTCCCAATGCTGCACCACCTGCTGCATATTCTATGCCTTTTGGAAATAACATCACTGCTAGTCCAACGCCAAAACTTACGCGTCCAATCTGCTCTATAATTTGAGATACAGCAGTAGGTCTCATATCTTGAAGCCCTTGAAAAAAACCTCTAAACGTCCCCAAAATAACAACAAAAATAGGTGCTATTGCTACAGCTGTAAAAGCATAATAGGATTTAATATTCCACTTTAATCCAAATATGATTTCTTTAGAAAATAATAAAAGCAGCATGGAAAATATTCCACCTATAGGAATCATAATTATTAAAGTCAATCTTAAAACATATATTATTCCTCCAGTATCTTTTTTTGCATTCATTTCTGAAATTATTTTAGATACAGCAATAGGTATACCTGATGCTACTGCAACAAACATCATATAAAGTGGATATGACATTTGATAATATCCCATACCTTCATCACCAATAAGCCCTTGTAAAGGAATTCTAAAAAACAGTCCTAAAAATCTCGCAAAAATACTTGCTACACCTAATATTAATGTCCCCTTTATTAAACTCTGCTTCTTCATAATAATAATACCCCCATTTGCATATAGTGCTTATTTAATAGTTATTATTGCGATTTTTGGGATATTACTCAAAGCGAAATTTTAAATTTAGATACCACGAAGTAATTTTCAGTTTATCAGCTTTATATTCTAAGCAATTTGTTTTTACGCATTCATCTCCCACTTATAGGATATGACAAGTTTCTTTTAGTTGAGTTAAAAACTACCAACTTACAAAACGTTGGTAGTTTTTTATTAATTATTATTCCATCTGTTTACCTAAAAAAGCGGCTGCGGTTTCAGCTAACTTTAATTCTAAATCCCCAAAGTTAACTCCGCTTTCAGTTGAAGCAATAATTACAGAACCTATTGCATCACCTTCAGCTATTATTGGCGTAATGACTTGTGCAGAATATTTATCTTGAACTTCTTCATCATCATATAAAGATATAACATCTTCATTACCTTCACCTAAAATAACTGATTTTCTTTCTTCCATGATTTTTTCTAATTGAAAACTTATCTTCTGATCCATATATTCTTTCTTAGAAGCACCACTTACAGAAATAATATTATCTTTATCAGATATTAAAATCATGTGACCAATAGTCTGCTGTAATGAATCTGCATATTCTTCTGAAAACTCGCTTAACTCTTCTATAGGTGAATATTTCTTTAATATTACTCCTCCCTCTCTGTCAGTAAATATTTCTAAAGGATCTCCTTCTCTAATCCTCAAGGTTTTTCTTATCTCCTTTGGAATAACAACTCTACCTAAATCATCTATACGCCTAACTATTCCTGTTGCCTTCATTAGTTCTTTTCCTCCTTTAACTTATCTAATTATACTTGTATTATTATTATCTTTCTAATTATGAAATTTTATACACAAATGTATATATCAATTTGTATATATAATTATCAAGTTATAAAATCGTATTCTTGTTTAAGTTATTATACGATTTTAAGGACTTTGCAAGTATAAAAAAACAGCCCCTACATTTCCGTAAGGACTGCATGTTATTCATAGTAATATATATTACTTTACCCTCGTCTTTTAATAATTAATGTTTTAATCATTTTAAAATGAAGCTTTTTTTTCAAATGTAATAACTCCTCATCTAAAATACCTATGTTTTACTTCATCAAAACAATTTTATAGAACATAATTTATAGGTTACTTTCATACTTTTTAACTTTAGCTTCTTTTTTCCATTTAGAAAAGCTATCCTGCCACAATTTATTTTTCTTTTGGCTTATCAATACTTTCTTAATGTTATCTTTTACATCATTAAATGGCTTAGGTGTGTATATTTTCTTATCTATAACCTTCAATATGTGCCAACCATCTTTTTCTTGAATAGGCTGAGATACTTCACCCTTATTCATTGTTTTAGCAGCAAGCATAAATACCATACCCTGTTTCATATCTTTGTAATTAATCCATCCTAAATCTCCACCTTTATCCTTGGTAGCCACATCTAAAGATTTTTCCTTTGCTATGTTTGCAAAATCCTTTCCTTCATCCAACTCTTTCTTAATTTTATCTGCTTCTTCTTTAGTCTTCACTAAAATATGTGCTATATGAGCTTTATTCTCTCCCTCTTGAAAACTCTCTTTATTAGCCTCATAATAATCTTTTACATCTTTATCCGTAACCGTTACATTTTTTGTAATATTATCATAAACTATTTTGTTTATAACATTTGCTCTTACCAAATCGTCTGTAATTCCCTTTGGTTCCCTTAATTCTTTTTCAGTTACATTCCTAAGTTTTAAATATTTCTTAAAATCCTCTTCGTCTTTGTACAATTTCTTTAAACTATCAACTTGTTTATTTGCTTCTTCTTTTATTCTTTCTCTTTCTTTTTTCATGTCTTCTTTTATCTTTTCCTCAGAAGGAACAATTTTGAGCTCAGTACCTTTATCCTCAATTATTACATTAGCAATCATTTCATCTAATGTTTGCATTCTTTGACTTTTTAAATACTTTTTAACTTCAGGAAGCTTCTCATAATCATCTCCGTACTTTTTTTCCAAACTTGATAATACACCTTCCAGCCTATCATCAACTTGACCTCTTGTAATCTTATGGCCATTAACTTTAGCAACTACGCTATTTCTAATACCTTCTTTAGTCTTAGTAATCATATTACATCCAGTAAATGACGCAATAACCATACCAGCTAATGCTAAACTGACTAATTTCTTTATGTTCTTCATCTTTTACCCCCACTTTTCTGTATATTTTAGATTTCCAATACAATATTATATCACAAAATTCGTTATAAGCGTAAAACCAATTTTAAAACTCCCTCCACTTACTTCCTTGACAGAAAAAATATGAGCCTATTTTACTAAAGCAAAAAGTTTCAATCTCATACTTACAAAAGTAGGAATCTAGTAAAATTGATAAAAAAACATGTCATAGAATTAATATCTTTGACATGTTTTTTACATTAGCCTAAATGAAATTCATGTTCCACCTTACCAAAAATTGCTATAATAACTGCATAAATCGCCATAATAATAAGTATATAAAGTATAATGTCTATTAAACATCCTTTATTTTTGTTCATTTTATTTATAGCTCCTCAATTGTTATAGTTCCCTTGCCACCTGGAAATCCTTTAAGTATCCATTTAGAAGAACCATACTCAAAGGGAATTTTGTCATCAACAAAGTGACAATGAAGTATTGACGAAAATTCACAATATGAACCATCTGATAGAAAATAATCTATTGGTATCTATATTTTTATTTTAATTCCATGTAAAAACTTGTTAATAAAATGTATATTTATAGTATATATGTAAATTATAACATAAATACAGGTATAAGTAAATACATAATAAAAATATAAAATATTTTCTTTTAAACACCTTACCCTAAGTTCTTTAGCGATTCAAATAATTTTTTCAAATCTTGTATTAAATTTTCTTTCTCGCTTAATTTAAATTTATATACTAAAACAGGATTATCATCAAATTTAAATACTATTTTTCTATTATATTTATCAAGAATAAAATCAATTATCTTTTTAGTTATTCTCTCTTTACTATCATATTTAATTAAAATTTCATTGTTAATTTCTTTTATTTCTAACACTCCTAAATCACGAGCAATACTTTTTATATATGCAATATAAATCAAATTATTAACTGGATATGGAATATCAGAAAATCTATCTTCTATTTCTTCTTGAATATCCATCATTTCCTCATAAGAATTTATTGCAGCTATCTTTTTATATATTTCTATTTTCTGAGTTTCATCTTTCAAATAGTTATCAGGAATATATGCATCAACTTTCAACTCAATAGTTGTCTCAACAGGTTCATTTACAATTTCACCCTTTAAAGTTTTTATGGTTTCCTCTAACATACGACAGTATAAATCATATCCAACCGTTGACATATGTCCATGCTGTGCTGAACCCATCATATTACCAGCACCTCGAATTTCTAAATCCCTCATAGCTATTTTAAAACCAGCACCAAGTTCTGTAAATTCCTTTATTGCTTTAAGTCTTTTTTCTGCTATCTCTGTTAAAATTTTATCCTTCCTATATGTGAAGTACGCATATGCTATTTTATTTGATCTTCCTACTCTACCTCTTAATTGATATAACTGAGAAAGTCCCATTTTATCTGCATCATATATAATCATAGTATTTACATTTGGTATATCAATTCCTGTTTCAATTATAGTTGTAGAAATTAGCAAATCATATTTTCCTTCCATAAAATCAAGCATAACATCTTCAAGTTCTCTTTTAGTCATTTGACCATGTGCAATAGCAACTCTCGCCTCTGGCACCAAATTGCTAATATACGCTGCCATATCTTTTATAGTTTCAACCCTGTTGTACACAAAATAAATCTGTCCATTTCTATTAATTTCTCTTATAATAGCATCCCTTATTAGCTGCTCATTAAATTCGACAACATATGTTTGTATAGGATATCTTTCCTCAGGTGGAGTTTCTATTACACTAATATTCCTAATTCCTGTTAAAGACATATGTAGCGTTCTAGGTATAGGAGTAGCAGATAAAGCGATTACATCAATATTTTTTTTCATATTCTTAATTTTTTCCTTATGCGTAACTCCAAATCTTTGTTCCTCATCAATAATCAGTAACCCCAAATCTTTAAATTTTATATCCTTGTTAAGCAATTTATGTGTTCCAATTATTATATCTACATTACCTTCCTTTAGAGCTTTTAATATCTTCTTCTGCTCTGCAGGTGTTTTAAACCTGCTAATCATGTCTATATTTATTGGAAAGCTTGAAAATCTCTTAATTAAATTATTATAATGCTGTTTTGCCAAAATAGTCGTAGGAACCAAAAATGCAACCTGCTTTCCATCCATAACAGCTTTAAAGGCCGCTCTTATTGCTACTTCAGTTTTACCATAGCCAACATCACCACAAATAAGCCTATCCATAGGCTTATCAGATTCCATATCAGCTTTTATTTCTTCTATTGCAGTAATCTGATCAGGTGTCTCCTCAAAAGGGAACTCTTCTTCGAATTGTTTTTGCCAAATAGTATCTTTACTAAACTTATACCCTTTAACAACTGATCTTTCTGCATAAAGTTTCATCAAATCTTCTGCAATATCCTGAATTGACTTTTTAACTTTTCTCTTAGTCTTTGCCCACTCCACACTGCTCAATTTATTTATTTTAGGTGTCTTACCTTCAGCTCCTATATACTTCTGTACCATATCTAATTGCTCTACTGGTACATAAAGTATATCATTTCCAAAATATGATATCTTTAAGAAGTCCTTTTTATGTCCCTGTACTTCAAGCTGTTTTATGCCTTTATATACACCTATACCATGATTAACATGAACAACATAGTCGCCCAATTTTAAATCAGTAAAACTTTTAATCTTAGCTATACCTTTTTGATTAAAATGTCGTTTACTTTTTCTCTTTGATTCTCCAAAAACTCCTTTGTCGGAAATTATACACAATTTCAATTCAGTATATTCAAATCCCTTTAACTGAGTACCATAAGTTACTATAACCTGTCCTAGATTTATCTCAGAAATCATATCTCTATATGTACTCTCGATTCCTCTTTCATATAGTGTATTTATTAATCTTTCGCCTCTTGTCTTTGTACCTGATAAAATAACTATACTATATCCCTTTTCTTTTTTATCTTTTATATCATCAATTAATAAATCTAACTGTCCGTGATAATTATGAAGAGTTTTTTGAGTAAAATAAACAACTGCATCTGACTTTAAATAAAACGACTTTTCAAATGCACCAATACACACCGAAGCATTACACTTTAAAATATCTACTACATTTTCTTTTGATATTAATAATTCTGCTTGTTTAGGTAAAATATTTCCTCTACTAAGATAATTTTCATAATTATCGTTAAATTCGGAATAAACGCTCTCAAGTTTTCCAACACATCTCTGCATATCATCTACAATAATAAATGCTCCCTTGATATATTCAAATAGAGTAGATGAATTTTCATAAAAATACGGCAAATAACTATCTATAGTTTCAAAAGACCATCTGTTTTTTAAAGATTCAATATTGCTATTTACAATATTTTTTATTTTATCAGCAATATCTTTGTTCTTTTTAGAATTTATTTTACTTAAATAGCATTCTAAATCATTCTTAATAGATTGATATCCCTTATCCAAATTCTCTACTGGTAAAATAATTTCTTTAGCAGGATATATTTCTATATTAAAAACCTTATCAATACTTCTCTGTGTACTCGTATTAAAAGTTCTTATAGAATCGATTTCATCATCAAACAATTCTATTCTATATGGCATATTTGATGTAGGTGGAAAAACATCTAATATACCACCTCTTACGGAAAATTGACCTTTATTTTCAACTGCTGAAACCCTTTCATATCCACATTGAATTAGTTTTTTGCTAAATTCCTTAATATCTATAATATCTCCTGTTGAAAATTTAAAAATATATTTTTTGAAAAGTTCAACAGGTACATACCTAGCAGCAAGTGCCTCAACACAAGTAATAATTATCTTATTACCTTCTCTAAGCATTTCCTTTAAAACATTAATTCTCTCCCACCTAACATCTCCTGATATAGCATCAACATTGTAAAAAGTAACTTCTCTGACAGGAAAATAATATACATTGGACATATATAATTGTAAATCCTCATATAAATTTCTAGCTTCCAAATCACTATGAGTAACAATAAGTGTATGATTGTTAATATCATCATACAATCCATATATTAAATAACTTTTAGCTGATTCGGATATACCATATATGTTAATTGGGAAATTCTTTCCTTTAATATTCTTAACAATAGTTCTAAATTGTTCACTTTCTTTTAATGGTTTAATAACTCCTGATAACCTCATGGCTATCCCCCCTTAGCATAACTACGTATGCATTTGTCTAAAACAAAATACACACCACAAATTAATCACACGCCAAATAGCCTCACAAAATGAGGCTAAAAACTCGTTATCTAGATTATATCCTTCAATAAAAAAATTATTCAACTCTCAATCCATTAAATTTATTCATAGCTTCTACAACACCATTAGTTATTATATTCTCAGCTGCACTCGCTGCTAATTCTATTGTCTTATCTATAATTTTTCTTTCTTCGTCCGAAAACTTTCCTAGAACATATGATACTAAATCATTTTCAGGACTTCCAATTCCAACCTTAATCCTGTTAAAATTATCACTCGATAAATTTTGAATAATATTCTTTACTCCATTTTGGCCACCTGAACTCCCCTTTTGCCTTATCCTTATTTTACCTATATCTATACTAATATCATCATGAATTATTATTACATTTTTAAGTGGAATATTATAATAATTAACAAATTGCACTACACTTTCTCCACTTAAATTCATATATGTTAGAGGCTTCAGCAATATAACTTTTTCACCTTTTATCCTTATCTCATTAAACAACCCTTTAAACTTTTCCTTTTCAATTTTAATATTATATTTATAAGCTAATATATCCAAAACATCAAAACCAACATTATGTCTAGTATTTATGTATTTATCTCCTGGATTTCCAAGCCCGACTATTAAAAACATGTTTGTACTTTTCCTCCTTAGTTTAATCTTTCTTATCGAATTCAGAAATAACTATATTTACGAATAAAAACTTACCATTTCTCCATATTTTACATTTTATAGTATCTCCCGCATTATGGCAAGCAAGAATATCATTCAAATCATCTATCTTGTGCATATTGACATTATCCGCTTCAACAATAATATCTGTAGGTCTTATATTCGCCTTATCTGCACTACTTCCTTTTGAAATATGTTGAACATAAATTCCTGTAATTCCGCTAGTATCTACAGGTACTGCCGTACCACCATAAATCCCTAAAACTGTTTTTAAGACTTGATTCTTACTAATCAAAGAATTAATTATATAATTAGCTTCATTACTCGAAACTGCACATACTACATTATTAGCTTTACCATCTTTACTGCTCATATAATCATTTATTCCAATAATTTCACCCGAAGAATTACATAAAGCACCACCTATGTTACCATAATTCATTGTTGCATCGGTTTCTAATAGTTTATATGCAGTATACCTACCTGATTTGTCACTGCACTTAATTTTTCTCGTACTAATAGAGCTAATTATTCCAGTAGTTATAGCTCCACAGTTTTTTTCTCCTAAAGGATTTCCTACCGCAACAATAAAATCTCCAACCTTTACATTTTTGGAATCACCTAGCTTTGCAAATGGTAAATTATTTTTATCAATTTTAATTACTGCTAAATTAAAAGCTTCATTTTTTCCAATAATTTTAGCTTTATAAGTCTTTGAAGTATTTAATTTTACAAAAGTATTACATTTTTTATTCACTAATTTTGCACTAGTTACTATATATCCATCAGATGAAATAATTATTCCTGAGCCATTATCGCAATATTTTCCATTTTCATATTGAGTGTAAACACCAACAACCGTTTGCCCTAAATTTTTAACGACATTACCTATTATATCACTATACAAATTTGAAATATCATTATAACCATTTGATGAATAATATTTATGACTTAAATTAGTCTTGTTAATAACATACATGCTTGACATTGCCCCTGAAAATGCTGCAATTGCAATAAAAGCTACAACCTTAGTAATAACTTTCATTCTCTTTCTTGTCTTGCTTTTGCGAAATTTAATGTGGTATTTATGAAAATTATTAAATATTTCATTGTTTTGTTCTTTATGACTCATATCTAAATTTTTATGTTTCATCTAAAATACCACTTCCTAACCCATTAAATCATTATTTCAATTTGTTTTTTATAAAAAGCTATCTATACTGCTCTGGTTAATGTAAATGTAAAGCATACTCCATTGTCTTTATTATTAACCCAAATATCTTCTCCTAATTGAGTTAATATTCCCCTAACTATTGAAAGACCTAACCCTGTACTCATCTTTGATGTTCTAGCTTTATCTATCTTATAAAATCTTTCCCAAATATGATTTAATTCTTCATCAGATATCTTATTGCCATCATTATAAAAAGAAATAAACACCTTTTTACCTTTTGCCTTAGAATTTATTTGTATATTTCCTCCATGTTTTGAGTACTTTATAGCATTATCTATCAAGTTTGTCACAACTTGAATCAATCTATCTCTATCACCATATACATACAATTGATCACTATCAAAACAAACATCAACTTTTAATCTTTTCTCTTTTATTTTATTTTCAAATTTCAGTACAGTAAGTCTTATAATTTCATTTATATTTATTTCTTCAATTATCAAACTGAATTTACCCGATTCTATCGCAGATAAATCCAACAAATCATTTACCAACCTCGTCAATCTTTGAGTTTCCTCATATGCCATTTTCAAATAATAATTTTCCTTATCCTTTGGAATTACGCCATCAATTATACCTCCTATAAATCCCTTTATAGAAGTTATAGGCGACCTTATCTCGTGAGAAACATTAGATATAAATCGTCTCCTATTTTGTTCGACTTTTTCTAGTGAATCCGCCATGAAATTAAAAGTTCGCGCTAGATTACCTATTTCATCATCTGAATCAATATAAACTCTTCTTTCAACTTCACCTTTTGAAATCTTTTTAGCAGTTGTGTTAATTTCATTCAAGGGCTTTAAAATTATTTTCTGTGAAAACCAATATATAAATATACATGCTGGTAACATTGCTAACATTACCGATATCCATATTATAGTATATACTTTTTTAAGAGGTTCAGCTATTTGAAAAATAGGAGTGTTCATTACTACTGCACCTATAAAATCACCATTTTCTGTTATTATAGGTACTTCCATAACATGCCCATAATTATCATACTCTGAACTTTTTATATCCTTTTTTTCTATTATTTGATTCTTTTTTAATTTTTCAATATCATCTTTAAATAACTGATTTCTTAAATATTCCTTATTCTTTTCGCTAGAAACAGCATATACATACCCTGAACTATCTATAAGCCAAATATCTGCTTTTAAATACCTAGCCATAAATTTTAATCTTTCATTTATTTGACTTGGCGTTTCAACATTATTAACGTAATCCATAGCTATTTTGCTTATAGTAGCTGTTTGAGTTATAAGTTGTTCTTTCCTTTGTTTATAATAATACCCTTGAAACCAATACGAAAGAAACGCAGCAAGTATGACAAATGTAACTGCAATAATTATTATATAAACAGCAACCATTTTAGAAAATAAACCTTTTTTTCGCATTATTTCACCTCAAATTTATATCCTACGCCCCAAACAGTTTCAATTTGCCACGAAGATTCTCCTTCAAGTTTTTCTCTTAATCTTTTTATATGAACATCAACCGTTCTTGAATCACCAGGATAATCATATCCCCATACTTCACAGAGAAGCTGTTCTCTAGTAAAAACCTTGTTTTTGTTCACAGCTAAATAATATAACAGTTCAAATTCTTTTGGTGGCATCTTTATCTCTTTGTCTGCATATATAACTTTATACGAATTTGCATCTATATATAAATTATCGAATGTTAAAATTTCTTTACCCTTATTATCTGCATTATATCGCCTTAAAACAGCCTTTATTCTTGCAAGAAGTTCTTTAGGTTCAAAAGGTTTAACTATATAGTCATCTGCTCCTAATTCCAAACCTAAAACTTTATCAAAAGTTTCTCCCCTAGCAGTTAGAAGTATAACTGGTGTTTCGCTTTCCTTTCTTATAGCTTTAAGAACATCCATACCATCAATATAAGGAAGCATAATATCCAATAAAACTAAATCTGGAATGTAACTATGAAACTCTTCAAGTGCTTCCTTGCCATCATGTGCTATACACGTATCATAACCTGTATTCATTAAATACATATTTATTATATCGCAAATATTCTCATCATCATCAACTATTAGTACTTTCCCTAATGTTCCTTCCAAAATTAATCCCCCCAAATTTAATTACATACTTGTATAATATTACTTTATCATATTTTGTATTAGCATTACTTGAATTAATAAAAAAGTTACAAATTATTTACCTATTAACAATTAATATTGAGTCAAAATAAAAAAAAATAGTGAACTCGACTCTAATCCATCTGAAGCAAAAACTTCAATCTCCCACCTATAAAAGCAGAAGTCTCGTAAAATCTATAAAAAATAGCAATTTTGAACACTATAAAACCTAAAAAATGCAGTAGCAATCAAACTACTGCATCAAATAAATATTATTCAAATAACTTACTCACAGAAACATCCTCATATATTCTTCGAATCGCCTCTGCAAAAATAGGAGCTACTGGTAAAACAGTAAACTTATCTATAATCTTTTCCTTTGGAAGATCTATAGTATGTAACATTACAACTTCTTTTATCACAGATTTCTCAAGTCTTTCAATTGCCGGCCCTGACAAAACAGCATGACTGCAACATGCATATACTTCTTTTGCACCTCTTTCCACCAATGCTGCCGCTGCATTTGTAATCGTTCCAGCTGTATCTATCATATCATCTATCATTATACATCTCTTGCCTTTAATATCGCCTATGATATTCATAACCTCTGATACATTTGCTTTTGGTCTTCTCTTATCTATTATTGCGATAGATGCATGAAGCCTATCTGCAAATTTTCTTGCTCTTGTTACACTTCCTAAATCCGGAGAAACTATTATAGTATCTTCATCTTCCTTAAAGCCCTTCTCAATAAAATATTTTGCTAATAATGGACTTCCCATCAAATGATCTACTGGAATATTGAAATACCCTTGTATCTGTGCTGCGTGTAAATCCATGGCCAAAATCCTATCTGCACCCGCTGCAGTTAAAAGATCAGCAACAAGCTTTGAAGTAATAGGATCTCTAGCTTTAGCCTTTCTATCCTGTCTTGCATACCCATAGTATGGCATAACAGCAGTAATTCTTCCAGCTGAAGCTCTTTTGAATGCATCAATCATAATCAACAATTCCATCAAGTGATCATTTACTGGATCATTCGTCGACTGAACAACAAAAACATCCGCCCCACGCACTGTTTCATTGATATTAACAGAAATTTCTCCATCACTGAATCTAGTTACCTCTGAATCTCCTAAATGCACACCCAATATGTCTGCAATATCTTCAGCTAGCTTAGGATTAGAATTACCCGTAAAAATTTTGATATTCTTGCCATGTGCCTGCATTGAAAAACCTCCTTATTTTTTCTTAAGCCCCTTTTTCTCTACCCAGTTATTGATATTTACTTGTTTAGCTCTTGCAATAGCTAATGCCCCTTCAGGCACTTCTTTAGTAATTGTAGAGCCTGCTGCAATATATGAATTATCTTTAACCTCAACAGGTGATACCAAGTTAGTGTTGCACCCAATAAATGCATTGTTCCCTACTATTGTTTTATGTTTTTTCTTACCATCGTAATTTACAACAACAGTACCACATCCAAAGTTACATCCACTACCAACTTCAGCATCTCCTATATATGTAAGATGAGATACTTTTGTATTATCACCTATTGTAGATTTTTTAATTTCAACAAAATCTCCTATTCTTGCATTTGCTCCAATATTCGATTCTGGTCTAACATAAGCAAAAGGTCCAACAGTAGTATTTTCTCCTATATAACTATCCAAAATTACTGAATTTTGAATAATAACACCATATTCTATAATACTATCCTTTATCCTTGAATTCGGATATAATACACAGTTATCCTTAATAATAGTATTCCCCTGAAGCACATTTCCAGGATATATTATGGTATCTTTTCCTATAACAACCTCTGAATCAATATAAGTACTACCAGGATCTATTATAGTAACACCATTTTCCATGTGCTTATTGTTAATTCTATTTCTCATAATTTGTTCAGCATTTGCAAGTTCATTCCTAGAATTAACCGCTGTAACAATATCAAAAGGCACATTAAACGCCCCTATCTTATATCCTTGCTTCTTAAATATCTCAATCACATCAGTCAAATAATACTCTTTTTGAGCATTGTCATTGCTTAATTTATTTAAATTATCTAGTAAGCATTTTATATCGAAGCAATACATTCCTGCATTAATCTCATTAATATTTCTTTCTTCCTCTGTGCAGTCCTTAAATTCAACTATCTTTTTCACTTCATTATTTATATCTCTAACAATTCGACCATATTTAGCAGGCTCATTCAAGAACGATGTTATAACTGTAGTCTTATATTTCCCATTTTCATGAAATTCAAAAAGCTCTTTTACCATATGTTCAGTTATTAGTGGTCCATCACCAACAAAAATTGCGACCGTTCCACTCTTACCTTTTAAAAACTCCTCTGCACACATAACAGCATGCCCTGTACCTAGCTGCTCACACTGCAAAGAATAAGTAACCCCCTTATCTTCAGTTGCTTTTTTAACTTGTTCTGAATTTTTTCCTATTACTATATCAATACTACCTATTCCTGCTTTGCTTATAGTATCAATAACATGATTAATCATTTCTTTACCACAGACCTTGTGAAGAACCTTAGGTAAATTTGATTTCATTCTTTTTCCTTCACCAGCAGCTAATATAATAGCACATTTATTCAATTTAACACCTCTTTTAAAACTTATTTTATCAATACTAACATATATTTAATTAAAAATCCTCTTATATTATATTTTATTAAGTGTATATTTTCAACATAAAAAAAAATATTTTCTGTGCAAACAAAAAGGAGCCTACACTCCTAATGTATAGCTCCTTTTTATTCCTCGATAATTTCTCCAATATCATCTTCTTTAGAATCTTCTAATTCATTCTTAACCTTTTCATATTCTTCTAAAATAGCATCCTGAATTTTCTGTCTAGTTTCAGTATTTATAGGATGAGTAATATCTTTAAATTCACCACTTGGTGTCTTTCTACTAGGCATAGCTATGAAAAGTCCATTCTTTCCTTCAATAACCTTAATATCATGTACAACAAACTCATTATCAAAAGTTACTGAAACTATAGCCTTCATTTTACTATCTGCGGAAATCTTCCTAATTCTAACATCTGTAATTTGCATATGTCTACCTCCTATACACAGTTAATTTAATTAAGTATTTCTCTATATATTTTATTTTTCCTTCTAAATATTTAAAATTTTATTAATTTTTTTAAATATTCTAAAGATTAAGGGTGCTTTTTTTGTGAAGGAACCAATTCAACTCTTCCATTTTCATCAATTCCTTTAAAATCTATTAAAGAAATATATTCTCCAACTAACTTATGTTGTGTAGTTACATCATCTATTAACACTCCCATGCCCAAAACTTCGCTTTCAAATTCTTTTAATAAATTGATTATACCATTCGCAGTTCCACCAGCCTTCATAAAATCATCAATAAAGATGCACTTACTACCTTTTTTTATTGCTCTCTTCGATAATGACATTGTTTGAATTCTTTTACTAGAACCTGATATATAATTTATACTAATAGTAGTTCCCTCAGTAACCTTTGTATCTCTCCTTACTATTAAAAGCTGTACTCCTAATAATTTTGCCACTTCAAAAGCAAGAGGTATACCTTTAGTTTCTACAGTAATAACATAATCAATTTCTAGTTCTGCAAACTTACTTGCTATTATTACTGCTGCTCTAGTGATAATATACGGATCATATAATATATCGGTCATATAAATAAAATTACCTACAATTATTCTCATAGGATTCTTAAGAATTTCACAAAGTTCATCAACAAATTCCTTCGATTCTTCACTAGATATTTGGGGTATATATTTAACACCTCCAGAAGCCCCTGCCACAGTTTCAACCTTGCCCATACATAACTTATTTAAGGCTTCTCTTACTATAACAATGTCTTCACTTATTGTTGATTTTGCCGCATTGAACATTTTAGTAAAATTATTTAAGTTAATTATTTTATTTGGGTTATCTATCAATACCTTTGTGATACATGATATTCTTTGATTTCTATTGAATTTAATTTTCATAGCACACTCACCTATACATTTTTATTTTCCGAATTTTTTTGAAAAAAATTATTTCATTATTCATAGTTTAATATTATATTTTTAATATTGTCAATAAGAATTTAAATTATTTATATCAAATTTACTTTTTCACTCTAAATTAATATAAAATTCCAACAAAATCTTTATTCTTGTATCGTTTTTCACTAAATTTGTATATAATTAATAATAGTAAGTTAATAAACACTTTTAAGGAGTTGATAATATTGTCTTTTGATTTTATAAATGATAGGCACAAAAAAATCCACTTTATTGGTATTGGTGGAATTAGCATGAGTGGGCTTGCAGAAATACTTATTGAAAATGGATATAAAGTTTCCGGTTCTGATGTGAACTCCTCTCATATTACAGATTCACTTAAAAATAATGGTGCGGAAATTTTTATAGGTCATAAAGCAAATAATGTTGATGGTTCCGATATAGTAGTTTACACTGCTGCCATATCAAAAGATAATCCCGAAATACTAAAAGCAAAAGAATTAAATATACCTTTAATGGACAGAGCAACCTTTTTAGGTGAAATCATGAAAGGTCATAAATACAATGTAGCTGTCGCTGGTACACATGGTAAAACAACGACCACTTCAATGCTTTCTCATATAGTAATTAAAGAAAATTTAGACCCAACGATTTTAGTAGGTGGAGAACTTGACATAATCAGCGGGAATGTACGCACAGGTAATAGCGATTATTTCATTACTGAAGCATGCGAATACAAGGAATCATTTTTGAAATTTTATCCTTATATTGGAATAATACTTAACATAGATGCTGATCATTTAGATTATTATAAAAACATAGAACATATAAAAGATACTTTTGCCAAATTTATCAAACTTATTCCCGAAAATGGTTATGCTGTAATTAACTATGATGATGAAAACGCAAGAGAAATATTAAAGCATGCCAATTGCAATATTATTACCTATGGTTTAAAAAGTGGAACATATACGGCTAGAAATATTAATTATGATAAAAATGGATGTGCACACTTTGATCTATATAAAGAAAACAAAAAACTATTTTCAATTAATTTAAATGTACCGGGAGAACACAATGTTTTAAATGCACTAGCAAGTATTTGTGCGTCAATATGCCTTAATATTTCACAAAGTTCAATAATAAATGGTCTATACAACTTTCATGGGACTCACAGGAGATTTGAAATTAAAGGAGTAAAAAATAACATTACAGTTATTGATGATTACGCTCATCATCCAACAGAAATAAAAGCTACAATTAAAACTGCAAATACTTATCCTCATAAGAAAATTTTCTGTGTATTTCAACCCCATACCTATACTAGAACATTAAGCTTATTTGATGAATTCAGCGAAGCCTTTTATGGTGTAGACACTCTCATACTTGCAGATATATACAGTGCATCTAGAGAGAAAGACACAGGTATAGTAAGTTCAGATATGCTCGGAAATTCAATTAGGGATAAAGGAATTAATTGTTTAAATTTACACAGCTTTTGTGAAATAGCAGAGTACCTCAATAAACATTGTAATGAAGGCGATATTATTTTAACTGTTGGAGCAGGAGATATATATAAAGTTGGAGAAATTTTTTTAGAAAATTATTAAAATAAAGAAAAATTTTGAATTTTATATTGACATAATATTCTTTTTATATTATTCTATATGTGTTATAATTTATTTCGATTAGAAAATACTAATTTGTATTCAAATTTATGTAAAGGAGGTAGGAAAATGATTAATAGAGTATTTACTTTATTTATTGTCACTGGACTCGCTATGTCTTTATACAATTTTATAATTTTAAAAGATAACCCTACCTCAGCGAATAAATCTTCTTTAGTTTTAAATTAGCATACTATATGATTTTGTGTAAACATGTGGTTGCGGGTTATCTCACCGTGACCACTTATTATATTTTTTGATAATTTCTATATGCTTTTAAGGGTCATGGAACTTCCATGACCCTTTTTATTAAATAAATATAATAGGAGGTAGTTGTTATGCTTAAACTCAGATGCACAAAAAAACCAAAAACAAGTTGGGAGGTATCAATAAAAACAAAAATATTTTCTCTTTATAAACGCCGGAAAAATCATTAAGAAATTCTTTGTTTTGAAGTTTCAATGTTTTGATTCATCAAAATAGCTTGATTAAACTTATACAATGTAAAAAGGAGGGCACAAATTTTGAAACGAATTTTAGAATATGTAAAAAAATATAAATTATTTGTTATTATTCCAACAGTAGCAATGATAATAAGCATTGCATTAGATATGTTCAATCCTCATTTAATTCAAATATTAATAGATGACGTAATAAAAAAAGGTCACTATAATATGCTCAAAACTATCATTATGGCAATTGCTGGAATAACAATATCAAGAACTATTTTAGGTTATATACGTGAATTCACTTTTGACTATCTTTCTTCTAGGGTAAGCATAGATTTAAAAAGGGATTTATTCTCTCACATTCAAAGTTTGCCATTTAGTTACTTTGACAATATGAATACAGGAGAATTGATGTCTAGAGTTGATTCTGATATTGATAATATTTGGGGAACAATAGGTTTTGGAATAGGTTTATTTGTTGAAAATTCAATTTATTTTATTACAGCTTCAATTATTTTATTTTCTATAAATTGGAAACTAGCTCTTTTCACACTCGTAACAATGCCTATAATAGGCTTTATAGCTTACAAACTTGAAAAAGAAATAGATAAATCCTTTGATGCAATAAGCGATCATACTTCCGTATTAAACACTACTGCACAGGAAAACATTGCAGGCGTCAGACTAGTAAAAGCTTTTGCTCGTGAAAAACATGAAATATTAAAATTTGTAAAGCTAAATAATAAGAATTATGAGCTTAATATAATTAAAACAAAAATTTGGGGCAAATATTATCCTGTTATAGAGTTTTTATGCAATATTTCTATTTTAGTTGTTGTAACATTTGGTGGACTTTTTGTAATAAAAGATAATATGACACTCGGTGAACTCGGTGCATTTAATGGATATGTTGGAATGCTTATTTTCCCTATGAGAATGATAGGTTGGCTTACAAATATGATAGCTCAATCTAGTGCTTCCGCAAAGAAAATATTCAAAATAATGGATATAGAACCTGAAATTAAAGATAAAGAAAATCCTATAAGACTTCCCAATGTCAATGGAAATATTAAATTCAATAATGTATCTTTTAAATACAACAATGAATATATACTGAAAAATATCAATATTGAAGTAAAACCTGGAAGCACAGTAGCAATAATGGGACCTACAGGTTCTGGCAAGAGTTCTATAGTAAATTTAATTGGAAGGTATTACGATGTTGATGAAGGCTCAATAACAGTAGATGGATATAATGTCAAAGATATTTGTGTAAAAGACTTGAGAAGCAAAATGGCTGTAGTCTCACAAGACACCTTTCTATTTTCCGATACAATAAAAGAAAATTTATTATTTGGAAAAGAAAATGCAACTATGAACGAAATTGAAGAAACTTGTAAAATTTCATGTGCTGAAGAATTTATAAATTCTCTTGAAGACAAATATGAAACGGTTATTGGAGAAAGAGGGCTAGGATTATCAGGTGGTCAAAAGCAAAGATTATCGATTGCAAGAGCACTCATACGAAATGCAGATATATTAATACTTGATGATGCAACTTCTGCCTTAGATATGGAAACAGAGTATACTCTGCTAAAAAATCTCTATGAGAGAACTAAAAAATCTACTACATTCATAATAGCTCACAGGATATCCGCAGTTAAAAATGCAGATAAAATAATATTTATTGAAGATGGTAGAATTGTTGAAGAAGGCACTCACGAGTCATTACTCGCAAGAAAAGGTAAATATTATGATGTTTATTGTTCGCAATTCAAAGATTTTCAAGATATAGAAAAAGAGGTGGTATAATGGCTATAAACTCAACAAAACAAGATGAAAAAATAAAAAATCATTCTAATAAAGAGTTATTAACTAGAATTTTCAGTTATCTAAAGCCTTACAAACTAAAGGTTTTTATTATAATTTTATTAATGATATTTGTAATGATATGTTCACTCTTAAATCCTTATCTTCTTAAAATTGCAATTGATAAATTCATTAAAAATAAGAATATAAAAGGATTATTTGTTATAGCAATATTAATGATTATATTTAACCTAGTTGCAATGGCAGCTTCTAAAATTAGAATTAACATGATGGCAAAAGTTACAAATGACGCTATATTGACAATAAGACAAGAATTATACGAACACATTCAGAAACTATCTTTCAATTTCTTTGACAGTAGACCCGTTGGGAAAATACTCGCAAGAGTAGTTGGTGATGTTAATTCTCTTCAAAATTTGTTTGCAAACAGTATTACAAGTTTTATACCTGAAATATTAACATTGATTTGTGTAACAGTAATAATGTTTTCTTTGAACTTTAAATTAGCACTTGTATCAATAGCAATGCTTCCACTGCTTTTTATAGGATTGTTTTCTGTTCAAACATTTTCGAGGAAAAGATGGCAAACGTTTAGAGGAAAGCGTTCAAATCTAAACGCTTTTACCCATGAAGATTTTTCAGGTATAAGAGTAGTTCAATCCTTCGCTGTGGAGGATAAAACTGAAAAAACATTTTTGAATTATGTAAAAGAAATGATGAATGCTTTTGTAAACGCAGTAAAATTGAATGATTTGTTTTGGCCTATGGTTGAAATATCATGGGGTATAGGAATTATACTTGTATACTGGTATGGAGTAAAACTTATAAAAGCCAATGCAGTAACTGTAGGAACTCTTCTTGCTTTTACAGGATATATAGGTATGTTTTGGCATCCAATAATGAATATAAGTAATTTTTATAATACTTTAATTACTAATTTCGCTGCAGCCGAAAGAATATTTGAAATAATGGATATTCAACCAAACTTAATCAATATGGAAAATTGCATTAAAATGCCTAAAATAAGAGGAGAAGTTGAGTTTAAAAATGTTACTTTTGGTTATAATTGCGACGTTCCTGTGCTTAACAATGTGAGTTTCAAAGTAAAAGCTGGTGAAACAATAGCATTGGTTGGCCCTACTGGAGCTGGTAAAACCACTATAATCAATCTCTTAAGCCGATTTTACGATCCTTCATATGGTGAAATCACAATTGATGGGAAAAATATAAAACATGTTGATATTGAATCCCTAAGAAGCCAAATGGGTATTATGCTCCAAGATACATTTCTGTTTTCAGATACAATTATGGAAAATATACGATATGGAAAGCTTGATGCAACAGATGAAGAAGTAATTCAAGCTGCAAAAGCTGTTAATGCTCACTCATTTATAATGAAACTCGAAAAAGGATATCATACGCAAATCAATGAAAGAGGTTCAAGACTCTCTGTAGGTCAAAGACAGCTTATATCTTTTGCAAGAGCTCTTCTCGCAAATCCAAGAATATTGATACTCGATGAAGCAACATCAAATATCGATACAGCAACAGAAAGGCTTGTACAAAAAGGAATAGATAAACTCTTATTTGGAAGAACATCATTCGTTATAGCACACAGATTATCAACAATAAGAGATTGTGACAGAATAATGGTAATCGATAATGGTAAAATAGTTGAATCGGGAAGCCATGATGAACTCATAAAATATAAAGGTTTATATTATGACCTTTATGCTTCACAATATAAATTTCTTAATGAAGGAGCATAAAAAACATAAAATTCACTCCCATTGGAAAAAATAAAATATTATAAACGTGATAATCATTACATACAATGATTATCACAATTTGGGGAGGTAATTTCATGAAAAATTTTATTATATCCGCCGGAATCGATATTGTAATAATTTTTGTGTCCTATTATATATTCAGAAGCATAATAAGCGGTCCTACAAGGCACAAAATGTATGAAAAATTTATGAGTTCTTTTGCTAAATTTATTATTTATATATTTATTGCAACGGTTGCAATAACTGCAACAACAGCTTTTATAATATATAGAACAAGATATATTCCTTATCTTAATATTATAGCTTCTATGCTTGTATCAGTGCTAGTTGGTTTTATTATGTCTACAGTCCCAACAAGAGGATATGGCGACCAACAAAATAGGTAAACTCACTTTGCTAAAAAATATTGCAATAATCAAAATATAAATATATAATTTTAGTATACTCAAATTTCAGTCGGGGCATAGCGCAGATGGTAGCGCGCTTGGTTCGGGACCATGAGGTCGCAGGTTCAAGTCCTGTTGCCCCGACCAAAATATTGATTAATGTACACATTGGTACTCATCTTTTGAAAAACAGGTGAGTACTTTTTTTGACTAAGATTTGACTTGTTATTTTATTTCAGAGACCTATTAATAAATTCAGTTTCAATACAGCATCATTTATATTTGACTTGTTATTTTGTTTCAGACGTCTTAACTCATACTTTGAGTTTAAATATTAAAAATGTTATAATACAATATAACTAGAAAATAAAAAAACTTATATAGATAATAGAGAATAATAAAAATAGAAATTGGAGACTGGAGACTAAAACAGAATCACTAGTCACTAATCACCAATCACCAAAGCAGATTGTTACTTTGATAGGTATTAACATCTAGAACTTTATTCTTAACCAGATGCTAGTTCTCAAGTTACAAATCTGCACTCGGAATCATTGACTGGAGACTAGAGACTGGTGATTAGAGATTAATACTCAGCACCTATCATGCAGATACTAGCTGTCAAGTCACAAATTTATACTGGAGACTAAAACAAAATCACTAATCGCCAATCACCAAAGCAAATTGTGAGTTTGATGGAGATTAGAAACTGGCAACTGGAGATTAAATCTCAGTACTTAGTAAACTAAAAGAAGGGTGGTAACATATTGAAAGCTGTATTTAAACGCATACAAGACAGAGATATAATAATTTTAAAGATTTTTAATCAGAAAATAAAGTGCAAGGCTTTAGATGTTATTATGCCTATACTTACTTATTTAGGTTCTTTCCTTTTCGTAACTTTATTTTGCCTGGTCGCATTTTTGGTTAAAAATGAAGTCGTTCATAAATTTAGCATTCGATGCATAATAACATTAAGCTTTGGTGCGGCATTAACCCAGCTTGTTAAGGTTAGTGTTAATAGACTGCGTCCTTACATTACAATTGAAAACTTGTATATCAAAAAAATAGGAATCGATAGATATTCTTTCCCATCTGGACATACTGCTGTTGCCTTCTCTCTTGCAATCATGACATCTTTATTCTTTCCTAAACTTGTTGTTTTAAGTATTCTACTGGGAACGTGCGTAGGAATATCCCGAATGTATTTAGGTGTACACTATCCAACAGATGTTATTTTTGGTATGATAATAGGAACAATATCTTCTTTTTTGGTATATAATTTTATATAAAACAAGCTAAGACATTTTCAAAAAATAAAATGCCTAAAATTTATTATACTGAGGTGATAAAAATGTTTAAAAATATTAAAGCAGCTATTTTCGATTTAGATGGTACATTGATCGATTCAATGGGAATATGGAGTAAAATAGATATTGATTTTCTTAAAAAAAGAAACATAGAATTTCCTTCTGACCTAAAAGATGATATAGAATCACTAGGTTTTGAGGAAACATCAAAATATTTTAAGAAAAGATTTAATTTACCTGAAACAATAGAAGAAATCCAGAATGAATGGTTTGATATGGCATACAAAGAATATTCAAACAATGTCCCTTTAAAACCATATGCTAAAGAATTCTTAGAATTTTTAAAAAAACTAGGATTAAAAATAGCTCTAACAACAAGCAATTGTAATCTTTTAGTACAAGCAACTTTCAAAAAGAACAACATTGCCCATTTATTTGATGTAATAACAACAACAGATGAAGTATCAAGAGGCAAGAGTTTTCCAGATGTTTATCTGCTTACAGCAAAAAAATTAAATATTGCACCTTCTGAATGTATAGTTTTTGAAGATATTCTTCCTGCTATAAAGGGTGCTAAAGCCGCTGGTATGAAGGTGATTGGAGTTCATGATACTTTTTCAGAATACCAAAAAGATATGATAATAAGTCATGCCGATAAATATATTAATAGTTTTAATGAATTAACAGAAAAAGCTGTATAGTTCAAGTAAGCACAGCTCATGCAGTTACGCATACTATACTTGCATATTATTTCAGTATAGAAAATATACTATACTGAAATAATACTTTATAGGGAGTATACATAATGATTCTTTTACTATTTTTATTGATGCTTATTCTTATAGCAATTTTATATTTCAAATATAATAGTATAATTGCAAGTCAAAAAAGACAAATCATTCTATTATCCAAAAAAAACACTGAACTAAGAAACAAAATAAATCGTAGAAATTCATCACTTAAGGATATAATGATCAAATTCACACTCCCTCAATGTTCAGATGCTGTAACAAACACCGCTTGCAATCTTTATGTTGCTCCTATTAATAATTCTTTAGTCATAAATTCTTTAGAAAAAGATATAAAATTAAAAGTACTAGACTGTGCAGAAGTTACAGATGATATTTGGTTTAGAGTTGCTTTTAATTGTGATGATGATTTAAATAACAAAGGCTGGATCAAAGAAGAATATATAACCAAAATATCTATATAAGCGAACTCGTTTTGCTAAAACAAAATATTGGGACTTTAAGTCGAGGCCTTACTTCGCCTAAAACCAAACCTACAACATACCACTTATTTGAACTCCCCCCCCCATGACAAGCAAGGGGGGTCTTCTTGTGTCGTTTCTATAAATAAGAATCTTATAAAATTGATTAAGAAATAATATCAGCCTTAATTATACCATCAATATACTCAGGAACCACATCTGTTACATCTTTGCTGCAGCAATATTCCAAGTCTTCCTTGAGTCCTAAATCAGTAATAGTTTTATAATGCTTAGCATATTTAATAAAGCTTATAATATCTGTATGTGATGAATATATATGATATGCCGTTGAAGCTATATCTGTAAGCTCAATATTACCTTCTAAGCACTCCTTCAAACAACTAATTATATATCCACTACATATAAAATCATCAATTGAAAACTCTCCATTAGTACCTGCATTTATTATTACAACATCTTGTCCAACTTCTTTTAATCTATGAGCAACAGCTTTTCCATTTAGCATTGAGCCTATAAATATGTTATCTCCATCTGAAGCTCCTCTTATAGCTCTTGTACCATTACTAGTCGTAATAACTAATCTTTTACCCTTAACCACATCTTCTTTGTATTCTAATGGAGAATTTGAACAATGAAAACCTTTTATTTTTACTGCATTTCTTTCGCCACCCAATATTATATCTTTATATTTTTGTGCTAAAGAAAGTGCTTCATCAATAGTTAACACAGGAATAACCTCTCTGCAACCATTCTTGATTGCTGTAACTATTACAGAAGTAGCCCTAAGCATGTCTATTACAACTACAGACTTACCTTTTATTTTTTTCTTATCAATTACATCTGCAGAAACAATTAAATCAATATTCACGATTTTTCACCGTTGCCAAAACCTTATAAAACTCTATAAAGCTTGTTTAATTCCCTGTTCAACCTATCCCATTTTGCAATAAGCTACTTTGGTTTGATATGATAGTCCGAGGGCTTAAATTCGGATACAACGAATCCTACACCTCTAGTCTAACTGTTTAAGTAGTTATGCTGAATATCTGCTTAAATTAATTGAAGCATTAAAATCTCTATCAATTACTAATCCACATTTTTCACAGATATAAGTTCTTTCAGATAGTGATAATTTAGTCTTTTTATGTCCACACTCACTGCATATTTTTGATGATGGATACCAT
Source organism: Clostridium tepidiprofundi DSM 19306 (assembly GCF_001594005.1). Classification (GTDB taxonomy): domain Bacteria; phylum Bacillota; class Clostridia; order Clostridiales; family Clostridiaceae; genus Clostridium_AC; species Clostridium_AC tepidiprofundi. Next base: position 246 of record NZ_LTBA01000018.1, on the reverse strand, counting down.
TTATCAGCTTCAACAAATTTAATTCCATAAAACTCACATTTATACTTAAGTTGTCTTTTAAACTCATACAACCCTTGCTGTGCTATAGCTTTAGATAAATGTCTATTCTTCATCATACTTTTAATATTAAGTGTTTCCATAACTACTCTTGATGGCTTGGTTTTCACTATCTTAGTAGTTGCTTGGTGTAAGTGATTGCTTCTAATATTAGATAATCTTCTATGAAGTAATCTAATTTGCTTTTCA
>NZ_LTBA01000017.1 GCF_001594005.1 Clostridium tepidiprofundi DSM 19306 | reverse complement strand
TTTAAGTTTCCTCTAACAAAAGTTAGATAGCCTTATTTCTATGGGCGAGAACACTTGCCCTTATCCCTCATAACGTAAGCTAACTTGGGAATACATTAGGTTGCGATACCTTGTATATTTTACGCATAGAAGGATTACTCTATGCAACCTTATATATACAGTTATCAAAGAACTATAATACTAACGATTTAGTATTTGTGCCAGTGACCTAATCTTGCATAATGTATGTCAAACGTTGGTATGCCAACATCCATAATAGCAAAGGCTATCCCTTATTTTTCAAAGGGCAAATTAGCTACCTGCATACAGGTGTTAGGGTGACACTTATATTATAACAGTTTTCTTAAATAATAACCATATCGAATGGTTATTATTTAAAGTCCTTACATCCACAGGCACAAGGCACAGTGGTTTTACGGACTAAATTATAAAAAAAAAGATTAAAGACTGATGAAAATTTATTCAACAGTTTTTAACCTTTTTTTGATATTTTACTTATTAAGGCATACTTAAATTGTTATTTTATTTTATATGTCTAATGCATATTCAAGTTAAACTCGTTATGCTAAAATAAAACATAGATACTTTAGATAGAAGCTCTGCTCAATCTGTTGTGAAACTGATAAATTACTAATAAGCATGCTATACTATTTTTTTATGAAATACTTCATAGTCTAAACCCATTGATAGAATACCTATGAAAGGGACAACTCTTTGAGTTGTTATTTATATTCATATACTTATAGCACTTATCAGTTTACAGCAACAGGATACTTAACTTGTAAAGTAAATCTAGTACTAAATATACTTGATGCATATACTGCAATTACATATTGTCCTGTTTGATGTGCATCATACGAAATAGAATTATCTCCATATGCAACTAAATTGTTATTTGGATCATATAATTCCACTTGTAATAATGAATTTTGATCTAAGTTTATATCTATTCTTCCCTCTGCAGTTACATCAATATACGTTATAGATGTTCTAAATATACTAGCCTTTTTATTAAATGTTTCTGTTTTATAGTCTACACTACTGCTATTGTTATCAACAGAAACAGTTATTTCATTTGAATTTCCTACATTACCAGATGTATCTATTGCTTTAACCATTATAGTGTGATTACCATTTGTAACTGTTGTAGTGTCCCAATCAATACTGTAAGGATTCGATGAATCTTCACCTATTTTTGTACCATCTATATAAAATTCAACCTTATTCATGGCTTTATCATCTTGAGCACTTGCAGTAATAGTAATTGTACCGTTTAATGCATCCCCATTATTAGGATATGTTATACTGCATGTTGGAGGCACATTATCCTGTTCTGATGTACCAAAATTTGCCGAAGAAAATAATGCAAATGTTTGAGGTCCTTGTGGCACATTGTAACCCCTTACTTCAACTGTATAGTTTCCAGTTTCAGGATTGTTAATGTATACATTTTCAACATTGTTCAAGCGATCATGTGTGCTATCATACGGACTTGTAAAATCATTTCCATAATATATGGTACCCGATGGTGAAATAACTTTGATATCTAAATCATTTACAAGAGCTTTAGATGCAGTTACAGAACCTGGATAATCAGACCAAACCAATGTAATTTTTAGTGGTGTATTAGAGTCTTCAATAGAATATGAAAAAGTTTGTGTATCTCCAGTATTCAAACTATATTCTTGATCACTATACTTATATTCCTTTGACTTCAAAGAATCTACTAAACTTATACGACCCCAGCCCTGATCTCTACTTGGATAACCAAATCCTAAATCAGTGCCACCATTTATTATTGCTGCCTTCATCATTGCTGCACTCGGAGTATGGTTCCACTCTTGCTGCATATATTGACGTGCTACTGCTACTGCACCTGCAGTAAGTGGTGTAGCCATAGATGTACCTCCCATGTAAGCATAATAATCGTTATACCCCTGCCAATAGTTAGTTTCTGGTGCCACTGAAGATTTAGTTGAAAGTATCCATGTACCAGGTGCTACTATATCAGGTTTTATTCTACCATCTTCACAATTACCACGACTTGAAAAAGCTGCAATTTCATCAACATTATCCCCAACATTTCCCCATCTAGTTTGAGGCATATTAGGACGATAATTCTCAGAAGCACCAACAGTAATACAATTTTTAGAGGTACCTGGTGAACTTATTGAGTTATATACAGTCGAACCATTATCACCATCACCTTCATTACCTGCTGCAAAAAGTATAATCATATCATTGTTATTCCAAACAAATTCATCAACATCACGTGCTTCTGCATTATATTGTCCATTTACAGGAGCCCCCCATGAATTCGTATGAATACGTGCACCAGCTTGTCTTGCCTGTTCAAATAAATTATTCAGATCTGATGGAAGTCCTCCTAAGCCACCATTTGAATCCAACACAGATTGAAATACAATATGTGCTTTTGGTGCAATACCCTTAAATTGTCCATTTGATCTTGCACCATTACCTGCTGCAGAACCCGCAACATGAGTGCCATGTCCATGAGGATCATCAGCTGTATTCCTACCTAAAGCATATATTTCATCAATTCTTCCTTGAAAATCCAAATGCATACTATTATCATTCACACCAGTATCAAGCCCAGTATCACATATACCTATTACTTGTCCTGAACCGTCATAACCTAAATTCCAAATGTCATTTACACCCATATAGTCTTTAGCCTTATCATTATACAAAACATGCTCAACAACAGGCTCAATGTACTTAACAGAATTTAAACGAGCAAAGTCTTCTAATTTGTTAAAATTCAATCTAATAATTACTTCATTTTTATAACTATTCAATTTCTTTCCACCAAAATTTTCAATATAATCATCAAGAATAGAAGAATTACCGACTGTAGCTATTTTAACTATTCCTTCTTGATCTTTTTTAATATTACCTGAACTATCCTTAAAAAATGAATTTATTTTAAATTCAGGCATATACATTATTACATTTTCAACATAAGGAAGCTGCAAAATATCAAATACGTTTTCTGGACTTATCCTTGCCAAAAATGAAAAATCTGGAACATATTCAATCAATTCTGCTCCTGTTTTTTTAGCCCCTTCTTTCATGTATTCTTTAATTGGTCCATTAAATGCAACAATATACAAATCCATAGAATCCTCAATAATATCTTTTAGATTCGTATTATCTTTTACTTTTGCCTTATCTTTAATATTAATTTTGTCTAGCTCTTTGCTAGGCTTGTCAATTTTTTTAGGATTTATAGTTTTTCCTTTTAAATAAATCATATGTGGATTAGAATCACTTTCAACAGCTAAAAATGTCGTTGGAAACAATGTAAATATTACAAACATTGTAACTAAAAACAACCCTATTTTTCTTTTAAAACCTCTATTCATATTCAATCCCCCAATTATTAAAATTATAAATTTATTACTGATTTATAATCTCTCAGATGAAATTATTGATAATAACCACCTCATTCAATATGGTATGTTTTACTTACATAATATTAATAAAACATTTAAAATATGAATATTTATTGAAATTTTTATAAAAAAAAAATAAGAGTTAATAGATTCTCCTTCTATCAACTCTTAATTTTTTGTTATACTTATCAAGTTATAAAATTTGTATTTTTGTCTGGAGAATTATACGATTTTAAGAACTTTGCAAGTATAACTACCACCAAGATAAGCAGCGGTAATTCCCTCGCCATAATTTTTATGAAACTTGATATTTATATTAACTATAAATATTCATCATATTTTTTCTCATCAATAAGCTTATTAACAAGATATTTTATCTCTTGATCTCTATTTTTATCCATAATTAGAATAACATCACCAGAATCAACTATGACTAAATCCTTTACTCCAAATCCTATTATTAACTTGTCCTTTCCAAAAACCGCACATTCTTCACATTGTTCCATAAACACATTACCTTTTATATTATTTCCCCGGTAATTGTATATGAACCTACTCAATGCTCCATAATTTCCAATATCATCCCATAAAAATTCACATTTTACGACATATGCTTTTCTTGTTTTTTGCATTATACCAAAATCAACTGAAATTCCTTCTATTAAGTTGTACTGCTCATTAATAACACTTTCCTCTTCCTCAGTGTCAACACTTCTGTATATAACCATAAGTCTTCTATACATTTTAGGAATGTATTTTTCCATTTCACGCAAGAACACATCTGCTCTCCACACAAACATTCCACTATTCCATAAATAATTTCCTTTAAGAATCAAATCCTTTGCTACTTCAATATTAGGTTTTTCTAAAAATCTTTCAACCTTAAACGTTGGAACAGCAGCTGTTATTCTATCTCCCATTTCAATATATCCATAACCAGTTTCAGCTCTTGTAGGTTTCACACCTATAGTTACAAGCCCTCTTTTTCTTTCAGCAATTTCAACAGCTTGTTTAATAGTATTTTCAAATATTTTTTTACCCTCCACATAATGATCAGAAGGAAGAACTATCATAGTTGCATCTTTATCTTTTTTCAAAAACTTTATTGCTGATAAACCTATACATGTAGCGGTCGGGTTTTAGACGTTATGGGTCATTTAGAATCATTTATGAAACTTATAATATATGTCTATAATCTTCTCTTTTGTCTCTTTATTTTCGGAAATTATAATTTTATCAATTAAACTCTCAACTGTAAATCTATCAAACTCCTGAAAGTTTAATATATTATCGATTTTATCTTTATATATATTATATAGTTTATCCTTATCATCATGTCTTCGCTTTAACTCCAGTAGTTCTTCTTTTCTTTGAAGTAGCGAGTCCTGTTTCCTCTGAATTCCTTTGGTTATATTCTCAAAGTTTCTCTGGCTAATAACTTCATTTAATTTATCTATATATACATTTTCAAATTGAGCATCTAGTTTTCTAAGTTCATTATCAATTTGTTTAATTTTATACTCATAGTTCTCTTTTTTATATACTAGTACTTTCGCATACTCATATAATTTATTTTTATCAAACTGCTGTTCCACATACCTCTTTAAGTCTTCAATTATTATTTCTTTTAAATAATCTTCCTTAACTGAATGTGCAGTACACCTTCCCCCACCCATTTGACTATTTGTACATTTATACCCTTTAAAACTTTTTTTATATGACATAGAGCCCTTGCATTCATTACATTTTAAAACTGTAGAAAAAATATGTTTTTCATTTCCTTTATATCTGTACCCTTTAGATCTTCTCTTCATTTCTCTTTTAACTTTTTCAAACGTGTCTTTATCTATTATACCTTCAAATTCACCTCCGTATATCCACTGTTCTTTTGGCACTTTTACAATTTTTTTAACTTTATAGCTTATTCTTTTATACTGTCCCTGTACCATTATTCCAGCATATTTAGGATTTGTAAGTATAGACTGAATTGTATTGTTTGTCCAAACTTCAAATTTTGTTTTAGTGAAATTTTTTACTCTTGCAGAAGGAGGAAGTACATTTCTTTTATTAAGGTAAGTTGCAATTCTTCCAAATCCCCATCCCTCAAGGTATAGTTTAAAAATTTCTCTAACTATTTGTGTTGTTTCATCTTCAGCTGAAACTAATTTTCTAATTTTAACATTTCCTTCAAAATCATCTACAATTTTATATCCATATGGTGGCTTACTAGCAATGCTTGAACCTCTTAGCATTCTCTGTTTAAGTCCATCTCTAGTTCTTCTTGAACAATCTTTTATATACATTTCATTTAATATATTTTTGAAAGGTACAATATCATTTACTTCTTCTAAAGTATCTACATTATCTAGTACAGATATAAATCTTACATTATTGACTTTAAAATAATCTTCAATATAATATCCTGCGACCACATAATTTCTTGCAAATCTAGATAAATCTCTAGTTAAAATCATATTGATTTTGCCTTTTTCAATATCCTCTTTCATTCTTAGAAAGCTATCTCTTTCGAAGTTAGACCCTGAGAACCCTTTATCTTCATAAACTTCAATAAGGTTATAAACTGCCTCTTTATCACTTTTACTCTTTTCTAGTAACCATTTTTTTAAGCTTTGTACCTGTGCCGGAATTGATTCCTGCTGCTCTTTTTTATCCGTAGATACTCTAGCATATATAGCAACGTTCCAAACTTTTCTCATACCATTCACCTCTTATTACACTCTTTGGTAAATGGTGATTGTCTACTTTTATTATACAACGATTCATAGTACTTTTTATTGTTTACCTGTAAGTTTTTTAATTTGAAGTATACTATTTTTTTAAATAGTTCTTCAAAATCCTTATCACCATTGTGAAAATTAACTGTATGATTTTTAATATTCATAAAAAAACCCCAGCATATTAATGACTATGTCATTATATGCTAGGTTTTTTTATTTTGTGATTCATCAGTTGTTACATATTACTTCTATTTTACCAAATTCATAAATATATATTTGTTTAGTGAACTCGTTTTGCTAAAGCAAAACATCGGAATTTCAAATGGAGACTCTACTACACCTGCATCAAAGCATACTTGTAAAATACTTGCTAATTCATCAACCTTAGTAATTGTGCCACCTATACTCATAGAACCTAATACTACCATCTGACTTTGAATAGGCTTCTTTAAAGCCCCAGAACACATAGCAACAAAAGCTGCAAGTGATAATTCTGAAGTTACCCAAATCCCTTGTAAATCCTAAATATGCATTAAATAATCAAAATTCTGTACAGAAATGCTACCACTGAATTTCTGATAAGTTCATTTAGCCACCTACTTACTCTATATTTCTTTCAACTTTCTAAATCCATTCTGAATGGTTTCATATTCTTCCCATCTAATACTTTTCAGCATAGAATCAATTGGTGTAAAAGTTTTTTGAGGAAATAATGTTCCAAGTGCTACAGCCAATTCTCCTTTTACTCTCAACCTTTGGGTATTTAAATATTTTGTCAAACTAAAACCTGAAATAAACTCTTTACTCTTGCCTACTACATGACTTTCTTCCTCACCCATTTCACAAATTGCATCTAATATAAATGTTTCTAATGCTCCTTCTTTATCAAATGGGATAATGATAGGGAGTACTTCTATATGATTTTCTTCATCATAGTTGTTTGAATAAATATAATGGACCCAATCATTGTTGTTTTTAAAATCTATTTTAATACCATTATCCATAAAAATATCTTCTATTTCTCTCAATATCTTATTATTCTCTTCAAATTGATCTCTATCTTTTAATATAATAAGTTTTTTATATGCATTATCTCTTTCTAAAACCTCATTAGCTTGTATTATATGAGAGATTGCGTAATGAAAATTATTTTGACCTCCAACAGCCCATATAATTAATTCTTTTTCATCTTTTGAATATACATATACTTCTTCATTTTCATGATTCCTTATCGGTAACCCAATTTTTTTAGTTAATCTTTTGTTATAATTCCAACCCACTACTTTCCCAAGGTAATAACTTAAAAGTATGGCATCTGTACTTCCCTCACAAAATATTATATTTTTCATCCTCTTAACTCCATATTAAAATCTTCTCTAACTTGAAATGCTTTATATCCATTTAAAATTCTTACCTTGGTATCAAAATAAGTATCACCTTTTCTCAAAGTAATAATATTGATTGAATCCTCTAGATATTTTTTCCCTTTGTAATTCATCGAACACTCCAATAATACATCCAAAGCTTCTAAACTGTGGGTTGTAAAAAATATTTGAACTTCATATTTGTTGCTTGCTTTTATAAACCATTTGAAAACTCCTTCTAATGCACTATAATGTATTGCTGTTTCTACTTCATCAATTAGCAAAACACCACCTTTTGCATTAATAATTACAGATGAAAGATAAAAAACTTTTTTTAACCCATCTCCATAGGCCGAAAGTGGTAATAAACCTGTTTTTTTATGCTGTATATATATTTTAACGTTGCAATCTTCTTTAATGGTTTCAAAACCAGTGATGTCTGGATCAAATATTTTCAATACCTCAATTATCTCTTGTTTTCTTCCACTTTTAATAACAGTACTTATTATTTCTTTATCTATATGATCAAAAGGCATCACTCTAATCATATTTACTGGAGAAAAACTGTTTCTATTGCTGATTTTAACTCTGTCTGTTTCTTCATCTATATATAATTTATTCTTTACTTGGTTAAACTCACCATTATCTTTTTTATAAGCCAAAATACCTTCAAAAGCCTCAATTTCTTCGTTTTCAGTATCGCTTTTGATAACTTTTAGAATTTCTCCTTCAATAAAACATCCAACATTCTTTTTCTTTATATTACCTTCAATAGAGATTTTTTTCACCATAGCATCATCTTTACTTATACTATTTATAAAAATGCTATAGGGGCTTATTTTATTTAATCCTTCTCTTTTTCTACATACTTTGATATAATGTCCTATTTCTCCAGGATACTCTAATACATGTATAGCCTCTAAAAGTGATGTTTTCCCCGTGTTATTATCTCCTACTATAACATTGATTTCTTTTAAGTTTGATAATTTAAAATCTTTAAATCCCCTAAATCCATTTAAATAAAAAGAATCAATATATTTCATTGTTTCACCTCCATTTAACAATTTTATTACCTACAATCTTATATTAGCTAGGATATGGAATTGCTTCAAAAGGAATTGGTGTTTCATTTATCCTGTTATGCTCTGCTAGATGTCTCAAATGGACTTCTTCATATTTTTCACCTTTACTTAGCCAAAAATAATCTTCCATACACATTGCCCTAGTTCTTCTACATAATTCCCAAAAATCATAGTCAATTAACCCCATTGCTCTCAATATATCATCTATATTTGCTCTCTCTTTTGGAACAACTCTATCTTTAAGCCAAAATACTATATCATCATGGGTAGGCTGGTAATCAATATTCCAATTCTCGAGAGTATACATGCCTAGTGGAAGGTATTTTCTATCCTTAATACTGTCATATTTGGCAAACCTAAATTTTCTAGTATTCGTATCATAAACAAGATCTCCAACTGGGACATCTCTACACATAAGTACATATTTATCTATCATATTATCCCCCTTCCCACCAAATGATTATATCTAGTTTCTAATAAATATTTAATGCATTCTATTCTATACGAGGATAAATACTCACTGTATTTGTCTACTATATTGAATAATTCTACTAATGATACCCTAATCTCCTATTAATTCTAATTGTTCATAATGCGATGTACAAAATGGTTTACATTCATCTATCATTTCCCATGTTTCTTTATCATCTTGCTCCAATTCAAAATCTTGAATGTCAGCGTATAATGATAAACCATGATCATATAATGATGCAAATTTAATAATTTTACCGTTCTTAGTTACTATACTAAAATTTCGTAAATGTCTATCTATATTATTTATAAGAAAATCCATTACAATCATTCTATCAATGTCAACTTTAAATTGAGGAATTATAGAAATAATATAATTATAAAGATTATCTCTGTCAGCAGGACCTAAAAATCTTTGCTATTAATTTATATTTATAAAATAATTCTTTTATCATTGATAGTTGATTATTGTTATTTATATTATACCCTATACAAATATTAAATAAAAATGATTTTCCTATTTTATTACACTGGATATTTTTTCTTCTACCATGTAAAATCCCAATATATATTTTCTATCATATATACTGGGACTTATAATAATATTAATCTATATTTAAAATAAATGTATAAATGTTGATTTTTAACAATAATGATTATAAATAGAAGTTTTATTGTATACTATAGACATATTATTTGTGATAACTAAATTATGAATTAAGAAATCAGGGGGAATTAATGCAAAGCAGCCGACAGGCTTTTTAGATTTACTTGGACCTTATTTTGATCTCAACTCTTTCATACCTAAATCTTTTACTGATAAGTATTATTGTAATTTAGGTAGAGATAGCAAATATACTTTAACTTCGATTCTATCAGCTTTATTAATACTACATATATTTAATATTCCTACAACTAAACTTCTTTCTCTATTTCTTGTTTTTTCTACTGAAATCAGAGAGCTTTGTGGATTCTACGAAAAAGTTTCTGATGATTCTTTTTTTAGTAGATTCAAAACCAACTTTGAAAATCATATAGCTGATTTATTTGATTGTTTAAATTTAGAAATTATTAATATTTGTGAAAAAATAAATGCTGATTATGATAGAGTTTAATTCTCAAGGTATTCCTCTCTGCCCTTTAACAAAAGAACCTTTTAAACCATAAGGTTCTTGTAAAGGTAAAAATAGAATCTTAAGATTTAAATATACTTGCCCAAAATCTTTTAAGAATAAGCATGGAAAACGATATCATTATCGTCCTAAAAAATTATCAAATACTACAATTCTTTATATTCAAATGATATAATTCCCAAAATCAATATTAAAAATATAAATATCAATTGATATATAAACATATTATTTATTAATATTGGAGTAACCATATATCTTTCTAACGAACCATCATTATATATTGACGGAGCAGATACATTTGTTATAGGAGCTATACAGGCAAGTATTCGTCTTACATTTATATTCAAATTAAGTTGGTATCCAAAGAAAGGTATTTTTTGAAAAGTATATATATTAAATATTGCCATCTCAATTAATCCTACTATTAGGCTCACTTTACCAAGAATAAATATTGATGAAACAGCAGTAACTATCATAACAACCATCATATTCATAAAAATATATAGAAAACATTGTACCAAATCAGAATAATTTATTACAATATCTAGTATAGTAGTACAGACAAAGTAATTAAATAATATTAGCAGTAGAAAAAATAATAATATTAATAACAACCCCAAAAAGTTGCCTAGTAAATATTTCCATCTTTTAGGAAAAGAAGTTATCATTATATATAACTTACCTGATGGAATATCATCGCCTATTAAACCAGTACCAATGTATATTCCGACAAGTTGTCCATATAAAGTGGAAATTATAGTGAAATTATTAATCAATAAAGTATACTTTAACAATTGATTAAATTCTCTGCTTCCTGCTGACAGTACACCTGAACTAATAAAGACATTATAATTTAATACAATAAAAAAGGATATAAGTATAAATTTAAATAATTTATCCTCTAATAAAGTTAATATTTTATACTTCGATACTTTCCACATCTATAACTCCCCCCTCCTCCATAAGTTTTTCCAAATACCATTCTTCTAAATCTAAATTTTCTATATAAAAATCTTTTATTATACACTTTTCTATATCATTAACATTTATTTCAGTCATAGGTACTAAATCATATGTTCGTTTTTCTTTAGAACCACCTTTTATAACTTCAAATGTTATTTTTGATTTGTTATTTTCTTTAAATTGAATAGTGTTTATTTCTGAAAGTAACTTGCCTCGATGCATAAGGCCTACTTTATCACTTATAAGCCTTAAATCCGAAAGAATATGAGATGTTATCAAAACAATATTACCTCTATCAGCAAACTCTCTTATATTTTTTAAAACTTTTCTTCTTGATATTGGATCTAATCCATCAGTTGGTTCATCTAAAATAAGTATCTTAGGTTCATTTATAATAGCTTGAATAAAACCCACTTTTCTTTTCATCCCTTTTGAAAATTTATTTATGCTTTTATTTAACATATTATTTATATCAAATTGCATTGTCAATTCATTTATTCTCTCCTTTATACACTCTTCTTTCATTCCTTTTATAGTACACATATCATATAAAAATTCGTATAATGATACCAATCCAGGAAACATAAGATTTTCGGGCAAATAACCTATTTGACTATTTTCCATAAGAATTTCTATGCTTTCATTCCCAAACTTTATTTTACCTTCATTAGCTCTAATTAATTTTAGTATGCATTTAATAGTTGTTGTTTTACCCACTCCATTCTGTCCTATTAGCGAATATACTTGTCCATCTTCAATTGTAAATGATAAATTATTTATAACATATTCAGTTCCATTTGATAATGTATGATATTCTTTATATAAATTCTTTACAATTAAACTCATATACCCTCCTCCTCCAAAAAATTATATATTTCTATATCGTTCGCATGTGGAGCAACATAAAATGGATTTAATTTAACAAATTCCTTTACAGCGCCTAAATGTTTCAAAGTCAATTTCGGATTAAATATTCTCACTTTAAGCCCATCATTTTTGCTAAAGTCTTTAGTTCTAGTAAGAGGAATAAGTATAAGTGTACCAATCTCCTTATTTTCAGGAATATCTATCCTAAAAGGTTTAATATCGCAACTCAATTGATTTACTAATTTAATTGATTTTATTTCTTTTGCCCACCTTTTGTTTTCATTTATCCCATTTTGAACATATTTTGTTATCAAGTCTAAATTATCCTTTACTTTAAAATGTACTAAATTTTCTTTATCAATACCAAAACTTTTTATACCTAAATCTATTTTTTCTAGTTTAAATTCTTCATAATTTCTTTTTATAAATAAGGATATACCACTATATGGGAAAAATCTATTTTTCTTACTTTGATCTGTAATAATAGTATCAATATCGCAAATCAAAAACGCTAAATTATCATAATATTTCTTATCATTACATATAATTTCAAAATCTCCAAAATCAAATTTTTTTATAATACCATCTTTATACGTTATTATGATTTTCTTAGGTTTAAACACTCCCGTATAATTCATGATTGCTTCTGTTTCAATGTTTCTGAAAATAAAATTGTCTTCTTTAACTCCATCATTTATTCTCCATTTTATTATTTTTAATTTTCTATTTTTATCATCAACTATCTCTAAAGATTTTATGTTATCACTTGAACTCATTTCACTAATTTCTTCAGAATCTACAAAAGCTAGTGGAAGAGAAAATTGAGTATTTTTTATAACAAACATACTTCCTTCAATTTTAAAATAAGCCTGCTTATAGTGTAAAAATTCATTCCTTTTATCACTTTTCACATATATCATTACTGCAAATACTAATATTATTGTCATTATAGTTGATAAAAGCATCAAAATTTTTTTCCTCATTACCATTCCTCCTGATATAAAACAATATATCAATATATTGTTTTATAAAAAATATTTCTACGCACAAACTATTTTGGGTAAGTAAAACGTCTCAACTTTAAAACTTTTTTAACAATGATTGATATTTTTTTGCAATCATTCCTCCTTAACCCCTTATTTACATAATTGTAACATATTTTATATATAGACTCAATCTTATTAATAATATGTATATATGTTTTATTATACCTGTAAATTTTTCTTTGAAATAACTATAGTTGAGAATATTTTGTAACATATATTCATAGTTAAAGTAATTTTATAAAAAAAATAGAGACAACCTTCACTTTTTGTTGTATAAATTATTTTGTATAAATTGTTTCGTGAACAGTCTTTAACACCAAGAGTGAAATTATGTATAAAATACACCATTACAATTAAAACACTCAATTCGTATATCATTTATAAAAAAATCTATGACCTATATCGTCTATAACGCGGTCTCTTTATTAGCAGGCTCGACAAATATATTTTCAGGAACAACCTCAGGCAATTCGTCGCATATTTTTTTATAATAATCCCTATTTGTAACAACATAAATATTTTCTACTTCAACAAAAGATTTAATTCTATCAACTGTATTTCTTAAAAAACTTTTACCATTTATTATTTTTAAAAACTGTTTTGGACTTTGTGTACGTGATAATGGATATAATCTCGTTCCCTTTCCTCCAGCTAAGATTAGAGCATATAGCACTAATAACACCTCAAAATATTAGTTCACATTTTATAGTATGAATAATTCTTTAATGTAGTGATAAAATAAGAGATTCACTATTCAAAAATATTTCTATAGAAATACTTAATAAAACAATAACATTCTATTGAAAAAAGGAATTCGACATAAAACCCCAAACATGATAATATTATGACCTGAATGTAGAAAATATTGTTTATAGGAGGATAAATATTCTATGAAAAAAATAAAAAGTATAATAGCAACAATATTAGCTGTTATTATGGCTACTGCTGTTTTTGCTGGTTGTTCACCAAAAGACGATTCATCAAATAAAGCTAAAGACAACTCACCAAAAGAAACAGCATCTGTTAAAAAAGAAAAACTAACTTTATGGTTACCTCCAATAGGTGAAAATGATGCACCAATTTGGAAATCAATATTAAAAAAGTTTGAAGATGAAAACAACTGCAAAGTTGATTTGCAAATAATTCCATGGGACAACTATCCTGAAAAATATGCATCAGCTATTGCAGCTAATAAAGGACCCGATGTAGGATACATGTATGCAGAAATGTTCCCTCAATTTATCAAAATGGGAGCTGTTGAAGATTTAACTCCATATTTAACTGATAAAGATTACAAAAATTATATTTACATAAATGATGCAAAAATGCTAGGTGGAATATATGGTCTTCCAATCGAAGCTGCAAATCCAGCAGTTTTATACTACAACAAAGACATATTAGCTGAACTAGGGGAACAAGTACCAAAAACATGGGAAGACTTTAGGAGAATAGCAAAAAAAGCAACAAAAGATACCGATGGTGATGGTAAAATAGATCAGTATGGATTTGCTCAAGGTTGGGGAAGAAAAATGTTTGGTGACCTTAACTGGAACTGGTATGGTTTTTTGTGGCAAGCTGGTGGAGAACTTTACAATAAAGATCTTAAGAGCGTGAGATTTAATGATAAAGCCGGACTTGAAGCTGCACAATTTTTATACGATCTTAAATTTAAGGACAAAGTATTACCAGCAAACGCAATGTCACAGACAAATAAAGAAATGTTACAATCAACTTTTGGACCTGGTAAGGCTGCATTCTGCATATGGTTATCCTCAGGTGCGTCTGAAATACTAGATAAATCGTTCCCAAATCTTCATTATGGATTCATAACTTCTCTTAAAAATAAAAGCATGGGAACTTTTGCATCTGTTGATGATTTAACATTGATGTCAGCAGCAAAGAATAAAAAATTAGCTTTTAAATTAATGACTTATATGTTAAGTGCTGAATCTATGACAAAATTCCATGCATATCATCCTAGAGCACCTATTTCTAAGGATGAACCTTACCAAGGTGATCCTAGATTAAAAGATATTATTGAAAAAGATAAAGGAATATATAGACCACTTGTAGTAGCACCTCATGGTGTTGAAGTATACGATTACCTTTGGAAACAACTTCAAAGAATGATGGCAGGAGAAGTTACTCCAAAAGAAGCTCTAGATGAAGCTGCAAGATTTGCAAACAAATTACTGTCTGAGTAAAGCATATTCAAAGGAATAACAAGTCAGTATGCCAGTATATTTGACTTGTTATCTTTTTCAAATGGTTAAGTACAAGTATAAATATGAATATAAAAGCATCAAAAATATTTTGTTTTTGGTGCTTTTGCTAAGTAAATTATACTCGTTTATAAAGTTAAAAATTTTATTATTTTTACAGCCCATTTTTATTAACATTCTCGCAGGAAAGGATTGTATATGAAAAAATTTAGAGTTTTAATATTTGATAAATTAAAATATATTTCGAAGAAACTTGCTCCATATGGTTATTTACTACCATTAGGTATATTGCTCACTAGTTTCTATGTTATTCCAATTATTATGTCTTTCATTTTTAGTTTTACAAAATACAATATAATGACTCCTGCAAAATATATTGGTTTAAAAAACTATTATTCTATTTTCAAAGATAAAATATTTGTCGAAGCACTAAAGAATACGCTATATTTTACTGCTATTGTTGTACCAGTTCAAACTATACTTTCACTCATTATTGCCGTATGGCTTACGAGTAGGGAAAAAAGTAAACTTGCCGAATTTGTTAAAGGAGTAATGTTTATTCCTGTGATATCCTCAATGATACTAATAAGTATAGTTTGGAGAATACTTTTAAATGGGGACAGTTCACCTTTAAATATTGTTTTTACAATTTTTGGACTAAACACTCCAAATTGGCTTGGGAATTCTAAACTTGCTCTACCAACCATGATGGCAATTTCTATTTGGAAAAATATAGGATATTTTATGATTATATATATAGCTGGTATAATGGATATACCTCAAAGTTATTATGAAGCAGCTGAGGTTGATGGAGCTAGCAGATGGAACGTATTCAAAAATATAACAGTACCATTGTTAAAACCCACAACAATTATGGTCGTTTTTATAGGATGTATATGGTCACTTCAAACATTTGATATTGTATATACATTGACTGGTGGCGGTCCTGGACTAGCATCAATAACAATAGTTCTTCATATATACAATCTTGCCTTCAAACAATTTAATGCTGGCTATGCAATGGCAGTTGCTAATATATTATTTTTAATAATTGCAATTATTTCAATAACGCAGAAAAAATTTATTAAAAGAGATAAATCTACATATTAAGGAAGGTCTATATGAAAAGCATAAAAAGAATTATTGGAAATATAGTTTTACTTATGATTACAAGTTGTATGATAGTTCCATTTTTGTATATGATTATTACTTCTTTTAAGGTCACATACACAGCATACAATTTTGATTTTTCATTTTCTGATATAACCATTATAAATTACATTCAAATTTTTAGAGAAAAAAACTTTATGCATTATTTTTTTAATAGCATGTTTATTTCATTATGTGGGGTTGTACTAAACGTTTTATTCAGTAGTCTTGCAGGTTTCTCATTTGCTAAAAAAAATTTTCGTGGTAATGATAGTCTGTTTTTTTATATGATTATGACTTTAATAATACCATCTCAAGTTACCATGATACCACTTTATATAATAATGAGAACACTTGGCTGGATTAATTCGTACTATGCATTAATATTGCCCCTTCCAACAGCACTTGGAGTATTTATGATGAGACAAGCAATAATTAATGTACCCGATGAATTAATAGATGCGGCAAGAATAGATGGATGCTGTGATTTGAGAATATTTTTTCAAATAGTTCTTCCACTTATAAAACCACCAATTATCGCACTAACCATATTCACATTTATTGGTGCTTGGAATGAATTTTTATGGCCTTTAATAATGACTATGGATGATTCTGTTCGTACCTTGACTGTAGGTCTTTCAACATTACAAAACCAGTATACTGTAAATTATGGATTAGTTATGGCTGGAGCAACACTAACATTTATGCCATCTTTCATATTCTATTTAATTTTTCAAAAACAATTTGTCAAAGGCATTACTTTATCTGGAATGAAAGGATAGGAGAATTCAATTATGCAAGAACCAAGAGCAACTAAAAAAGAAGAATTTAATGAAGTTATAAATCTTATAAATAATGTTTTTAGGATATCTAGAGGATGTAACCCAACTATGAAAGAAGAATTCCCTCTTCTACTTAACACTAATAATTGCGACAACATGAGAATAATACTTGAGGATGGTAAACCTGTTGCAGATGTCAATTTCTTAAAACAGCGTATTAAAATTCAAGATAGTATTATAAAGACAGCTTCCATAGGAGCTGTATGCACAGATAAAAAATATAGAAAAAGAGGATATGCTTCACTAATATTAGATGATGTCGAAGCAAAAATGTATAGTGAAAATATTGATGTTGTTTTGATTTCAGGTGAAAGAGAACTCTATAAAAGAAGAGGATGCATTTGCGTCAATAATTTTTATGAATATAAAATAAAACCGCTTAAGATTGAAACAGATATAATGACTAAAAAATATACACCAGACTTTCTAGCTGACATGTTTTCAATTTATAATAAAAATTCAACAAGATATATTAGAACTTATGAGGAATTTAAAATATTATTAAATGCGGCAACTATTCCTTGGGGAAAGTTCACATATAGAAAATATGTATTCATAAAAAACAATACTTTAGTAGGGTACCTTGTACTAAGAATTATAAATGATAATATTAAATATGGTCAGGTCATAGAGTATTCTGGAAATATAGATACCAAAGTACTATATTATAATTTTGCAAATATTGCATACGAATTGGGACTGGAATATATAAAATATCATGTCCACATAAAGGATAATGAAAACAAGCTTAAAAAATATGATGATAAACAAATCACAAATCTTCATGGTACTATAAAAATAATAAATTTTGAAAGTTTGATGAAAAATTTAAAACAATATTTTATTCAATATGTACCAAAACACATTGTAGATGCAATTAAATTTAAAGAAAAAGATAAAACTTACTATATTCAAATAGAAAATGAAATTCTTGTTATAAATGACATCGTAACAATTACAAAACTTGTTTTTGAGGGGATTGATGGCTCTGAATTAATACTAGAGAACAAACCCATAATTAAAGACTTTATCGAAAAAGTTTTTCCAGTGCATTTCGTATGGAGTGCTAACCTAAATTATCAGTAAAGTCTTTTTGCTAAAGCAAAAGCTTCACTCTCCCACTTATATAATGTATATTCAAATAAATAATAAACCAGTACATTAGTATACTTAACTTATCATTTATTTTTATATGTTTAAGTTAAAATCTTATAGAATTGATAAATTATTCATAATATGTAGGAGGAAGTCAAATTGAATGTAAAATATTGCCTTTTAAATTCAGATTATAAGCATATTAAATATAAAGAAGTATCTGAAAATCTTTGGAAAAGAAAATCTCTACAAATCACAGCAGCCAAAGAACAAAAATTTGCTTTTCAAATTATGATTAACTGTGATACTGAAGTTTTCTGTTCTCTTGATAAAAATAATAATATAAGTTATAAAGGTCTTGAAAACAAACTAAGACTTAACTTGAAAGTTGATGAATCTTTACAACAATACTTTAATATATCTTTTTTAGGATATGTTAAAGATGATTGTGGTTTAATTGTAAGCGATCCAATTTTAAATGAACCTGCAATTATGCTTGAAAAAGATATATCTCAAATGCTTTGGGTTGAGGGAATAATACCTTCTTCATATGATAAAGACAGTATAGATATTGTCATTGATGTTTACAGTCAATATGGTTACGAAGATGAAAAAAAAGAAACTACTATAAAAGTTAAATTAAATATAGTAAATATATGTCTAAAAAGCTTAAAGGATTATGATTTTCATCTTGATTTGTGGCAACACCCAAGCAACTGGGCAAGAATGTATAAAACTCCTCTTTGGTCTTATAAACATTTCGAAATAATAGAAAATTATATCAAGGAACTGGCACAAATTGGAGAAAAAGTAATCACTTTAATAGTTTCAGATTTTCTATGGGCTGGTCAATCTTGCTATAAAATTCACAAAAATGCCTCAAATCTTTTTGAACATAATATGGTCAAAATAATAAAAAATAAGGAAGGAAATATTGAATGTAATTTTGATAATTTAGATAAATATATTGAAATATGCATGAAACATGGTATAGACAAAGAAATAGCTATATTTGGTATTTTAGGAAATTGGGCTGCAAGGGACTTTGGTAATCCAATTAAGGATTATAAAGATCCTATAAGATTAAACTATTATGATGAAAAAAGCGATACATTTAAATATATAACTTCCAAATGTGATCTTAAACGTTATTTAAAATTACTATTCAATCATTTAGAAGATAAAAAATTGTTAGATAAAGTATATATAATATCTGATGAACCAAATAATACAGAAGTTTATTGGGAATGTATAGATTTTATAAATTCAGCCTCTAATAATAAAAAACTCAAATATAAAACAGCCTTACATGATGAAAATTTTACAAATAATTGCATGCATATGGTTGATCAGATTTCTTTAAGTCTTCCTCTTGCAATATCCAATATGGATAAATTAAAAGATGAAAAAAATAAATCTAAAACAGCAACTTGGTATGTTTGCTGTTTCCCTGATAAACTAAATAATTTCATAAATTCACCTCTTATTGAGAGCAGACTTATTGGTTGGTTTACGTATTTATTTGAATTAGATGGATTCTTAAGATGGGATTATGCAATATGGCCAAACAATCCATGGGAAAATATAAGCTATAAATACCCAGCTTGGAAGGCTGGAGATATGTTTTTTGTATATCCAGGTAAAGACTTAAATCCCGTGCGTTCAATTCGATTTGAAAATCTGAGGTTTGGCATTCAAGATCACCAACTGTTAAAATTATTAGAAAGCAAGGGACTATCTAAAAACATAATAGAAAAAAAATTCTTAGAAAAACTTCTAGGTAAAAAAGCTGAAATGAAAGCACCTGATGATAGAAGTGTTGAATTAAATTACTCACTTGACTACAATCTTTATTGTGATGCTTTAACCGAAATTATGAAAATGTTATAAATTCTATAATCTATGCCCAAGCTCAATATTAACTGGGGACAGTGCAATTTCCTGCACTACCCCAGTTAAGGCATTTTCAAAAAAATAACTAGTCAGTATGCTAGTCTATTTTGTATCTGAATTCTAAACTATTTTACACATACTGCAATCATAACAGTAGCATCATATAGTATACCTTCTTCAATTTTATTTTCAACTACTGAATAATAATCTATATTATCAAAATATTTTTCAAGCAAATATTTAAATTCATTAAAATCATATTCTTTCACATGGAAAGGATTATTAATATTCATTCTCATATTTCTATTTGGAGTAGACACTATCATATATCCATCTTTCTTTAATACCCTGTATGCCTCATTAAAGTAATTTGATACAGTATCTAGTGGTAAATGCTCTAATGTTTCAAATGATACATATACATCAAACTCCTCATTTTTATATGGCAACTTAGAAACATCACCTAATTGCCAACATATATTTGAAAAATCATATGCATTTTTACCAAATTCAATATTTTCATAAGCAATATCTAAAGCATATACTCTATTACATAGTTTTGAAAAATATGCTGCTCCATATCCAAACCCACAAGCTGCTTCTAGTACTTTATCTGTATTTTTTATATATTTTCCTGCAAATAAATATCTCTCAACTATTCTTAAATACCCTAATGTAGGCATAAATTGAGTTGCAGGTATACCCCTTTCCCAAATATAAGCAAGTTTATTTTCTTTAATGTCCTCTACTATATACTCATCAAAAATAAAACCAGCTATATTATTAGTATAATTGACATTTAAATTTAGAATTTGAACTACTATATTTTTTATAAATTCCAAATTTTTGCTATACGCAAAGCCTTCTGACATATAAATTTTATTGTTTTGAGTATCATACCAAATATTATTTAGCACAAGTTTTTTACCATATTCATTTTCTATTATGCACTCAACTATTTTAAAAGTTTCTGATACTTTTTCTATTTTACCTATTTTGATTTTAGAATTTTTGAAGTCAAAATTATCAATATACTCCACATCATATGCAGAAAAATTATCAATTGTATTTCTTACATAGTCAATCGTTAAATTATTATTTAAATTCCTTAGCATGTTTTTTATTGATTTCATTTGTTTGTATAAAGAATAATTATCTTTAATAAAATTTCTATATTCCATAGAATCATAATTGTCTGAAACAACCATATTAACAGCTTCGTCAATTGTATTCCAAATATACCTTACGGGATAAATTTCTTTTGCTCCAACAAAGTTATGAATAATAGGCTTTATCCCCTTAGCCATTGCCTGCATAACACTCATATTTTGAGATTCAAGGACACTTGTACACAATATATAATCTTTATCATTAAGCCAATTCTCAATATTTTTCTGCCATCCATCAAATATTATGCAGTCCTTCAAGTTCATTTCATTTATCATTTGCTTAAAATACAGTAAATATCTTTCATCTTGAAATAATCCCGCAATATATAATTTATATCTATCATCCACATCATGAATAGCTTTAAATGTATGAAGTAGCAGCATAGGACCCTTCTTGTAATTAATAAACCCTACATAAGCTATATTAAATTTATTATTTCTTTTTTGATAGTTATATTCTTTTAAATCAACACCATTTGGAATAACAACTGTTTTCGATTTATTAATTTTTATTTTACTAAGCACATTTTCTCTAATATACTCTGAAACAAATATTAATTTATCAACATTTTCCCAAGCAACATTCACAATATTGTTAGTAAATGCTTCATAGCTGTGTATTCTACATAATATTTTCTTTTCTTCTGCTATTTTTAATCTGCTGCCATAAGCTATTAGTTGATCACACCATTCAAACCAGCATATATCTCCCCATTCCATTGCTTCATCAATTTGTTTAGACTCTTTGACTATTACTTTTTTAGTTTCATATTCTTCTGATATATTTTCAATTATATAGTTAATAAAACCATCTAAGCCATCTCTTACAATAAAAGCAAGTTTCTTTTTAATTTCATTTTTCATACTTATACCACCCTTTATCGATTTTACAAGACTCTCACTTCTATAAGTGAAAGATTGAAGCTTTTACTTCAGTCGGAGTAGATTCTCCACCTGAAGTCCCAATGTCTTGCTTTAGCAAAACGAGTTCACTTTATTGTAACATTCTTTAAGCAAAATATTCCTTCAATAATCTACTGACTTTTTATAGCAAGCCTTATATAGGAAAACTTAATAGCATTATATTCTTTGAAAGCTCGTTTTGCTAAAGCATATAGTGAAGTTATATTAACAAACACATGAAGTTATTCATATATTACTACTGACAAAATATTTTAATATTATATACTTGCAAAGTTCTTAAAATCGTATAATTCTCTAGACAAAAATATGAATTTTATAACTTGATAAGAATAAATACAAGGAAGTGATATACTTGATTAGCTTATGCATGATAGTTAAAAATGAAGAAGATAATTTAGATAGATGTTTAAATAGTGCTGAAGGAATAGCTGATGAAATAATTATTGTAGACACTGGTTCGAGCGATTCCACAGTTGAAATAGCTAAAAAATATACCGATAAAGTGTATTTTTTTGAATGGATATATGATTTTTCAGCAGCTAGAAACTTTTCTATCTCAAAAGCAACTGGAGATTGGATTTTAATACTTGACGCTGATGATGAAGTTTCTAGCAAAAGCAAATGTAAAATAAGAGAACTTGCTTCAAATTATAGTGTAGATGTGTATTTTTTTAACACATTAAATGTAATGGATGAAAATAACAAAGATGAGATTATAATAAATCAAAATCCTAGACTTTTTCAAAACAAACCCGGCTACAGATACGAAGGTGAAGTACACAATCAACTTATTTCTGTTATTCAAAAGGTTAATCCAAACATGGTAATGAAGTTTGCTCCAATTGATATATATCATTATGGTTACCTTAATTCTAATATTGTAAAACAGAAAAAAAGAGAAAGAAATATGAATATATTACTCATGCAGCTAGAAAAAAGCCCTAATGACCCATTTGTACATTATAATATAGCCAATGAGTATTTTGCACTCAATAACAAAAAAGAAGCATATAATCATTATTTGTTTGCTTATAACAGAGTAAAACCAAGCACTGCATTTTATCCTCGACTCATTATACGTATGCTATTATGCTGTATGGATTTAGGATTATATGATGATATCCATATATATTCAAATGAAGCATTAAAATACTATCCAAATTTTACAGACATTTATTACATTAATGGAATTATTAATCACATAATAGGGAGGCCTACTGCTGCTGTACGTGCACTTGAAAAATCCATTATAATAGGTGAATCTCCTCCATTTCTAGCTTATTTTAAAGGTTCTGGCACTTATAAATCTCTTGAAAACCTGTATAAAATTTATTTTGAATTTGAAGACTATGAAAAATGTTTAGAGTGTTGTTTTAAACTCTTTAAATATCCTAAAAAAATAAATATTGACTTTATAAAGACTGTGATGCATTGTATGTACAAATTAAAAACTCCAAAAGAAGAAAAAGAAAAAGTACTGAAAATAATTTTAGATAACAACAAAAAAGATGGATATATTTATGCGTCTAATATATTATTAATGGAAAAAGATTATGCACTCGCACTAGAATATATAGATAAGGGTCTAAAACATTTAGAATTGCAAAGTATAGAGGAATCATCGAGTAAAGATTTAGCCAATACTCTTAAATATTATAAAGGTGTATGTGAATTCAACACCAAAAATTACAAGAAATCTATATTGACATTGATAAATATCAATAGCAAAAATGTAATGTACTACAATATACCTCATATTTTCTTAGCTGGAATATTTACAAATGATGATAAAGCAATAAAATTTTCAATAAATAATAGCAGTTATACAGGCAAAGTTTGTAAAGCTCTTTATGATATTTTAAATAATATGTCTCCTGAAAAACTTACTGATGACAAAGAAGAATCATTAAAATATAAAAGCATAATATTTTTGATGTTGAGAATATCTTTGAATATTGATGATAATACCCTATTTAAACAAACACTCAAATTGTTGGATTTGATAAACTGTAATGATATTCACCTTGAATTAGGAAAGCTATTTTATGAGTACAGAAAATTCAATATAAGCAAAAAAGAATTAAGCCTATCTATTGCTCAAAACCATGTAATTGACAAAAAGGGTGCTAAAATTTTTTATAATTTACTGTGAAAGTATTTTTGAGTTGTTAGGCACAGTAAATCATAAACCAGTATACTAGTCTATTTTGCAAACTACTTCATCGTCAGAACCCACTTATAGAACCTAAAATGCATAGATTGTTGAAAATACTGTAGCCTTTTCAACAATCTATAACATAATTATTAATTCAATTTTTATCCTATAATTTCCATCAGGTACCTTATTCCCATCTATATCATATAACTGAATTTCCACATTAATATTTTCATTTACATTATATACTCCACTTCCCTCTAATACTGCTGTGGACTTATTTTTATCTATTAATTTACTTGCTATTATATAATCACTACAAATATTAAAAAATCTTCCATTGACGGTTAATAGCCTGATCATATACTTTCCTTGTATATTTTGAGGTAATTTCATTTCAACTTCGATACTACCATCATGAAATCTCTTTGCAAAAAATATCTTTATTTTATCTGATACAAATTCATTTTTTATTATTTGCATTTCTAAATCATCATAAGGAGCAAAAGCTTCATAGGGTATAATTTCATATATTGTCCCTAATCCTTTGCTCTTATCAAAAATATAATAATCTATGAATTCACTACCATTTAGCAAAATACTCATATCATTTTTTGTTATTTTTTTTACTCCTGGTTGTAGTAATATAATAATAGCATTCAAATCAATTCTATCAACAATTATATCTATTTTTTCCCCATAATTATTCATTCCTTTAATGAACTACCACCGTGACAAGCAACGGAGGTTTTCTCGATCCGAATATATAAATTTCACAGACAAAATTACAAAAATTAGCTAAATAGCTTTATACTCATATTAATAATATAACTATTTAGCTAATTTAATTTTTTACTTTCTATACTTTATCTGCTCTCATAGATAATTCAAGTGTTGCACTATCCCCATTTCCAATAGTAACCTTTACAGATAAAGTTTCACCTGCAAAATGAGTTAGGTAGCTTTTGTATACCTGAACTTTACTATTTGTCGTAGTAATATCTGAGTTACCCCTTAATTGTGCACTCTCTACTGTACTAAAATCTTCAGAATTAACTTTATCTAATTCTATCTTATAGTTTCCTGTTTCATTTGGTAATACAAAACTATAAGTTGCTTCACTAGCACTATATCCTTCCAAAAAATCTACTAATATTTTATCAGAAGTAGCTGTATCCTTAGTCACCTGTGCATATAGATAACTACCAGAAGTCGGGTTGAAATTGCTTGAAGGTCTGAAAGCATAATCCCCACTCCCTAAGTCACTAAATGTTGGCCATGTTTGAGAACCTGTTAAAGAAAAGTTACCTACAGTAAGTCCAGTTACAGCTGAACCTCCAGTATCAGTTACAGCAAATTCAATCTTATATACTTCTTCAGTACTACCATTAAATTGAGTATACACATCTACTAATGATATATTGCTTTTATTTTCAGCCATTAAAAAATCACCCCTATAATTACAATAAAATTTAATATATTGTCCTAATTTTATTATATGTTTTTATATTAAAATGTTACCCACATAAAAACCTTCAAGTAAATATAGACTCTACTTGAAGGTTTTAATTATTTTTCTATACTATTTGTACTCTTAAATCATCATCAAACACAACTTCCTTATTATCTTCATACACACTTGCAGTTATATTAAATTCTCCTCTTTCGTCAATCTTTATTGGTACTACCGCTCTTCCGTCTTTAAACTCTACTATACCATCAAATATTACTCGCTTATTACCTTTATAATTCTGTACTACAAATTCTATATGATTATCATTATTCAAAGAATCTTTTTTAGATAAATTTTTATCATAAACTGAAATTTTAGCTCTTTCACTTTTATATGGAATTTTTATTATTCCATCATCGTCCACAGGCATATTTTCATTGTCAGAAACATATCCTAAAGTTGCTTGTTTTAAATATTGCTCCTCACCACTATTTTCACTATTAATTATTTTTAGATTCTTTTTTATGTCAACAACTGTGCTCGGCTCAACATACAATATACCTTTCTTTGGCAACACTACAATAATTCTAATATTCAAACATGCTGTATGAGACGTTAATATTTTTATACTTTGCAACGGTAAAACAAAGTTCTTTTCACTAAACCATTTTTTATTCAATGTATAATCATCATCAAAGCTTATTTGTAATATAGCTAATCCATCTTTTGAATCTGTATTAGCTATATTTTCAATGTAGAAAGTAGTTATAACTTTTTGACCTAAAAAATAAATTCCTCTAGAATTTATTTTAATTGTCTCTTCATTTTTTGCTTTTTTACTTGCAATGATCTTATCCATAAAATCATCCCCAAATATATTGAATTTGGCCATATTATTTTTTCAATATTTATATTATGATTAACCCACAACAAGCCATTAGTAAATTTACACTATACACCTTATAATATTCACAGAATTACTTTTCCAGTATATAAGTATATATACTTATATACTACTGTTAAAATACTTTATGTGATATAACCATCTTATTATATAGATATGACAAATTCTATCATTTGGTTTAACAATAATATCTATTCCTTTATTTTTATAACACTTTTAATTGCATTTGTAGGACACACTTCTTTACATTCACCACATCTAATACATTCTAAGCTATTAGGATTTTCATATACCTTTACATTCATTTTACATTTTCTATGACATAATCCACAACTAGTACATTTACTTTTATCTACTTCATATCTATAAATGCTTATAGTATTAAAAAATGCAAGTATAGCACCTAAAGGACAGATAACTTTACAAAACGGTCTAAATGTTATTATAGACAAAAGTATAATTATTACTGTCAATAACACTTTCCATAAAAACAGGTTACCAGTTGCAGCTCGTATACTTGAATTTGCTATTGATAAAGGTATACCTGCTTCCAATGTCCCCACCGGACACACATATTTACAAAATGCAGGACCTCTCCAAATAACTGTAAGCAGAACTACAAACAGTATCAAAAAAACATACTTAAAATACTTTAATCTTTCAGGTATTTTAAACTTTGGTGACGGTATTTTATATAACAACTCCTGAATCAAACCAAATGGACAAAGATATCCACAAACAAATCTTCCCATTGTAACTCCTATCAAGGTTAAAAATCCAATTATATAATATGATACTTTATGTTTCGCACTATATAAAAAAGCTTGTAAAGAACCAATAGGACATCCCATCCTTGCACCTGGACATGAATAACAGTTCATGAATGGAACACATACTCTTTTGCTATTACCAGTATATATTTTTCCATCAATAAAGCCTTTAAAATATGAATTTGAACCTATTGCACTCAAAACTTGGATTACTCTTCTATTCAATAAATATCTTAATTTTTTCAAATTAGCACACCTACCTTTTAGGATTACCCAATCCCTATACACTCAAGTCATACTCGCACTGCTTTATTTAAAACTACCAAATTTTCTCCTCTGTTAACTCCTATACCTATCATAACTACGCTTATAATTAATAAAGCTATTCTTATGGCTTTTTTCAAACTATCATCTCCTCACTTTCACTATAATAAATATTATATATCAGATAATATTAAATTTCCATATTCGTTATGCTATGTAGCACTAATCATTTTCTGAAAATACCTAAATAAAATAGACTCTCTACCTCAAATATCGATGTTTTACTTTAACAAAACAAGTTCACTGAATATTTTACCATGCAATATTAAATTTAATTTTCTGAAATATATTTTTTGTATGGATTAATATAGAATTAGTGGTTATAATGTAACTATATTTTTATACTAGTTCGTGGAGGTGTAATATGAGTAATTTTATGGAAATGACTAAATCCGAATTTATAAAAAAAACTATAATGATTGTATTAGGTAGTTTTATTTGTGCATTAGGTATAAATCTATTTATAATACCCAGCCATCTATTAAGTGGTGGACTATCTGGAATAGCACTTATTTTTCAGTATATATTAAAGATTCCAGCTGGATATACAATACTAGCACTTAATGTACCTTTATTTATAATAAGTTTTATCAAAATAAATAAGAAATTCACTTTATTTACAGGTATAGGAACAATTGCATTGTCTGTGAGCCTTATTATTACAGACCCCCTATCAAAAACTTTAAGCCCTGTACCTAATTCTAATATGCTTTTATATTGTATTTATGGTGGTGTATTAAGCGGTCTTGGTCTTGGATTAGTTTTCACAAATCAGGGCTCTACAGGTGGAATGGACATAGTATCAATGCTTGCAAAACAAAAATACGATATGGAACTAGGAACAATAACATTTATAATCAACTTTATAATAGTATCAATTGGTTCCCTGCTTTTCAACTTTGAAATAGGACTTTACACTCTAATCGTTATGTATAGTACATCTTTAGTTATGGATAAAGTAATCAAAGGATTCAGCAAACAAAAAATGTTATTAATAATAACAAATAAACAAGATGAAGTTTCCAATGCTGTTATGAATAATTTGAGAAGGGGAATGACTGTTCTTTATGGCGAAGGTGCATACACTCGTGATAGAAAAAATGTAATGTATTGTGTAGTATCTTTAAGACAACTCCCTAAAGTAAAACAGCTTATTAAAAAGATCGATGAAGATGCTTTCATTTCAATAATCGATACATCTGAAGTACAAGGAAAAGGGTTTACCAGTCCATTTTAGTAAAATTTAAATATTTTAAAAATCAATATTTACACCAAACAAGGCATTTAAAAAAATCCAGAATATATAACATTCTGGATTTTATATATATTTTTTATATCTATATTATAAAATTATTTACTGCTTTCTCTAAATCTTCAGCTATTGATTTTAACTCTTCTGTTTGCTGTGATAATTCCTCCATTGAAGAAAATTGTTCTTCAGCTGATGATGAAATTTCCTGTGTTGCAGCTGATGTCTGTTGAGAAGCTGCTGAAATGTTTTCAATCGCATTTATTAATCCATTTTTCTTGTCCACCATATTTTCACTATCTTGTTTTATTCTAATAACTTTATCATTTAATAATTTTATTGATTCCGCTATTTCATTAAATATTTTACCAGTTTGTGTCACAGCTTCATTCTGTTCATTTACTACTGTTTTAGATATTTCCATAGCTGATACAGCCGTTCTAGCTTTACCTTGAATATCATTTATTATCTTCTTTATATCTTCAGCTGAATCTGAAGATTGCTCAGCTAATTTTCTTACTTCTTCAGCAACCACTGCAAAACCTTTACCATGTTCTCCCGCTCTTGCAGCTTCAATATTTGCATTTAATGCTAAAAGATTAGTTTGTTCTGCAATAGCTACTATAGTTTCTATGATCACCCCAATTCCTTCGATATTTTTTGCAACATCCACAACAATATCATTTACATTTTTTGAAGATTTTTCTGTTTCAAGTGTTTTACTTTCAAGAACCGTCACCATATCAGCTCCCTTTTCAGTCAATTCATTGGTATCATTTGAAATATTACTAATGTTTTCTGTTGCAGATGATATTTTATCCATTAAAATTCCTATTTCTTCAACCTTAGACGCACCATCTTCTGCGTCATTAGCCTGCTCTCCAGCAGCTTTAGCTACATCTTCTATTGCCTTGCTTATTTCGTTTGTTACATTTGCAGATTGATATGCCATGTCTGCTAGTTCTTTTGATGCTCCCTTAACTGTATTTGAAGATTCTATAACTTTCTTGAATAAATCAGTAATACTCTCAACCATAGTATTAAATCCATCACCAACTTCTCCAAATTCATCATTATTTTTAACATTAACTCTAACTGTCAAATCTCCATTTGATGCCTTATCAAATACTTTTTTCAATTCCTCTAATGGTTTAGTTATATTTTTTGCCAAAATAAGCGATAAAACTAATGCTAACACAATAGCAATAATAGCCCCATATATCAAGAAATTTCTGATAATATTTGTGTCATTCAATAATTCTTGTTCACTCATAGAAGCCACTAATTTCCAACCTGTTCTTTTATTTGTTGCAAATGTTATAAATTTATTCTGTCCTTCATATTCATACCTTGAAAAACCTCTATCATCTTTTTTTACTTTTTTCCAAAATCCCGTCTTTGTAGCGTTATAGGTTCCTATAAATTCACTCTGAGGATGTGCTATTGTAATACCATTTGAATCAGTTAAAAACAAATACCCTTTTTCACCTATTTTCGTCTTACTAATACTATATGATAATTTTTTTAAATCAACATCAATAGCTGCTACTCCTATAACATTACCATTTTTTATCACAGTATTTGCAACTGTAATAACAGCTTTTCCACTAGTAGCATCTATATACGGTTCTGTCCATATAACTTTTCCCTCATTTTCTATAGCCTTTTTATACCATGGTCTAACTCTTGGATCATATCCATCCTTAAACTTTTGAGAAGGATATATATACATATTCCCATATAAATCTGCAAAATAGGTACTTTGCGCACTTTCATCAGCATATTTTACTCTTTTTAATAGCTTATCATATTTTGTATTTTCATCACTTAGTAGTTCATTCATACCACTTGATAATATTTTTACTTCATTTTCTCTGCTTAACAAAAATTCATCTAACCTCTTTTCAGCTTCATCTACGATTTGCTGCGTTGTTATACTCAATTTATTCTCTAGTACATTAAATGCTTGTTTATAAGATAAATACCCTAATACAAGCATTGGTACAAGCATAGCTAAAATTAGTATAATTATAAGTTTATGTTTTGTCTTATCCTTATAGGTCTTCTTTGACATATTCTTTAATTTTTGGTGTTTTTTCACAAACTCTCCTCCTTAAATTAAATTAATAATCACATTGTTATTTTTGTATTATTTTGCATCTATACAAAATATTTCCTGCAAAATTAAACAACTCAGTATATCTGTTATATTTCTACAAAAATTTGCATTTTCCTTCTTTTTTCGCATTTGAATCTATATTGATCCTCTAGGTAAAATTGTTTTGCAAAATAAGAAATATGCATATTACAAGTGAACTCGTTTTGCTAAAAAAACATCGTGACTTCATGTGAAGATTCTACTCCACATGAAACGAAAAACTCCAATCTCCCACTTAGGCATTTTCAAAAAAATAACTAGTCAGTATGCTAGTCTATTTTGCGCACTACTTCATCGTTGGAACCCGTTGATAGAACCTACTATCAGCGGAACCCAACTCTTTGTATTTCACAAAATATACGTCGCATCTTTGACTTGTTATTTTCTTTCAAATGCCTTATAGAAGTGGGAGTCTTATAGTATAGAATCCATAAAGCTATATTTTATAAAAATAATATAATTCAAACAAATATTTAACAACTAAAAAAAGATATTCAAATAATGAATATCTCCTAAAAAATGTAACTATATTACCTTATTTTAAATATTTTTCTTTAAAATCTAAATATCCTTTCATTCTCAGTTTGCATGATGGACATTCTCCACAGCCATCACCTATTATTCCATTGTAACATGTTAATGTTTCATTCTTTATTATGTCAAGAACACCTAAATCATAAGCCATCTTCCACGTTTCTTCTTTATTTATCCACATCAATGGAGTGTGAATTACAAACTCATAATCCATTGCTAAATTCAAAGTAACATTAAGTGACTTTATAAATACATCTCTGCAATCAGGATATCCACTAAAATCACTTTGTGAAACACCCGTTATTATATGATTAACTCCTCTTTGCTTTGCAAAAACTGCAACAAAGGATAAAAACAGCAAATTTCTTCCATCAACAAATGAATTAGGCACTCCATCCTTTGGTGCATCTTTATCAACATCAATATCAGTTCTAGTTAAAGAATTTGGTGCTAACTGATTCAATAAAGTTAGATCCAAAATATGATGCTCAACACCATATTTATTGCAAATATTTTTTGCACATTCAAGTTCTAATTTATGTCTTTGATTATAATCAAATGAAACAGCTATAACCTCTTTAAATCTTTTCTTCGCCCAAAATAAACAAGTTGTACTATCCTGTCCACCACTAAATACTACTACCGCCTTTTCTTTATTCATAATCATTCCTCCAATTAAATTTTAAGAATTTGAAAAAACAACAACTCAAATATACTAGCATACTGACCAGTTACTTTTTGAAAATACATTATCTGCATAACATCATTATTCTGTTATTTAATTTAATATCATCAGTGAACTCGTTTTGCTAAAGCAAAACATCGGAACTTCAGGTGGAGACTCTACTCCACCTGAAGCAAAAAGCTTCAATCTCCCACTTATAGAAGTGGGAGTCTTATAGAATCGATAAATTTTCCTCTCAACGTTGTAGTCAATGTTTTGGTACCTGGTTTTTTTATTCCTCTTGAAGTCATACAACCATGCTCTCCTTCAATAATTACTGCAACATCTTCACTTTCTGTAACCTTTTGTATTATTTCTGCAATATCGCTTCCTATTCTTTCTTGAAGCTGTAATCTTTTCCCAACCATATCTGCTATTCTAGCAATTTTACTTAATCCAATTACCTTTTTATTAGGAATATATGCAACTGTAACTTTCATGTTATACATCAATGCTATATGATGCTCACAATAACTGAAAATATCAATATCCTTCATTATAACCATATCTCCAGTTGACTTTTCTATGTTTAAATCATCCTCAAATGTTTTATTAAACATTTCAGCAATTTCATCATTTGTATAGTTAATACCTTCAAACACTTCTTCATACATATTTGCTACACGCTTAGGTGTTTCTTTCAATCCTTCTCTATCTGGATTTTCCCCTAAAGCAATCAATATTCCTCTAATATGTTCCTCTATTGCTTTTTTATCAATAGCCATAACTCTTAAACCCCCCTCTTCTGTGGATCCCATATTATTTTGTGAAGCTGCATCTGCAAAGTAACATCATTCATAGTATTTATTTTCATAAATTCCACAATATCTTTCATATAGATTTTACCAAATACCGGGCTTATATATACATTGGTTTTGTTCGCTAAATCATATTCTTCAATTATATACTTAGCTCTTTTTAAATCCTCAATGTTACCTACAACAAATTTAACTATATCTTTCTTTCCCAGGAAATTAAAATTGTTTACAAGCATATACTGTTCCATATTACTTGAGGCAAGCTTATAATCCATTGTGAATTTAGGTGGATTAAATTTAATACCAGAGAATAATGATATGTCTACACTCCCATTCGTTTCTATCTCAACCGACAATTCACAATCCTTAGATAACACACTTAGCAATTCTAGTATACCATCTTGTATGAGTGGTTCTCCACCTGTTAATGTAACATTTTTAATATTTGTAGATTTAATATATTCGTATATTTCTTTTGCAGTCATTAATTCATATTTAACATCTTTTTTATTCGCCCACTGCGTATCACAATAGCTACAATTCAAATTGCATCCTGCAAATCTTATAAATACCGATAATTGACCTGATAATTTTCCCTCACCATTAATGCTTGTAAATTTTTCCACGACTCTATATTTCAATTCAATTCACCTCGCCCTCTTCATATACAGCACAATTTTTTGGCGTTTCGTAAACAAATACTCTTTTTACATTGTATCCCTTATTTTTCATACGATTAAAGAAAAATAATGCAAAATTTTCCGCTGTAGGTCTAAATTCAACCTCAATCACCCTAAATCCGTCTTCTAATATACATTCCAATGTTTTATTCCTCATACTTCCTTGCTGTATAATAAAAGCATGGTCATAATAATCAACAATTTCCTTTAAATCTTTTTTTAAATCACCAAAATCAACAACCATACCTTCTAATTGACCATTTTCTGTTAATTTATTTGATTGAACTTCAACTTCTACTTTCCATCTATGTCCATGTATATTACCACATTTTCCATCATAACCTGCTAAAAAATGTGCACTATCAAAACTATGCTCTGTCCTCAATATATACATATTTCTTTTCCTACCTTTCTTTTAGTCTCCAGTCCCTAGTCTCCAATACAGATTTGTGACTTGTAGCCAGTATCTTATTAGGTACCAGGTGCTAGGAGTTAGGTACTAGGGGAATAATATTTACACTTTTGTTGTTTTGCTTCCATAGTAACAGCACCCAATGGCACCATTAAATTGAGGTTCTTTTAGCGAAATCACTTCATCATAATCCTGCTTTAAATATTTTATTATTGAATTATTATTGGCAACTCCACCAGCTACTATTAATTTTTTACCTCTAAACTTTGTAAGCATGGGTTTTAACCTTTTGTATAATGAATAATTTACTCCCGCACACAATCTATCCATTGTAACTCCTTCTGCTATCTTACCAATTAATTCTGATTCTGAAAAAACCGCACAGGTTGAATTAAGCTCCACTGGATTTTTATAATATTCACTCATTTTATCAACAGATACTTCAAGAACATTCGCCATATTTTCCAAATATCTACCACAAGATGCAGCACATTTGTCATTAAGTTCCAAATCTGTAATAAGTCCTTTTTCAATCTTAACTATTTTTACATCCTGTCCACCAACATCAAGTAAAATAAAATCCTTTAACCCTGTCTGATATATTCCACCATATGCATGAGCCTTTATCTCATTAATGGGTGTGAACATATTTAAATCCGTATTGTTCTTTCCATATCCAGTTGATACAGCTTTATCTATTTTATCAATATTTAATTTATCTAAATCAACAGTAATTTTTCCATCAAAAGTACAATAATCCCTATAAAATGAAATAGTACTCACTTTCATTTTTTTTACAATATTATTGTTTTCCATAACTAGAACCTTAACTTCTCTGCTACCAAGATCTATTCCTAATATTCTCATTTTTTCACTCCTTCAAGTCAAGAAGCATATCCAAAAATGCTTCCAATCTAAGCTTAGTCCTTGCATCTAATTTATTCAATTTATCACCCTCAATATTTAATATTGGAATGTCCAATTTAGCCTTTAATATAATATCCTCAGCTGCCCTATAGCAAAAAGCTTGAGTATAATGAATTATACCATCCAATTTTCTTTCACTAATCTGCCTTTTTAATTCTGCAATTCTAAATTCTATATCATATGGGTAAGTATAGTCATAATATTGTTCATATATATTTAAAGCTTTACTAGCTCTCGGAAAGGCAAATTCTCTTTGAACTTCATTGTATACAATCCTAGCATCAAATTTTTCAACATAATCATATATATCTGATGTCATAGGCGGTACTCCAATGAATCCTAATCTAAGTTTCATGCTTTTAGGTTCTCTCTTTTTTATATCTGAAATAACTCTCTTTAACTCTCCCTCAAATTCATCAACATTTCCATTGAAATCGCTTAAGCTCACTTGATATAAATGATTTTCAAACCCACTAACCTTATTATCTATATAAGTTAATCTATCAATCTCTTTACTAAATTCTCTAATCTTATTCAATCTTAATCTAACTTTTTCAACTTCTTCATAGCTTACATTAAAAAGATTTATAAATTTTTTGATTTCTATTTCAATATCTTCTTTTTTATGACTATGTGGAAATGAAAATGGATATATATTAATTCCTCGTAATTTAAATACTTCTATAAGTGCTTTAGTATTTGAACAATCCCCTTCCATAACTCCAACAATTTTTTTAATATCATTATCAATACAAGCCCCATAAATTCCCTTTATCCACGCACACATACTTTTAGGGAATCCATCTTTTTCCGCTATATCAATGTACTTTGAATAATCTTCTGAAGTTATAAATACATTATTAAGATCTATTGGTTCATATCCTGCTGCCAAAAGAACCTCAATAGGAACCGTAGTTGTTAAACCAATTTTTTTCATTTTTAAAGCTCCTTTCACGTTAAAAAGACAACAAAAAAGGGCATAACTGCCCTTATAAACAAAAACTACCTACCATGGTAGATATATCCTAGTTTTGTTTATAGACAGGATGGTTTCGAACTGTCTTATTCAGTTTTCGCATTTCACAGCATAGTGTATCATACTTTTTATTTTTGTACAATAGTTTTTAAAGAAAGCTTTAACGTGTAATATTTTCCATTAGATACTAATTAAAAGCAATTGCTAAATATTTTTAGTAATTGTAACGTTTATTTATATTTTTAACGGTTTATTAATGAATATACGAAAATATACGTTATAAAGTATTCAAATTCAATTTTACATATCAAATCAATAGTACTATCATTATAGTTATGCTGTATTTTATTACATTATAAAAAGAGGTGAGCAGATTATGAATCCCTTCATGTGTTTGGGAATCGCAATTATAACAGGTATTATTTTTGGTAAAATAATGAATAAGTTTAAAGTTCCGGCTGTAGCAGGCTACATTATTGCAGGTCTGATACTCGGGAAATCAGGTTTCAACATTGAAAATGGTGCAATTATAGACAAGCTAGCTTTCATAGGTGATTTTGCATTAGGAATCATAGCTTTTAATATTGGAAGTGAACTTGAGGTATCTGTAATAAAAAAACTAGGTAAATCTATTTTCACAATTGCTACTTTTGAAGCATTGGGAGCATTTGTTTTAGTTACTGCAAGTATGCTTTTATTACACCAACCAATTTCAACAGCATTAATTCTTGGGGCAGTAGCTTCTGCAACAGCTCCAGCAGCAACAGTTATGGTTTTAAAAGAATATAACGCAAAAGGACCATTAACTAGTACATTGTTAGGAGTTGTAGCTGTAGATGATGCTATATGTTTAATGATTTACTCTGTTGCATCATCAATAGCAAAAGTGTTTATTAAACATGAACCACTAACTATGTATAGAGTTGTTGTTCATCCTATTTTAGAAATCATATTATCAATCGCTTTAGGCTTATCTATGGGTATATTATTATGCTACTTAATTAGAATAAGCAATAGAAAAGAAGAAATGCTTCCATTTACGATCGGTACTCTTTTGCTTTTAACTGGTATAACAATGAAGTTCAGTCTTTCACCATTACTCTCTGCAATGTCACTTGGTGTTATGGTAGCAAATGTATCATCGAATCGTACTAAAGCATTCAAGTATATTGAGGATTTTTCATCCCCAGTTATTGCATCATTTTTCATACTTGCTGGTTCTAGGCTTGATATATCATTACTACCTAAATTAGGAATTATCGGCATAGCATATTTTGTATTTAGAATTCTAGGCAAAGTAACAGGAGCATCATTTGGAGCTATTGTTGCAAAATCACCTGTTGTAGTTAAAAAATATATAGGCTTTGGTCTCTTCTCACAGGTGGGTGTTGCTGTTGGTCTTGCCATACTTGTAAGTAGAGAATTCGCTAATAGCGATTTAGGTTCGATAGTAATTACAATCCTTCTTGCAACAACAATTATTACAGAAATAATTGGTCCAGTTTTCACAAAAAATGCTATAATAAAAGCAGGAGAAGCAAATCTTTAATTTTAAGGAGGATATCTTAAAATGTATGCTTTATTTTTAATATTAAATGACATTGACAAATTGGATAAAATACAAGAAATATTTTATGAAAATAGGTGTGGAGCAACAAGTGTAGATAGCCAGGGACTAGGTAAAATTCTTCTTGAACATCACATAGATGTTTCAGTTTTTGCTGGTATAAGAAAACTTGTAGAAGGAAACACTCCTTACAATAAAACCATAATGAGCGTAATACAAAAGGAAGAAAAATTAAGAAAAATTATAGATTTAATCAATGAAGAATTAGAACTCGATAGTAAAAAAGGAATAGGATTTTTATTTGTACTTCCTGTTATTGAGTGCCATGGATACATTCATGATAAAGGTAAAAAAGAATAGCTTCGTTTTTCTAAGGTAAAAGCTTCAATCACTCACTATTAATTAACTCTAAAAATAGACTGCTCATCAAAACGAGTAGCCTATTTTTAATTATCTGTTATATTGATATCTGAAAATTCTACTGTAATATTATCATTGTTGCTTTTATTCGCAGAATAAACATTTTCAACTTTTACAGTACCGCCTTCAATAATCTTAGCTGGAAGCTCAATTATAAACTCACTTCCCTTTTTATACTCACTTTTTACTGATATATTACCCTCATGCATCTCTACTAATGCTTTTACTAAAGAAAGTCCTATTCCACTTCCATTTTTATTTATAGAGTGTGTACCATCAACCTGTGCAAACCTTTTAAAAATATATTGTTGCTTATCATCAGGTATGCCAATTCCAGTATCCTTAACCGATATTAATACATAATCTGTTTTATCACTTACAGAAACTAGTATATTCCCGTTTTTCCTTGTAAACTTAATTGCATTCGATAATAAATTAAGCATTATTCTTTCAATTTTTTCCGAATCACATGCAATTATCTTCTCTTCCACATTCGTATCGAAAATAAGCTCAATGTCTTTGCTTTCTGCATATTCTACTACTGATAATGTTATGCTTTCTACCAAGCTTATAATATCATGATTTTTTAAATTGAGCTTAAAATATCCAGAATCAATTTTTGTAATGTCTATAAGATTATTTATGAGTTTAAGTAATCTATAGCAATTCTGCATCATAATACCCTTGTATTTTATAACTTTTTCCTTATAGGTAAATAATAAATCGTTTCTTTGTAAAAAATCAATATATTGAAGTGAACTTACTATTATGTTTATAGGAGTTCTAAGTTCATGAGAAATATTTGCAAAAAATTCTTTTCTCAAGTTATCATATTCTTTCATCTCAGAAAGAATTCTTAATCTTTGCTCCGCCTTTTCCTTTAATTCTTGATTTCTCTTTAAATATGTAATATCATGTCCAACAGTTACAATTGCCTTCTTACTATCATTCTCATAGAATATAGGTATCTTGTAAATATCAAACACTAATTTTTCTCCGGTACCATCAAAAATTTCTTTTTCATATCTTATGCCTCTAGCATTTTCCCAAATTATCTTGTCATTTATATTGGGTAATAAATATTTATCGAATTTATCCAATTCAGCACTAGTCTTTTTTTGCCATTCTTCTTCTCTTAAATCAAATAACTTTAATAATGCTTTATTAACCTCAAGCCATCTACCATTATCATCCCTAAAACAAATTATATCTGGAGAAGTATTCATAAGAATTCTCAATCTTTTTTCACTCGCTCTTAAAGCATTTTCTGCTATTTTTCTCATTTTAATATTGCTAACTAGAAATATTATTATTGATGTAAGAAAAATAATAAAAATAGCAGCTGCATTTTTTACTATTTTTTTAGAAATAGAATATTTTATTGATGGTATATTTATTATGCAACTTCCTTTTGGAAGTCTTAGTTCATCTATACCAAATTTATGAAGCTGATTGTAATCAAACACATATTTTGAATAACTTTTATCCAAAACATCTATATCAGATGGGTGCACACCTTTGAGTATTTTTTCAGCCATTTGCCCAGCAACAGTTCCATGATAAAATCCATAAATCAATTTTCCTCCGATAATACCTCTATTTATATAATCTGCCCACGCACTATAAATAGGTACTGGACATTGCTTAGAAATTTGATTAATTCCATTGAGCATGCCATCATATTCATTTTCATCCTCCATAAAAACTGGAAATATAAATGCTACATCATACTTTGATAAATTTTTAACTTTAGATAACGTATCTCTAATGGTAGATGACTCTATAATCCTAAATTCAATATCTGAATAATAGTTTTTCAAATGATTAATTGTCTCTATATTCTTATCATTATTGTGAGTTTTATCAACAATAAAATTTATGTATCTCACATATTCATGAAGTTTCAAAATTGTATCTATAGTATCCTTAATATCAACCTTTTCTATTACACCAGTAAAAACACTCCTATCTTTTACATTTACGAAATTATTTTGTTCTACCCCGCAGAAAACCACC
This sequence comes from Clostridium tepidiprofundi DSM 19306, assembly GCF_001594005.1. Lineage (GTDB taxonomy): Bacteria > Bacillota > Clostridia > Clostridiales > Clostridiaceae > Clostridium_AC > Clostridium_AC tepidiprofundi. Next base: position 17,061 of record NZ_LTBA01000017.1, on the reverse strand, counting down.
GGTGTGGCAGAAAACAAGCTTTTATAGTATTTATTAGCAAAATTATATGCATTATTACCAATTACAATTACAACATCGAATTTTTTATTGCTATACTTATATTTATAAAGCTCATATAATTTTTCGTAATATAACTCATTATTATATCTATTTGTATCCATATACTCTTCTATTATATTTACTCTTTTAAATGCCTTATTTAACACACTCTTTACTCCAAGTGAAACATCATTAGACCATTTAAAACCATGATCATATGAATTTAATATAAGTACTTTCTTCTCCAAAACCATATCTGTAGCAAATACATTAATAATATTAAATTGTGAAAAGAGGGGTAAAATAATTATTAAAAAAATAATTATTTTTTTATTACTTTCACCCATGCACCACACCTCATACGACATTTTTCGCCATTTATTATAAAAAAATTAATTAAATTATATTTATAATTAAATTATATTTATGTATAAAGTTCTATTAGTGTAAATATATAATACCACATGAATTATAAACATATTTTATCATTATTAAATAAAATAATCAAATTCATTATATGTGATATAATTATATCAGTAATTATGTTAGTGAATATAAATATAAATATAAAAACTATAACAATGAAAATACAAACTATTGGAGGTAACAAATGAGCCACTATTATCAATATGGAAATCATCGCTGTCTTGATTCGATTCATTCATTTCCAGATTCAACTTGGAAACTTGATAATACACCAAACATTTATGAAAACGAAATACTAATTGATGTTTTTCTCCTTAACATAGATTCTGATAGTTTTATGCAAATTTATGTCGAATGTGATGGAAATAAAAATAAAATGTCAGAAAAAATCATGGAAATAGTAAACATGCGTGGCAAACTTCACAATCCTATTACAGGAACAGGTGGAATACTCTGTGGAAACATATTGCAAATAGGTAAAAACTATAAAAATAAATACAAACTACATAAAGGCGACAAAATAATTAGCTTGGCTTCTCTTACATTAACACCCTTATTAATTGAAAATATAATTAGCATTGACTGCCATTCATGTCAACTAAAAATACAGGGTAAAGCTATTTTGTTTCCAAATTCACCTTTGATAAAAATTCCAAATAATTTACCTTTAAAGCTTGTTATGGCTGTTTTAGATGAAGCAGGTGCTCCTATTCAAAGCTTTAATTTAGCTAAACCTGGATATAATATTTTGATAATGGGTGCATCATCTAAAATAGGTCTTATGTGTGCTTATGCAGCTAGAAAAAAAATTGGATATAACGGTCGTATAATAGGTATTAATAGTTCAAAAGAAATAGACTTTTTTACTAAAAAACTAAACAATATTTTCGATAACATATACTATTATGATACATTAAAACCTTTGGAAAGCTATGAAAAAATTATTAAAAAAGAGCATGAATTTGACTTAACATTAAATTGCATAAACTTTTCAGGAACTGAAATGTTGAGTTTATTATGTACAAAAGAATGTGGCACAATATATCTAGCAAGCCTTGGTAGTAATTACAAAACAATGTGTCTTTCTGCAGAAGGAATAGCCAAAGATATTAACATTATAGCATATAAAGGTTATACTGAAGGACATGCTAATTTCACAATAAAATTATTAGAAGAAAATAGTGACCTAATTGAACTTTTAAATAGAAGACTTGAGAAACGTTATTATGATGAATTTAATAACAATAAACTAGCTTCAAATCCAACTTTTGAATCAAACATTTTAAAAGATATAAATCTTGAAGAATATGTATTTGAAAGTTATGAAATAAAAAAGGTTTTACACACCGCTTTTAAAGTCGCCAACTATAATTGCACCGTTCTAATCACTGGTGAATCTGGTGTAGGCAAAGAAATAATTGCAACGGCTATCCATAAATCTAGTGACAGAAACTATAAACCTTCTATAAAAATAAATTGCGGTTCAATACCTAAAAATCTTCTTGAAGCAGAACTTTTTGGTTATGAAAAAGGTGCTTTTACAGGTGCAGATAAAAAAGGCAAAATAGGATTTTTTGAAATAGCGGACAAAGGCACTCTATTTTTAGATGAAATAGGTGAACTTCCTTTAGACTTACAAGTTAAGCTTTTAAGAGCGATACAGGAAAAGGAAATTTATAGAGTTGGTGGCATAACCCCTATTCATATCGATGTTAGAATAATCGCTGCAACCAACAGAAATTTATATGATATGGTTAAAGAAGGTAAATTTAGAGAGGATCTATATTATAGGCTAAATGTTTTTCCTATAGAAATTCCTCCTCTTCGCAATAGAAAAGAAGATATTATTCCCCTAACTAAACATTTCATAAATAAATACAATAAAAAATTTAATCTTAATAAAAGCATAGATAAAGTTGCATTAGAATATCTTACAGAATACTCATGGCCTGGTAATATACGCGAACTAGAAAACGTAATACAGCGATTATTAATAAGTACAGATAACAATATAATTACAATAGTAGATATAACCAAATATTTACACGATGAATATATTCCTTTGGTTGAACATACTTCATTTGAAATTGACAATCGTTCATTACAAGAAATTCTAGATGAAAAGGAATATGAAATATTAAAGATAGCTAAAGAAAAGTATAAAACAACAAGACAAATAGCAAAGGCACTAAAGATGAGTCAAACAACACTAGTAAGAAGACTTAAAAAGTATAATCTATAAAAAACACCCCAGGGGCGGAAAAATTTTCCGCCCCTGGGGTGTTTTTTTATTCTGTCCTTTTATAGGCATTTTCTATTATTGTTTTTGGATAATTAATATACTCTAGAAGTCTAATTGCATTTCTAGTTTGAGAAATTCCTTTTTTAAGCTTATAATCAAAACTTAAACCTTTATCATTATCAACATCTTCGCTAAAATAATAAAACTCATAGTCATCTTTTAAAATATCAGCTAGTTCTCTATCATGTGTTGTTACTATAGGAATTGAATTTTCATTATTCAAATACTTTAATATTTCTGCTGATAATGCAATCCTTTCTACAGGATTAGTACCCCTAAATATCTCATCTATGGAACAGAAAACAGGTATATCCTTTTTTATAGCATCAAATATTCTTAGTATTGATTCAGCCTCTGCCATATAATAACTCTTTCCTTTCACTAAATCGTCATTAGGACTGATTGATGTAACTATGTTTAAAAAACTCGCTTCATAGTCTTTAGCTAAAACAAAGTAAAATGTTTGAGCTAAAACTATATTTACTCCTAACATCTTTAAAAATGTGGATTTACCTGACATATTTGTTCCTGTAAGAACTATGCCCTTATTATTTATAGTAATAGAGTTAGGTACAGCATTTTCTATTAGAGGATGTATTCCTTCTTTAATACTCAATGAAGTTTTATTTTTAAATTTAGGTCTTATGTACTTATTTTTTAAATTGTGTTGATAACCCGCAATTGATATTAATGCTTCCAATTCACCAACTATATAATAGAGTTCCATAACATACTGCTTTTTGTCTTTCAATTTACTCGACACAGCATAATATGCACTTTCTTCTAAAAGAAAAATAAATGCAATAATTTCAAATAATCCTCCCCAAACATTTGTAATTACAATCAATCTCGTACTTCTGTCGATATCTCTTATCTTTTTTAGTATAGAACTTATTTTATCAGTATAACTAGAAACACCCTCATTTTTTATACTAGCTATCTTTTTTGCAGCTATTATAATATTTCTCAAATAGCAAATTCCATTTGATTTAATATTACTTTGTTCATGATTGCTTATAATCATATTCAACCCACTTAAAGCAAGCAAACCTAAAATTATTTTTTTATCCACAAATATTGATAAAAGTATTATTATAGAAGGTATCACTTTACCTATAAAAGTGTAAAGATAATATTTTAACCTATTTACTTCTAATTCATTTTCCATCATATACAAAAAACTATTTTTAATATTTTTACCCAAATTATAATATATGCACAGAAGCCTCTCTCTTAACTTTTTATCATTTTTAAATAAATCTATTAATCTACTCCTGTATTTTAACTTTTCTTCATCCATCAATGGGTTTCTTAACATAGAATACAACGCAGCCTCTCCTAAACTGCTATAATTTCTATCTAATTTTTTATATACACTATCCATATTCAAATCTTCCCATGTTTGGTCGTCTAATGTGTATTCTCCTTTTTCACTCATATCAAAAAATTTTCTTATACCTTTAATATCTCTAGATTTGTCCATTTCCCTTTCATACTCACGTCTTATAAGCCCTAAAATTCTTTTATTCACATAAATTCTCCTTTCAAGCATTAATATCATATTTGAACATTACATTATGAGTTTTTAATTATATAAACTCATCGATTCTATAAAACTCCCACTTCTATAAGTGGGAGTTTTAAGCTTTTTACTTAAGGTAGAGTAGAATATTCACCTAAAATCCTTATGTTTTGATTTAGCAAAACGAACTCACTTTCAACACTTATAATATTGTACATCTTAACCAATATATTTTCAATATTTATAACTTCTGCAATAATACTTTTTCTATATAAGTAGAAAATCGAAGCTTTTCACATAATATATTTAGCTTTAGCAAAACAAATTTATTTTCAAATTTAAACTATTATAGTATATAATAACTTTTATGTGCAAATCTTTTTCCGAACCAATAATGGTTCTTTGAACCATTATTGCAATAACATTGAACCAATTTCGGTTCAATGTTATTGCATAAGAATATAATAATATAAACACAATATCGCATTAGAAGTTTTGAATCCCTTATGTTTTTGGAGATTTATAACATTGATAAATTTTAGGCACAACTCTTGCTGATAATATTTATATTGAAAACATAAAAATCATCACAACACCAATTATACTATATAGAGGAGGAATTACATATGAAAAAAGGTCATCCATACGGAATTCACAGAGTTATATCACCAAAGGGCGTACTTCCACAGCCTGCCGATGTTATCGATAATAATATGGAACTCTACGATAATGAAATATTAATCGATGTTCAAACTTTAAATATTGACTCTGCAAGCTTTACTCAAATTCACAATCAAGCTGATGGAAACATAGAACAGATAAAAGAAATTATTTTAGGTATAGTTGAAAAAGCTGGGAAAATGAAGAACCCTGTTACAGGTTCTGGCGGAATGTTGATAGGTCGTGTTGAAAAGATTGGCTGTGCATTAGAAGGGAAAATTGATTTAAAAGTTGGAGATAAAATAGCAACTTTAGTTTCTCTTTCATTGACTCCACTCAGAATAGATGAAATATTAGAAATTCGTCCTGAAATCGATCAAGTTGATATAAAAGGTAAGGCTATACTTTTCCAAAGTGGTATTTATGCTAAAATCCCAAACGACCTTCCTGAAAATCTAGCACTTTCAGTCTTAGATGTTGCTGGTGCACCAGCACAAACTGCAAGATTAGTTCAAGCTGGACAAACTGTAATTGTTTTAGGTGGTGGTGGAAAATCAGGAATGTTATGCCTATATGAAGCAAAGAAAAGAGCAGGTGTAAGTGGAAAAGTTATATGTGTAGAATACAGCGATACAGCTTTAAAAAGATTAAAAAATCTTGAAGAAGAAGGTGCAAAACTTGCTGATGTATATATTCAAGCTGATTGTACAAATGCTTGCGAATTAATGGACAAAATCAGTGAAGTTACTAATGGTGAAATGGCAGACGTTACAATAAACAACCTAAACGTACCAAATTCAGAAATGGGAACTATATTAGCTACTAAGGATAAAGGAATTGCTTACTTCTTTAGTATGGCAACTAACTTTACAAAAGCTACTTTAGGAGCTGAAGGTGTTGGTAAAGATATTAGCATGGTGATGGGAAATGGATATACTAAAGGACATGCAGATGAAGCACTTCAAATCATGCGTGAATGCGAACCTTTAAGAAAACTTTACGAGGAATTATACGCGTAATAATATAAACAGTTCACCTATGGTATGATACTTTTTAACTAGATACCTACCATAGGTGATTTTTGTATAATATTTTATGCAATCGCACAACCTATTAACATATAAATAATGTTAAAGGGAGGCGACTATTAATTTCTAAAATTAATATTGTATTTGATTTTAGAAATTAAAATCATTATGTACAAAGAACCTTATTTTGAGCCTGAAGAAAAAGATAACTTACTAAATAAAATTCCTGGTAAAATAGGCAAAACATATCTTACTGAAGAAGCTTTAAAAGATGCTGTAGAAGAAATAAAAGACAAGAAAGCCGAAAATAAGAAACTTTACAATGAACTTTATGGTTTTTCAGTTCATCCAAATCCATCTTTTTTTGCTAATGAACCAGATGATTTAATATAACAATTTTAACATTAAAAAAAACAGATTTAAGTTTCATTTTAAACAGGACTCAAATCTGTTTTTTTCTACTTCTCTATTCTTGTCCATTTATTATTGTATAAATACGTAATAATAGCAGCTGTTACAATAAGTATTCCTCCAAAAACACTTAAAGCATCTGGTATCTCTTCCCATAAAAAAAATCCAATTACAGCTGAAAATACAATACTAAAATAATTAAATATTGATACTTCTGATGCTGGAGCATATTTATATCCAAATGTAAGCGAGAACTGACCAATTGCAGCAAAAATTCCTGTGCATAACAAAAAAATCAGTTGCATCATGTTTGGTAATTTAAAGTTAAATAGCATTAATGGAAGTACTCCTATTACTGATACTAATGAGAAATAAAATACTATTGTAGATGGATGTTCTTTATTTTTTAAATATCTTACAAGAGTATATGCTGCTCCTGCACATACTGCTGAAACTGTACCTGAAACTGCTGGAAGTATAGCAAAACTAAATCGAGGTTTTATAACTAATAATGCTCCTATAAACACCACAATTAAAGCAGGAATTTGAATCTTTGAAAGTTTCTCATTAAGAAAAACAAATGCAAATAGCGTCACAAAAAAAGGTGAAAGTTTATTAAGCATGGAAGAATCAGCAAGATATAAATTATTTATAGCATAAAAATAAAATACTACTCCTGATAATCCTAATAGCGATCTAGCTATTAAATATTTTTGATTTTTTCTATCGCCAAACATGCTAACCTTGTTTTTTCTGATAAATAAAAATGCAACTCCCAAACTTACAAGATTTCTAAAAAAAACTTTCTCAAAAATAGGAATATTACCTGATAATTTCACCATTGCACCCATCATTGCAAATGCAAACGCCGATAACATCATAAAAAGCACAGCTTTGGGTTTATTATCCATACATCTCACCACCTAAAATAATAATACTAAACAATTCTATCAGATATGTTGATTTCTTTCTACATTTTTTTATAAATTTATAAAACTCTTGTTTATAATTAACAAACATTACTGATTTCAAATTAAAACTCTATAGAATTTTCTCATTTAACAAGACAAATCAACAAAAGAAGTTGTCTCAATAGCGAAACAACTTCTTTACAGTAACTAAAAAAAATGAAACTTATAAATTATCACTTAATTCATCTGGAACAACAAATTCAAGATTATCATGTTCACTCTTTCCACCTGTTTTCTTTAGCAATTCAAATTCATCATACTCTTCTACACCATGCTGTCTTAATACTTCATCAATATTCCTTTTTTCTTTATTAGGAATTCTTTCCGCAAAAGAACGAAACAACTCCTCTCTAAAATATTCCGCATCTACCTTAGGCAAATAAGGTAATAATCTAAAATTATATTCCGAAGCTTTTTCTACCCCTTTGACATCATACTTAAAATAATATTTACCATGTCTTCTATGCAACTCACCAACTTTAAAAGTTTTGTCATCTTTCTTCCAAACCAACCACAATATTTCATCTTGATTATAACTCATCTTGTCACCTTCTTTTCCAAGTTTTTCGATATATCTACATAATATATTATATATCGACAAACATCCACACAGTACTTACTATACTATATTATATAAACAATTTCAATAACATTTTTCACAAAGCTTTACTAAAATATGCATTACTAAAGCACTTAACAATCAGACATAGTAAAAAGCGGTTAACACCGCTTATTTTACTTTTTTAATCATTATATCTTCATATCTAAATTTTGTGAATGGATCCATTTCAACCCCACTTATTCTATCATTCAAAGCAAATCCTGATTGAGGATGAAACAAGAAAATCATAGGAGCATCATCAACAATCATCTGATGAGCTTTTTTATACATATTCGATTTTTTTTCTGGATTTATTATAGTCTTTGCATCTCCAATTAATTCAACAACCTCTTTATTATAATAATGACCATAGTTAGCAGCTGAATCCTTCATAATTAATGGCTCTATAAAATTAGCCTGATCCCCTGTATCTGCAATCCAACCAGTTATTATAACATCACTTTCTCTCATCATTTGAGGTGATAAATATTCTTTTGGATCAACATTTTTTATATCAACACCTATTCCAACAGCTTCATAATTTTCTTTCATTATGGTAGCAGCCTTTTCAAACATACTCTTTCCATCACTGCCTTTTACCTGAATAACAAGTCTCTCTGAAGAATACACTGCTTTTTTTAATAGCTCTTTTGCCTTTTGAGGATTATATGAATAACTATTTAAATTATCATCATACAATATTGCCGGTGGAAATATTCCTTTAGCTTCTTCTGCCATTCCTCCCATTACCTCATCTATTATTCTTTTTTTATCTAATGCATAATTTAAAGCTCTTCTCATATAAATATTATCTGTAAAAATACTATTTCTATCGAAATTAAACACACCATAAATCGTTGTCATTGTACTTTTCATTTGCATTTTATCACCATAACCTAGTTCAATCAATTTTTCTTTGGTTTCATTATTGTTAACTAAAATAAAATCATATTCACCTTTATGAAATTTATCAATAAAATCTGTATCTTTGAAAGTAACTTCAACTCTTTCTATATATGGAACACCACCAAAATAATGTCTATTAGCCTCTAAAACACACATATTTTCCTCTATATTACTTAATTTATATGGACCACACCCTGTAAATTTACCTTTTTCAACATCATCTATATCAATTACAGCACAACAACTCTGTGCTAAATTCAATAAAAATCCACTGTAAGGCATTTTAAGTTTAATCGCTAATCTGTATTCATTTATTTTTCTGATACCAGAAATACTATATACACTGCCATTATAATATTCTTCCGCGCCCTCTATTGGAAATAAAAACCATGCATTTGGTGACTTTAATTTAGGATCTAGCAATCTCTTAAATGAATATATAACGTCATCGCTCGTAATATCTTTACCATTATGAAATTTTGCACCTTGTCTTAAGTTAAATATCCATGTTAAATTGTCTTCCTCTACATGCCAACTTTTTGCAAGTCCTGGGTGTATATCTGTAGCAGTCCCAGTAATCAGCAATCCCGCATGAACATTAAGCAAAATTTTACTAGTAAGAACATCATAACTCATTATAGGATCAAATACCGTAGGCATACCCCCTAAACAAGTTCTTAATGTATATTGAGTAGTTGTATCGCTCTTAATCCTATCTAAAATGGCTTTACCATTCTTTTTTAAATTATCCACTATTTTAGATAGCATAGCAATTGATGTTTTTGTATACGATGTGTTTAAAGAAGATATCTCCAACATAGACATTGTTTTTTCTGAAATATCATTCATTTCCTCTGTTGAAGCTATTACTTCTTTTAACCCTTCTGTCTGCTCTGTTGTAACATTGCTTATCGTATTAATAATTTCAGTCGTTTCATTTACAGCATCAATAATTTGATCAAACGACTTTTTTGTTTCATCTGCTATCTTCATGCCTTCATTTACATTATCAATGCTTTTATCCATAACTAAAACAGTTTCCTTTATGCTGCTATTCATTTCTTGAATTACTTGATAAATCTCTCCTGCTGCTAATTCACTTTTTTGTGCAAGCTTCTTAACTTCATCAGCGACTACAGAAAAACCTCTTCCTGCTTCACCAGCTCTAGCAGCTTCAATAGATGCATTAAGAGCTAAAAGATTAGTCTGTTTTGAAATGTCTCTTATTATATCCAACATCTTATTTATATTTTCAGCTTTGTCTTTTAAAGTATATACAACATTTTTTATGTTATTAACAGATTCAGCTATTATATTCATTGCATTAATAGAATTGTTTACTGCTTTGCTTCCATTTTGGGCAGTCATGAGTGTATCCTCTACTACCTGTTGAGAATTTGTTGTATTAGCATACACTTCCTCTGCCATAGCTGAGTAATTATTTATTTCAGAAGCAACTCTTTCTATTGACTTCATTTGCACTTCTGCATACCTTGCCATATTATCAATAGAATTAATAAGATTCAAAGTTATAAAATCTGTCTCCTCTATTTTTTTCATCAAATTATTTATTATAGGTTCTTGATTATGAATAAGCAATTGAAATTCTCTTTCTTTAATGTCCGGTTGTTTAACTTTTAATTCTTCATTCTGTGAAACATTTAATGTGTTTTGGTTGCATTCATTTTTATACTTATTTTTCCACCCAAACATACTAATCTCTCCTATATATAATATAATCTTTCATACTATGTAAAATATTTTTATAAAAATTAAATATAATTTATTATACCATAGAACTATAACAATTACATATTGCATTTCAAATAATTTCTAAAAAATGCACAGTAGCCCAACTGCCACAAAGCAGACTACTGTGCATATAATACAAAACAATTTTTCTTATTTTATAACTTCAACAGCAATTTTAAGAATTTCACCATTGATTTTTACTTCTTTATATTCCTTAACTTCATTATAAATTACTACTTCTGATAATGTTTCCTTTTTTATTGTATCTTCGAATTTTTTAATAATGCTTTCAAGCATATCATTGCCAGACACATAAAGATTTATCTTATCTGCTACTTCAAATCCACTATCTTTTCTCATATTTTGAATTTTGCTCAATATCTCTCTAATATGTCCTTCTTCTCTTAATTCTTCAGTTATTGTGGTATCAAGCACTACACCAATATCTCCTTCACCTGCAAATGCAAACCCCTCAAGTCCTTGCATTGTAACAAGTAGGTTTTCGCCATTAAGAACTATATCTGTTCCATCAACATTTATAGTAACTTCTCCACCATTTTTAACTGTTTGAGCTAATTCCATCTGATTCATAGATGAAATCTCTTTTCTAATCTTAGGTATTAATTTTCCATAACTCCTACCAAGTACAGGAAGATTAGGTTTAATTTCAAAATTAACATATTTAGAAATATCAGCACCTAATTCAACCTCTTTAATATTAAGCTCATCTTTAATTATATCGCCATAGTATTGTGGAAGAACTTCAGTTGACAAAAGCATTTTTGAAAGCGGCTGTCTATTTTTAATATTTGCTCCATTTCTAGCTGCTCTACCAAGCTTAACAACTTTGTAAGCAATGTTCATTTCTTTTTCAAGTTCTTCATTTACTAAGTCAGCATTGTATTCTGGCCATTTACACAAATGAATGCTTTCTTTTGCATTTTTATCTATATTAACAACAAGGTTTTGATACATTTCTTCTGTAATAAATGGTATAAATGGTGCTGCTATTTTAGAGAATGTTACAAGCACTCTATAAAGTGTCATATATGCACCTATTTTATCATCAGTTAATTCTTCTGACCAATATCTTGCTCTATTTCTTCTTACATACCAATTTGATAGTTCATCAACAAATTCGTCTAAAGCAAGTGCAGCTTGAGTTATTTTATAGTTATCAAGATGTTCCTCTACATTCTTTATTAATGAGTTCAATCTTGACATTATCCATTTATCCATCACATTTTCAGAAACAAAATCTTCATATTTTGTTGGATCAAACTTATCTATTTCTGCATAAAGAACATAGAATGAATATACATTCCAAAGAGTGCTTAAGAATTTTCTTTGTGCTTCTGCAACATCATCTATAGAAAATCTTGTTGGAAGCCATGGAGCACTTGCAGTATAGAAATGCCATCTTGTAGCATCTGCTCCCTGTGATTCTAACACATCAAATGGATCTACAACATTACCTTTATGCTTAGACATCTTTATACCTTTTCCATCAAGTACATGACCTAATACTATACAGTTCTCAAAAGGTGCTTTATCAAATAATGCTGTAGAAATCGCAAGCAATGTATAAAACCAACCTCTTGTTTGATCAACTGCCTCAGATATAAATTGTGCTGGGAAATTTTGCTCAAATATTTCTTTATTCTCAAATGGATAATGATACTGAGCAAATGGCATTGAACCTGAATCAAACCAACAGTCAATAACTTCTTTTGTTCTTTTCATAGGCTTACCACATTTTGGACATTTCAATTGCACTTTGTCAATATATGGCTTGTGAAGTTCAACATTTTCAGGTACATCGATACCTTTTTCTCTTAATTCTTCTCTGCTTCCTATACATTCTCTATGACCACATTCACATTCCCAAATAGGAAGTGGTGTACCCCAATATCTATCTCTACTTATACCCCAATCTATATTGTTTTCAAGGAATTTACCCATTCTTCCAGTTCTTATGTTATCAGGAAGCCAGTTTATTTTATTATTGTTTTCTATTAATCTTTCTTTAATAGCAGTAGTCTTAACAAACCAACTGTCTTTTGGATAATATAAAAGCGGAGTATCACATCTCCAACAATGTGGATATGAGTGAGTAAATTTTTCTGATTTATATAAAATTCCTTTTTCTTTCATGTATTCCAGTATCTTAGGATCAGCTTTTTTAACAAACATACCCTTCCATGGCTCTACACAGTCAACAAATTTTCCTTCTCTATCTACCAAATTAATTAGTGGTAAATCATACTTTTTACCTAATCTATTATCATCTTCACCATATGCAGGTGCTATGTGTACTATTCCAGTACCATCTGTAAGAGTTACAAAATCACCATGAACAACATAAAATGCTTTCTTTTCTGGCTTATAGAATGGTAATAGTTGCTCATATTCCATTCCGAGAAGCTTTTCACCCTTAAACTCATCTACTATTTCATACTCACCATCTAAAACATTTAATAGTTCTTTTGCAAGTATTAAATGTTCTTCATTATTGATTACTTCTACATAATCATAAGCCTTATTAACCGCTAAAGCCGTGTTACTCGGTAATGTCCAAGGTGTAGTTGTCCATGCAAGTATGTATTTATCTTCTTGAGCAACCTTGAATTTTACAAAAGCTGTTGCTTCTTTTACATCTTTATATCCTTGTGCAACCTCATGTGAAGAAAGTGCTGTTCCACATCTTGGGCAATATGGCATAATCTTATGTCCTTTAAATAGTAATTCCTTATCCCACATTGTCTTAAGTGCCCACCAAACAGACTCAATATAATCATCGTGATAAGTAACATATGGATTATCCATATCAACCCAAAACCCTAATTTTTCAGACATGTCTTTCCACATGTTTGTATATTTAAATACACTGCTTTTACATTCAATAATAAACGGTTTCACACCATAATCTTCTATTTGTTCCTTACCTGATATTCCTAATTTTTTTTCGATTTCTAATTCGACAGGTAATCCATGAGTATCCCAACCAGCTTTTCTTAAAACCTTATATCCCTTCATAACCTTATATCTTGGAATTAAGTCCTTCATAACTCTTGTAAGTACGTGTCCTACATGAGGTTTACCATTTGCAGTTGGAGGTCCATCGTAGAATGTAAAGTATTCACCATCTTCATTTAAATCAAAGTTCTTTTGTATAATATCCTTATCATTCCAAAGCTTAGCTATTTCTTTTTCTCTATCGACAAAGCTTTTAGAATTATCAACCTTTTTATACATTTGCTTTCTCCTTTCTTAAATGTTTATTTTTATATTTCAAAATTTACTCTACTCACTTTATGTTTCATCAGCTACTTCAAAAACAAGCAATTCAAGTTCACATGCCAAATTTTTGATGAAACTCAAAAAACTTCGCCCAAAATAGGACGAAGTTAAATCCGCTATACCACCTATGGTAACAAAATTTCAAGCACAAACACTTAAATTAACAATTGCCAATGCACAACTAAAATTTCAATTATAGCCGTCTAACATAAATTGCCAATAGTCAACTGTATAATGCTCTATTCTTTAACGCAGAATTACGTATAAACTTACTCACAACACATGCTTTCAGTTCTCAGCTCATAGGTGATTTTCATTAATCCTCTACTGTGAGATTCCACCATACCTCACTCTCTGAAAGCTTATAGATTAACTACTCTTCCTAATCAACGCCTTTTAACACTATAACACATTCTAATATATAAATTATCTCCATAAAAACACAAAATATTCAATAACAATACTAAATCTAATTTTCATTAATTATATTATAATTAAAATTTCTTGTCAACAAGTTTGTCAATATATTCAGAACTTTAGTATCTATATCCCAGTAAAAATCTTCAATTAAGTTATTAATCTTTATATATTTTTTATAAATAAATTTGACTTTCATATATTTTTATATAATTATATGTATATAAACTCATTTTTCGTTGATTTTATATATTTTTTATATATTATCAAATTTTATGTATAATATTTTATATCTTAGAGGAAGTGATCTGTTGATTCATATTAATAAAGAATCAGAAAAATATACACCAATAGCCAATTTAATAGCAAAAACATTTGGCAAAAAGGGGGAAAATACTAATGTACAGTTTTAAAAATGACTATAGTGAAGGTGCTCATCCAAAAATCTTAAATGCTTTAATAGAATCAAATATGGAGCAAGAAGAAGGATATGGAAATGACGTACACTCTCAAAATGCAATTTCTAAAATAAAAAAGCTTATAGGAAATGAAAATATTGATGTTCACTTTATATCAGGAGGAACACAAACAAATTTAATCGCAATTAGTGCTTTCTTGAAACCTCATGAAGCATGTATATCTGCTAATACAGGACATATTGCAATTCATGAAACTGGTGCAATTGAGTATACTGGTCACAAAATAATTACAGTAGATTCAAATGATGGTAAGGTGACAGTTGAAAAAATACAAGAAGTATTAGAGTTTCATACAAATGAACATCTTGTAAAACCTAAACTTGTATATATTTCTAATTCAACAGAACTAGGTACAATATATACAAAAGAAGAACTTAAAGTTTTAAGTGAATTTTGTAAATCTAATGATCTTATTTTATATTCAGATGGTGCAAGACTAGGTTCTGCTATGTGTGTTAAAGATTCAAATTTAACATTATCAAATATGTGTAATTTTACAGATGCATTTTCTATTGGTGGAACTAAAAATGGAGCTCTTCTTGGTGAAGCTTTAATAATAAAAAATGAAAATTTAAAAAAAGACTTTAGATACCTAATAAAACAAAAAGGAGGACTCCTTGCCAAGGGAAGACTTTTAGGAATACAATTTGAAGAATTATTTGAGGATAACCTTTATTTTAAACTCGCAACTCACGCCAACGAAATGGCAAATCTTTTAACTAAAGGATTAGAAGAAGTTGGTTGTGAATTTTTGATAAACTCACCAACAAATCAAATTTTTCCTATTCTAGAAAACAAACAAATTGAAAAACTAGAAAAAAAATTCGATTTTCATGTTTGGGAAAAAATAGATAATACTAGATCTGCTATTAGACTTGTTACTTCCTGGGCAACCAAAAAAGAAGCTGTACTTGAATTCATACATGAAATAAAACAAACTATATATTCAGAAAACCTTAACTAGTGAATAGCAAACTTTAAATAAAGAATAATGAATAGGGAATAGAGATTAGTAAAGGTAGAAATTGCTACGCAATTTCTACAAAATAAGAGTTCTAGTAGGTACTAGGAGAACAATGAAGGTACTAGGAATTTAAAAATCTGGTTGTAAGTATATAGTAATCAAGTTATAAATCTATACTAGCATACTAGGCGTCTAGCCATCTAGCAAACTTGTTTTCCTCCTAACACCTAGTACCTCTTTCCTAGTACCTAACCCCTAGTACCTGGTACCTAAAACCTTGTTTTAATCCCTAGCCCCTACTTCCCAGTAGCACTACAAACAATAGCTGACGCTGTCATAATGCCAATAAATAATCCATCTACAACAGTAACAACAAAAATACCGATATTACCTTTGCTAACTCCCTCTATTCCATTCATTTTGTATAAAACCAAACTTATGAGCATCAAAAATATAACTGCAAAATATATAATCTTTATGCTAGAAGGCATTTTATTACTATACATAACATTTCTATTCCTAATTTTAAATAAAAATATCAATATAACAATTAACCCTAATAACGTACTCCCATGTTGAAGTAATTTATACACTGGAATACTATACCTATAAAAATTTATATTATTCGACAATGAAGGAATAATCCTAACAAACATTCCTGTACTATGCGTAAATCCATCCCAAAAAACATGTGTAAACATACCAAGCAGTGCAGAATAAACAAAAATCAAAAATTCTTTAAGTGATTTTATTTCCCATCTTTTTTCTATTAGATATCTATACCAATTATCCATAGGATGCGGCAAACACATTACTAGTGGTTTTTTTATAACATAATGAAATAAATATGCTAATAATAAGCATAGTGGTAAATTCAAATATAAAAATCCCCAAAATGTATGTCCCACAATTCCCATTGGTCTAAATCGCAAAAAATATTCAAAATCAGGTGCCATACTTCCTAAAATCAATGCTGTTAAACTAAAATACCTACTCCACTTT
This sequence comes from Clostridium tepidiprofundi DSM 19306, assembly GCF_001594005.1. GTDB lineage: Bacteria > Bacillota > Clostridia > Clostridiales > Clostridiaceae > Clostridium_AC > Clostridium_AC tepidiprofundi. Next base: position 281 of record NZ_LTBA01000017.1, on the reverse strand, counting down.
TTCTTAATTGGAATAATCGCTGCTGGATGAGATAAAGTAAAAGGCATCACTATCACCTGGTTTCTAAAATTTAGACAATCTTACCTGTCTAAATTTTTCACCTTATCGGACTAATAAGATGGTGGTATCACAGGATTCAACCACTAGGATAGCATTGCTAAATCTCGTCTTGCCACTATTGTTCAATTATCCCAATAGAGTCCTACAAGATTATGGGAGTTACCCATTCCTCAAAATATTTTAATCACCTAAGCCTTTCCTACTAGGTGTACTTAGGCAAT
>NZ_LTBA01000016.1 GCF_001594005.1 Clostridium tepidiprofundi DSM 19306 | reverse complement strand
TCTATTTTCAACTTTACAACTTCATTTTTCCCAACTTTTACTTTAATCTTAAAATTTTTAGTTGTTATTTTATATTTTTTAATTTCTATATCATTAATATAAATTTCCCCTGTCAATTTATCTGTTATTTTATTTGGATAATAACCTTCTATAATAATTTCACCACTTTTGCCAGATTTAATTTTAAATTTGCTTATTTTACTCACCCATCCATCAACATAATATCCATTTAATTTTTTTGCTGATTTAAGAGTATTACCTACTTTATTTCTAAAATCATTCAGAGGATTTCCAGTATAACTTTGTAATGTTTGTTCATCATCAATCAACAATCTATACACATAAAATCCTTTATCCCTTATTGGATTTTTTAGCATTACATCTTTGTATATTTTACTATTTTCCAACTTTATCGGTAATACTTTATTATTTAAATTATCTTTGGATAATATAATAATATATTTATTAAAATTTATTTGAAAATATTTATCCTCTGGATAATGTAAGGTAATATCTTGCCCTTTATCTTCTTTATTAATTACTAAGTTGAGTCCTTTTTCATTTGCTACTTCCGTCCAATATCCTTGCTGAATATTTAGTGCATTTCTTTGAACATATAAATCTGGCGCTAAAATTACATTATTATTTAAACATTTAATTGCATTTGTTTCTAAAAGTTGTTCAATCGCAACTATTCTATCATAATCCCTATTTTGCGTTATTGAAAATACATTATTCATCATTTGAATAGGAATAGCATATGTCAATAGTATTACAATAATTAATCCATAAAAAGCCTTATGATTAATCCTTTGAGTAATTTGCCAAATGGCATAGCAAAGGGAAAACATCATAAAAAAGTAAATAAAATAAGTTACTGGTAAAGCAATAAACTGATCTGAATTTACATTGTTTTGATACATTTTTGATATTGCATTGGGTACAGTTGGCAAAATAACAAATAGTAATCCATTTAAAACTACTAATATGTCACCCCACAAAGATTTATTCCCACGCTTTATTTCTACGCCTCGTTTAAATATATATATAATGATACTTGCATAAAATATCACTACCAAAATTATTCTCATATCAAATGCTTGAATTCCACTTAAATCATATTTAGTAAATAAATAGTGATATTTACTGTTAAATAGGTAATATCCTGGAATGCTTGATTTGAATAGTTGAGTTATTATTTCTATCATACCTTTTAATGTAAAACCTATTTGATTTCCATTATATGTAGATGGAATTATAATCCTAGAGAAAAAATACAACACTAGATAACTTATATCTATTGTTATAGGTAAAGCTACCTTTTTAAATAACTCTCTTAAATAATTATCTTTCCTTGGTATCTTATATAATGCCAAAAGAAAATATATTGGTGTAATCATTATAAAAACTTCATAACTCAAAAGAGCAACAAATAACAATAAACATGCTATTTTAAGGCTATTTTCTTTGTCATTTTCAATATAATTAATAAATAATATAAATGATATCAATAATAAAGAAAATGGAATTGATAATAAATTTACAAATGCATTTGGCACTGTATGTTCAAAAGTTATTGGTAAAAACACCAAAATTGATGACATCGTAAAAATAGAAAACAATTTATTTTTAAACAATTTATAAATAAATTTCCCAAATAAGTATACATTTATTAATATACCTATAATACTGAAAAATCTAAATATTTCTTTCTTAGACGTAATAAAAGAAGAATACATTGAAATTGTATCTGTAATAGCTGAAATTGCCCTGCCTTGTTTCATATATGCACTTACATAATGTTTGAAAAATGATTTGAATCCTTGCATACTCCAAAAATGTGATTGTAATTCATCATTAATTACAATTCCTTGTCTCAATATTGGTGTCATTATTACAATAATCAAAAGGATAAGAATACTTATAATCTCTTTATTTGCTTTTATATTTTTTACTATATAATTAACTTTCAGCTCAAAAAATGTATTATTATCGTTTTCTTCATAACTTTGTTTTTTCCCTATATATAATTTTTTCACCAAATACTTACTGATTTTTTTAATCAGCTCCTCATTCTGCCCTAATAAACTAGCTCCTATTCTTGATTTAGTAAGTAATCTCCACATTACTATACTACACAATATAGAAATAGTTGAAATTAACCACCAATAATTATTACCTATGTTAGTTGTAGGTGTAAATTCATTTAAATAACTAAATGGTACAATATTAAATATAGCTAACAATATATAAGCTAACTTAAAACTTAAAAAGTTGAAAAATAGTATACCTAAAGTATTTTTACCTATCATAATCAATATTTTTTTTATCTTCTGAAATTTGATTCTAGAAATAAAATCTGATAAAAGATATAAGAAAATTATACCATTTATAGCAACCACTGCGTCTATATACCATTTATTGAATCTTCTTGATGGGTAATCTACAGTTATAGGATATAAATTTCCAAAATACCATATAAAAAAAACTGTAGTCAAAAAACTAATAACTTTAATAAATTTATACGAAAAAATTTTACCTATAAGTCTTTTAGAACTACTAATTTTACCTAAAACAAAATAAAACTGACCAATCAAAATTAAATCTAAAGGAAATACAAATATGCAAAACTGCATCTTCCTGTAAACCATATAATAGCCTACAAAAAACATCACTATTGAAATTATTATATAAGTAAAATCAATTTTTTGTTTATTAATATCATAAGTAATTTTTTGCAATATGATTATTCCAAACAAAACTCCTAAAAACCAAGTTGCTCCTAACCAATTTATATATACGAATCCTCTAAAAAACTCTCTTATACTTCTATAAAATCCTATAAATTCACCTTTAAATAAAATATTATAATAGCCTGTATAATTTAAGCATGTTACTAATATCAATATTGAGATAAAAATAATAATAAAAGGCAAAATAATTCTATATAATTTCTTTACGAAAATTTCAAAGAAAGTCTTGTTGTTAAAATTCTCAACATATCCAGATATAAAAAAGAATGCAGCCATATGGAATTGATAAATATATCTATTAAATATCCCCGTACTATGTCCAACTACCATTAGAATAATTGCAAAAGCCTTAAATATATCTATCCATTCTATCCTTTTAGTCATAATTTCCCTCCAATATTTTTATAATATTCACTTAAAGTTTTATAATTTCACTTAATTCTAATCTGCTGATAAGTAATAATTATTCTAAAAACACAATTTTAAAAATCTATTTGTAATATTATTAATCCTATCCTCTTATTTACAAATATTCAAGCATTATTGTGTTTAGCAACTTTAGGCATAAATTTCATATATACCTTTATTTATTCAGAAACATTTCTATTTTATACTTTAATATATCTATAAATATATATATTGATATCCCGTACTACATACATTTACTGACTCATAATATCTATTTATCAACCTTAACATTAATCTATGCTTATATTCAATCCATTAAAATAACATTTGCCGTTTAATATTACTTAAATTCTCTACAACATAATCCGCATTTGTATTAGCTTCATCAATTTTATACCCAGTTTTTACGATAACATTGATTCCCACACCAGCAACAATCCCTGCCTGAATATCCGATTCCTTATCTCCAATTAATATCGATTTTGACAAATCAATTTCAAAGTCTTTTTGTGCTCTTAATATCATACCAGGATTAGGTTTTCTGTCATATGATTGTCTCTTATACTTACCTATACCATAAACAGGATGATATGGGCAATAATACACCTTGTTAATAACAATATCTCTTAATCTAAATTGTTTTATCATCCAATTATTAAGTTTTTGAAAATCTACCTCTGTGTAATATCCTCTACCTATACCAGCTTGGTTAGTTATAATTATCAGTAAGTACCCTTTATCCTGAAAATATTTTAATGTTTCAAATACGCCTTCAATAAACTCGAAATCTTCTATTTTATATAAATAATTTTTTTCTTTATTAATAACACCATCTCTGTCTAGGAAAAGTGCTTTATTCATTCTCTGTTCCCCACCAAATTAATTTTTTTCTCCAATATAATCAATAATCATAGATAAATCCCTCTCATCATCATTAATACCTTCCTTTTTAGGATTATAACTTGAACTAACTTGTATTTTAAAACAAAATTGTTTATTATCACCAATTATATCTTTAATCTTTTCATATTCAATCTTCTCATTAACTAATTTATCTTCTTTAAATTTTAATTGTTTTATTTCTTTATCGTTTATGTAAAATTTAATAGAAACATCTTGAATATTGTTGATTTTCTTATGCATTGAAACTGGTATCCAGCCTTTTATATTTAAATACTTGAATGATTTTTCCGAACTTAATGTTATGGAAGCTTCTTTACCAATCCACATTTGATTTTTACCATTTTCTTTTGTAATATCATAAGAACCAACTAATACTTTTTTGCTATCTATCCCTTTTTCTTTCCACGGATAATTTACATCAAATTCATTTAACACGCTATTATAATTACCTTTTACATCATTTTGTTTAATTTTAATATTACTTTTGCTATTATTCAAATTGTAATTATTATCTTTTAAGTTTACTTGCGAAATTTTGTGAAATATTACAAAACATCCTCCAAGAATTATTAATATTATTAATATTTTATATCCAACTCTAAGTTTTCTCATATTCCTTCCCTTCTAACATACTAAATATTAAAGTAATTTGGCAATTTTATATTTGCTTTTTGGTAATCTTCAGGTATTCCTATATCAACAAAATATCCATTAAAAACAAATCCAAACATCTTCAATTTATTCATATTCTTTTCTATAAAATCTTTTTCAAAGGAAAATTTCTCTGACAAATTATATTCCTTGTCTTTAAAAATTCTTTTTTTTATTACATAAATTCCACCATTAATATTCCCATATTTCTCATATCTTTTTTCTTGAAATTTCATTATTCTATTTTGTTGTAATAACACAGTCCCATATCTATCAAAATTTCTCATTGATTTTAATGCAATAGTTAAATCAGAATTATTTTCTTCATGTTTATCCATTAATAATCTTAGATTAACATCAAAAAATGTGTCTCCATTTAAGACTATAACATTTTTCTCTTTCGTAAAACTCAATGCTTTTCTTATAGCACCACCCGTACCTAATAGTTCTTTTTCAATAGAATAAACCACATTTATTCCTTCATAATTATCGTTAAAATACTTTATTATTTTTTCATGTTTGTAACCAACTGAAAGAATAACCTTACTAACTCCATTTCTTTTTAAATGTTCAAATATATACTTCAAAAAAGGCTCACCTTTTATCGGAGCCATCGGCTTTGGAACTTCATTTACTATCGATTGCAATCTTGTTCCCAATCCCCCAGCAAGTATTATAGCCTCCATACTAATTTTCTCCTTTGAATATTTCTTTTTCAATTATTCCGCACAATATATGTCCTATCATAATATGTGCTTCTTGTATTCTTGGTGTCTCATTAGATGGAACCTTAATACAATAATCACATAAAGATTCCATTTTCCCTCCTGTTTCTCCAGTAAACCCAACTGTTATAATCCCCATCCTTTTGCATTCCATGAATGCTCTCAAAATGTTTTCTGAATTACCAGATGTACTTATTCCAATAAACATATCTCCTTTAACACCATTAGCTTGAATTTGCCTTTCAAATAGTCTATCATAACCATAATCATTTCCTATTGATGTAATTATCGACGTATCCGTCGTCACTGCAATAGCAGGTAATGCTGGTCTATCAAAATAAAACTTACTTACTATTTCTCCTGCTAAATGTTGTGCATCTGCAGCACTTCCACCATTGCCCGCTATTAAAATTTTATTTCCATTTTTATAAACATCAATAGCTTTTAATGCAATGTTTTCAATCAACGATATTATTCTATCATCATTATATATTCCTTGTTTTATCATGTAAGAATTTCTAACTTGATTTTTTATGTATTCTTTCATTTTTTTCCTCCTAAATTCGCCAACCTTTTATTCCATCTTTTACAAAATGACAATTCATTACTTTTCCATCAAACTTATTTAGTTGTTCAATAACTTCCAATTTTCTGATTGGATCAACAACAAACATCATAAAACCACCACCACCAGCACCTGAAACTTTGCCTGAATATGCCCCTGCTTCTATTGCAGAATTATATATTCGATCAATACTTTCATTTGATATAGACTTTGCAACCTTTTTTTTAGCTTCCCAGGACTTTCCTAGAACTTCAGCAAATTTTAAAATATCCCCTCTTAAAATTGATTCTTTCATTCTTAAAGCATCTTCTTTTAATTGATGTAATGCTTCAACAGATTTTAAGTTTTTAGCCTTAACATTTTTCGACTGCTCATCAATTATTTTTGAAGATTCTCTTGAAACACCTGTATAATACAATACCAATGAACTTTCTAATTCATCAAGTATCCAATTTTTTATTCTTAGAGGATTCACTATTACTTTGTCATCACCATAAAATTCCATAAAATTAAATCCGCCAAATGTTGCAGCATATTGATCTTGTTTACCACCATTTAATCCTATATCTTTTCTTTCTATCTCATATGCTAATCTTGCAATATCATACTCTCCAAGTGGCAAATTCAAATATTCAACAAATGCTTTAATGATAGCCACTACCATAGTTGAGGATGATCCCAATCCTGATCCCGCTGGTGCATCTGAATATGTGGTAATCTTCAACGATAAAGGTTGTCCATTATTATAGTCCTTTACTATTCTGTTATAGACTCCTTTATGAAGGGCAAGTATGCCATTAATATCTAATCTTTCAACAGATTCATTTTCGAAATACTCTTTCCTATCAACAGCATTAAATATGATTCTGTTACTATTATTAGGTTCTATGATACAATAAGCATACATGTCAATAGTTGCATTTAGTACATATCCTCCAAATTGATCACTATAAGGCGATACATCGGTTCCTCCTCCCGCAAAACCTAATCTTAAAGGTGCTTTACTTCGGATTATCATATTACTTCCTCCTACCTTATATCCTCAGATATTATAGCCATTACACTAGATTCTGAAAAATATTTTTCAATGTAATTAATAGATTTTTGGGCTAGATAATTTAGTTTTTCAATGTTATTATAATATTCTATTATTTTTTTAGAAAATTCTAGAGGATCATCACTTATTTCAAGATATTCGTCTATTTTTTCTAGTCCTTCGGCCCCAACCGAAGTGGTGATTATTGGAATCTGCTTATATAACGCTTCAACAACTTTTCCTTTAACGCCTGCACCATATCTTAATGGAACTACTACCAATTTACATTTATCATAGTACTCATTTAATTGTTCATCTGTAACAAATCCTGTCACTATTATTTCATCACTTCTTAAATCAAGTACTTCTTGTGGTGGATTCGAACCAACTATATAGAACTTAACATCTTCTATCTCTTCCTTGACTAATGGAAATATTTTCCTTATAAACCATAATACTCCATCAATATTAGGCTTATGTCCAAATCCACCAACAAATAATAAATCTCTTCTATTACTAAACGGTATAATATTTTTAAATTTAGTGTTTTCAAAAATATATGCAGGTATTGCTTTTGCATTAATATTTGGATCTATGCTGTGAATCTCATCTATTTCACATTGTGAAGGATAGTAAGTTATATCTGATTTTCTCATAAGCTGAAGTTCAACTTTTTTCCAGTGTTCGGAGCTTGCAAGTAACTCTTTGTTACCCGTCAGTTCATATTCTCTTTTTTCTCTTAAAAAATGCAAATCATGACCATAATATATTATTTTAGCACTAGTATTTTCTCTCAGAAAATCAATATATTTGATCGAAATATGGGGTCTGTTCAAATAAACATAATCAATAAAACTACAATTTTCCTTTATCCATTTTTTATAATTGGTACTGTACCAATATCCATATAAAACCTCAATACCCATTTGCTGAAGTATAGTTGTATATGGTTCTTGTCTATAAAAATTATCTCCTATAAATTTCACATTGAAGCCCATAGACAAAAACATTTTAAGATAATGATAAGTTGTTCTAGATCCTGCATCCTTATCAAAATTAGGAACATAATGGTCTATTACTAATATTGTCTTTTTATTTCGGCTTCTATCTCTTGCAATAAATACATTTTCTCCATTATTAAAATGTTCTTTTTTCAATTCCTTTTCCCATTTTAGATAAAACTTTTTGTTATTTTCAACTTGATATTTTTTTATACCTGTACTTACATCTGTCCCATTAGAAACACCTTCAAAATGAACTACAATCGATTTTGGTTGATACATTACTTTATATCCTTGTGCTCTTACTTCAAATGCTAAATCTGAATCTTCACAATAAGCGGGAGCATATCGTGTATCAAAGCCACCAATCCTTTTCCATAAATCTTTTTTTATCATTATCGCTGCACCAGATATATAGTCTACTTCCCTTACATAATTATATTCTGATTTTTCAGCATCATCCATTCTCCCATAATTCCATCCACTAGCATCATTCCATATGATTCCTCCAGCCTCTTGAAGCTTCCCATCAGGATAAACTAGTTTTGAACCAACCATTCCTATATCTTCATCAGACTCAATTAATTCAACTAAATATTTTAACCAATCTTTTTGAACATTAGTATCATTATTCAAAAACATTATATATTTGCCTCTTACTTTTTCAGCAGCATTATTGCAATTTAATAAAAATCCTAAATTCTTTTTATTTCTTATGATAATAATATTTTCAACATAATTCTTCAAACATTTAGTTTCATCTGTTGAAACATCATCAGCAATAATAATTTCATATTGAATACCTTTTGTATTTTCTAGTATTGATTTTAAACACGAATAAGTATATTCAAACTGATTATATACCGGTATTATTATTGAAACTAATGGTTTTTTAGAGTTTTCAAAAAACAATTTATTGTATTCTCCTTGTACATCTTCAAATATTTCCAAAGTTTGACAATCTACTGGTTCCCTTTCAGAAATATATTTATTAATTCTTGTTTCTAACTCTTGACCATCTTCATTTATATGTTTAAGAAATTTACCTATAGACTTTAAATTAATATGTTTAATTACTTTTTTAGGTCTCCTTAATAGTTTTGCTATTAATCTTCTTTTACTGTGAGGTGGCAATAAAAAATCCCTCAATTTATATAATCGCAAAAGAATTTTCCACCCTTCAGATTCATAAATACCCATTAATACTCTTTCTTGTTGTAGTAATTGTTCAATATGACCCTTATGATTCAATATTTGCTGTTCCTTTTCTTTTATCTCATTTTTATATCTGTTCAATTCATTTAATAAATCATTCTTTTGGTCTTCTAATTTATCTTTTAACTCAATTGTATGATTCAAATCCCTTTTAATATCTTCTAATTCATTAAATATTTCTTCAAATTTATCAGATTTTTTAGATAAGTCTATTATTCTATCATTCATATCATATATTTCCTTGTCCTTATGATTAATTGTTAATTTTAATAAATTAATACTATCATTTAATTCTCTAGCACAAATTTTATTTTGTTTTAGACTTTGATCTTTTTCATCTAATTCTAATTTTAATTTATTTAATTCATTGTTTAAATCCTCGATTTTATTATCTTTATCATTAATTAATTTTTTCTTTTCATTCAATTTATCGTCTATTTTTTTTATCGTACTAGTTAATTCATCAATTTTCTTATTTTGAATATTTATAATTTTATCTCGCTCTTTTAACTTACAATCTAATTCTTTCAATATATCACTTATTTGATTAATATTACTATTTTGTTTTTCAATTATTTCTTCTTTAATTCTAAGATTATTCTCTAACGTATCTTTCCCATTTAGTAATTCCTCAATTCTCTTTTTTTGAATTGTTGAGATTTTTTCCCTTTCCTTTAACTCGTTCTCTAACTCTTTAAACATTTCATTCTGTTGCTTTATTATATCATTTTGGTCACTTAATAATTTTTCTTTTTGTTCAGTTTCTCTCTTTAACTTTTCTATTAGTTCATTCAACTGCTTTATATTAATATTTTGCTTATTAATTACTTCTTCCTTTATTTGAAGTATATTATCTAATTTATTTCCCCAATTTGATAATTCTTCTATCCTCTTATTTTGAGTATTTATCAAAGTATTTTTATTTTCAATTTCCTTATCAAGCGAAAAAGCCCATCTATTCTTTTCCTGAATTTCATCTTGAAGTTCAACAATTCTTCTCATTATTTTTTCGTAATTATTTTCATTATCTATAACAATTGAATTTAAATTCAATTGTTTAATTTCTTTATTACTACAAATAGCTACTATATACTTGTCCTCTACATATAAAAAATCATTCATTTTAATCAAATTATAAACTTCATTTTTAGAACTAGCTGTATTTCTTAAAACATTAACTATTTGCTTACCCTGAACATAAAATTCAACATATTCGAAAAACTCCCTTAAAAACCTATAAAACTCCTCGTAATAAAACTCCTTTATATGATACTCATTTTTATAGTTAGCATTATCAGAATATATTTTTTTATTTGGAGTAGAAATTATTAGAACACCATCATCCTTTAATATTCTCTTAATTTCTTGCAAAAATTTTTCTTGAGTTTTTTCATTTACATGTTCAATAGTTTCAAAAGAAACTACTACATCTATAGATTTATCCTGTAATTCAATTTTTTCAATAGAATTTCTAATAAACTTTACATTTTCTTTCTTATATTTTAAATTAGCATTTATAATCGCTTCTTCGCTAATATCAATTCCATAAATAAATTTAGCTTTCTGAGACAAAATATATGAACCATATCCCTCTCCCGATGCAGCATCTAAAACCACCTTATCTTTAACCACATCCAATATTGCTCTATATCTTTGTATATGTTCAATCGCAATCTCTGAATTGTTTTTATCATCTGGAATGAAACGTTCTCCAGTAAATTCCATAACAACACCTCATCACTTTACTAATGAAAATTCTATCGGTTCTAAAAACATAAATCCTTCTAAATCATATTTTTGAATACTAGGCACCTGAAAAACTATAGCATCATGTGCCCAACAATGTTGTGTATGCTCCATTTGCGTACCTGATGCTATTGCAGGTGAAATAGTATAATTTCCTGCTCTAATATTAGGCAATGTAAACTCAAAACATGCACTTATTATAAAGTTATCTGCATCAGTATAAGATAGTTTTTTATTCAAAATATAATTGTTTGATTGTGTCACTATATTACCCAACCTATCCTTTATAGTAAATCCAACAATTATATTATCAATATCATAATTCAGCTTATATCTTATTATCATTTTTATCTTTTGTCCTGGATAAACTTGTTGTAACTTTTCATAAGTTTTACTATCAAATAAACCAATTCCAAGTATATGTGCCTTACCATCACCACAAATCTCTACATCTTTATCTAACCTGTTTAATTGAATATTATTGCTTTTATCCTCCTTATAATTACATTTACAATAGTCAATAGCTTCTTCATTCTTCTTCAATTTTGAGTTCATCATAAATGCTCTATATTTTTTTGATATCTCTTTTGGTTTCCCCTCATCAAGTATTTTTCCTTCATCAATCCAAATTACCCTATCACAATATTTATTTATAGCTCCCATATCATGTGAAACAAATAGCACTGTTTTATTCTGTTTAAATTCATCAATTTTTCTGTAACATTTTTGTTGGAATCTTATATCTCCTACACTTAATGCCTCATCAACAATTAATATGTCAGGATCTACGTTTATTGCCACAGCAAAAGCAAGTCTGACAAACATGCCACTAGAATAATACTTAACTGGTTGATAAACGTAATCACCAATGTCTGCAAATTCTAATATATCATTCAACTTTTCATCCATCTGTTCCCTAGAATATCCCATTATTGTACCGTTTAAATATATATTTTCTATTCCAGTATATTCAGGATTAAATCCTGCACCTAATTCCAAAAGTGCTGAAATTCGTCCCTCCACTTCAACCTCTCCATAGCTAGGAGTTAACACTCCTGTAACAATCTTGAGCAATGTGGACTTACCTGAACCATTTTTTCCTATGATTCCAACAGTTTCTCCTCTTTTAACTTTGAAAGATATATTCTTCAATGCATAAAATTCCCTGTGATATTTTTTACTAAAAGGATGTAAAGATTCTTTCAATCTATCAATAGGTTTATCATATAATTTATACACTTTACTTATATCTCTAGCTTCAACAACTATATTGGTAGTTTTCATATTCAACCTCCATTTAAAGTACATCTGAAAAATGCGGTTTTAATTTTTTGAATAACACTCCACCTAAAATAAAAATCAGTAAAGTTATTGTCCAAAAATAAATTGTTAAATTAGGCTTTTGCCAAAACCAAACTTTGTAAATAAATGCGTCCCTATAACCTTGTGTAATATAAAACATTGGATTTAACTTTAGTAAAAACTCATATCTTTTTGGCAAAACTGTATATGACCAAAATATAGGCGTAAGCCAGAATCCAAATTGCAACACAATTTGGATTATCTCATTAGTATCCTTAAGAAAAACCATTAATGAAGACGTTATCCATGATAATCCTAATAGCAATACAATGATTCCAAAGCTATAATAAACAACTTGAATATTATATATATTAGGTTTATATCCATAAATCCCAAACATGATAAATATAAATACTATAAAAAATAAATGAATAAATAGTGCTGAAATTATTTTAACTACTGGAAGTATACTAACTCTAAATACCACTTTCTTTACCAAATAATTATATTGTAATAGACTATTTGTTCCATTATTTAACCCTTCTGAAAAATAAAACCACGGAATCATTCCACATATTAACCACAATATAAAAGGAAAATTATCAACTGGTGCCGATTTAAAACCAACTTGGAAAACAAACCAAAACACAAGAATATTAACAATAGGCTGGACAAATGCCCATACTATTCCCAAATATGAGCCAGCATATCTCACCTTAAAATCATTTCTAGATAATCTAAAAATCATTTCTCTGCTTTTGATAATATCCTTTATAAAAGTAGCAAAACTCTTCACATAATTTGTCATGTTATGTACCCCTTCTACCGCATTAAAATACATCAAAACTTTTGTTCTGAATCCTATTTTTCTTCATACATTTTTTTATAATATTTTTTATATTCGCCAGAAATTATATTTTCCCACCAATCTTTATTATTCAAGTACCACTCTATTGTTTCTTTCATTCCCTGTTCAAACGTGTAAGACGGTTTCCATCCTAACTCTGTTGTTATTTTAGTATTATCTATCGCATATCTTCTATCGTGCCCTAATCTATCTTTTACATACTTTATCAAATCTTCACTTTTACCTAAAGTACTTATAATAAGTTTAACTATTTCTATATTTGCCTTTTCATTATTTCCACCAACATTATAAACTTGTCCACTTATACCTTTATGCAAAACTGTATCAATTGCTGCACAGTGATCTTTTACATGAAGCCAGTCTCTTATCTGCATGCCATCGCCATATACAGGTAGTTGTTTATCATTTAAACAATTCGCTATCATCAATGGTATGAGTTTTTCTGGAAATTGATATGGACCATAATTGTTAGAACATCTAGTAACGTTCATAGGTAATTTAAATGTTTCATTATATGCTCTAACTAACATATCAGCACTTGCTTTTGATGCAGAATACGGACTATTTGGTGCTAATGGTGTCGTTTCTTTGAACATACCCTCTTTTCCTAATGCACCATATACCTCATCTGTTGAAACTTGGATATACTTAACTCCTTCTCTATATATTGGATATCCTGTCTCATCTTTTCCAAGCATCCAATTCTTCTTTACTACATCTAAAAGCACTTGAGTACCCATAACATTTGTCTTTATAAAAATTTCTGGATCCTCTATACTTCTATCCACATGAGATTCTGCTGCAAAATTTACAACATAATCAATATTTTCTTCTTCAAATATTTTTTCTACTGCATTTCTATCAGAAATATTTGCTTTTATAAATCTATAATTTTTTCCTTCTTCTATTCCTTTTAAATTTTCTAAATTTCCTGCATAAGTAAGAACATCTAAATTTAATATTCTATAGTCAGTATATTTATCTAACATATATCTTATAAAATTTGAACCAATAAATCCAGCTCCACCAGTTACTAATAAAGTTTTCATCGTTATTCCCCCTCATAGATAAATGGTAAATCTTGTTCTCTTAAAAGTTTTTGACTTATATCCTTTTCTGATAGAAGAATTTCTTCTATTCCTTCAATCGGCCAATCTATTCCTATATCTTGATCATCCCATTTTACTCCACCATCATGCTCTGGGTCGTAGTAATCAGTGCACTTATAATTAAATACTGCTTCATCTGAAAGAACTAAAAAACCATGTGCAAAACCTTCAGGCACATAAAATTGTCTTTTATTTTCCTCTGTAAGAATTACCCCTTCCCATTGTCCATAAGTAGGTGATCCTTTCCTTAAATCAACAGCTACATCAAAAACTTTACCTTTAGTCACTCTAACTAATTTTCCTTGAGTATGCTTAGTTTGAAAATGGAGTCCTCTCAAGACACCTTTTTTTGACTTTGACTCATTATCCTGAACAAATTCCATAGTAAGTCCAGCCTCATAGAAATCTTTTTTATTATAGCTTTCCATAAAATAGCCCCTATGGTCTCCAAAAACTTTTGGTTCTATAACATAAAGATCCTTTATTTTCGTTTCTATAAAATTAAATTTTCCCATATTTCACTTTCTCCTAAACAAGCAACTATTTTAACCTATTTTAAATTCAAATATATATTCATTTTGTATATGATTTGTTTTTAATATAAATATTTTCAAACTACCATTTAAACAAATAATGACGATTTTTTAATCCAAATCCATAAATTAGACATATGAAAGCAAATAATAAATTAAATATATTAGTATACTGGCTTGTTATTTATTTGAATGTGCCTTAATCTACAGACAATACTTAATTTATTGCTCATTTTATTCTATAATCTTTTATTTTGTAATTCGGGTAATAAATTCATTAAGTGCATCTTCCCATTCTCTCATATCATCTCCAACAGTACATCTTAACATCATATTATCTAATGAAGAAAATGATGGTCTTTTTGCAGGTCTCTTAAATTTCTCTGATGTCACAGGACTAACTGTACAAGCAATTCCTGCATATTCAACAATTTTACATGCAAAATCATACCAACTGCATTCTCCTTTACCAGTACAGTGGTATATTCCATATTCTTCTGTTAATGCAATTTTTAAAATATGATGCGCTAAATCCTCTGCATTTGTTGGATTTCCTCTTTGATCGTTCACAACATCAATTTTTTCTCTCTTTTTTGCTAATTTCATTATGGTTTTTACAAAGTTTTGACCATTATACCCATATAACCACGCTGTTCTAACTATAAAACCTCTACTACAGAATTGTCTTACATATTCTTCTCCTAATAACTTTGTTTTACCATATACACTCATAGGATTAGTTAAATCATACTCTCTATATGGTACTTGTCCATCTCCTGAAAAAACATAATCCGTTGATATATGAATCAACTTAGATTTACACTTTTCGCAAGCAATAGCAATATTTCTAGCTCCAAGCGAATTAACTTTATATGCTAATTCTTCATTAGTCTCACATCCATCTACATCAGTATACGCTGCTGGATTTATGACTATATCCGGATTAAATGCACCAAAATATTCTATTACAGCATTCTCATCCGTAATATCCAATTCTTCTACATCTATTCCCTTTATTTCTGCATTTTTATACGAAAAATCTATATTTCCTATCTCAGATTCACCTTTTTTTATTATATCAATTATTTGACTGCCAAGTTGACCTCTTGCACCTGTTATCAATACCTTCATGAAAATTACCTTCCTTAATCTCAATACTATAGCTTTATATACTATGACAACTATATCTCTTTTGCTGCTGCAACTTCTTCTGCTGCCTCATTCTTTAATGTTTTTTCATCTTTATTAGCTAAATTCATAAGGTACTTACCATAATCAGTTTTCGATAATGGTTTTGCTAATTCTAATAGTTTTTCCCTGTCTATGTATCCATTTCTATACGCTATTTCCTCTAAACAAGCAATATATAATCCCTGCCTTGTTTGAATAGCTTCAACATAATTGGCTGCATCAAGTAATCCTCTATGGGTTCCTGTATCAAGCCATGCCATACCTCTTCCTAATAACTCAACCTTTAATTTTCCTCTTTTTAAGTATTCATTATTAACAGCAGTTATTTCTATTTCTCCTCTTGCCGAAGGCTTAATATTCTTTGCGATCTCAACTACATCATTATCGTAAAAATACAATCCTGGAACAGCATAGCTAGACTTTGGATTCTCTGGTTTTTCTTCTATCGATATCACATTATTATTTTCATCAAATTCGACAACACCAAAAGATTTAGGATTGCTTACATGATAGCCAAAAATAGTTGCCCCTTCTTCTCTTGATGCTGCATTTTTTAGCCTTTCCGTAAAACCATATCCATAAAATATATTATCACCCAACACTAATGCTACTCTATCTTTTCCTATAAATTTTTCTCCAACTATAAACGCATCTGCAAGTCCTCTAGGTTCTTCTTGAACTGCATACTCAATTCTTAACCCTAAATCACTTCCATCGCCAAATAATTCTTTAAAAGAATGTATATCTCTTGGTGTTGATATTATAAGGATTTCTCTTATTCCAGCCAACATTAATACCGACATTGGATAATATATCATTGGTTTATCATAAATAGGTAGTATTTGTTTTGAAACTGATTTTGTTATAGGATGAAGTCTTGTCCCTGCTCCCCCTGCTAAAATTATACCTTTCATATGGTTTCTCCCTTCATATTTTTAATAGTAATTAAAAATTATTTTTTAGATAACTTTTGGCTATAGCACAAAACCTTAATCAATGAATAAGAAACTTTAATTAGTGAACAATGAATAGAGAATAGGGAATAGTAAAGGTTGAAATTGCTAAGCAATTTCTTTAAATAAAATTGCCAGTTGACAAGTTTGCTAGTTACCCAGTTAATAATGAAATCGTTACACGATTTCTTAAATAAATATATATAAAGCATTTGTTGATTTAAAGTATATGAAAATCAAGTTGTAAATTTATACCAGCAATCTAGTACTCTGGTAAACTAGCAAACTTGCTTTATTCCTAGTCCTTAATCTCTATATCTTTCCTTAATTAATTTCGTCTTTACAGTAGCAATTTCCTTCTTTTTTGAATCCAATAAATGAATTTCAACCTCATCTCCAGATTTTCTTGCTGGAAAAACTGTCGTTGGTCTGCCTAATTTTTCAACCGCCGAAGCAAGTTGACCTTTATAATATACTTGGTATTTATATGCTTTAGGATAATCTTTTTTACCCTTTTCAGTTAAATTTACCGTTACAGCACATCCAACAGGTGCTTTTCTAACATACGCCTCTATTATAGCATTTTTTGAATTGTTTGTGTTATTTTTCATAGCAAATATTATCCCTATTATTGCAATTATAGAAATTAAAGAAATTATTACGATTCCTTTTCTTTTATTTTTCATAGTATTTTCAGCTTATGTACAAGCTGAATACCTCCCTTCGATCAATCTTATATTAAAACAGAGAATAGAGCATAGTAAAGGTTGAAATTGCTTCGCAATTTCTTCAAAACTAAAGTGCCAGTTGGCAAGTTTGCTAGTAGCCAGCTAATGATGAAATCGCTACACGATTTCTTAAATACAATATAAAAACATTTGCTGATTGCAGGTATATAGCAATCAAATTGTGAATCTGCACTAGCAGTCTAGCCATCTAGCAAACTAGCACACTTACTTTTATTCCCTAGCCCCTTCTTTTCTCTCCTAGTACCTAGTCCTAGCACCTAATAAAATACTGGTTATCAAGTCACAAATCTGTACTAGAGATTAGAGACTGGAGACTAAACAAAAGTTACTAATCGCCAATCACTAGTCGCCAAACCAGCTTGTGACTCTGATGTATATTAATACTTAGAATTTTGTTCTTAAATAGATGGTACTTCTCAAGTCACAAAACTGTGTTGGAAACTGGAGATTAGAGACTGGAGACTAAGACAAAGTCACCAATCACCAGTAACCAGTCACCAAAGCATATTGTGGCTTAGTCAGAAATTAAAAATCAGTACTTTGTTTTTGAGTAGATGCTGATGTACAAATACCAGATCTGCACTAGCAGACTAGCCCTCTAGCAAACTAGCACACTTACTTTTATTCCCTAGCCCCTTCTTTTCTCTCCTAGTACCTAGTCCTAGCACCTAATAAAATACTGGTTATCAAGTCACAAATCTGTACTAGAGATTAGAGACTGGAGACTAAACAAAAGTTACTAATCGCCAATCACTAGTCGCCAAACCAGCTTGTGACTCTGATGTATATTAATACTTAGAATTTTGTTCTTAAATAGATGGTACTTCTCAAGTCACAAAACTGTGTTGAAGACTGGAGATTAGAAACTGGAGACTAAGACAAAGTCACCAATCACCAGTAACCAGTCACCAAAGCATATTGTAGCTTAGTCAGAAATTAAAAATCAGTACTTTGTTTTTGAGTAGATGCTGATGTACAAATACCAGATCTGCACTAGTAGCCTAGTACTCTGGCAAACTAACGCACGTGTTTTATTCCCTAGCCCCTTTTTTTCTCTCCTAGTCACTTCCTCCTCGTCCCCAAATCCTACTCTCTGATTTTTTTAAGTTTTTTAAGATTTTTAATCGGTGATAAATCAATACCTGTACTATCAATATATAACTTTTCAAGATTACTCATACATGCAAGTGCATAAACATCTCTTATAGTATTACCATTAAGCCTTAATTCAACCAATCCTTTCAAATATTCTCCTGTATCAATATCCTCATGTGGACTTACCCATTCAAGCGAATCAATATTGGATACATTATTACAACTTATATCTAAGTACTTCAACCTAACCAAATTTCCCAATGAAGATATATCGCTTACGTTATTATTGCTAATATCTAATTTTTCTAAGCTAATCAAGCCTCTTAATACACCAATATCTTCAATTTGGCCATTAAATCCTGCATGCAATTCTTTCAATTTAGCCATATCGGCAATGTATGATATATCATTAATATCATTGTGACTAATATCAAGATACTCTAAATTCGTTAAAGTATGCAAAGGGTAAATACTAGTCAAGTAGTTATTGCTTACATCAAGTTTTTTCAAACTGGTAATCTTTTCAAGCGGGGTAATATCAACTGGCTTTTTATTATATATTACATAGTCGTTATGGTAAATTATATATTTGTTGTTATATAATGTGTAATTATCATTCCAATCTTTTGAATGTATACTTATATATCTGCCATTAAGCTTTAACTTTTTGTCATCAATAACATTGTCAAGTGATATTTCAATGTATCTATCTGAAGTAATATCCTTAGCTTGAATATTTCCACTCATATATAATTCTTCAAGATTGATTAGATTAGATAACGGATATAAATTCTCTATATTATTTCCACTAATATTCAGTGATTTTAGATTTCTTAAATATCTTAATGAATAGATATTTTGCACTAAATTGTTGCTTATATCTAATTTCTCTAGCCCTCTCAAATATCTTAGCGTCGAAATATTATTTATCTTATTATTACTTAAATTTAATTCTTTTAAACTATGATAATAACCCAACGCTGAAATATCTTTAATATTATTGTTACTCAAATCTATACTCTTAATCTGATTTAAACTAAGCAATGCTGCTGCAACATATGAAACATTATCAATGCCATTTCCGCTTACATCTATCTTTGTAAGATGCTTCAAATTACCTAAATATGTGCCTCGTCTGTATAATTTCTGCAAGGCATATTTGCATATTCTATCATAAAAAAGCTTAACGTCCCTATTTGAATTAGTATATATCTTTAAAGTCTGCAAATTCTTTAACTTCTCTATACCTCTAATATTTGATACTTCGCTATAATCTATACTCAATTCTTTGATTTTCTCTAAATCACTAAGATATACATACCCTATTCTTCTATCCTTACCATCAATTTGTGAAAGAGCATTCCTTACAGCATACTCTAAACCACTATTCCAGTAACTGAAATCTATTCTATAATCTCTAGTAGTTGTCGCAAAGCAGGCACTTGAAAAGAAAAAAGTACTCATAAAAAGTGCAAAAGCAAACAACACTACTCTAGACAATATACTTTTAGACAATCGCATTCCACATAACTTTGTTACACTTTTCAAATCAATCATCCTCTCGTATTTCTAATATTTAAGCATCTGAAGGAAAAAGTCCTTCGATTCGTAATATGCACTATAACTATTTACTATCATATATTTTGCATTAATATTCACTTATAAAACTCTTTGCATACTGCATTTTTTCGTTTTAATATATATGCTAAAAATCTAAATTACGAATTGAAGGAAAAAGTCATCAATTATTGCTCCACTTTAGAATTCGCAAGTGTTAAATTCACACTTATGCCTATTCCTAAAAGTATCCAAAATATAGGTGCTACTGAAACAACACTATCATTAAAGAAAGCTGCTCCTATATATCCAACTATCGCAACAAATACACTCACACCTATTACTGAATAAAAGTCATCAAATGAATTTCTAAAATAAACTTTAATGCTACTAACTATATACATAATAAATAAAGCAACCATAGCAATTAACGACATAATTCCTGTATTTATACCTACTTGCAACCATAAATCGTGAGGTTTATCCACTAGCATACCCATAGTTCCATAAGCATTGTATTTTCCTATGTAATCTTTTTGAGGAAAATATATTGCAAATGTATCTGGTCCATGTCCGAGCAATACTGTGTGTTTTAAAAGAGGAATAGATCTTGACCATATATAACCTCTTGCTGAACCTATTTTTTCCTTACCTTCAAATCCCCAACGCTCAACTTTCGATAAAGTCACAGCTTCTCTTTTATTGTTAATAAATCTAAAGCCATCTTTCAAAAGAATAAAGTACATATTCATTTTGCCTTTGTTCACTTCAATTACATTACTTTTTCCTTCTTCAGTATCAGCAATTTTTAAATAAATATTATAATCATTATATGTATCATTTTTAAGCAATATCTTATTACCTTTTTCCATATTCACTTTTATCAATTTATTGTCAGTATCCCTAAACACTATTTTCCCATTTTCTACACCAAACCTCAATATTTTGTTTTTTTCTATGATTTCTACATTAAATCCTTTTGTTACAACATCTTGAATATTATTAATATCTGTATTTGAATTGTTAGATAACATCCTTGTATCATTTATAAGCTGGCCTATTCTCTTTGATATTGCACCAGATGAAACAGCATTTATTCCAATAATGAGTAAAAGCAAAACACCTATAACAGGAAACATGTATTTCCAATGTCTTATAAAATATCGTCTTAACATAATTATAATCACAACAAGTGCAATAATTCCACCTACTAAACCTGCTCTAGAGCCTGAACCAACCCAATTTGCAAACATTAAAATTGACAAAATAGAAACCATTATCTTTGCTTTCTTATTTTTTATCAAAACCGCAAACGTTAACGTCAAAGGAAATAGCATAGCCATATAACTTCCAACATAATTATAATGAAATAAAGTTGCATATATTTTATGTTCTCCTAATGTAAACTTCAAACCCGAAGCAAGTTTTTTATATTTCCCTGGCAATATTAAATTTTTACCGAAACTAGTTCCAAAAATATCGTGGCCAAAATATTGAAGTATACCTATTATACCTATTATACTTGCCGATGCAAACAATGAATAAATGAGAATTTTAATACTTCTTTCGCTATTCATGATATTAATGGTAACAATCAAAATTAATATATATGCCAAAAGTGCAAACATACCTTCATATCTATCAGGATATCCCCATAATGATGCAGATTTATATTCACTAAATATTGTAGACATTATAACAAAAAATGAATATACACATATAGGAATGTAAAAATACGTCTTTTTTAATGCAATTTCTTTTTTTAATACCAATATTAATAATGCAATCACAGCCAATATGGATAAAATTAATATTCCTATCATTTTATAATATGAAAAGAAATCATAATTCACTTTTTGGCCCTTCCAAAATTCAAATAAAACTCCCTTCAATGGAATAACTTTCATTCTGACAACCAATGGAATAATCGCTACTACTACTATCAAAGGCAACTCGTACCACAATTTCATACATTTGTTATCATTCATATTATTTACAACCCCCTCGCAAATCAGTAAATCAATACAAATCAGTAAATCAATACCTACTCTGAATTGATAAATCACTTTAATAAATTACTTTATATAAAGTAATTTATATAAACTCCAATTACTACACTATCCACTAGACCGTATTTTAAATTTTAAAACTAATCTTTTTTACTATTCGACAAAACTTTTTTTTATCCTTCACATATAATGCGTTAATTTTATATTAATTTTCTACACACCCTGCACTGCTGCAATCTATATAATAACTTCACACCTCGCACCCTGCACTCAATCTATACAATAATTAAGGCACATCAAAAATGCGGAAATAAAAGCTCCAGCATATAATGTCACTCAATCTATACAATGATTAAGGCACACCAAAAATGCGAAAGTAAAAGTTCCAACATATAATGTCACTCAATCTATACAATAATTAAGACACATCTCGCCGTTCGGCAGAAAGACAAACAACCGTTTTTCTTTAGTACAGGAAAATAATGAAATTCAGTATTATAAATTGAGGTGTCAAGTCATTTGTAACTTATTATAATGGTTATCCCACAGAAAGTATTTTAAAAAGAAACTCATCACTATATATGCATAAGAATCAATTTCATAAATACTATATGTTGTATATTTGAAATTTATCCATAGCTTATTGTGGTTTAATCATTATAATTATTTTTGCTCATTTAAAGTATAACCACTAAAAATATTTCCAGCAAAGCAACGGATACTTTTCCGTATATTTTGCTGGAAATATTTATAAATTCCATAAGACTCCCACTTCTATAAGTGGGAGATTGAAGCTTTTTGCTTCAGGTGGAGTAGAGTCTCCACCTGAAGTTCCGATGTTTTGCTTTAGCAAAACGAGTTCACTTTACTATTCCGTTTTAATGGCTTCTAACGCACTTAATTTCATCGCCTTCCTTGCTGGAAGATATCCAGATACAAGCCCGATAACCGTTGTAAATCCTACTGCTGCCACTGCAAGCCATATCGGCACAATTGAAATAACTGTATCCGGTTCCATCTGACCTGCCATTTTGCTTGCAACTAGCATATTAAGTGCTTTTGACGCAAAAATGCTTAAAACCAAACCTAATATTCCACCCATAAAACCTATCATAGATGCTTCAAATAGGAAAAGTTTCTTTATATCTCTCAATGATGCACCTATTACCTTCATTACTCCAATTTCTTTTCTTCTCTCATATATTGCCATTATCATAGTATTTGTTATACCTATAGCAGCAACAAGTAGAGATATTGCACCTATTCCACCAAATATCAATTGTATTATATTCGTCATCTTATTAGATTCTTCGACATATTCCATCATACTATTAGCTTCATAGCCCATCTTTTTTAACTCTTTTGTAATTGCAACTACTCTCTTAATATCCACTACCTTAACCTTAACTTCATCATATCCGGCATCCTTACTTCTATGGTTTCCTGCCATTCTGTCGTATTTCTTTTTAAATGCTTTAAGAGTATCTATTGGAACAAAAATGCTTCTTCTTGTTTCCCAATCTCCATTTTCTGCAAAAATACCAACAGCTTGTATTTTAAATGGACGTATTGGTTTTGATTTGCGTTTTACCCTTCTTTGATTTCTATCATAATCTTGTTGGAATTCAAATGTAATCCTATCTTCAAATATATTTACATTAGGTTCTTTTTTCTCTCCTTCAGCATCATCATAAAAATCATCATACATATTTCTATTCTTCGATCTTTCATTTCTAAACATTTCTGGAAGCTTACTTCCAAAAACCGCCACCATACCACTATCAACAACATCATCTTTATTAAGCAAACGTCCCTCGGATACTTTGAATCCAAATTCCTCCATATATTCTGGTCTTAATCCTATCATTCTTACCCAAGTACCATACTTTCCACTTTTCATATGAATCTGCATTTCCATATAGGGGGTAACCGCTTTAACACCTTCAATAGCAGCAATCTTTTCTATATCCTCATCTTTAAGCTTATTATCATCATCTCTCCTAGAATGTCTATCATAAGAAGGCCTAACATCTATTACATCAAGACTTCCCATTCTTTCTAATGACTTTTTATAATTTTCCTTCATACCTATTCCAAGAGAAATCATTACCACAATGGATATAGTTCCAATCACTATACCCAATGTAGTAAGAAAAGTTCTTAATTTTCTTCTGAAAAGATTACTCGAACCCATTTTAATAAGGTCTAAACTATTCATCTAAATCCAAACCTTTCCTCTTATTTCTTTTTTTCTTTATAACAACACCTATAACAACAACAGCTAATATTCCCCCTAGAATAAGAACGACTTTTGATTTTTTACTTGACTTTGGCTGTTCAACAGGTTGTTCAGGTTTATCCATACCATTCATATGTCTCTCTCTTGGAACATATTTCTGAGCATTCATTGATATGCTCTTTTTCACAACTTTATGCTCACCACTTGGCTCATCATATGAGAATATAATCTCACCTTTACACTCTCCAAGTTTTTTTGGTATCAAATCACCAGAATAATATCCTGCTGACCCCGGCTCAATATTTCCAATAAAAGAATCATCTGATCTAGCTGTAAAATCACCTTTTATTTCAATCATAAAGTTACTCATAGTTACTTTACCAACATTGTAAACTTGAATATCAACAGGATTTGGACGATCTTTAAATGCATCAGATGGTAAACTTATATCACCTATTTTGAGTTTTGATGGCTGTGTTACTTGAATACCTATTAATTCTTTTGAAGTAAACTGATTACCTTCTTCATCTTCATATTCCATATTAGCCGTTATAGTATAATTCTTAGGCTGTGCATCTGGAATAGTATACATTTTTAATGATATACTTTGAGTCTTTTTTGGTCTTATTTCATCAATGTAAAATGTATTACTTCCATTAACAGGCGTAAATACACTTCCTGAACCAACTGAATCAACTTTACTGCTTTCCATGTCAACAGTTAAAAATATTTTAATATTTCTTACTGTCTTAACTTTATTTGTATTTAAAAATGATAAATACAAACCGAAATTTTCCCCAGCTTTAACTATGTTAGGAGTACATTCAAATTTCTTTATTATAATTTTAGGTACTGTCTTGCCAGTTGCTTTTCCTTCAAAATAAACTGTTGTAAATCTCTTTGCAGCTATACTTCCATTCGGATTATTAACTGTAATCATAATAGGTATGTTCTTTATTTTAATACTATCAGTAGCTTGCATACTAATAGAAAAATGCTTTGTTTCACCACTTTTTAATGCTGAAATATTTATAACATTTTCATTTAATGGTATTAAACCTTCTGTTCCATCTACTGTTGTTACTAAATTTTCTGCAGTACCTAAGCCACTATTTTTAACATCAAACTTAACTTCAAAAGTATCATTTTCAGAAATCAGTTTCTTTGATACTGAAACATTGCTAATTGATATATCTGACAGTTTACCAACTTTTATATTTGCATATTGCTTTACTAAATCCACTTTATTATTATCACATTTTGCAGTTATACTCAATATATAATACTGTGCTGGTACATTCTTAGGAACATGTACATTCATCAATACCTTGTTTGTATTATCTACTCCAACACTGCTAATAACCTTCTGAACAGTTGGTATATTTTTATTTTCATCACTCACTGAAATTATAACATTATCTGCTGATACAACACCTTTATTCTTCAAATCAAATGATATAACAAAATCATTCCCTGGAATTATGTCGCCAGTAGGCACTTTTACATTATCTATGCTTATATTTGCTTTTTTATCAGAATCAGTACCATTTACCATTAAGTAAAATTCATATTCATCAGTTCTATCATTATTCTCAGAATCCTTATATTTAAACCTAACCTTAATTTTGTGATTACCTGATTTCATATCTGAAGCCGCATAAAGGTTAAATTCTATGCCTTTTTTGCTTGAATTTGGCATTATATATTCTATATCTTTACTATTTATACCATTAACTATTGTAAAACCATTATCAGAATCCAAATCTTCCAATGAAACCTTTATATTTTTTGCAAGCAATGTGCCTTTATTTTCTACATCAAATGTCAATTTAAACTTATCGCCCGCGCTAATCTCCTTAATATCAGTCTTAACATTATCTATTCCCAAGCTTGCAGGTGATAATCCTGATAAAACCTTAATGTATATAGTTTTTTCATCATCATATACAACACCATATTCATTTTGATATCTATATGACACTAACATAGGATAAATCTTTCCTTCAGCATCACCTTTAATATGAACCTTAAATTGCACAGCTTCTTTAACATAAGGTCCTATTCTATCAATTCTTTTTGTGCTAGTCATGTTCTCAACTTCAAATGGTCCCTCATTCTTAATTGTAACATCAACATTTTTTGCTGCATATTTGTTCACACTCTCAAACTTCAAGTTTAAAATTAACTTTTCTCCTGCTTTTACAACTGGCATATCTTCATTTACAATATTTAAAACAGGCTTCCTAGCAGAATAATCTATATCTGCAAATGCTGTTCCAATATTCAAAGTAAGTAACATAACCAACGAAACAATACAACTAATAATCTTTTTCATATTTACTCCCCCTTAATTTTGTCCTTTGAAATATTTTCTACAACCCTCTCTATATTACCATCTCTTACATAAATTATTCTATCAGCATATACAGCCGTTTCTTCATCATGTGTTACTATTACAAGCGTTTCATTATTTTCTTTAGCCATTTTTGTTATAAGTTCCATAATCTCAATAGTTGTATTAGTATCAAGATTTCCAGTAGGCTCGTCCGCAAATACTATATCTGGTTTCGTAACAAATGCTCTTGCTATACTCACTCTCTGCTGTTGTCCTCCACTCATTTGGTTAGGCCTATGATTTAATCTATCGCCTAACCCTACTGCGGTAAGCATTTCAATTGCTCTCTTGTTTCTTTTAGACTTAGGCACTCCAGCAAATATAAATGGCATGGCTACATTTTCTAGTGCTGTTAAATTAGGTAAAAGATTGTATGATTGAAATACAAATCCTACATTTTGCTGCCTAAATTTAGTTACATTCTTCTCATTCATCTTATCTATTCTATATTTTTTTATATTTATTTCACCCTTTGTAGGTCTTTCAAGTCCAGCCATCATATTCAAAAGAGTAGATTTACCTGAACCTGATGTTCCAAGTATACAACATACTTCCCCTTTTTTAATATTTAGATTTATATTATTTAAGGCAACAACCTTCTCATCACCCATCCTATATACTTTCCTAAGATTTTTCACACATATAATGTCTTCCATTTTTATCCCTCCCCTCAAAACTTATTTAATATTGATAATACCTAAGGCATTTGAAATATCGATATCTTTAAACTCACATAACACACCGTTCAAACCAAAGTGAACTCGTTTTGCTAAATCAAAACACTTCAATTTCCCCATTATAAAAGTGGGTGTCTTATAGAATCGATCAAATTCAGTTATATAATAACAAATTTATGTGAATATTTAATTATCATTAACAATATTTAGCTATTCTAAGATTATTTTGGCTACTCTAACTATAATAACAAACATTTTAGTATTTTTCCAGACTAAATTTACAATATTTTTTTCTTGTTACCTATAGATGAGCAAATTCCAATCCATTAAATGTAAAATAACATTTTAGTGCGATTCTCTAGCATTATCTAGTACAGGAAAATATTAAATTTTAATATTATAAATTGAGTTGTCAAGTCATTTGTGAATTATTGTAATGATTTTTGTTCATTTAAAGTTATTACTATTAATAAACAAAAATTCTAATAATGATTCATTTATACAAAACTTTATTATTTGAAATTTCAAAAAAAGTAACCGTTTTATACAACAGTTACCCTTTTAAATATAAAATTAGGTATTTGAAAGAAAATAACAAGTCAAAGATGCGACGTATATTTTGTGAAATACAAAGAGTTGGGTTCCGCTGATAGTAGGTTCTATCAACGGAACCCAACGATGAAGTAGTTCGCAAAATAGACTAGCATACTGACTAGTTAATTTTTTGAAAATACCTTAATATATATTAACCACGTAAAACTCATCTTCCTCTATAACATTTCCGTCACCTTTGTCATATGTAACCTCATCACCATCAACATTCTTGTAAGTTACTTTAGGAATTACTTTTTCTATATCATCTACCAATGAATTATCCGAATTTCTAACCCACTTTCCTGCATAATCTTTTACATATATCTCTTTAGCTTGAATTATATAACTTAATATATAACTTTTATCAGCAGAAGTTGGATTCATTAGATAATTTAAATCAAAAGCTTTTTCGCCAACTACTACTGTTCCTGGAGGCATCTCTGCATTAACATTAGTATTTACAAACAAAGCTCCAATAACAATCAATAATGATAAACTCACTCCCATAAATCTCTTCATTATTTTTTCCTCCCCTACTCTAAATATTATAATGAAATCATCACCTTATTATATCACACGCAAATACCATTTTAAAGCTTTTATAAAGTTACTCTCCCATAAGCACAGGTATACCTTCTTCATATGAATCATCTGAATGTCCAAAATATTTTTCTATTGAACCAATCTTTAACACATACTTTTCATCAAAATCCAAACCATCAAATTTCAATACTAATGTATTTGGATTAACATACTTAACGTCTTCACAATCTATTGTTACTCTTCTACCTTTTCCCTGCTTAGATTCAAGAACGTAATTTGAAGCTTTCGTATTTGGAGAACTATCTTTTATTTCTTGATTGAATGTAAGTCTTATAGCATTGTCACCTATTATAACAGCATCTTTTATTAAAGAACCATCAAATTTATTGCTTGTGCCAGTAAATTTATATGTTATATCCTTGTAAGAATCATTTCCAAATATATCTTCCATATCACTCGAAACCTCTAATACGTACGTTCTTGATTTGCTAAATTTAACATCATCATCAAAGTACAATTTTACAGTACGTCCATCTCCATTTTCATCAAAATAGACATCATCTGGAGAATAATCATCTCTTGTATCTTCTCTTGTAACAGTATAATTATATATATCTTTAGCAGTTTCAGGATCAAGCTTTTCATAAAAATGAACAACTATAACATTTCTATACAATGCATCTACAGACTTTATATGTAATCTATTTTTTCTCTTATTTATACTATCAATGTTAAAACTTTTACTATCTATTTCACTTGTATCAAGAGCATCCTTTATATTCCTGATAGTTAACTTATAGTGTTCTCCTCTTTCTAAATCTTCTTTTGTTTTAAATATTACACTCTTATTATCTTCATCAACTATTGCTTTAGATATTTTTATTATATCTCCATATGAATCCCTAAGCACATAATTATCTGTATCTTTCCCAGAATCCATATCTATTTCTTTATTGAAATCAACCTCAATCATATTTTCACTTAAAGATTGTACAGACATAACTTTTATATCTTCATCTTTCTTATCTACAGCTGTGAAATTTTGTTCATCTCCATCTCCATTGCCCAATCTTACACCATAGTTACTTGTCATATCTCCTAATATTCTCAATGTATATCTTCTGTTTCCTCTCAATCGACTCTTCCTAAAATATATGCTTACTCCATTATCTTTCCCCTGTAATGGTTTTATCTTTAGATTTTTAAATCCACGTTCTATATAGACATCTCCATCTCTAAGTATTTCATAATATGCTTCAGACTGTAAAACATCATTAACAGGTTGTGTAAAATATACATTTATACATTTTTCATTAACCGGCTCTATTGTTCTTATTTTAAAGAAATCCGAATCAACCTTTTTAACTCTGAACTTTTGTTTGTATGACTTTATTAATTTAGTTCCATCTGCCGATTTTAATCCATCATCAATACACAAATAATAGTCCTCGCCTTGATTATAATCTTTTCTTGGAACTACCCTAACTTCATTATCATTAACGATATCTATCCTAATATCTTTAACTTTATTATCATCAGAATCCAAAACATATACATTTTTCAATAAAGTTTTTGTATCAATTTCATTATTAAATACTATACTCCATACCTTATCAGGTGGTTGAAGCTCTTTTATATCTCTCATGTGCCATTTTTCATATGTATTTTTAGCATAAGCAACTTGTCCACCTAATAAAGAACTCGTGACAATAGTACTGCACGCAATAACAGTTGCCAATATTTTATTCTTAATATTCATCTTACTCCCCCCATAACTGAGTTGTTCTATACTTCCATTTCAAACCTTTTATTATTATAACACATTTTTCAGCTTTTGTAATAAAATATTACACTAAAAATAGACTCCCCTATTGTAATATGGAAGCCTATTTTAGTGAACTAATTCTTCTAAAACAAAACATTGATACTTTAAGTTGAAATTCTACTCTACACTATCAATCAAAAATTTCAATCTCACAATTACATTTCTGTATTTAGGCATTTGAAATAAAATAACAAGGCAAAGATGCGACGTATATTTTGTGAAATACAAAGAGTTGGGTTCCGCTGATAGTAGGTCCTATCAACGGGTTCCGACGATGAAGTAGTTCGCAAAATAGACTAGCATACTGACTAGTTATTTTTTTGAAAATGCCTTATACAATTATGCTAATCAGTAACATCAACATCTGGAGATACAACATGTGATATAGTATCTTCACTAACGTTATTATCACTTAAATCTAATTTATCAAGTTTATTTAAATTTCTTAGCGAATTTATATTGCTTATATTATTATCACTCAATGACAGAGTTTCTAAATTATATAATTTACCTAAAGCATTAATACTAGTTATATTATTCTTATCTAAGTAAAGAACCGATAAATTGCTTAAGTGTCTTAATGAATCAATATTGCTTATTTGATTCTCGTATAAATATAAATTTGTTAAATTTGTTAAATTTGATATATAAGATATATTTGTCACTCTATTTTGCCATAATCCTAAATGCGTTAGACTTGTTAATCCTTTTAATGCTTGTATATTACTGATTTCATTTTGATCTAAATATAGTTTTTTCAAATTATATAACGCACTCAATCCCCCAATAGAATGTATGTTATTCTCTTTTAATGACAAGTACTCTAATTTATTCAATTTATTCAAATTAGGTATATTTCTTATACTATTTTTATTCGCAGACAACCTTTTTAAATTAACTAAATACTGTACTGCATTTATACTTGTCAAATTGTTTTCATCTAAATTCACATCAGTTAATGTTACTAAGCTCTTTAATTCATCTATATTGCTTATATTATTTTTATTTATCATGAGTACTTCTAATTTTGGCAACTTTGAAATTGGTGCTATGCTTTTTATATTGTTATCGCTTAAAGTAAGGTATTTTAAACTATATAAGTTCTGTAAAGGACTCAAATCACTAACTTTATTCTTTGCTATTAATAAACTCTTCAACCTTTTCAGATTCTTAACAAAATCAATATTTTTTATTCCATCATCATACAAATATAAATTTGTTAAATTTGTCAAATCTTTTATAGGACTAAAATCAGCCATTCTGTTCTTACCAAGATTTAACACCTTCAATTTGTGAAGATTTTCAATACCTTCAATGTTAGTTATATTTTTATTTCTCAAATTCAACTCTGTTATTTCTTGAAGTTCATTAAAGTAAATATCTCCTTGAGCTTTATCTATTTCATCTCTTATACACTTCTCAAGATTCTTGTCCTTAAAAGTAACTACTTTTGAAACTTCCTTTGAAATATTTTTAGAAACTTTATTGTCATTTTCCGCTTTTGCTGTAACTATAACTGTTTTATTACTCTTAACATCACCTTTCACATTAGTATCAGCAAAAACCAAACTACCATTAATCATTATCGCAGTAGCTAAAATACATGAAATTTTTACTTTATTCATATTCATTACCCCCACTTTTATTATTTTCTAGTTTTTATGAAAGAATGATTTAACTTTATTAAATAGCCCTTTAAACCAGTTCACAAATCCGCCTTTTTCATCTTTATTATTTTCTATCTTTTTTTCTACAACCTTTGGCTCAGGTATTTTAATTTCATCTGTTTTCATTACAAATTTAACTTTTCCACTCATGTTTTCGCCAAGTTCTGTAAATATATTATAATTATCTGAAAGTTCAACAAGAGCATCTTTTCTATCCATTAATTCATCAGCATCATCTAATTTCTCTGTCAATTTTTCTTTTAACTTTTTAATTCCTCTATCATCAAATTTTTTCATATTATCAGCTAGTTCTTTAGAACCTTCTTGCAATTCATAAATTCCTTCTTTCAAGTCTGGAAGAGCATCTAAAAGCTTATTAGCTAATTCCACATTATGTTCTTCAAGTGCATCTTTTATTATTTCCATTATCTTTCTATTATCTTCCAAATCATGCTTCATATCCATCAATTGCGCTACCATATTAGGAGAATCATGTAGGCTTTTATTCATTGCAGGCTCACTTAACTGCTCATTTAATTTTTCCACTATAGGTCTAATTGCATCCATATCTGCTTCTATATCATGGAATCTCTTAATAGCATAATTTATCTTTGGATCATCATATTTCTTGAGCATTTCACGCATAGTTTCGATATTTTCTTCATTTTTATCTATATCTTTTTTCATGTCAATTAATTTGAATGTCCAGTCTTCTAAATAATCCAAATCATCATCATTATCCATTAAATTTTGTACATCTTCTATCATTTTACTATTATCTTCTATATGATTTTGTAATCTTTCTATTTCAGGAATCAAATCCTTGAAATATTCGGCACTCTCATTTATTTCATTCATATAATCAGAACCAAGCTTTTTCCTCAAAGTCATATCAGTTTTTGCAACTTCATGTAATAACTCCTTTGTTATTTTCATAGTATTTTCATCTGAAGTCATCTTATCAAATACTGGAGTTATAATTTGTTCTTTTAATTTATATTTTAAATTTTTAACCTTACCTTTTGGCATACCGTGGTCATCATATCCTGTAAGTACGATAACTGGACTATTCAACTTTCCATGCTTTATAGCAGACTTTAATGTATCTTCTCCTCTTTCTAATATCTTTATAATACCACCTTTAATCTGTTTTTTCTGTGGCTCTGGAACAAATTGAGGATAGTTAATAAGCATATTAGTTCCTTTTCTCAATGCCATAAGCTTATCCACATTTCCACCTAAAGCTTTTGTATTCAATATAGCTTCATCTATTACAGTTATTGCTGAGGCAGTAGTCACATTGCTTTCTATTACCTTCTTCTGATAATCCACTGCTCCTGCAACTATTTTTGTTAAGTCCTCTTCATAACTTTCATTTGTATACTTATCATCATCAATTGCACTTTTCAATTCATCTTCTTTAAAACCTATCATAGCCTTAACTATATCATTTACCTCTTTTGCCATGATTCCCTGCTGCCTTGGAGTAAGCTTACTAAAGTTCATTGTAATACCACT
The DNA here is from genome assembly GCF_001594005.1 of Clostridium tepidiprofundi DSM 19306. Lineage (GTDB taxonomy): Bacteria > Bacillota > Clostridia > Clostridiales > Clostridiaceae > Clostridium_AC > Clostridium_AC tepidiprofundi. The sequence continues at coordinate 26,431 of NZ_LTBA01000016.1, read as the reverse complement.
ATTTGCAAAAAAATCTTTTATTCCGTCTAAAGAATACATAGCTGCCTTTAAAGTGTCTATCTTATCACTATTTCTCTTTATTTTACCCATTAAATCTGTTGCATCTTGAGCCAAATCCCTTAAAACATCACCATATCCAAATAATCTAGTATAAGGAAGTATTCGTCCTAAATCCAAAGTTTTTATTTCATCGGCATCATCTAATAATATCCTTGCCTTATCAATATTTTTATCGGAAAATTTATCAGGTAATGTCCTAAAATATGGATCATCAAGAATATAGTCAATGTCAATGTCATCTAAATCTGCTTTAAGTCTATCATACAACTCTATGTTTTCATCTGTAACATAATCTGGCAATATATCAAGCAATCTCTTATCCATATCATAGAAATCAAAACAATCTCCAATAAGTTTACGTTCTATCTCTACATTAGCTTCATCAGTTAACAAAGAACGTATCTCCTCTTTAGGATCCATTTCATTTAAATCATCATCCGACTCTTCCAGTTTTTCTACTGCTGCATCTAATCCATCTGCCAATTCATTCGCACCATCAACTAATTTACTATCAGCATCTTTAAGATCATTCAATGCATCTCTCAATTCATCCATATCATCAGAACGCTTCAATTCATCCATATCTGGTATTTCAGGCGTTACAGTCATCATTATTGGTCCTAATTCAAAGTTTTTAACATCGGCTGTAATTTCAAATTCATCTGGAAAGTCTATATCATCAAATCCTTCAATATCATAACTGTCCAATTGTAAACTTTCTTGTAATCCTGGAAATCCTATAAAACTTATAATCTGATTCTTACCATCACATGCAATCTTACCATCACTAACTACAACGTTGCTAAATGTATCCATAGGCATGTTAAGTACTGTAGCAACAGTCATAGGAGTATATATTTCTGTATCCTTGCCACCAACTTGCACTATATTCTTCATTTTGTTATCAAATTTTATCTTCAATTTAACTTTTCCTGATTTACCCGCTAAATCTTCTGGACTTATTTCTTTTTCATTTAAAAAATACTTTATAGAAACACTAATAGGCAATTCTTTATTAGTAGTTCCTCTATAAAATATATCTTGACTTTTATGATCCCAAATTATATTTTCTTCATTTTTTACATATTTCTCATTTCCTTTAACATTCTCTATATCTTTTAAGTTAGTTTTATCTATTATATCAACATTAGGTTCGCCTGAAGACAACCAATCAACCACTATAGTCTTTTCAGGTTTACCATTTTCAGTTAATGTAACATATACTGTTTCATCTTTTTGCACAATTTCACTAGCATACACCATATTAGGACCCAGCATTGTCGCAACTATAACCAAACTCGCAAGTCGTTTTGACATACACTTATTCTTCATTACTTCCACTCCCCCTGTCTAAATCAATTGATATAAATTACGCTGGTATATCACTTTTCTTAAACTTATCCTTATACTTCTTTAAATAATCAGGTTTTTCTCTCCAATGCAATGTAGTAAATGATATTACCTTTTCTAAAACAAGCAATAACGATGGCAATATAAACAATATAACACCCATACTTATTAAAGCACCTCTCGCCATCATAATACATAGGCTTTTTATAAGTTCCATACTAGCAATAATACCTACACCAACTGTAGCTGCAAAAAATGTAAGTGCACTCGTTACTATGGACTTTGCTGAGCCTTTAACTGTAATCCTCATAGCTTCAAACTTATCATATCCATTCCTAATTTCTTCTCTAAATCTAGTGGTCATAAGTATTGCATAATCAACTGTTGCTCCTAGTTGTATACAGCCTATTACAATCGAAGCTACAAATGGTATAACTGTACCCGTATAATAAGGCACTCCCATATTAATGAAAATTGCAAGTTCTATAGCCATTACCAATATAGCCGGAAGAGAAATTGATTTAAAAACGATCAATATAATTGCAAAAACCGCTAAAATAGAAACAAAATTTACATTTTTAAAATCAACATCTGATATTTCAATTAAATCTTTAGTTAGAGCTCCTTCTCCACCAATCATTGCATTTTTATCGTATTCTTTTATTATTTTATTAATACTATCTATCTGTGCATTTTCCTCGTCACTTCCCGATTTATATTTTGAATTCGCTACAATCATCTGATGTCCACCCTTTTTAAAAACATCTTTTATATCATCAGATATAAAATTATCAGGAACTGCTGGCCCAACAAATTTATCATATGCCATAACCGAATTTATTCCTTTTACTTTTTCTATCCTATCTATCATTTCTTTTGATTTATAATAAGGTATATTATCCTTTAAAACAATCATGTGTGTAGTTCTCATATCAAATGTATCCTTTAGTTTATTAAGAGATACTATTGATGGCAAATCCTGAGGTATCGATAATGTTAAGTCATAATACAGCTTTACATTCCTTTGTCCATAAATCGCCGGTATAAATGCAATTAAAAATATCGCTATAAATAGTTTATATTTATTTGTTACCAAGTTCGCTACTTTATCAAACTCTGGTAAAACAGTCTTATGGCTGAATCTGTGAATTATCTTATCAAATATTAAAATAAGTGCTGGTAGTAAAGTTACAGTAACTATAATACCTAAAAATACTCCTTTTGCCATAACTAATCCTATATCTCTTCCCAGTGTTATCTTCATGCTACATAAAGCCAAAAATCCTGCTATCGTTGTAAGCGAACTTCCAAATATAGAACCTACTGTCTTTTTTATAGCTTCCGACATGGCTTCTATTTTATCATCAGTTACTCCCAATTCTTCTTCATATCTATGAAGTAAAAATATAGAATAATCCATAGTAACTGCCAATTGTAATACAGCTGCCAACGATTTTGTAACGTACGATATTTCTCCTAAAAAAACATTACTTCCTAAATTATATGCTATCGAAAAACCTATCGATAAAAGAAATATTATAGGAATTATTGTGGATCTCATTGTTAAACTCAATACAATAATCGATAGTACAACCGCAATAATAACATAAGTTGGTGTTTCCTGTTCAGATAAATCTTTAGTATCATTTAATACAGATGCTGTTCCACTCAAAAATGCTTGTTTACGAAATGTCCTATTTATCTTACCAATTGCATATTGAGTCGATTTAGATGCTTGTTCACCAGAAAACTTAACCAATAACAACGTTGAATCACCATTATATACCTGATCCCTTATTTTTTCTGGTATCATTTCTCTCGGAATTGTATCTTCAACATATTTACCTATCCAATCAACTTTTTCAACTCCCTTTATATCGGATATTTCCTCAACAGCTTTGTTTAAATGCTTATCATCCATGCCATCTATAACCAAAAATCCAACTGCTCCTGCATCAAACTCATCTGTCAAAACATCCTGTGCCTTCGTAGAATCCAATTCCTTTGGCAAATAACTCAATAAATCATAGTTAATGCCCGTAGTAACATAGCCATAAAATGATGGTATGAGAAGAAAAACAGCTACAATAAGCACTAAGATCCTATTCTTAGCAATAAATCTACCGAATCTTTTCATTTCATTGCTCCCCCCAATAATATTAGTAAACTCTTTCAAATTGGTACTAAATATAAAATCATAATATTCCATTCATAAAAATGAAAATATTATGAATATAGCACTATTTTACTATTTTTATATTTATTGTTCAATAATGACCACTAGTCATTTATCACATGATTAATTATACAACATAATAAATAATAGTCAACAAATTCCCTTTAAATAAATTGTTATTTTTTTATTAACGTTATTAACATAGAAAAAAAAAAGGATACATCAGTATCCTTAGGGGAAGTAAAGTCAATGCCTAAATTTAATCATTTCCATAATACAATATATTTAATCTACAATCTTGGAAAAATGATCTTTAATTTACTTACGTCAATACTATTCGGTAATTCATCTTTTTTAAAAATTAAATTTACTACTTGAGCTTTACATGGACTTATTATTATTTTTGCAATATTAAAACTCCCCTTAATTATTGTTTGATTATTTTCAACATTAGTAACCGTAATTGGTAACTTACTTATCTCTAGTCCCTTATTAGTAGCATTTCTTATTAAAATAGAAATAGCTATATCTCCATTTTCTCTTTTACTTATTTTATATAAAGATATTGAAATATTCCCTGGTTCCATAATAGGTAATTTCTTAAGAAAAGCCTTACATTCCTCTAAATGAAATACTGGTATATTTTCAAGTTCAATATCCACAACATTCTTTATTGCTAAATCTGAATCAAGCACTAATTTCCATGTCCCATTTACAAAATTATTATCATATACATTTTTCTTATCAAAATATAATTTAAAAGGTCTAACAGAAAAAGCAGGAATATTCCCTAAACTATCTAATTGGAAAACTTGTTGTGCAAGCGTTTTCTGTTTATCATCTATAATCCTAAATTTAACAGTACCAAAATTTATTGCAAAATCATTAGAATTTCGAACATATGCATATACCTCTAATTTATTTACAGTATCAAATGCATACACTGCATTTATATTTATCTGTCCTACTTTAAGTGGTGGCAATTTACTTATTTCTTCAATGATATACTCCTTATGTAACTCTGATATTGTAGATAATGTATCTGATTTAAGCGATAATTTCAAATCTACATATTCATTTCTATTTATGCCCGCAATATTATAATTATTTCCTTTTTTATTAAGCTGTTTACTCATAATACACCTCATTTCTAGAATATAGGTAAAATTAATAAAAATATTTCATTAAAATTTTGTATAAAAACTAAAAGAAAGGACACACAAGCATCCTTCCTTTTAGTTTTTAATTTCTATTTTACTTACAATACAACTCTTTTAAAATTTACTAATTACAATACTAACCTTATACCATTAATACTCTTTAACCAATACAGTTTGACCATTAACAGTAACCTCAACTTTATCTCCCTGTTCTGCTTCAAATTTCTGTTCATCTAAAGTAGTATCAGGAGTTATAGTTATAGTCTTTTCATCCTTGTCTATAACAAAATCACTAATCTGCTCACCATTAATTCTTACAACATACTTACTTGTATCATCTAGCAAAGACTCCTTCGTATCTAACTTAACTACAACCTCATCCACTACTTTAACCTCATCTACATCTTTAAGTGTAATCGCAGAACCACTTGTAATAGCAGCCTCATATCCGTTATTATTCAACTTACTAGCTTTGAAAAGAATACCAGCGTTATATGTTGAAGTCTCTGTACCATCTTTATTTTTATCAGTATCTACTAAATTCAATTCATGCTCCCCTACCAATTTCTGTCCATCAGCACTCCTTAAATTACTAGACACATTCAATACAAAATTAGCATCTTTACCTATTCTATCTTTTGGTAACAATATAGTTATACCATCCCAATCAGTAGTTACACCATAAATTCCTTTTCTAACCTGAGAACCAAGCTCCGCTAGTGTAGTACCATTGTATACATAATTCGCAGTATTTCCAACAGCTACTGCACCTTCGTTACTCATAGCTTCTGTAAATTTAACTCTGATGACATCATAACCATTTTCGTAATCATAATCATCATCATTCACATATTCAGCATACATTACTTCTGGATCAACTTCAATCTTTTCTGTAGGTGCAATAACATCTTCTTTTGGACATACAAACTCATGCTTAAACTCCTGCGTATCCATAGTATTACCATAGTCATCAGAGAATCCTGTAATACTTACTATCCATTCACCAGTCGCATCAATTTTATGCTCTTTAGCTACCTCTCTTAATGCAGCAAATCCATAAAATTTACCACCATCTTTATTTTCATATACTGGCTTAATAATAGCAGTATAATCATCTTCAGTTATACTCTCAACCTCACCAGGCACTACAACGCCATCTTTTTCAAATCTAATTTCTCCTGCTTGTACTTTTTCTGTACCATTTTCCTCTTCCTGAACCCCATTAGGAGTTATAGGATCTGTTAAATCATTTACCTGTATAGGCTCATTCATAACCATTTCAACAGTATCTAATAGTTCACCATCTTTATTCTTTTCTTGGCTTAAACTAATAATATCTGGACTTGTCCTATCTCTTCCATTATCTACATCATAACAAACTTCTTTAGTCTTATTTCCCAAATCGGTCTTAAAGATATCTTTATCTATATTAAATTGAATAGTTGAAGCATCTACCCAATATGCTTTTACTCCTTCAACTTTCGTCCAATCAGTCTTAAGTTCAACTAATATAGAGTCAAACAATTCTCCCTTAGGATCAGTAACAACTTTTGAACCTTTCAATGCAGTAAACTTAGCTCCAGACTTATACTCTGTCTCTCTTAAACCAGTCTTTTTATCCTTCTTGCCATAACGCATCGACACCACATCAGATAATTTTTCATCAGTATTTAAAGTAACAGGCGTAGTAAACTTAATCAAAAACTGCTCAGGAGATTGTCTCTCAACAGAAACTTCTGGTATAGTATCATCTATGTTCACATCATACCTAAGTACTTGTGTTGAAATACGATTTCTCTTATCAGTAACACCTGCCCAGTCACCTACATTACTGATTTCTATATTATTATCCGTTTTTCCTAATCTATCCTTACCTTTAAGATGAATCGTAACCTTTGTTCTAGTTCCATCTAATTCAAAATTATCTCTTCCAGTAGATTGTAAAGCATCACCATCTATAAGGTAATTAGCAGGATTATTCGCATCATAACTTCTTAGAACATCATCAGTACTCCATGCTACCGGTTCAGAAAAAGTTATAACCAAAGTGCTTTGATCTTTAGACTCAGCCTTTAAAACATGTAACTTGCTTGTATCAGTCAAAGTAAACTCCTCTGATCCCTTTTTAACTACTCCCTCAACATCATCCTTAATTTCAACTGAATGCTTAGCATTATCAGTTAAATAATTTTCTTCACTAGCCTCAGTATTTAAAATAACTTCTAAAACCTTAGATGAGAACTGTTTAACCTCTTTAACTTCTAGTTCTCTTTCTCTTATACCATCCCTAACTTCTAACTGAGCTTTAATTTCTTTTAATTGGGCATCACTTAAATTTGGTTTCTCCTGACCCAACGTAATGTATAGCCTATCAGCATCGTTAGATTCAGCATTTACCATTGGTACAGCATTATCAGGTCCTGCCTCACCACCTGGTTGTAAAAATTGAACCTGTCCATGTCCTCTAAGTCCTCCAAATTCATACTCATTAAGAACAACAGCCGAAACATTTGCTATAACATCTTTAGTCAATGATGATTTTGATGTTAATTGAATCGATGCCTTACCATTTTCTATAGTTCTTTCATCCTGTGCCATACCACCTTCAGTAGTATCAAATCTTATAATACCCTCTGCATCCTTTACTACATTGCCCTCTTTATCACAGATAATAGCTGTCACTTGAGTATTAGTAGCACCATCCGCCTTTATATCAGGAATTTTATCCCCATTAGTATCTTTACAATCAAACTCAATTTTTATTTGATAATACTCATTAACATCTCCAAATTTCACAGTAGAAGTATACTCCTCTACAACGTTACCCTCAGCATCCTTAATACCTTTAACTGTTATATTCTTACTTTCTTTAAATTTCGCACCCTTAACAGTAACTTCAGCAGATAAGCCATCTTCAGCTAACCTTACATCACTAAAAGTCAAACCATCAGCAATAAAATCTTCTGGCTTTACATCCGCTACCTTTGAAGTAAATTCAATCTTAATTCTATCTAAATTTACAGGTGTAATCTTCTTAACTTCAGCTTTAACAACTTTATCTAAATCTACATCTTGATTATCCCTTTCAAAATCAGAGAAATCCTCACCACTAGGTCTAGTAATAGCTTTTTCCAATGTTACAGCCTTACCATCATCATTTAGATCAATAAATACCTTGGCAAAATCACTATTACTTAATGCACTCGTGAATTCTTCTACTTTGTCGTCATTGCTAAAATCTGAAAACTCAAATTTATGGACTTCTCCATCCCTATCTACAATCGTAAATGGAGCTGCCAAAACAGTACTTGGTGTCATAATCCCTAGTGCCATCAACAACGCCATAATTTTCTTTTTATTCATGTTTATACTCCCTCCCAACATTAACATGTAACATATATTTCTTTACATCTAAGATGTGTCAAATTACACATTGACACATCTTAGTACAAACTCATACACAACTTTTATAATTCTTCTACTACAAGAGTTTCCGAACTAGACTTACCATCTTTTTCAGCAGTTACAGTAACCTTATCGCCAGCCTTCACATTAGTAATACTTCCAGTATATACTTTTTTATCTTTATCATACTTTAATGCTGCACCATTTACAGTAACCTTACAACCCTCATCCGCATGAATATTAGCTACAGCAATTCCAGCAAACAAAACTTTAACTTTTGATTCAGATTCATCAATAAAATCAGGACCCTCTGCTGGAGTACTTTCCTTTTCAACAATAACTTTTAAAGTAGCCGTTTTATCTGTTCCATCCACAGTACCTATTAAAGTGTTTTCCCCTTCATCTAAATCATCAACCTTTTTATTCCAAGCTACAGCTAAATCCTTCTCTGTACCATCTGAATACTTAGCTTTTACTGTAGCTGGCAACTTAATATCTGCCTTTTTACCTTTGATATCTGCTGGATTAACTAACTCAGTTATAACTACACTTTCCTTCTCAACAGTAACCTTAAATGTATCAGAAGCTTCAGCACCACTACCATCTTTAGCAGTAACAGTTATTTCAGCAGTACCTTCTGCTACTGGAGTAATAGTTAACACTCCATTATTCAATTCTACTTTTGCTACATCCGTTTTATCTGAAGTAGCTGTGAAAGTTAAAACATCACCATCTGCATCAGCAAAGTAATCCTTAACCTCAATAGTCTTAACCTCTGCTCCAACCTTTTCTGTTTGATCCGCAATCTCATTCTTAACCTGTGGAGCATGATTCTTAACTGGAACTTTAAATTCTGGCATTGGATGTGCGAAACGATCTTCATTCAATTCTGCACTTAAGCTATTTGTTTCATTTCTATCGTATTCTGCTTTATCAAGTCCATCGGAATAATCCATAGCACAGTCTTCAATGTAATTCCTAGTTTCAACTGAAACCTCATCAAATACATCTGCTGCACTTTCAGTACCATCTGGATCCCAATCAGAGAAATCAACATCAAGGTATATAATCTTTGGATTATCCTCATCAACGCGTACATCAGTAACTTTAATATCACTATCGCTTAACTTGAATGTGTATTTATCCAACATATCTTCGTTAAGTGCTTCTTCAAATCTCAACTCTATTGTAGCTCTGTATATCTTATTAGCCTTGTCGTTTGTGAATGCAACTACATTTACATAATCATCATAGTCGTCTCTATCTTCATATGAGTCCCTATTATCTGCCATTGTATCACCGTCATCATCGGCAAACTTAGCAAATGCAGGTTTTATGTGATCACTAACTATCCACATATCGCCTTTTTCAAATGTAGAATCATATTCATTTTCTGTCTTGTTATCAACAACAAGTATAGCAACTTTGTAGTCCTTACCTCTGTAAGTGTAAGTTCCATCAAAATTCAATTCATAGTTTCTATCTGTATTCTTATTATACTTCTTATCCAATGTATAAGTTACTTTTGTAACACCATCTTCTTTATGTTTAACTATTGAAGAAGTACGTAATGTTACATAGTCACCCTTAGCATCTTTTAGTGGATTTCCATCTTCATCAATCAATACAAGTTTAAGATCATTAGCTTTAAGATCAAACTCTTTCTCAAATGACACCTTTATTGTTGTTGGTGCTGTAGCAACTGGTGCATCATCAACATCAATCTTAGAACCTTCTTCAACAACAATTGGCTCATATGCTACATTATCAATCATGTTTCCACTTGCAGTTTTAACTCTAGCTATTACCAATCTGATTTCTTCATCACTATTAAGCTTGCTGAAATCTATTTGATCCTCTTTATCCGCTTTATCGCCAGGTAAATCTAATTCTACTCCATTATTATCATCTAGTAATTTCAACTTAGCTTTATAGTAATCCTCAAGATTAAATTGTTTTACAACCTCTTTATCTTTCTTATCATATACCTGTACTGTATAGTTTCCAATGTTATCGATAGCATACTTGCCCTTGCCTGTTTCCATCTCTGTTCCATCGAAATCTACAACTAATTTCTGATCTCTTGTACCCTTAGAATATACATCTACTGTTATATCGTCACCTTCAACAGCTGATTTTTCTTCTGCCTTGAACTTAACTGTAGCTTTTGCCATTTTATTTCCAGCTGTATCTTCTACATCTTCGATTACTAATTTGTACTCTTTACCACTATCTAAATCATCTTTCAATGTAAGAGTTGCTTCATTCTTATCACTATTCAACTCTACCTTAGTTATCTTAACCTTATCGCCATCTTTGTTATAAAGAGTATAATTTTCTTTCTTTTCTGCACTACCCTTACCACTATCTTTAACCTTTTCAGTAAATTTAACAGTTACAGTATCATCAGTATCACCTTGTTCTACTTTCTTAACCTCAGGTTTTACTTTATCGGCATTTATAGTAGCTTTAACCATCAACTCATCATTGCTCTTATCCCAAAGATCCTGTAAAGCATCTGCATCAACATATACATATGCTGTTCCGTCTGGAAGAGCATCATCTGAATCAAATGTTAATGTTAATTCATTTCCATCAATAACTGCTTTCTTAGCAGTTGTCTTTGTATTTGTGTGATAGAAATTACTTAAGAAGTTATCTTCATCATCTATGTCGATGTAATCAGCATCACCATCTACAACATAATCACTATCTGAGTTAGGATTGTCATCTCCAAATTTGATATCTTTGTTGAATATCAATGTTATTTCAGTATCAGAAGTATCCTTATATCCAACTATCTTCAAATCATCTGTGTTCTTTTCAACTTTTAAATCAAAAGTTCTCTTCTTTATAGAATATCCTGCATAGTCCTCAAATTTAGATAACACTTTTACTTTTACATCTTGGCCATTTTTTAAATCAGAACATAAAATAATATTTGCTTCATTACCATTATCTATTAAGTTAACTTGATCGATAGCTATATCATCATCATTGATTTCAAAACACTCATCGCTTAACTGTGCTTTTAAATTCTTAGATGGTCTAACTGGCTCAGAAAATCTTACTTTTATTGTATCTTTTCCTACTATTTCAGCAGATACAGCTTCTGGAAGTTCTAAGTCTTCTATGTCGAACTTTTCAACTATTTCTTTTCCAAAAACGTTATCGTCAATAGTTAATTTATAACTCTTCTGATTTTGTACTTTGTCATCATCATCATCATCGATAGCATCATCATTCAAAGTCATTATAGCAAACTTCTTACTATCATCAATTTCGATCTTTTCAAATGCATCATCTATTTCATCGCCATCTTCATTCTCTAAAGTGTAGTTTCCTACATCCTTTATATCGTCTTCTAAATCACCATCATTTACTGGATTAGTAAATGTAATCTTAAACTGCTTTAAGCTAAGCGCCTTTACAGATTTTACTGAAGCATTAATACCTTCTGCATCATCTCCAGCTGAATGTTCACTTACATTACCGTCAGCATCCTTGTAAGTAACTGCTGGAATAACACTAGCATCAACCTTTTCACCTGTTAAATTGTCTATCCAATTTCCTGCAAAATCTTTTACGTAAATTGGTTCACCCGCAACGATTGCATCCAAAACTTCTTTTTGTTCTGCCTTAGTTGCTTTTGTTGCTAGGTAATTTAAATCATATGCTTTATTGCCTATAACAGCTGTACCCGGATTGATTTGAGCAAACGCTGTAAATGAAGTTGTTCCAGCTATCATCAACGCAGCTAAAGCTGAGCTTGTAACTCTCTTGTTCATACTATCTAACCTCCCATATTTTGTTTCCACATTATTTATTATTAAACATCACATTTTAACACGTATGCAATATATACGACATAAATACTAATTTAGTTGCATACTCAATACATATATTCGCCAAAAACTTATTTATTCAGAAATAACCACATCTCCTACAGTTTTAACAACTGTCTTTCCATCTTCACCTATTAATTTAACTGTTACTTTAGCTCCTGCTTTAACAGCTGGATAAACTATTGTAGCTTCTCCTAATGTTGCAACTGCTGAATGTGCTTGACCATTCATGTACACTTGGAATTTAGCTACTCCTGCGTACGCTTTTTCAGTCTCAACCTTAACTTTTGATCCTACTGTAGCTCCAGGAACAAGTGTTGCAGTTACTTTATACTCAGTTCCTTCAGATGGTTTTTCTTCTGCTTTCTTTTGAACTGAATAGCTTTCTCCAATTTTAACTGGAGCAGTTACTAATACCTTACCATCTTTATCTAATAATTTAACTGTTACTTCTGTACCTTCATTAACAGCTGGATAAACTATTGTAGCTTCTCCTAGTGTTGCAACTGCTGAATGTGCTTGACCATCAATAAATACTTGGAACTTAGCAGCATTTGCATATTCTGCTTTTCCTTCATCAGTCATAGCAACTTTTACTTTTGAACCAACTGTAGCACCTGGAATTAATTCAGTATTGAATACGCTTACAGTTTTAGCTTCTTCTTTTAAATCTACAACTGCAAGTTTCCAAGCATCGTAATCAGCTGTAGTATATTCTTTATTAGCATCTAATGCCTTTATAGCATGAGCATATATAATGTATCTTCCTTCTGGTAATGTTCTTTCTACTGAACCTTGTGTATAATCAGTAATGATTTTTTCATACTCATTAGTTTCTAAGTTCTTAGCATTGATTCTGTATGCATATTTACCAGAAACCGTAATCTTTGTTCCATCAACAGCTATGTTAATGTCTGCACCTTTGATGTCTTTGTCAGCATCAAATTCTGTACATTTTGCCATATTTACAACCTTATAGCTATCCCATTCAACTTTACCAAATGTCTGATGATTTTTTGAATGTGCAGCTGGAACTCCTGCCCTCTTAACCCAAAGAACTACTATATTATTACCTTCTTTGTATTTAACAGCAGAAGTGATTTTAAACGGTGTTCTAGCATCAACTGGTTTTGAATATCCATCAGTTAATGCAGCCCAAGTACCATCATCCTGTTTTAACCAAGCTCTGTACTGAACTTCTCCTTCGTAATTTGATATTACATAAAAATCTTGAGTTTCTCCAATGTAAACTGGATTGTGTTCAACAACTGCTATATCGATTTTAGGTAAATCAACTTTCGCAGCCTCTGCAGCTTTAACTGGCATTGCAATAAGTGTACTAGCCATTACAAATAAAGCTGCTAAAAAAAGACTTAAACCTTTTTTTAGATTGTTCATGTTTGTCCCCTCCTGTTTGTTTTTTAATATATTAATATTTTTAAATATTAAACTAACGAACTGAGCCAAGCAGTGTATGTACACATTTTGACCAAATTTAAATCCGCGACCTTCGTAGTACTTTTACACGCGGCATTAAATCCCTTCTTAATCCTATAAATTTAAATATTACCCTTACTATTATATATTACATTTATTAACTTATCAATAGTAAAATTCATATATTTTTATAGAATGTTAACTCATTTCAAGTAATGATAATACTTTATCTATATGATACAATTTCCACTTCATTATGGGAATAAATCTTACACACTAATTCATCATATATCTACTTAGGAAAAACGTGTCAACCTTAGTACAAAAACATATCAACACTTAGTACAAAAACATATGCATAATTTTATTCACTAAAGTATTACTATTAATAATTTCAATCATTTATTACTATTCTTTTAATACATCATATTTCATAACTTAAGCCTAATATTTTTTCATTTCTTTCATCCATACTATTCTTCTACATCATACTGCATAACATTAAATTCCTTTGCACTAAATTCTTTTCCCAAAAATGCATACATAATAAATAACGTTCATTATAAAAAATAGTTGCATATTTTTTTAATTTTTTTATAAAATAAATTAAAAAAATGATATTTAAATTCTATTATCAGTTCTTCTCATCAACATTTACACATATAATAACGCATGAGTATAAATTTTAGTTGCATTCTTTTTAAAAAAAATCAAAAAAATCACAGAAAATTTCTTCTGTGATTTTTTTGATATTATATAAATTTCCATGTTTGCTTTAGCAAAATGAATTTATTTTATGGCCCGTATCTGCCTTATAACTGTATCATGCTCTTCAACTTCTCCCACTATTCTAGTGAACTTACCATTCAAATCAATCAAATTAAATGTCATTTTTTCCTGCTCTCCTCTTGTAACTTTAACATTTTCCTCTAACCCTCTAACAACTTGATAAATCTCATCTTGTCTTCTTTCAAGAGAAACAACTTTAACCTCAAGTGAATCAACCTTGCTCTCAAGTGAATCCATTCTTTTATCAATTGAATCAACTTTACTTTCTAATGAGTTCATCTTTCTCTCAAGTGAATCGACTTTACTTTCTAGTGAATCCATCCTTTTTTCAAGTAAATCGACTTTACCTTCCAGTGAATCCATTCTTTTTTCAAGCGAGTCCATTCTTTTTTCAAAAGAATCCATCCTTTTTTCGAGAGAATCCATTTTACCTTCAATAGATTCCATTCTTTTATCGATAGAATCCACTTTATTAATTATAACTTCAAGCATCTGTTTTATTTCCATATCCACTTTTCTCACCACCCTTGCCATATACTCATTTTATCATCTTTTAATTTTGTATTCAATTCATAAATTATGGAAAACAATACCAATTATTTGTATATATTATTCAATACTTTATTGATATATTCATCAAGCATAACTGTAAATCTATCTGCTGCTTTTGAATTGAGATGTGCAATATCTGTGTAGTCCTCCATTTTGAAATATTTGCTTTCTGAGTAGTCAATATAGTATACTTTGTGATTTTTAATTTCATTTTCAATAAATTCTTTATGCTCTCTCTTTGTTTTTTTATCAAAATTTTTAAGTTCACCTTGACGCATAGGTGGCATCACTAAAAATACAGTTATATCGTGCTCATCTGCAAAATTAAGTATTTTTCTAAAATAACTAACTTGAATAGGGAGCCTTTTGTAAACTCTATCGATTGTATCATTTTTATGAGCTTTACCTTCTAATATAAACTGACCATTTTCTTTAATAAAACCTGGATTCTTTTCTATATTTCCTTGTATGTGAAGCTTTGGAAAAACATTTGATATAAGTATAGGTACTGTTCTTGAAAATTTATCATTCATGTATTGATTAAAATTTTTATCATCTACAATATGAAATATTGGTATTATATCATTTTGTTTATCTTTTTTAAAATCATTTCTATATTCCTTATCAAAATATTTGCTATATATGTAATTTCTGCTATCAGCTAAATATGAAAATTCAGTATAGTCAACACCAAGTATTAAATACTTGTATTTTTTATGATGTTTCTCAAGATAAAGCATTTTATAGTAGCATTGATTAAATGAATCATTATCATGAGAAAAATTATATGTCGGCATGCTCATTTTATCGGGATTTATTCCTCTATATAGCCTAGAATTCCCAAGTATCAAGCAATCATATTTACTTTTTAAAGCATTTTTGAAGCTATATTCTATTTGCATTTGAGTTGATGGCCCAAATGCTTTTATCATATATTTTTGACTGTAATCTAAATATATATTTACTACAAAATAAATAGGAAGCAAAAGTATTGCCAACTTTATTATAAACTTTTTCACTCAATATCACTCCAAACCGTTTTCGCTAGGTTCTAGTCGCTAATTTCTAATCTCCAGTCTCCAACACAGTTTTGTGACTTGAGAAGTACCATCTATTTAAGAACAAAGTTCTAAGTATTAATATACATCAAAGTCACAATCTGGTTTGGCGACTAGTGATTGGCGATTAGTGACTTTGTTTTAGTCTCCAATCTCTAGTTGCTAGTCTCCATAGTGCAGATTCTCAACTTGATTGCTATATACTTACAACCAGCAGATGTTTTTTATATTGAATTTAAGAATAAGATTCTAGGTGCTAATATCTATCAAAATCACAATATGCTTTGGTGACTGGTTACTGGTGATTGGTGACTTTGTTTTAGTCTCCAACACAGATTTGACACTTGTACACCAGTATCTATCAAAATTGAAAATAAATAAATTCTCTAGCACCAAATACACCGAAGAATATTATCCATAGAATAAGTATATAGTATGATGCCCAGCGAAGAACTAGTGGTTTACGTTTTAGTATGTCAACCTTTTTTTCTCTTCTTTCTAACAGTTCAACTATTTGCAAAACTATTATTGATATAACAGCATTTATCATATCTATACGGGTAAAACCTGATTTTATCAAATTCGTACTGTATGCTAAAATGCTGCTTTTATTGCCAAAGTTAAATAAATTCTTAACTATGTATACTGCATCTTGAATAGAGTTTGCTCTAAAGAATATGAATGAAAAGCAAACAAAATTGAATGTAATAAATATGCTAACGTATTTGAATATGTGTTTGTTGCATTTCTTTTTAAGTTTCTTGTGCTGTTTTTTTGTAAGTGCATCAAATGATACTCCTATTCCGTGCATGGTTCCCCATATAACATATGTCCATGCTGCTCCATGCCATAAACCACTTAAAGAAAATGTTACTATTGCTGCTATAACGACTGCAATCTTTCCCAATTCTTTTTTTGAAAAAACTATTGGCATATAAACATAGTCATTGAACCAATTTGATAAAGACATATGCCATCTTCTCCAAAACTCAGATATAGTTTGACTTATGTATGGATAATTAAAATTTTCTATGGACTTTATTCCAAAAACCCTTGCAGTTCCTATTGCCATATCAGAATAACCTGAAAAATCACAGTATAACTGCAATGCATAACTGTATGTGGCAATTATCAAAGGCAGTCCGCTATAATTATGAGAATGATTGTAAACTTGATTAACAATTAATGCTAATCTATCAGCTATAACTATTTTTTTAAATGCTCCCCACAGAATTCTCCTAAATCCTTCTGTCACCAAATCATAGTCAAATGAGTGTTTTTCATGCAGTTGTGGAAGCAGATTTGATGCTCTATCAATAGGTCCTGCTAATATCTGTGGAAAAAATGATACATACAATGCAAAATAAGCAATATTTTTTTCAGGTTTTTGAATTCCTCTGTAAACATCTATTACATAGCTTAATGTCTTGAATGTGTAAAACGATATACCTAAGGGAGCTATGATGTTTATATTTTTCACTCCATAAAACAAATTAAAATGTTCAAATAGTTCCCTTAATGCACTATTAAAAAAATTGAAATACTTAAAGAATAAAAGCATTCCAATGCTAGATATAACGCTTATACCTATATAGAGTTTATTTTTTAATTTATTTTCTTTAACTTCTGTTGATTCATTAATTTTAACTGCAACTACATAATTTATAAATATATAAAATATCAATATCAGTACTGATTCTACTCTCCAACACATATAAAAATAAAAACTCGAAATAAGCAATATTATCCATCTGAGTTTTTGTGGAGTTATATAGTATACTAAAAATATTATTGCTAAAAATATTAAAAAGCTAAGAGAATTAAATAACATTTTTCCCTCCATTTATAACTAGATTCATACCATTAATCTGTTGTGTACAGTTAACCAAAAACTCGACTGCTTCTGAAGTTTCCTCTGGTGTTACCAACCTTTTTAATGGTTCTTCATTTATCATTTTCTCAAGTATTCTTTCATCAACATCATCTGTTAAATTCGTCATCATTGTTGAAGGCAATACATTATTTGATGTTATTCCATATTTTATATTTTCTTCTGCCCATGACTTACTCAATGATTGAATGTATGCCTTATTTGCCGTATATTCTGACATACCAATGGGAGGCTTGTTTAACAAATAATCTGTCAAAATATTTATTATCTTACCAAATTTTTTCTTTCTAAATATGGAAATACTCTTTTGTGTAATCATTATTACAGGCATTACATTATACATATAGCTTTCCATAAAAGTTTCCGGTTTTATTCTGTTGAAATGCTTTTTTGTAATATTACATATAGCATTATTTATGAGAACGTCAATATCCATTTTTTCAATTTGCTCTAACAATTCTTTTATGCTTTGCTCACTCTTAAAGTCACACACAAATCCTCTGACATTCTCAAATTCTTTTTGAAGATTTTCAGCTTTGTTTTTTGAAGTGTTATATGTAAAATTAACAAAGTTATTTTTACTGCTTGCAAGTCTTCGAGTTATTGCCTCTCCTAATCCTGATGCTCCACCAGTTATTAATATTTTCATTAAACCACCCCAATTTGGATTTTACCTGTAGCAGCTTTTGTGCCATCTTGCTTCATAAATGTAAATTTAAATTCTACAGCATTTACAGAATCAAATACATCACTCACATATGCCTTGAATGTTAATTCTTCATTTTTATACACAGGCTTTTTATATTTTATACTCTGCTTGTGGATAATTACATTCTTTATGGGGAGTTTTTCCCCAATGAAATACGATATAAATCCATTTAAAATGTTTCCATGCATTATAACATCCTCAAATCCTTTGTCAACTGCATATTTTTTATCTGTATGCATGGGATTTCTGTCCTTAAATATAGAAATAAAACCATCATAAATTTCATCATCTATAACAAATCTTTCTGTAAATTCATCACCCTTTTTTAATTTCACAGAAATCACCCCACTCTCTTTAGTCTCCAATCTCCAGCTTATCTAATCCCAAATCCCTAGTCCCCAGTCTCCAGTACAGATTTACAACTTGAAAAAATTGCGTAGCAATTTCAGCCTTTACTATTCCTTATTCTCTATTCACTATTTAATTGGTTTTCTTCACGATTGCTTCGCACATTTCTCCTACGTTTTTGAAGTTTTGCACTTCTACAAGTGTAAATTTAATGTTAAAGTGTTTTTCTATTTCAACTATTAATTCAATATGAGTTAGTGAATCCCAATCCTCCACATCATCTGCTGTTGTTTCATATTTTAATTCTATTTCATCATTATCCAAAACATCTATAAAAATTTCATTTACTTCCTTAATTACTTGTTCAAAATTCATAGTCTATTCCTCCAGTTTTTACTTATAGAAATACAATTTGGTATTCTATTCAAATCTATTCAAATAAATTTTTATTATTTGCTTATTTAGTTTCTGTTTACTTTAGATATTATCGTTTCGCCTAACTTACTTTCCTATTTATCAATTTTACAAAACTTCCAGTTCTGCAAGTGAGAGTTTGAAGCTTTTTGCTTTATGTCGAGTAGATTCCTTGCTGTTGTTTTGCCTGAAGATTAATGTTACAAAAATTTTTTGCTTCATATCGAGTGAATTCTCCACCTGAAGTACAAATATCTTACTTTAGCAAAACAAGTTCCCTATTTATTATCAATATAAACCTTTTTTGTTATGTAGTTATCAACATATAATACCCAAGTATCATTTTTATTCCTATTTTTATTATATTTTTCATTATCATTTTCATGCAGTACAGTTTTTGAAAATCCACATTCTTTATATAAATCTTTGACAAGCACATTTTTGGGTGTAGGTATATATTCTCCGATTATTTTAGTATATCCTTGTTCTTTAGCTAAATCAACAAGCTTATTTATCACAAAATATTCCATACCTCTCTTCAAAACCCTACAACTCATTATCCAAGTATCTATGAAAAGTGATTTATCATCATTCTTCTTCAATATGAGAACGCTTATCAAACCATTATCTCCAAATTTATCTTCCAATGTGAAGTATAATGTTATATAATCATTAGAATTTTTTATTCTTTCTATATCTTTTTCAGTATATCTTACCGTTCTCATGTTAAATTGATTTGATCTTTGTGTAAGTTGAGCAATTCTTGGAATATAATAATCTTTAAAACTTCCATATTCCGATACCATTTTAAGGCTTTTTAAATACTCATCAACAGAATCAAAGCTTTTCTTTAATTCTACCCTTTTTGCTTCATTTTGATACTGTTTTGTTCTTTTTGAATCTTCCTTAGAATACGATATTGTTTCAAACAGATTTAAATTTCTAAGGTAGGACACATATTCTGATGGATCATTTGGAAGTTCTGGCACT
This sequence comes from Clostridium tepidiprofundi DSM 19306, assembly GCF_001594005.1. Taxonomy (GTDB): domain Bacteria; phylum Bacillota; class Clostridia; order Clostridiales; family Clostridiaceae; genus Clostridium_AC; species Clostridium_AC tepidiprofundi. The sequence goes on along the minus strand of NZ_LTBA01000016.1, from coordinate 6,247 downwards.
GTGATTCCATCAATCATTTCCCTTACCATATTTCTTTCAAATGGGTTATCATCTATAAACACCATAGAATCAAATCCTATATTCAATATTGATTGAATATACTTTATGTTATCAACCTTTGTTTCCCAATTTGCAGCAAAAACAGCTATATCATCAAGTCTTAAAACCATATCAGGGTGTTTTATAAATGGTTCTTTTGCTATTTCTTCTGTATTTTTACTGGATACAGCAAGTATTATACCTCTCTCTTTAAGCTGTTTAGCCCACATTTGAAGCTCTGTATATGCCCTTCCTGCTCCAAGTTCCCCTATTTGAATATTGTTTATTCCATCATCACCAATTACTCCACCCCAAAGAGTGTTGTCCAAGTCCATTATAAGACATTTTTTAATTTTTCCCATAGATGCTTTAATAATATCTATAATATTTTTAGCAACATGAGGCAAAAAGTCAATGCTAAATACCATTTTTGATGAAGCATACATTTTTGAATCAAATGTGTTTTCTCTTCCAAATACATTCTGCAAAGAGCAAACATCACTTATAAATACATTTTTGTACTGCTGTGCAATATCCATTAAATTAAAGTTGAGCTTTCTGAGTTGATAAATAAATGAATTTTTAGTTTTGTTACCATAGTTTCCAAAAATATTATCATTTATTTCAACATAGTTAAAATTAATAATATTGCAGTTGATTTTACTATTTATACGCTCCCAAAGTTCTTTTATTTTATTGATTTGATTATCTGCAAAATGCATTTTTTCATTGCTGTTTGTTGAATAAAACTTTTCTATCAGTTTTTCTGAAGAAGCAAATATTATAATGAATTCAGGATTGAATTCATAAAGTTCAGATTCTGGATCATAAATCTGCCTCTCTATTTGGTCATAATCTGCCTCAAATATATCAAAGTTTATTTTTTCATTATATCCATAACCTTTTATGGCAGTATTTAAAAACTGTGTTGCACTATCTCCTAGTATTGCTATTTTACATGTCTTTAACTCTGAAAAATCTTTTTTCAAGTTCTTCTTTAATTCTCTAAATTTCACATTACATCATTCTCCCTAGTTTTAATTATAAAATACTATAAGTCATTTTAAAAAAAATAACAAGTCAAATATACTAGCATTCTTACTAGTGCAGATTTTCTTAATTGCATAATTCAATAAAACTTCAATTCGTAATATGCAATATAAATATTTAATATCATATATTTTTTATTAATATTCACTATAAAAATCTCTGCATACTGCATTTTTTCGTTGTAATATGTATGATAAAAATCTAAATTACGAATTGAAGCAATAAAAAAATATATTTGAAATAAGCAACTTTAACTAGTTATTTACTTAGGAAAGTCTGCACTATTTATTTTTTAGATGCTTAATCTCCGCTTTCATAATATCCTTTTTAAGTTTAATTTGTCAACTTTCTATCACATCTTTTTTCCATGTTACATATACTATATTTGAAGTACTCTTAGAAAGGATTTAATAATGTTTTCTTATCCATTTGACTATTATTATGAGTATTATAGAAATGATGCTATGAAGTCTTTCATGCGTTTATTACATTCTGCACCCAAATGTCCAGCAATTGATATCTATATTAATGATAAACCTTGGGTTACAAATATTAAGTACAAAGATTTTTCTGAATATCTTCCAATAAGATCGGGAAATTATAATGTTAAGGTTTATGCTGCTGGCAAAAAAATAAATCCGTTTATTGATACATCATTATTTATTCCTCCAAATGAAATATACACAATTGCTATAATAGGTAAAACTCCTGATAATCTATCAATTTTGCCAATAAAAGAACCATTATTAGAAACAAAGGAAGGAAAATTAGGTTTAAGATTTGCTCAACTATCTCCTAATGCACCAAATGTAGATGTTGTTCTTCCAAATGGAGATGTTTTATTCAAAGATGTAGCATTTAAAGACATAAAGGACTATATTGAAGTTCCATCTGGAATATATACAGTAGAAATACGCCTTACTGGAACTGATACTGTGATTTTATATGTGCCTAATATTCATTTGAAACCAAAAAGATTTTATACAATTTATTCTGTCGGCTTGGTCGGAGGCATCCCCCCTCTTCAGGTTTTAATACCTCTAGATGGAAATTCATATATAGAGTTTTAATACCCCCGTTAAAAGCAAAATCTGCTTCTGGCGAAGACAAAACGCAAGAAGCCGTGCTAAGTTTTAATACCCCCTTAAAAAGCAAAATCTGCTTCTGACGAAGACAAAACGCGAGAAGCAGTGCTAAATTTTAATACCCCCTTAAAAAGCAAAATCTCTACTATATCGTGGTAGAGATTTTGTTTAGGGGACATATTTATCTTATATTAAATTATATAACATACATACTTCACAAAATCTTCAATTCATAATACGCAATATAAATATTTAATATCATATATTTTTTATTAGTATTCGTCATAAAAATCTCTGCCTACTACATCTTTTCATTGTAATATATATGATAAAAATCTAAATCACGAATTGAAGTCACATAATACACATATTCCAAAAATTCAGAATAAAACCACATAAACTGAATAAAATTCACAAATTCAGAATGAAGCTATACAAACTGAATAAAATTCACTAATTCAGAATAAAACCAAATAAACTGAATAAAATTCACAAATTCAGAACGAAGCTATACAAACTGAATAAACTTCAGCAATTCATAATAAAGCCACATGACCTAAAAATCTAGTAATTTACACTACAACATCTATATTATAACTGAACACCGCATAATTTGTCAAATTTTAAGACAATATTTTTTTATTTTTCTATATAATGTTGCTCTGCCTATCTGGAGCATATCAGCTGCTTTAGAAATATTCCCATTGCAGTAGTTTACGGCACATATTATATTTTTCTTTTCTAATTCTTCGAGAGGAATTATATTTTCACACTTATCTGATTTCATATCCATTTTAATTAAATTAAAATTCTGAACAATATCGTCATCAATAACATCATTATCACACAAATAATATGCTCTTTCAACTGTATTTTTAAGTTCTCTTATATTACCAGGCCAACTGTGCTTTTTTAGCAATTCAATATAACCCAAACTAGCTCTTTTCTCATTATTTGTTAACAAATTAAGTTTTTCAATAAAATATTGGGTCAATAATTCAATGTCTTCTCTTCTATACCTCAAACTAATCAAATGTATACTTATGACATTCAATCTATAATATAAATCAAATCTAAAATTCTTTTTGTTTACTTCTTCGCTTAGAATACGATTTGTAGCAGATATAATCCTTACATCAATTTTCTTTTCTCTTGTCCCTCCAATTGGAGTTATAGTTTTTGTATCAATCGCTCTTAATAATTTTGATTGTAATTCTGATGGCATATCACCTATTTCATCAAGAAAAAGTGTACCTCCATGTGCGATTTCAAATTTACCTTTATGTCCACTCTGTGATGCTCCTGTAAATGCTCCTTTTTCATACCCAAACAATTCACTTTCAATGAGTTCATTAGGTATAGCAGCACAGTTAACCGCAACAAATGGTCCATTTGCTCTTTTACTATAGTTATGTATAGCTTGTGCAAAAACTTCTTTTCCAGTACCACTTTCTCCCTCAAGTAAAATGTTGCAATCAGTATATGCAGCTTTTTTTGCATAATCAATTATCTTAATCATTCTGCTATCGATTGTGATTATGTCATTAAAATTGTACATTGCTTTGTACATTTCACAGCATTTTTTATTTATATTGCATAAACTATTAAAAGCTATTATTATGCCTTTAAACTCGCCATTTTGCACTATTGATGATGCATTAATACTGCATCTTATTCTTCTATTCTTGAAAAATAGAGTTTTATTTGCATTATATAATTTATTTGCATTTTTTATCTGTTTTAAATAATTGTCGTCATTTAGTACTTTTCTAAGTGGATATCCTAATAATGCATTTTCAGTACAATTGAACTCTTTTAAAGTTTTTTCATTAAACTTTACAATATTCAATTCACAATCGGTTATTATTATTCCATCAGAAACCGTATCAATTACTTTATCAAGCATACTCATACTCAAAATATTCCCCCTCGGCATTTACTATTCATTTAGAGTCTTAGTAAATACCACATATGCTACTACATAATCATTGTATATTATGGTTATCTCACAAAAAGTATTTTAAATAGAAACTCATCACTATATATGCATAAAAACCAATTTCATAAATACTATATATTGTATATTTGAAATTTATCCATAGCTTATTGTGGGTTAATCATATTATTATTTTATCATAATAACTCTTGAGTCGCTAGAATTAAAACAAGGGGCCAGAAGTCAGGAGCTAGGAATTAGGTGTTAGGTGCTAGGAGGAAAAACAAGGGACTAGGAGCTAGAAGGGGAAAGAAGGGGTCAGGCGCTAGGAATCAGGTGCTAGGTGGAAAACAAGATACTAGGAGCTAGAAGGGGAAAGAAAGTTCCAGAAGGTGAAAAAAGGACCAGGTAATAAGGCAAGTTTGCCAGTCGGCTAGAGGACCAGTTCCCAGTCTCCAGTCTCTAGTCTCTAATCAACTATACAGATTTGCAACTTGAAAACTAACATCTTATTAGGTGCTAGGAGATAAAACAAGTCTACTAGTCTGCTAGAAGGCTAGTCTTTAATCTTCAGTCCCTAGTCGCCAATCTCTAGTACAGATTTGTGACTTGACGGCTAGTAACTATTTAAAAACAAAATTTAAATATTAATATCCATTAAAGTCACAATTTGTTTTGGTGACCGGTGACCGGTGATTAGTGACTTTGTTTTAGTCTCTAGTCTCCAACCTCCATAGTACAGATTTGCAATCTGCATACCAGTATCTGCATTTAGGTACTAGGTACCAGGAGGTTAAAGAAGGTACTAGGTGCTAGGACTTAAAGCAAGTTTGCTAGGGTACTAGAGGGCTAGAGGACTAGTACAGATTCGTAACTTGATTACTATATACTTATAATCACCAAATGTTTTTATATACATTTAGGAAATCGTGTAACGATTTCAACATTAACTGGTAACTAGCCACCTGGAAAACTAGCACTCTTATATTAGTTTTCATCAAAGTCACAGTCTGCTTTGGTGATTGGCGATTGGTGATTAGTAACTTTTGTTTAGTCTCCAGCTCCAATACAAATTTGTAATTTGATTACTATACACTTATAACTAATCACTAGCAAACTGTCCAACTAGCACTCTTTATTAAAGAAATTGCGCAGCAATTTCAACCTTTACTATTCTCTATTCCTTATTCACTATTCTTTAATTAAAGTTCACTATATTAGTTTTATTATTCTATGAGAAAACTTAACCATTACAGATATTTCTCTAAATCCTTAATATCTTGCATATCGAAAATCTCTAAAGCGATTATATCAATTATGTTTGGAGGTAAAGTCTTAATTTTTTTAAGATATTCATTTGGAATCTTTTTAAATTTCTTTATTAACAATGCTGTCAACATTTCATATTTACCCTCAATTTTTCCTTCCTGTAATCCTTCAAGTTTTCCTTCTTGCAATCCTTCTTCACGTATCATTTTACCTATTTCAGTCATAGAAAATACCTCCTTAAATTTTTTCTTACTATTATCATCACCAAATTTTTCTAAAAGAGCATATAGTAAACTTAAACAATGAAGTTTATTATCATTTTCTTTGATTTTGCTTGCAAGTTCAATGCTTTTTATAGCTCTTGTAGATTTGTCTTCTTTACTATTCATAAGAGGAATGAATGTTAAGTTCAGTATTTCTTCATTTGTCAATTCTTTACCGGCTTCTATTTTTTCTTTTAATTGAGTATATTTTTTATCGCCATCTAAACTACTCATATAAAAAGCTTGAATCTCATATTTTAAGCTTCCACCATCTAATTTTGTTTTTGTGTTTTTTATATCTGCTGAGTATATTACTATAGTATTAACCTTTTTATTGTATTTATAAAGTAGTGATGCGTCATAGAATAAAAATCTATTTATGTCTTTTTCTTTATATGTAGTTTGAAATTCAAAGTGAAGATAATTACCGTCCTCTGTATAGAAAGTATAATCAGTAAAATTGGTTTTTATGCTTATACAGCTCTAAAGATTAAAAATTCTTCGCATTAAAATGTTATAAATATGTATATGTACTCAACGAATATTATTAGTGGAATACTAATTTATATTGTTTGAGGAGGTTTAAATAATTGAGGAAGACTAGA
>NZ_LTBA01000015.1 GCF_001594005.1 Clostridium tepidiprofundi DSM 19306 | reverse complement strand
AACTATTGAAGATATTAACTACTTAAATAAACGTACACAAATACGTTATTTATGATATATAAATTGTACTATGGAGGTGATAAAAAGTAAAGATTATTATAAAAATTTTTAACAATTATTAAAAAAAATATGCTTAGTCTTTTTTTGAAAAATCATATGTAATTAAGTGTAAAATTTGGCATTTAATTTTTGCTTGATAGATAGATCAAACTAGATTTTGCTCTTTAGAGCTGAAATAAATTACATTTAGTATTGCCTATTACACATTATATCATTCTCTTTAAAAAAGCCAGCGAAAATGCTGGCTCCTTTGACTATTCATTATCAATATCAGATTCATTGTTTGTTTTATCTTTGTTGACGTTCTCTTTATATTCCTCTTCTTCAACATCATCAAACTTAACACTGTACTGATAAAATTTTTCTTTACCGTCTTCGCTTTCTTTGTTATTTGCCTTATGCTCTACTTCATTTTTTAAATCATTAACTTTTTCCTTTATATCATCAACAGCATTCTTTATTATAGTATTAACAACCTCAACTGTACCATCTTTTCTTGTTATTTCAACAGTAATCTTAGTAACAACAGCTGTAAGTATTCCTAAAGCTAACAATTGAGGATAAATAAGCGTTAATATACCTGCTGCTAGCCCAGCATTCACAGGAATATCTATAAGCACCCTATCGTCTTTCTTAATTTTGATTCTTGAAACATTGCCTTTCCTTACCAAATCCTTAAGCCACTGCTTGAACTCACCTTGAGTAGTATGAAATTCCTCATAAATTTTTTCATCATTCCTATTACTTTTTTCCTCAATGTAAATTAAAGCATCAACAACATCACCATTACTAGCTTCTAATGCTTCCTTAGCTTCTGCGTATGAAACGTTCACTCTTTCTCTAATTATGTCTATCTTTTCCAATGTAATGTCTGACATAATATCACTCCTTTAAATTTAATAATAATTCTAGAGATTTCGGTTTTCTCTTATATATTTGAGATATAATATTTGACAATAACTGATACAATTCTTTTTTTGAATTATCATCTAAAATAAGCCTATAAAATCTTTCTAACGGCAAATTGCTTAAAAATCTTAATGCATTATATGTAGTATTGCTTACTTTTACACAGGTAGATGTACTGCACTTATCACAAACTGCCCCAAAATACCTAGTATCTATATAATTCGATCTTTGAATTTTATTTCTACAAATACTACAATACTCCATATTAATGCCATAACCTGTTGCCTCTAATAGCTTTATTTCAAAAGCTCTTATGAGTACTTCTAAATCACCTACATCATTTTTGATTAAGTAATATGCTGTCATAAAAATTCTAAACAAATCCCTATTGCTTTCTTCATCAGGTAGAGAAATATCTATCAATTCATTTAAATATGATGTATATGTTAACGTCTCAATATCGCCTAAAAATACTTGAAATGAATCTATAATGCTTACCTCATTTATTGTATACAATGATTTACCTCTATATACAACAAAATCGCCATAACAAAATGGTAATGTAGCTACTCTTAATTTACTATTTCCCTTCTTTGCATTTTTGGCTATTGCCGAAATCTTACCTAGTTTTTCGGTAAATAGCCATACTAATTTGTCATTCTCTTTAAAATCTTGAGTTTTCAGCACTACAGCTCTTGTTTTAAAAACTGACAGAAAACCATCCCCCCAAAGACATCATTGTAAGTTTTAATCCTTGTATCCAAGCTCTTTCAATAAGAATGGGCTATCTCTCCACTCTTCTTTTACCTTTACCCAAATTCTTAAATAAACTTTAGAATCCAAAAACTTTTCTATATCCATTCTAGCATATCTTGATATTTTTTTGAGCTTACTACCACCCTTTCCTATTATGATGGGTTTATGAGAAGCTTTTTCACACAATAAATTTGCCTCTATATTGTATATACCCTTCCTATCCTTCTTCATAGAAAGAATCTCAATCGCTATTCCATGTGGAACTTCTTGTTCTAAGAGTCTTAATGCCTTTTCACGAATTATTTCCATAACGATAAATCTTTCCTGTTTATCAGTTATCATATCGTCAGGATAATACTTTGGCCCTTCAGGTAGATATTTTTTCATTACATCTAACAAAATATCAATATTTTTACCCTTTCTAGCCGATATAGGTATAACTTCTGCAAAATCGAAGAATTCAGAATAATTTTTTATTGTTTTAGCTATATTTTCTGGTGTACTCTCATCAATTTTATTTATTAAAAGTATAACAGGTATATTAACATTTCTTAGCTGTTCTAAAATATATTGATCTCCTCTACCAACTTCATCATCTGGTGTGGTAATGAATAAAATTATATCTACTTCTTTTATTGATTCCTCAGCTATTTTTACCATAAATTCACCTAGCTTATGTCTAGGTTTATGTATACCTGGTGTGTCAACAAAAACAACCTGAAAATCATCCCTGGTTAATATAGTATGAATATTGTTTCTAGTCGTCTGAGGTTTACTAGAAACAATAGATAATTTTTCACCCATAATATAATTTGAAAGTGTTGACTTACCCACATTAGGTCTACCAATTATTGTCACAAATCCTGATTTGAACATATTTCCTCCTCGCAGTTCTTAATAATTAATTTTTTAATGTTTTTTGAGATTTTCTATTGTGAAAGCTCCTGGCAATATCTCCTCTATAGTTTTCACCATGTATTCATCTTTATTCTTCACAATTATAATTTTAAAATCTTCAGTTGCAAATTCAATCATAACCTGTCTACATATACCACATGGATAAGTGTACTGTGATTCATCACCTACAACCGCCAATGCTTTTATTTTAGTATGTCCTTCTGAAACAGCCTTAAAAATAGCTGTTCTTTCGGCACAATTTGTAGCACCATAGGATGCATTTTCAATATTAGCTCCCGTGTAAACTGTACCATCTTCCGTAATTAGCGCCGCACCAACTTTAAAATTTGAATATGGCGTATAAGCAAATTTTTTTGCCTCAATTGCTTTTTTTACTAAATCATTGTAATTCATACCTAACCTCCAAACGTATGTAAACAAAATAACTAGCGTAAGTAAATTATATCACTAATTCAATAAGATTAACAATTCTTTTCACATTATTCTACAATAAAAGTTGAAAAATTAATATTGTAATTAAACTTCCTAATAAACCACCTAAAATAACTTCAAATATAGAATGAGTCTTTGAATCCACTCTGCTTTGTGCAACAATAATCGCCAAAACAAATCCCAATATTATTCCCGACGGTGTTCTAGTTAAATATGCAATGGACGTAGCTATAGAAAAAGCCACTGCACTATGACCACTTGGCATACCACCCATGAAGGGTGTACCTTTACCATTTAAAATCTTTAATATCAATGTAATTGAAATAACTATAATTAATATCAAAAAAACAATATGAGAATTTGAATTTTTAATTTTTTCTAAGACATTATATGCAATAGGCTTTAATTTGTCACTAAATATAATATACCCTACTATAATAGAATTAATAACAGATATCAATACCGCTCCAGCAGCAATATCTTTAGCATTTTTAACATAATTATTATATTCACTAAAATATGCATCAAGAGCATCTTCTAATGCTGTATTAATCATCTCAGTTATAAGTACTAAAGAAATAGTAATTCCAACTATCAATATCTCAATTTTGCTCAAATCACAAAAAAAACACACAATCAATACCGCAATAGTAATAGTAACATGTATCTTCATATTTCTTTCTTCTATGATAGCTTTTATAATTCCCTCAAATGCATAATTAAAACTATCCAATAAACTTTTTTTCATGACATCCATCCTTATTATCTGCTTATTATTTAAGACATGCAAAACTTGCATGCCTTACTTATGTTTTAATAGAAAATCAAATTTCCTATCTGTATATCTTTAGTTCGTCTAATATTTCTTTCTCCCTTTCTCTCATCTTTGTTTTATCAGCTTCATTCATATGGTCATACCCTAAAAGATGAAGTACTGAATGAACAATCAAATAGCACACTTCCCTTTCAAAAGAGTGATTGTATTCTATGCTCTGCTCTTGTGCCTTTTCAAGAGAAATAGCTATATCACCTAATATTAAATTATCACCATCATAACAAGCACTGTCAAAATCATAATGCAAATACAATTCCTTAAATACCTTTCCATCTTCATACTCAATCATTGGAAAAGATAATACATCTGTTGCTTTATCAATATTTCTCTGACACTTATTTATCTCTCTTATACGAGCATTGTCAACAAAAATAACACTTATTTCGTAGTCCTTTTTAAATTCTTCCCTTTTTAGTGTAAAATCAATAACATATTCTATTTTTTTTTCAAGTTCATCTGTAACATTAATCTTTTCTTGCCTATTATCAATGTATATCATAACTATCTCCTATCTAATTCTTGTATTTTTTCTGAAAGCTTAGGATATTCAATCCTATTATGATATATCCCTGAAAGTCCTTTTAAAAATGCTTTCCTTATTTTTTCAAGATCTTTTAATGTCAAATCGCAATCATCAAGTTGTCCTTCATTAAGCCTACTCTTAATAATATTATTGACCATTTCCTCTATTTTACCCTTACTTGGTTCACTAATTGATCTAACTGCTGCTTCAACACCATCTGCAAGCATTATAATACCCGCTTCTTTACTCATAGGTCTAGGCCCTGGATACATAAAATCTTCTTCTCTCACTTCATCGGGTTTATCACTATTATTTTTCATTGTTATATAAAAGTATTTTACCAATGATGTACCGTGATGCTGCTCAATAATATCTTGAATAACTTCAGGTACTTTATATTGTTTTGCCAGTTCAATACCATCTTTGACATGAGAAATAATTATTAAAGTACTTAAATTAGGAGTAATCTTATCATGAGGATTGTTACCTCTTTGATTCTCTTTAAAGAAATAAGGTCTTTTAAGCTTGCCTACATCATGATAATATGCAGCAACTCTTGCCAACACTGAATTTGCATTTACAGCCTCTGCTGCAAGCTCAGCCAAATTTGCAACAAGAACGCTATGGTGATAAGTTCCCGGTGCCTCTATTAATAATTTCTTTAAAAGAGGTTGATTTGGATTTGAAAGTTCCAGCAATTTAATTGTTGTAATTATGTCAAATATACTTTCGAAAAACGGTAAAAATCCTATTGTCAATACTCCAGCAAGAACACACGCTAAAAAAGCCAAACCTGAATCAATGATAATTTTCACAAAATCACTATTATTTCTAACAATTAAGAGAATAAAAACAAATGCCAAATTAGCAATAGCCGTAAATACCGATGAATACAGTATATCACTTCTTTGATCCATATTTTTTAACATTATAACACCAATTATGGCATCAACTACTGCTAAAACCGTAACAGGTACATTAAATTGAATAACGGCACTTATTAAAATAGTATTTATAACACTTGAAATTATGGCAACATCATCATTTATCAATAACGATAAAAGCATAGGAGCACACGCTAATGGTATTAAATACGGGTTTACTATGCTTATTGTCCTAGCTAAAAGTAAACTTATAAAATTCACTAAATTTATCAAAATAATTGTTTTAGTATTATGAAAAATATCTATATGATATTTATATAAATACATCAATTGTATTACCATTGTAATTATTATAAGTAAGCCTATGCATAAATACCTATACCAAATTGAACTACTGCTATCATTCAATTTATGTAAATCTCTCAATAACTGAATTTGAGCTTTAGTAACTGGTTCACCTTCTTTTATAATAATCTGATCCTTTTTTATTATAATAGGTTTTACCTCGCTAAGAGCTTCATATCTTAATTTTTTAGTTTTAGCCTCATCATACATTACATTTGCCCTAACTTGAGTAAACCCAATTGATTTTCCCAATTCTTTTATTTGCTTAGAAAACTCAGATTTATTAAATTGTGATTCAATAAAATCTTGTGCCTTTTTTTGATCTTCCAACTTTATTTCATCATAAGCATTATCGATAATATTATTATCATGATTATTAGTAATATCATCTGAAGAATTATTTTGTAACTTCTTTACAGGTTTCTTTGCATTTATCTGGAATTCATCATATAGTTCCGACATTACATTTTCTAAGAAATTTTTTAATTGCTCTAATTCTGAAATATTTAATTCTAAAAGAATTTCATAGTTTTCATCAGATAGCTTTATTGGAGATTCTTCCTTTAACCTTTTTAGCTTAATTATTTTTTTCTGATTTTGAGCTGCTTGTTCCAATTTCTTTCTTTTTTCTGCTAATACTTTCTTATCTTTCTCTGAAAGCTCTTTACTATCCTCAACTCCATCATTAATCTGAATATTTATATTAGCACCCTTAATCTCTATTACTTTGGAAATCAGATTGTCAATTGTTTGAATAACATCTCCCTTTACACTTCTTAGCACAGTGTATTGATCTTGTACTGACTTTAAAACTTCCTGTCTCTTCTTTTCAGTAGCCAAAGTATCTTCGATATCATATGGTGCTTTAATGTTTTCTACAGCTATATCGCCTTCCTTTAATGAGTACATTTTAGGTGCCAATGCACTTATTAAAACACCAAATGTAGCAACAAAAGTTATAACAAATATAATTACCATTTTTACCTTATATATTTTCATTAAATTCATAATTTTATCTTTCATGACATACCCACCTTTTTAGCTTGAGTGATTATATGACTAATCTTCATCTACATATTCTATCTTTTGAGGAACTGCAATATTTTCTTCGACTACTACAACAAGTCTAATTTTATATTTATCGCCATCAAATTTAACATCCTTAATTTTATCAACTATTTTAACAGATTTATCAAAATTAACTGTTATATCATCGTATAACTCTTTAAATGCACCTTGAATCATATCATCACAGTCTTCTATTTCTTCTCTTTCCTCTTCCACTTCATAATAAATTTCATTTTTAAAAAATAAGGTATTATTTATTATTTTATCATAGTTTTTGAAATTATTTAAATCATTTTTTATAAATATTTTTTTACCTAATACGGTAAAATAAACTTTTCTTGATTTTTTGCCCGTTCTTTTCCTAATAATTTTATATGATTTCAATATTTTACTCTTTTCATAAAAAGTTTTAGCTATTACTTTTCCGTCAGCATGAACTAAATATTCCGCTCCTTCACTACCCTGTCTACCATTAACTAAAATCTCACCTTTTCTAACCATATCTCCTTCTGAAACCACAGCAGTTCCAGCCTTAGTATATACTCTTATTATTTCACCATCTCTATTTGCTACCAGGTTACATGGAGTATCATCTTTTATAAGATTAGGTGGAGTTTGCCTTTCTGAAATTTTAATATGAAGATGAGTACCCTCAACACGAACTTTTGCCCAAACTATTTCATCATTTTCTCTCATCAATCTATCCTCTATTTCAAAAATATCTATTTTTCTCTTGCTTATGCCTGGGTGTATACCCCAAGTTAATAATTCTTTTCTTATTTCATATGGCGAAATATTATATTCTGTATCTATATTGACACTCCATATAAAGGAAGCTAAATAATATATCATAAGAATAAATAAAATACTTCCAAACAAAAATGCTTTTCTTTTTCTATATCTTAAAATTATAAATTTAACTCCATACTTTTTTAAAACACTCACTTTAACACCATAATTTTCGGCAATACTTTCCACTTTTTTTAGATCACAAGCATTTATTTGCATAGTGTATGTGCAAATATTTTCCTTGTGTACTCTTTTTATTTCTATACCATTTCTCCATAAAATATTTACAAAGCTATCGGGATTAATAGCTGTAATCTCAATAATCACAATTCCTTTATTAATAGTCTTATTATTGCTCATTTTTATCATATAGTACGCTATTAAAAAATCCTTTTAAGGTAATCGTACTTCCCCCTAAATATGATATTTCTAAATTACTTCCCATAACAACTACTATTCCCTGCTTTGTATTAACTTGAATCTCATTTTCCGTAAACATTAAAATTCCTTTATGTCCTTCTATGTTTATTTCGGTATTAGCTATTATAGTTATTTTAGGTAAATCCATTACAACTTCTCTTGGTAAATCTAATTTCTCTGCAATAATTTCCTTTGACTTGTCAATTTTGTTTCTCAAAATATCACCTCTTTTAGCATTCCATTATAATCTATGAATGATAATCTTAATTAATGACATTTTGAGAATATAAGCAAAAAATAGGCATAAAAATAGACCTAGATAAACTAGGTCTTTATTATTTGTTTAAGTATTCCTTTACCAATTGACTGACAAGCTTTCCATCTGCTCTTCCTTTAGTTTTAGGAACTACTGCAGACATAACCCTGCCCATATCTTTCATACTATTTGCTCCCTCATCGACTGCTGCTTGACGAATAATTTCCATTATTTCATCTTTTGACAACTGCTTTGGAAGGTATTCAAGTAAAATTTCAATTTCATCTTTAGTCTTATCAACTAAATCCTGTCTGTTAGCTTTTTCAAACTCTTCCAATGCTTCACGTCTCTGTTTAACTTCTCTTGATAGAATCTGAATAATATCATCATCATCTATCACGGACGTTCCACTTTTTTCTGCTTGCAATATAGCTGCTTTAGCCATACTTATAGTATTAGCTTTAAATTTATTTTTTGCCTTTAAAGCATCCTTCCAATCTTGCTGTAGAATCTCCTTTAAGGACATTAAATCTTACCCTCTTTCAATTTTTCTATTTTCTTTTTCTTCTTCTAGCAGCTTCTGATTTCTTTTTTCTTTTTACACTAGGCTTTTCATAGTGTTCTCTTTTTCTAACTTCTGCTAAAACACCAGCCTTAGCGCATTCTCTCTTAAATCTTTTTAAAGCACTCTCTAGTGATTCATTTTCTCTTACTTTAATTTCTGACATCCATATCCCTCCCTCCGCTAGTCTTTTTAATTAAATAAGCAACAGCATTACGGGAATAAATAGCACGTTTTAAATTATACAACACAAATTTGTTAAATGTCAATATTATTTAACAAATCTATCCCGGTGGCCACTGAAGATTTCTTCCTCCTAGCATATGAAAATGTATATGCTCTACTGTCTGACCCCCATCATTTCCACAATTATTAACTATTCTATACCCATTTTCAGCTATTCCTAGTTGTTTAGCTAATTTTTTCGCAATCAAAAATATATACGAAATAATATCTGCATTTTCTTCATTCAATTCATTAACACTGCTTATGTGTTCCTTTGGAATTATTAGAATATGAACAGGTGCTTCAGGATTGATATCCTTAAAACACAATACTTTATCATCTTCATATACCTTCTCGCTAGGAATTTCATTATTAATTATTTTACAAAAAATACAATTCTCCATGTTTTCACCTCCCTCAAAACTACTATAACATTCAACATTTTTATCAATATTCCTGCAATATTGATATTTAAAAATTTATAGTTCCATACATAAATTCTTTATCAACATTATGTAATTTAGTTGGTAACACCTTTCCTATAAATACATCATCATTCATTTTAGATAAAACACGAATATAATTTGGAGTATACCCCTCATAATATCCTTCATGTTCTTTACTCTTTTGCTCATATAATACTTCCATATTTCTACCAATATATTTTTGCATAAATTGCTTTTCTAACTTCTCATTTAATTCAATCAATTTATGACTTCTAATATCCTTTACTTTACCATCCACTTGACACTGCATTTTTGCAGCTTTTGTTCCGCTTCTAGGACTATACTTAAATATATGCATTTTGGATAATTCTATTTCTTTTAAAAATTCATATGTTTTATTAAATTCATAATCTGTTTCACCTGGAAAACCAACTATTATATCTGTCGTTATTGAAATATCCTTAATGTGTTTTCTTAAATTTTGCACGACAGTTCTATATTCGCTAGTTGAATACCTTCTATTCATTCTTTTCAAAGTTTCATCACAACCACTTTGAAGCGATAAATGAAAATGTGGACACATTTTATCCATATGTGAAATATTCTTTATAACATCTTCAGTAAAAAATGTAGGGTCAATTGAACCTATTCTTATTCTTTCAATTCCTTCTACATTATTCACTTCTTCTAATATTTTAATCAAATTCCAATTTCCCTTTAGTTCAAAGCCATACGAAGCTATATGTATACCTGATAATATTATCTCTTTAAATCCATGTTCTGCTAATTTATGTACTTCCTCAATCACTTTTTTAGGTTCTTTGCTACATACAGCACCTCTTGCATAAGGTATTAAGCAATAAGAGCAAAATCTGTTACATCCATCTTGTATTTTTAAAAATGCTCTTGTTTTGTATTGATATTCTTCAATATTTAAGTCGTCAAATATTTTATTATGTAGTACATCATCCACTTTTATTATCTGCTTTTTCTCTTCAATAAATCTATTAACATAATGCACTATTTTGCTTTTATTCCTTGTTCCAAGTACAATATCTACTCCTTCAATACTGCTTATTTCTTTAGGTGCTATTTGTGAATAACATCCTACCACCGCAATAACTGCATTTTCATTTTTTCTCCTAGCTCTATTTATCATTTGTCTGGATTTTTTATCGCCCATATTTGTAACTGTACAAGTATTAATAATATATACATCTGCTATTTTATTAAAAGGTATTATTTCATGTCCTTCTTTAATGAATAGCTCTGACATTGCCTCTGTTTCATACATATTCACTCTGCAACCTAAAGTAGCAAAAGCAACCTTCATTACATGTTTCCTCCTAAGTCTCCTATTTCATACATAATAATACTCAATGCAGTAAAACCTGCTGTTTCTGTTCTTAAAATTCTAGGTCCTAATGTAACTATTTCAGCACCTATACTTTCCAAAATGTTAATTTCATAGTCTTCAAATCCACCTTCTGGACCAATTACAATAGCAATATTTTTAATATTCATTTTATCTATTTTATTAAATAATCTTTTTAAACCATACCCTTTTTTATTTTCATATGGTACAACTACCAAATCCATATTTTTAAGTTGTGAAATCATTTCTTCAAAAGTACAAAGTTTATTAACAACAGGAATTAAACTTCTCTTACTTTGCTTACACGCTTCAAGTGCAATCCTGTTCCATCTCTCAAGCTTCATATCTTTAGTTCCATTTGCAACAACTCGTTTCATACTAACTGGATTAATAGCTTTAATACCTAATTCAGTTGTTTTTTGTATAATCAAATCCATCTTGCTGCTCTTAGGCAATCCTTGAAATAAAAACACACCAATTGTACTCTCATTGTTTAATGGTAATTCCTTCATTATATTAACTTTGACTTCCCTTTTGTTCACTTCTACAATCTCACCAAGAAATTCATTACCATTGCAATTATTTATGCTTATTTTCTCCCCTATACCCAATCTCAATACTTTATAAATGTGTTTTACATCATCACCTTCAATAACCGCAAAACCGTCATAAAATTTATCCTCAGGTACAAAAAATTTATGCATCAATTACATCCTCTCATTTAAAATATAAGCGAAAGTATGATTAATATGTTTTATAAAAATCATAACAACGAAGCAACTATACAAGTCCATTCACCTTCAATATTTACTTCATCAATTTTAAATCCACAGTCCTCAAGCTTATTTATAATATCATCTTTCCTATCTAATATTATACCAGATGAAATAAATTTTCCTCCAGGTACAATAAACTTTTTAACATCTTCAGTCAATAATAAAATAATATCTGCAATAATATTTGCTACAACAATATCTGCCTTTCCTTTAACAACTTCCATTAAATTCCCATGCAGTATTTCAATATTATCTATTTTATTAAAACCAACATTCTTTTTTGCTGAAGCAACTGCAACTGGATCCAAATCCACCCCTATAACATTTTTGGCACCTAGTTTTGCTGCTGCTATAGATAATATTCCCGAGCCTGTTCCTATATCAAAAACTATTGCATCATTATCAACATATTTCTCTAATGCCTTTATACACATTCTAGTTGTTTCATGGGTTCCCGTACCAAAAGCCATTCCTGGATCTAATTCTAGAACTATTTCATCATCTTTTTTATTATATTCTTCCCATATAGGTTTTACAACAATATTTTCGCCAACTTTAGTAGGCTTATAATATTTTTTCCAATTGTTTTCCCAATCCTCTTCATTAACTTTAGCTACAGTAATCAAACCTTCTCCCTTGTCGAGCCCAACTTTATCTAAGTCATCAATTTTCTTTTTAATATATTCTAGCTTTTCATTGAATGTTTCATCTTGTTTAAAATATGCTTTAACAACTGCACCATTTTTAATATTTAGCAAACTTTCATCAAAATAATCCCAATCGCTTTCATTTTTTTTCTTAAATTCTACATCTTCTGAATCCAATATAGAAATTCCTTTAACATCAACATTATAAAATATTCCCGTAACCGCCTCAACAGCTTCACTGCTTGTTACTACAGTAACTTCAATCCATTCTTTATCCATACGTATCACCTCAATTATATTTATCGATTCTACAAAACTTCCTCTTCTGTAAGTGGAAGATTGAAACTTTTTGCTTTAACAAAACAAGTTCATTAGCCAAAAAGCTTACTCCATACTATGAAGTAAGCCGATATTAATCATTACTTAAACATATTCTTGAAAAAACCTTTTTTATTTCCATCAGTCGAATTAATATCTTCACCCGAAGCCTCCATAAATTTTACAAGTGCTTCCTTTTGCTTATCATTTAATTTTTTAGGAATATCAACAATTACTTTTACATATTGATCTCCTCTGCCATAACCATTAACTCTTTGTATACCTTTACCCTTTAATCTGAACACAGTACCCGATTGAGTTCCTGATGGTATTTTATATGAAACAGTTCCATCTATTGTAGGAACATCTATTTCTGCACCAAATATTGCCTTGCCAATTGATATATGCTCTTCTATATATATATCATTACCCTTTCTAACAAATCGTTTATGAGGCATAACTCTAATATGAACATATAAATCACCAGGAGGTCCACCATTACTTCCTGGCTGTCCATGTCCTCTTAGTGGAATCACATTTCCAGTATCGACACCAGCTGGAATATTTATCTTAATATTTTTCTCTTTTTTTACAGTACCAGTTCCATTACAATTTTTGCAAGGGCTATCTATTATTTCACCTTTACCACCGCATTTATCACATGTTGTTTGAGTAGTAAAACTACCAAAAGCAGTGCTTCTAGTTTGTCTTATAATACCAGTTCCCCCACACTTATCACATTTTCGTGGAGAAGTTCCAGGGTTTGCTCCTGTTCCTGAACACACTTCACATTTTTCCCTTTTAGTTATTGTAATATTCTTCTCTACACCAAATGCAGCTTCTTCAAAAGTTAAATTAATCGTAGTCTCAATATCTGCACCCTTTCTTGGTGCATTAGTATTTCTTCTTGATGAACCTCCAAAACCACCGAAGCCACCAAAGCCGCCACCAAATATATCTCCAAATATATCTCCTAAATCCGAAAAATCAAATCCCGCACCATTAAAGCCACTGAATCCACCACTAAAATCAGCAGTCCCAAACTGATCATATCTTGCCTTCTTTTCTGGATCGGACAATATTTGATATGCTTCATTTATCTCTTTAAATTTTTCCTCTGCTTCCTTATTACCTGAATTTCTATCTGGATGGTACTTAAGTGCAAGTTTCTTAAATGCTTTTTTAATATCAGCTTCACTTGCACCTTTTTCTAACCCTAAAATTTTATAATAATCCTTTGCCATCCGCAGTTTCACCACCTAGCTAAAATAAATTTAAAATTTAACATAATACTCATAGTACTATAATACTCAAATTAAGGGAGGAGTAAATACCCTTCCCTTAATGTTATTGTAAAATCTATTTATCCTCTTTTACTTCATAATCAGCATCTACTACATTATCATCATTTCCTGGTTGCTCTGCTGTACCACCCATATCTCCTGTATTAAATCCTGCACCTTGTGCTCCTTGTGCGCCTTGTGGATTTGCTTGTTGATACATTTTTGATGATATTGCATAGAATTCTTGAGTTAATTCTTCAGTTGCTTTCTTAATAGCTTCAATATCATTTCCTTCTTTAAGAGACTTAAGTGCATTAAGCTTATCTTCTACCTTAGCTTTATCTTCTGCAGAAACTTTATCACCTAACTCCTGTAATGTCTTTTCTGTTTGATAAACAGCCTGCTCTGCATTATTCTTTACTTCAATTGCTTCTTTTCTCTTCTTATCTTCTTCTTCAAATCTCTTAGCTTCATCAACAGCCTTCTGAATTTCTTCTTCAGACAAGTTTGTTGTAGCAGTTATTGTAATATTTGCTTCCTTTCCTGTTGCTTTATCTTTAGCTGATACATTAACTATACCATTTGCATCTATATCAAATGTAACTTCGATTTGAGGAACTCCTCTTGGTGCTGGAGCAATTCCTGATAATGTAAATCTACCAAGCGTCTTATTATCAGCTGCCATCTGTCTTTCACCTTGAACAACATGTATTTCAACAGATGTCTGACCATCAGCAGCAGTAGAGAATATTTGACTCTTTTTAGTTGGTATAGTTGTATTCCTTTCTATTAGTGGTGTTGCAACTCCACCTAAAGTTTCAATACCTAATGTTAATGGAGTAACATCTAGAAGCAATACATCTTTTACTTCTCCAGTTAATACTCCTGCTTGAATTGCTGCTCCAACAGCAACACATTCATCAGGATTAATTCCTTTTGAAGGTTCTTTGCCTGTAAAGTTTTTAACAGCTTCTTGTACAGCTGGTATTCTTGTTGAACCACCAACAAGTATAACTTTATCTATATCACTCATTGAAAGCTCTGCATCTTTTAATGCCTTTTTCATAGGCTCTATTGTCCTATTTACTAAGTCATGAGTTAACTCATTGAACTTAGCTCTCGTAATATTCATATCTATGTGTTTTGGTCCTGTTGCATCAGCTGTAATAAATGGCAAATTAATATTTGTTTGAGTTGATGAAGAAAGCTCTATTTTAGCTTTCTCAGCAGCTTCTTTTAATCTCTGTAAAGCCATTTTATCATTTCTTAAATCTATTCCATTTTCAGCTTTAAAAGTATCAGCAATGTAATCAATTATTTTTTGGTCAAAATCATCTCCACCAAGATGAGTGTCACCATTTGTAGACATTACCTCAAAAACACCATCACCTAACTCTAATATTGATACGTCAAATGTTCCACCACCAAGATCGTAAACAAGAATCTTTTGATTTTGATCCATCTTATCCAATCCATAAGCTAATGAAGCTGCTGTTGGTTCATTGATTATTCTTCTAACATTTAATCCTGCAATCTTACCAGCATCTTTAGTTGCTTGTCTTTGGCTGTCATTAAAGTAAGCTGGTACTGTAATAACTGCTTCTGTAACAGGTTCTCCTAAATAACTTTCAGCATCTTTCTTTATTTTTTGAAGAATCATAGCTGAAATCTCTTGTGGAGAATATTCTTTGTCATCTATCTTAACCTTATGATCTGTTCCCATTAATCTTTTAATTGAAATTATTGTCTTATCTGGATTTGTGATTGCCTGTCTTTTAGCAACTTGACCTACTAATCTCTCACCATTTGCCTGAAATGAAACAACTGATGGTGTTGTTCTAGCTCCCTCTGAATTAGGGATTACAACTGGATCCCCACCTTCCATAACCGCAACACAAGAATTTGTAGTTCCTAAATCAATTCCTATAATCTTTCCCATTTTTGTTACCTCCTACATCATATTTTTTCACTCTGAATATTGTTTCAGTATATTAATTTGCTACCTTTACCATACTGTAACGGAGTACTTTTTCTCCTCTTCTATAACCTTTTTGAAACACTTCAATAATTTCATTATTACCAAACTCTTTACTTTCTATATGCATAACTGCATTATGAATATTAGGGTCGAAACCTCCTTCAGTAGGTATTTCTTCAACATTAAGCTTTTCCAAAGCTGAATAAAACTGCTTTAATGTC
This sequence comes from Clostridium tepidiprofundi DSM 19306, assembly GCF_001594005.1. GTDB lineage: Bacteria > Bacillota > Clostridia > Clostridiales > Clostridiaceae > Clostridium_AC > Clostridium_AC tepidiprofundi. The sequence goes on along the minus strand of NZ_LTBA01000015.1, from coordinate 47,225 downwards.
ATCTCTACACCTTTTTTTAACTCATCTATATTTCCTTCTGCCTCGACTGCCCTTTCTAAGTTATCTAAAACAGGTAGAAATTCTTTTAAAACATCTGCACATGAATCAGTATAAATATTTTCTTTTTCTTTTACAGTTCTTTTTCTATAATTATCATACTCAGCAGTAAGCCTTAAATGCTTTTCTTGCACTGTAGACAATATATTGTTTATTTTCTTTAGTTCATCTTTTAATGTTCTATTTTCATCTTTCAATTTCTGTACCTCATTTTCCTTATTGACTTCTTCATCATGTTCAACTTCTTCAACAATTTCATCTTCTGTTTCATTTTCAACTACATTGTCAGTATTATTCATATCATCTGTTTCATTGATTATATTTTCTTCTTTATGCTCTTTTTTTTCATCAACCCTATTTTCCAATGCCTTCTTCCTCCATTCATGCATATGATTTTGTACCAAAATATTTATCTACAAAACACAGCGAACTCGTTTTGCTAAATCAAAATCTTCAATCTCCCACTTATAGAAGTAGGAGTCTTGTAAAATCGATCAATAGTCATAATAGATATCATTTAGCTTTCTATTAAGCTCATTAATGAATTCATTCAATAATGGTACTATCTTATCATAGCGTATTCGCTTCGGTCCAATAACTCCTATCACTCCAAGTGGTCTATCCTTTACAGAATACACAGCTGAAATTATGCTACAATCCTTCGCTTCTTCTATCTTGTTCTCTTCACCAATAATGATTGATAGCTTATTATCACCACCCATGCTGTTTTCTAATAAATCTTTGATGTAATCTTGATTATTTATTAATTCCAAGAAAGCTCTTGCTTTTTCAACATCATTGTATTCATTATAGTTAAATATATTCGTCTCTCCAGTGGAATAAACCTGAGGTGTCTCCATACTCTTTAAGCTATCATATATAGTTGGAATAAGAGCATTAAAAATATCATCATGACCAACAAAATCATTTTTTATATTATTTATTACTTCCAAATCAATGTCATCTACTGTCAACCCTTTTAACCTCATATTAAGTAAATAACTTAACTTTTCTAAATTAATTCTGTCTACTGGTTGACTAATCCTTATAACATTGTTTTTAATAATTCCACTATCAGTAACTATAACAACCAATACATTATTGCTGTCAATCTTTAAAAGCTGAATGCATTTTACAAAGCTCTTTTTCATAGATGGAGCTTTAACAATACATGCTAGCTTTGTTAAATCAGAAAGAAGTGATGTTGCTCTTTCTACAATCTTATCAATCTGATATAAAGCTTCTGATAGCAACTTGCTCTTGATTATCAATTCCTCTTCAAGCGACAATTCTTTGACTTTCATCAATTCATCAACGTAAAGCCTATATCCCAAGTCAGATGGAATCCTTCCAGAAGAACTGTGAATATGCTCAATATACCCTAATTCTTCAAGGTCTGCCATTTCATTTCTTATAGTTGCAGAACTAATACCAAGATTATATTTCTTTGCTATAGTCCTAGATCCTACTGGCTCTCCTGTTTGTATATAATCATTGATTATGGCTTCAAGTATTCTTATTTTTCTTTCATTCATCAAATACCATCACCTCTTTGTTAGCACTCACTCAACTCGAGTGCTAATGACTATGTTCTTAAAATATCACTAAGATTTATTTTTGTCAATTACTTCTATATATGATATATCACTTTTATATTGAATTATTTAAAATTATATCGTTATTTCTTTAAATTATTTCATATTACTCATTTTATCTATCTAAAATAAATTCTGAAAGAATGTAATTTGATATTTCCACACCTTTAGGAGATAATCTAAGTGAACTATCATCCTCAATTAATAAACCACTATACTTAAATTTACGTATTACATCTCTATATATTTCATAAATACCCGTAGAGAATCTTATTTTAAACTCTTCTTTGCTAATTCCCTTAATCTTTCTTAGTCCCATAAACATAAATTCCTCTATATCATCATTTTTTGAATTTTTATGAGCAGAAAATACTGGACTCAATTTATTATTCATTCTTCTTATATATTCCTTGATAGAATGTATATTCTCTACTCTATATCCATCTACATATGAATGTGCCGATACTCCACACCCAATATATTCTCCTAATTCCCAATAAGCTAAATTATGTTTACACTCACAATTCGGCAAAGAAAAATTTGAAATTTCATATTGATTATAACCTCTTGATTCTAAAATTTCTAATGCAATATGATACATACTTCTTTCAGTATCTTCATCTGGTAATGTCAATTTGCCTTCTTCATACTTATTAAAGAATGGCGTTCCTTCCTCTATTATTAAGCTATAGCATGATACATGTTCCGGATTTAATTTTACAATATTTGTTAAAGTTTCCTCCCAATGATTCAATGTTTGTTCTGGTAGTCCAAACATTAAATCAACATTGATATTTGTAAATCCCATTTGTCTTGCTAATTCATAACCTGTAATAAATTCTTGTATTGTATGAATTCTCCCAAGATTTTTTAATAAAAAGTCTTGCCACGCTTGGACGCCAATACTTAATCTGTTTACTCCCATATCTTTTAATATTTTTAATTTTCGCTTTGTAAATGTACCTGGATTGCCTTCAATAGTAAACTCTAATTCTTCTGATGTTTTCAATGCGTTTATTGTTTTCAGCAAAGCAATCAAGTTATCTTCTGACAAATAGGTAGGAGTACCTCCGCCAATAAATATTGTTTTAAATACTTTGTCATTATTACGTTCAATTTCTTTACATAATGCCTCTATATAATCATTCATCAATTCATCTTTACCACTATATGACTTAAAATCACAATAAAAGCATTTCTGCTTGCAAAATGGAATATGTATGTACAAGGCTAATTCCTTCATAAATTATGACCTCTCTTAATTATTATTTCAAAATATCAAAATATATTGCACAAAAATATTTAAAATATTTTAAAAGCATACAAGAACAAAGTTCTTATATGCTTTATTGAATGCATTTTTAATCATCCACCTTAAGTACCGCCATAAATGCTTCTTGAGGAACTTCTACACTTCCTACTTGTCTCATTCTCTTCTTACCTTTTTTCTGTTTTTCTAAAAGTTTCTTCTTTCTTGAAATATCACCACCGTAGCATTTAGCTAACACATCTTTCCTCAAAGCCTTTATAGTTTCTCTCGCAATAACTTTAGTTCCAACAGTAGCCTGAATAGGAATTTCAAAAAGTTGTCTAGGAATTAACTCCTTTAATTTTTGTGCCATATTTCTTCCTCTTAAATAAGCTCTTTCTTCAGGCACAATCATAGACAATGCATCTACTTTTTCTTTGTTTAGCAATATGTCTAATTTAACCAATTTTGTTTGTTTATAACCTTTTAATTCATAATCAAATGACGCATATCCTCTCGTTCTCGATTTAAGTGCATCGAAGAAGTCGTAAATAATTTCATTAAGAGGAATATCGTATTTTATTAGAACTCTTGTAGTTTCAATATATTCCATATTTATAAACACACCACGCCTGTCCTGACATAATTCCATTATAGCACCAACATAATCTGACGGAGCAATAATTGATGCACTTACAATTGGCTCTTCCATATGTTTAATTTCAGATGGTTCAGGCATATTAGTAGGATTTGTTATTTCAATAAGCTCACCGTCAGTCTTATACACTTTGTATATAACCGATGGAGCCGTAGTAATAATATCAATATTAAATTCTCTTTCTATTCTTTCTTGTATTATTTCCATATGGAGCAATCCTAAAAAACCACATCTAAATCCAAACCCTAATGCTATCGATGTCTCTGGTTCAAATGAAAGTGCAGCATCATTTAATTGAAGTTTTTCTATTGCTTCTTTTAATTCTTCATATTTTGCACCATCAATAGGATAAATTCCACTATAAACCATAGGAATAGCAGGCCTATAACCTTCTAAAGGTTTATCTGCTGGATTATCATTTTCTGTAATGGTATCTCCTACGTGAGCATCTCTAACATTTTTGATAGACGCTGTAATATATCCAACATCACCCGCTCTAAGTTCAGATATAGCCATATAATCAGGTGTAAATACGCCAACTTCAGTAACTTCATATACTTTATTAGAAGCCATAAATCTAATTTTTGTACCTTTTTTAACCTTCCCATCTATCAGTCTTACATAGCATACTACACCTTTATAGCTATCGTAATATGAATCAAAAATAAGTGCCTTTAAAGGTTTATTTTCATCACCAGAAGGTGCAGGAATCTTTTCAATAATAACTTTAAAAATATCATCAATATTCAACCCAGTCTTTGCAGAAACTAAAGGTGCATCATGAGCCTCAATACCAATCACATCTTCTATTTCTTTCTTTACTTCTTCTGGTCTAGCACTTGGTAAATCAATTTTATTTATTACTGGTGCTATCTCAAGATCATTATCCACTGCTAGATAACAATTCGCTAGTGTTTGAGCTTGTATACCTTGCGTTGCATCAACAACTAATAAAGCACCTTCACATGCTGCTAAACTCCTCGAAACCTCATAATTAAAATCTACATGACCTGGAGTATCTATTAGATTCAATATATACTCTTCACCATCGTCATACTTGTAAACAAGTCTTGCCGCTTGTGATTTTATAGTGATTCCTCTCTCTTTTTCTAGTTCCATTGTATCAAGAACCTGTTCATCCATTTCTCTCTTAGTCAAAGTTCCTGTTTTCTCTAAAAGTCTATCTGCAAGTGTCGATTTTCCATGATCTATATGTGCAATAATACAGAAATTTCGTATCTTCTTCTGTCTCTCATTCGGCATATCACAATACCTCCATAAAGTAAATGTATTCTATCGATAAATATCAATTATTCACCATGTTAGATTATATCACAATATTCTCTAACCTTGTCAATAGTTTTGTCCAATTTATACTTATACTATCCAACAAATAGTGATATTTATTATTTACTAACTTTAATATATGTATTAATTTTTTATTTAAATTATATTTTAAAGCATTAATTTTGCTTTTATTTATTTGAATACAATGTTCTAAGAACTCCAATTTTACTTCATTAGAACCCTTTATTACATATATCTTAAAATTGTTCTTTTCTCTTTCACTCGTGTAATTTGAATTAAAGCATCCTACACTTTTATTTAAGTGAATATTAACTATAATTATCCCTACAAATACTATCATTAAAACTAAAATAATCACAAATATGTATTTTCTTTTATCTCTAAGCAAAAATAAACACCTCCCTTTTAAGGATGTGCCTATTTCAATTTTTTTATTCATATTTATTGTAAATATATTCCGCTAAAATTTTAGCTATAAAAGCAGCTGAGTTTTTAGCTTCATCAATGTTATTGCTATTACCTCCAACTTCCATTAAAATAGCATTATCACTTAAATCCTGATTAAAATATGTTATACCCCTTTTATATTTATCATATAACTTAATATTCCTCAAAAGTCCCGGATATAATTTATCTGATATGGCAATTAACTTATTAACTAATGCTCTGTTTTTAGAATAATGAGGATTACCTGTAGCAAGAACAAACATATACTTTGCAACAGACTTACCATTTACTTTACCTGTTACAAGTCTCTTATCCTCTATTTCATCCCTATGAATATCAATAATAATATCAAAACTTTTGTATTTTTTTAGATAATTTTTTACAGCTTCCCTCGAATTGTAATAGCTTTTTATATATGACTTATCGTGTATTGTTTTATCATGTATTACATTTATTTTATACTTTTCTCTTAATTCATTTGCAATTATGTCTCCAACCTTACAAACATTATAATTATTGTCTCTAGTATGTGAATCTTTAGGTCTGTATCCTTCACTTGTATGTGAATGATAAATTAATATACAAGCCTTTTTAGAAACAACACTATTTTTATTTACAATCTTTGAAGTTTTAATTATTCCTTTATCATCTAACGAAAACTCTTTATCATAGTTTTCATTCTGTAAACTATTGATTTTTGAAATATCATCATTATTGATAACAAAAGGTTTTATATCAGTACAATTCTTATTATTTTTATCATTTCCACTTTTAAAAAATATCAATTCCCTGCTCATAATTGTAATTGGATCTTTTATTTTTGATTCAAATTCATAAGCAATACGCTTTATCATACCAATATTTTCATTTTTATCTTTCGTCAAAGGAGTGTTCATAGAAAACTTGTCCTTATTTTGAATGGTATTTCGAGTGTTCATTTTTATAGGCAAAACAGTTAAAAACAATATTATAAGCACTATTATCAGTAGATTAAAATAAAATTTATTCATTCCATTATGGGAATTATATTTACCTTTTTTTATACTTTTGTAAGCCATTTTTTACACCCCTCAATCTTATTCTATTATATTAATACCCCCACAACATTTCCCATCGTTTATAATAAAATATATGTGTACTATCATGTATATATTCTTGGAATATTTTCCAGAACAAAGCGAACTCGTTTTGCTAAAGCAAAAGCTTCAACATCCCACTTATAAAAATAAAAGTATTGTAATATTGAGCAATTGAATATTGAATATTGAATATTGATATGAAAAATTTTTTTTAATTAAAAACTTAAAACTCCCACTCTATTAAGTAGGAGTTTTACAAAATTATAAATCATATATAAAACATATGCGTTAATTAATATACTTACCTATATCTTCTAAATCAAGTGCAGGTTGAAGTGCTATATTCACTCCATTTGCAATAATTTTAGAAACAGAATCAATTATCATATCAACCTCTTTAGGAGTCACCATTAAATCGCCAACATATGGATCTAAAACCTCTTTAATGAGTCTGTGTTTTTCGTTTTTGTCCACCGACTTTAGTATATTATAAAATTCTCCTCCCTTATTCGATAATTTTATCATTTCATCCAATACCAAATCGATAGTATCATTTGCCATAGTAGCCGCATCTACAACAGTTGGCACACCAATAGCAATTACTGGAATACCTAAAGTTCTTTCACTAATTTCCATACGTCTATTACCTACACCAGAACCTGGTGATATACCTGTATTGCTAATCTGAATCGTTTTATTTACTCTTTCAAGTCTTCTTGACGCTAATGCATCAACACAAATCACAAGATTAGGCTTTGTTTTTTCTACAATACCTTTAATAATCTCACGAGTCTCCATACCTGTTATACCCAATACACCTGGTGCAATAGCACATACTGGCCTAACTTCTTCATCGATCGAGTCAGGTACTAACTGTTTCAAATGTCTTGTAACCATTATCTTTGAAACAACCTTTGGTCCGACAGCATCAGGCGTAACTTTCCAGTTTCCAAGCCCAACAACAAGTGCCGTCATACTATCTTCTAATTTTATTAATGGTGATAGATTCTTTGCAATAACTTGACTCACTCTATTCATAGATTCTTGATCGTAATGTACAAATTCTGGTATTTCGAGAGTAATATATGTTCCTTTAGGTTTTCCTATAATCTCTTCTCCCTTTTCATCAATTATAGAAACTATTGTAACTTTTATATCTTCATCCATGTATTCACTAATTTTTGTACCAGGAATATTCTGCTTTGTTTGTTTCTTATACATCTCCTGTGCTTCAACAGCTAAATCAGTTCTAATGTTTATCATTTCATCACCCTAACCTTTTCTTAACATATTGCATATATAATTAATAATTTGCAATTTGACACTAAATTATTCTATAAATTGTTTTTTACTTTTCATATTTTTTAGAAATATATACTTGAAGTAATATCAAATTAATGCTATAATAACTCGTGTTAATATGAAACATTACGCATTTTCCCCAAGCTGCGTATAATATATAACATAATAAGGTGGTGAAAAATAATGGCACATTCAAGATCTGCTAAGAAAAGAATCAGAGTAAATCAAACTAAGGCTCTTAGAAATAGAATGATTAAATCTGCATTAAAGACAACAATCAAGAGATTCGAGGTAGCTGTTGAAGCTGGTAATAAAGAAGAAGCTACTGTAAACTTCAGAAACGTAGTTAAAGCTTTAGATATGGCTGCTTCAAAGAATGTTTTACATAAAAATAAAGCTGCAAGAAAGAAATCAAGATTAGCATCAAAATTAAACGCTATGTAATGTACTTAAGCCAGTTTTTAAACTGGCTTTTTATTTTACCTTAACATTATCATTTTAATTGTAAATTTTTCATCAATAACAGAATTTACAATACTTTTGTTTTATGTTAAGTATTATCATTTATTTACTATTGAGTTAATGATAAGCAGTTCCATTTCTATTCTATTATCAGATGAAGTGCTTTTTATTCTGCTCTCTGATTCTAAGCACATTTCTAAAATTCTTTCAAGCTGTTCTAATTCAAATTTTTTACTTTGAGCTATCATTTTTTCACAAATGTAGGGATGTAATTTCAACTCACGAGCCAAGTTTTCTTTATCCTTACCACTTTGCACTCCTATTTTTATATTAAAAAGCAGCTTAAATTGTCTCTGAATCATAAAAAGTATATATGGTATTTTTTCTCCTTTAAATATGAGTTCATGCAAAACATCTAATGCATTTTTTATTTTCCTCTGAGATAATAAATCAACTAAATTAAAAATATCTTTATCATTCTTTTGAGGAAGCATTTCATAAATATCTTCTTTTTTTATATCCCTTTCCTCTGTATAACTGCATAGTTTCTCCACTTCATTTTCTATTATATTCATATTGTTATCTACTTCATTGCAGAAAAGAACCAATTCTGCTCTCTCAATCTTCTTACCTCTACTCAAAAACAATTCTTTCACTCTTTTTCTAAGCATCTCGCCCTTGAATTTATCAACTCTTACAACATATGACACTTTATCCATACTCTTTAATTTTTTACCCGGTTTATCTCTATCATTCCCTAAAATTATATACATTATCAATATACAGTGGCGAGGAATATCTTTGCAATATTTGTATATTTGGTTAAACATAGTACTCTTCTCTTTTTTAGTATTACATATTTTATCATCTAAAAAATCCGCTCTATAAACCTCAATAATCCTTTTATCACTCATAATTGGCAATGTCTCACATGCATTTTCAATTTCACTAAAATCTGCCTTGCTCCCATCTATCTTTACATAATTTAATTCCTTTAATTCATCATTTATTACTCTATCAGAAATTAACTTTATGCTATTTTTAATTAAGTTTTCATCTGTACCAAAAAAAACATAAACATTTTTTATATCACCATTCTTTATATGCTTCTCAAATTCAAAATAATTCATAAAATCACTATTCCTCCACAAAGATATTTAAAACAAATGTATATCGACCAAATATATTATAGCATAATTCTCTCTATATATATCAGCATTAATTTCATTTCTAATTCTCACTTTAAGCATTTTAAAAAGCATATTTGACTTGTTATTTTCTTTAAAACGTCTTAAACATAAATCTGTAATATTAAAACAGGAAGTACGCACAGTGGTATAAATTTAACCTCATTATTACCCTTCTTAATCATAATCAAAGTAAATAACAGCAATAAATATATTTCAACATTAATAAATGATATATTCATCATATCAGGCACAATTCTCGATAGAATATATTCTGCACCTGAAAATATAGTTAATACCGTTTTTAATATGTAGCATATTATATAGAAAATGAATTTGACTTTAAATAATAAAATACCCATATTGCCTAAAATAACAACTATAGATAAAATAGGCATTAATAAAATATTTGCTAATATAAATCCAATACTTATTTTTTTAAAAATCAATGCAGCATACGGCATAGAAAAAATTTGTGACGAAATACTTAAACTAATTGAATTATTCACTTTTATAGGTAATTTATAGAGACATCTATTAAATACTTTATAAAACAAAATTATTCCCAGTACAGAAAGCACAGATAATACAAACCCTATGCTTATAACATAAAAAGGTTTTATAATCAAAATTACAATTATCGAAAAGCAAAGTGCTGAAAGACTATCATAATTTCTAAATACTTTTTTAGAAATTTTCATAATAGAAATCATAATAAATGCTCTAATTGTGGAAGATTTACACCCTGTAAATAATACATATATAAGTGATAAAGGAAAAGCTATAGTCATTCCCCCTAAATATTCGAGAACCATATATAAAATTGCTATATGAAAACCCGAAACACATATAGCATGAACAATACCTAATTTTTTCATATTCTCCTTTTGACCAAACGATAAGTACTTATCTTCTCCTACGCATAATGCCATAACATAAGCAGCGTGTTGTTTACCTAGCTTATTTTCAAATTCCATATATACTTCTCTTTTGTATTCTGATAATTTATACCAAATATCTTTATGCATTGAAATTATTTGTTTTACATAGTAATTTCCTATATATCCTCTTGAATAATTATTTATTCTTGAAAAATTTCCTCTTACAGTAACTTTAATTCCCTCACATATGGCTTTACTATTTTCATCACAATTTATGTATAATTTTATGAGCCTATTATTATAATTTGCTATACAACAGTTCTTATTACATTCTACAATTCTAACTCTTATAATAGATTGACTTGGAATGCTGTTACAGTAATACATATTTATAGATACTATACCTAGAAAATAAAATCCAAGCACTATAGCAAAAAACTTTTTATCCAAACTTATTAAAAACACTATTAAAAAAGATGCAGTTAAAACTGCACCAAGTAATTTACTCTTATCATAAACTATTAATGAATAGCACCCAAAATAAATACTAAAAGCATAATAGCACAACGGTCTCCCAATGATATCTCTTTCCATGGTATCACCTCCATGTTTAGAGTATATCCATTTTTACCATTTTAATTACTTTTCCTTGAAATATTCCTTGTTAATTCTTTTCCGTTTGAATAAAGCCCGGAAGCACTTATACCAATGATTATTCCTAGTAATATACCTTGTTTTACATCACTATCTGCTAAAAATAAAATACCGAATATTAACCCTATTATAAGCGAAACCAAAGGTGCAAACTTGCTTGGCACTCCAGCCTTTTTTATTATATTTACTATTAAAGTTACTATTGGTATAAGTGCTATACCCTTATAATTAAAATTCATATCATAACTCCTCATATAGCTTTCAAAATAATAATATTACAAATACAATATTATTATTACAATAACTTATGTTTATTTATATGAATTTTTATATTTACTATATCTATATACATGAGTCACAAAAAATCCAACTACAGGTAAAATCAAAATTATAGACCATTCTTTAATATGAATACTATTAAGTCCTAAAAAATCGACTTTATAAGGTACCGATAATATTATTCCTATAATCAACAAGTTTAGAAAAAGTAGTAAATTCGAAAATAAATTTTTAAATAAAATTTTGCCATCCGAAAAATTGAATGCAAAAAGCACTTCAAATATACCCAATATCGCAAATACTACTGTTTGAGCACTCTCTTGTAAAATTCTATTTGCATATAAAAATCCTCCAAATGAAACCAAAGCTATAAAAAGTCCTGTAACTACATGTTTATTTAAATTTATATTCGACATTAATTTAGAATCAATACTTTTCATTTTACAGTATGCAGTATTCTTATAATTAAGCATAATGGCAATGCAACTAATAATTATTGTAATAAAATTTATCCAAATAATATTATTAACATTCAAAATAGTGCTTTGGTTAAAAGCAAAACCAAGTACAATAATACCCATGCCTGCTGAAATACAAGTAACCAAATATGCAATAATATTCAATATAGTCTGCATTATTTGTTTGCATTCCTTAAACAATCTCAAAAATCTAACAATATCTATATTCTCCATATAAATATCAGATATCTTTTTTATTGTTTTACTGCACTTTTCTCCTATTGCTACTGTCAAATCTGATATTTTCAAATAAGGCATTTCTGTTAATTTACTTCCAAATGAAGCAATTATATATCCCATATCCTTTAAATGCTTAACGATTCTAGCTCTCTCTTTTATACCAAGCATAGAATAAACATTTCTAATTTTTATATTTTTCCTAAATTCCTTTTCATCCATAAATTCTAGTTCAAAACCAGATAGCACATTCATATTATTCTTTATTAAATTCAATTCTTTCCCTATTTCAAATGATGCAATTTTATTTTCTTCCATTGAAACAATAACTCTAATATTATTATCATTACAAAAATTAATAGCATCATACGCATCTAATTTCAAAGGATTAATCATGCCAACTACTCCCACGAAAACTAAATTGCTTTCAATATTTTCATCAAGAGTCGGCTCATAATTAAAATTTCTATATGCTTCTCCTATTGATATTAAACCTTCCTTAGACATTTCAAAAACAGCTTTCTTTATGCCCTCAATATCCTGTTCTGTAATCTCCACCTCGATACCATTCTTCAATATATGTGTGCATCTTTCTAAGATACTGTCTACTGAACCAACTACATTGGCCCTATAGTTATTATCAACTTCATTTATGGTTGTCTTTATCTTCTTATCTAAATCATATGGTATCTCAAATACCCTTCTAAACATGGCGTTTATACTATCTTTAAAAAACAAATTACTTTGTGCAAATTTTATAAGAGCTATTTCAAAAATATCCCCTTCTTCATAATCATCTTCAATGGAATAAGTTGAATCATTACACAGCAAAGAAATTTGAATTAGCCTATCAAAACTATCATTACTGTTTTCTCTTAACATATATATATTTTTTTCATTTAAAGCATCATATAGTTGATTATCAACATATACTTTTTTGACTATCATTTCATTTTTCGAAAAAATATTAAGTTTCTCAGTAAATAATAATGATACATTTGCAAGTTTTTCTATTGAGGATAAATTCTTTAAATGAATCTTCTCATTACTAAGTATTTTGGTAAAAATAAATAAATATAAAAACAATAATATTGTAGTTTGAAAAGGTATACCAATTAATAATATACTTAAACTTATATTGGCTATATCAATAACTGACATACCCAAAAGCAGTGCTATTATTGAAATTATAATAGCTACAATAATAGCCATAAGTGCAATACTATTTATTGTTTCGTTCACCTTTTTTAATAAACTATGTTTATTATATGAATTATCATTCAATACTTGCGTTATCTTACCAATTTGAGTATTCATTCCAACTTCAACAACAATACCTATACCACTACCATGTGTTACTTTAGTAGATTTAAACGCCATATTTTTCATCTCTGAAATATTATATAGAGTTTCTTCAATCTTGGCTGAAAATTTTTCAACATCATAGTTTTCTCCTGTAACAGACATTTCATTAATTTTCAGCCCTTCACTTTCAACTATTCTTAAATCAGCAGGAACATATCTGTTCTTTTTAAGGTAAACTATATCTCCAACTACAAGTTCAGAAGAATGAACCGATACTACTTTTCCATTTCTAATAACATCAACATATGAAGAAGTTAATTTTTCGATTACATTAATCTTTCTTATATTATTATTTTCCAACCATGTGCAAACAATTAAATTAGTAATCATAGTAACTATCACAATTGCACTTATATTATAATACTTGAAATAAAATAGTAACATTATAATAATGATAACAGAAAAAAAACATATTTGATTTAATTGCTTTAGAAATATATTAAAAATGCTTGGCATTTTTCGCTTTAATAGTTTATTCTCTCCATATATGGTTCTATTCTTCTCAACATACTCACTATTCAAACCGGTATTTATATCACTACCCAACTGATTAATTATTGTAACAGCAGATTTTTTATACCACGTAGACATAAAAACACAACCTTCTCATCAAAATATCGTCATACTCTTATATTCGTATTTCACTGTAATTACCTTAAGGAAAGATTTATATTTTTATAAACAAAAAAATAAAGAGCTGCTAAATCTTTCAGCAGCTCATACTATACAATTATCTATCATTGTATCTGTTTCTTCTCTGTTTTCTAGCTTTTCTACAATCTGGACATCTTTTTGGTTCATTTTCGAAACCTTTTTCCTTGTAAAATTGTTGCTCGCCTTCTGTGAAAACAAATTCTTTTCCGCAATCTTGACAAACAAGAGTTTTATCTGCCATTATTTCCACCTCCTTCTCAGGACATTTAACACAACGATCTATATTCCAAGAAGGAGTACAGTCTGTATGTTAAAATTTCTATTACTTATCGATTATAACATTTTATTCATAAATAGTCAACAAAAAGTTTAGCCACTTTTTTGACAACTTTACTTTACGTGAAAAAAGAATAATTATCTGTCAACTACTAATACTACTAATGATGTTATTCTAATTAGTTCATTTTACTAGAACAAAGCTTCTATATTCCACCTATAAAATAGAAAATTTTTCAATATTGATAAACTACTTGAAAGGAGATATTTTTATGAATAATGGCAAAGCACCTAAAGCTCCTAAAAAAGCTACGAAAAAGAACAATGACAGCCGAGCTCAAAGAATGGATCCATCATCTCAAAGCTATCAAATGGCTCAAGCTGGTATGGTAAACAGAATAAATCCTCCTAGTTACAAAACAAAAAATAACAAATCTAAATAAAGTGAGGGATAGTAACTTCCCTCACTTTATTTAATGTTTATTTCTTTTATTATATTCCTCTAATACACTATGAAATTCGCTTCCACTTCCAATTGAAACATATTCTTTTTCACCGTTTTTTTCAACAACTCTGTATGCATACGCATCATCTGAGTTGATTTGTGATACAATAACGTATTTATTATTTTTTAGATTAATAGTATCGACTAACTCTAATTCCACTCTTTCGCCTTTGGCATTTAGTACTGTCATAAATGGTTTATTACTCATATCGAATCTCCTTTACACATTTTTTACCTTTGCAATCTATAGGATGTGCAAAAACACTAAAAACTATTACTAAATTATTTTTCAAAATGTGTTTCAAGAAATTCTATATGCTTTTATGCATGTCTACCATCACCGATATAAACAAATGTAGTTTTCTTACCAGTATTTCTATGAATATTTCATATGTGATACATAAATGACAAAAGGGCTAAGCCGAATTAACAAAGCAGCTTAGCCCTTTTATCTACCCTACTGGCGGGAGTATGTGAGAATCGAACTCACCCACGACGCTACTAACGCCGCAACACGGTTTTGAAGACCGGTAGGCACACCAGCACCTATCTACCCCCATGCTATATTTTCTCCCTGAAACGAGATAAATTATAGCACATAATAAAAATATATGCAACACTTTTTTTCGACTTATAACGACAATTTTATCATTATATAGCCTTCTAAAAAAATTGATCCGCAACTTCAACCTTTACTATTCTCTATTCACCATTCACTATTCTCTATTTATCGTTCACTATTCTCTATTTATCCTTCTCTATTCTCTAAAAAAGTACTCTTTCATTCCCTACTCTTTTAGTTATCTTTAAATTATCAAAGTTCTCAAGCAATGAAACTGCAAACTTTCTGTTGGTATTCAAAATCTCCCTTGCTACTGAAGTGGTAAGACTGCCATTTTGCTTAATATAATCAACAACAATATCTATTGCATTATTGTAATGTTTTTTCAAAAATACACAATCTTCACTAGTTTTAATTAAAACTTCACTTTCTATAAGCATTTCATAAACCATTTTAAAGTTATTTTTGTCACTTTCGCAATTAAGCAAATCTGAAAATTTAGGTGGAGAAAATTTTGCTTTATCATATATATTAATAATATTTTCTTTCATTTTACTTTGGATTTCATCTAGTTTTATGTTAAAGTCATATAAAGCAATAAATTTGTCATAAACATTAATCTCTTTTTTATACTGAAATATTTCTAAAATTTCATCATAAACTTTTTGTTTTATGCTCTTACCAAAAATTCTATTCTTTATTTCTTCCTTTGACATACCCACTCTAAGAGGAAATTCTTTATGATAGTTTGCCAATAATTTCTTTATTTCTTCTAGCTTATCTTCCAGAAACTCTTTGTGAATATATATGCTCTTATTCATAGATGATAAACAAATTATTTTATTTTCCTCAACAAGTTTTTCTAGCTTTTCTTCTATATTCTCCTCATTTTTCCCTAATGATTTTATTATAAGCATTTTATCCGGAAACTCATGACTTAACTTTTTAATTACATTATCCAAAATACCCGCTGTTGTTCCACTTTCTTTCAATTTAATCTCTTCAATATACTCCTCATCAAATCTTTTAGCCTTTTTTGCAACTGGTTCTATAATACTGCCCCCTCCTATTGTGATCATAGGAGAATAGCTTCTTATAACATATCTATCATTTCTCTGTGCTGTTAATGGTGATTCTAACCTGAACTGAACATATCCACTCTCTCCTGGCTCTATCTCCTCTTTATCTAACAAAACAACTCTACAAAGTATTTCATTTGTTCCATGATAAAGCCTAACCCTCTGCCTATTAACAAGTGGCTTTTTCATACCCTTAAGATAATAAAGTTTACAATCAATCATCATAGAAGGCTCCATTAGTTCCTCAGCTGCAACCACATCTCCCCTTCCTATGTCATTCACCTTGACATTTGAAAGATTGAGTGCACATCTTTGTCCTGCAAACCCTATATCTGCTGATTTTCCATGAACTTGAATTCCTCTAACTTTTGTAATAATCTTTTTAGGATAAACTTCAACATTATCACCCAGTTTTACTTGTCCACTGATAATAGTCCCAGTAACTACTGTTCCAAATCCACTTACTGAAAATGCCCTATCTACAGGAAGTCTAAAATGTCCCCCCGTATCCTTTGCTTCTATTTCTTCAGTAATATTATCTATCTCATGAATAAGCTCTTTTATTCCTTGACATGTCACTGATGAAACTGAGTGAATAGGTGCTTTTTCTAAGAATGTACCTTTAAGTTCTTCTACAATGTCTTCTTTAACCAAACTAAGCCATTCATCATCAACCATATCAGCTTTTGTTAAAACAATAATTCCTTTCTTAACATCCAATAATTGAAGTATTTCCAAGTGTTCTCTAGTCTGAGGCATTATACCTTCATCTGCTGCAATAACTAAAAGTACAGCATCTACACCACTAACACCAGCAAGCATATTTTTAATAAACTTTTCATGACCTGGAACATCAATTATTCCTGCTCTTTTCCCAGAAGGCAAATCAAAATATGTAAATCCTAAATTTATTGATATTCCTCGTTTCTTTTCCTCTTTTAAAGTATCAGTCTCTCTTCCAGTTAATGCTTTTATAAGAGTTGTCTTACCATGATCTATATGCCCTGCTGTACCTATTATTACATTCTTCATACACACTACCTCCTATAATTTGCTCTCTGCATTCTGAAAAGCATCAAGAATAGTGTTAAAGTCTTTCTCAAAAATCGTCCTTAAGTCCAATATTATTTCATCATTACACACCCTAACAATAATAGGAATTTTATTCATTCTTAGTAAATACTCTAATTTCTCAGTTGCTATTTTCTTACTCTTTATTCTAATTACATATGTATCTACTTTTTCAGTTGGCATAGAACCACCACCAACCATAGAAAAATCAGCACTAATATTGAAATCATAGTTCCTTAAACTTTTTTCTAACATTTCCTTGAGCTTTTGTGCTTTTTTCATAATATCGTCTTTATCTGCTAATATCATGCTTAATGTAGGAATATTTTTAATTGCTTCCTCTTCATCTAAATAATATTTAAGAGTTCCTTCTAATGCTGCAAGAGTCATCTTATCGATTCTAAGTGCTCTAGTTAATTGATTTTTTTTCATTTTGTCAATATATTTTTTCTTTCCAACTATAATTCCAGCCTGTGGACCACCAAGCATTTTATCTCCGCTAAAAGTTACCACATCTACACCTTTTTTTATACTTTCTTGAACTGTCGGTTCATATGCAAAACCATATTTTGAAAAATCAACAAGAACTCCACTCCCAATATCTTCTATAACAGGTATGTTATGTTCTTTGCCTAGTTCGACAAGTTCATCTAAAGGTACCTCTTCAGTAAAACCTAATATTTTATAGTTAGATGTATGAACTTTTAATAGAACTCCTGTATCCTCACTAATATTATTTTCATAATCAAACAAATGAGTCCTATTTGTTGTCCCTACCTCAACAAGTTTTGCACCACTTAATTTCATTACCTCCGGTACTCTAAATGAGCCTCCTATTTCGACAAGCTGTCCTCTTGACACTATGGCTTCTTTTTCATAACATAGTGTGCTTAATACTAACATAACCGCAGAAGCATTATTATTAACAACCATAGCTGCTTCAGCACCAGTAATCTTAGTAATAATTTCTTCAATATGTGAATATCTTAATCCTCTTTTACCCTTATTTATATCATATTCTAGGTTATTATAATTTTCTACTACATCAATAACCCTTTCTACTGCACCTTTTGATAATAACGATCTTCCCATATTAGTATGGATGACTGTCCCTGTAGCATTGATAACCTTCCTTAGTCTAAATTCATCCTTTTCTTCAATAGTCATTATTACAGAATTAATAATATCTTCATTCGTAAAAGCATCAATTCTACCTTTAATAATCATATTTCTGTAATTGCATATTGTCTCCCTTATTGAATCTACTATTATATTTCGCATAGTAATATTTAAATACTTTTTAATTTTTTCTTGGTTTAGAAGTTCATCTACTTTAGGTAATCTTCTCAAAAGCTCTTTATTCATAATTACACTATACTCCTATATTTTAATGTTTTTTAATTACAACCATTTTCATTTAATATATTTCTACTCTACAACAATATGTACACTATCAAATGGAACTACTTCACCAATAATTGAAGATTTAATTTCAAGCTTATTTAATTCAAATAACATTTTTTTAGCTTCTTCTTTGCTACATGATATCAAAAGCCCTCCTGATGTTTGAGGATCAAACAAAATATCTTCAAACCATTCAGGAACATCTTTTAAAATATATTTTTCATCTAGATACATCCTATTATTATAACTTCCTGCAGGAACTAAACCCATATCTGCATATTCCCTAGCTTCTTCAATATATGGTATGCTATCTTTGTTTAATTTGATAGTTACATTTGAGCCGTGTGCCATCTCATAAGAATGCCCCATTATACCAAAACCTGTTATATCTGTACAAGCATTGATATCATAATTTAAAATAATTTCTCCAGCATACTTATTGAGAGTGCTCATAATTTTTACTGCTTTATTATAGGCCTCCTCTGATGCAAGCTGCCCCTTAATAGCAGTATTGATTATTCCTGTACCAAGTGGCTTAGTCAGTACCAAAACATCTCCAATTTTAGCGCCATAATTTTTAAGTACTTTATCAGGATGAACAAGCCCCATAACAGATAATCCATATTTAGGTTCTTCATCCTCAACAGAATGTCCTCCTATAACTACTGCACCTGCTTCCTTAACTTTATCAGCTCCGCCTTTTAATATTTCTCCAAGTATATTAATATCTAAGCAGTTAGGAAAACATACTATATTTAATGCTACTGTTGGTTTACCCCCCATTGCATATATATCACTCAATGAATTAGCTGCTGCAATTTGTCCAAATGTATATGGATCATCAACAACAGGTGTAAAAAAATCCAATGTTTGTATAGCTGCAATCTCATCATTTAATTTATATACTGCTGCATCATCTGATGTTTCAATTCCAACAATTAAATTTTCATCTTCCATTTTGGGAAGCTTTGATAATATTTTTGAAAGGGTCTCCGGCCCTATTTTAGCTGCTCAGCCAGATGTTTTTGATAACTCAGTTAGTCTTTTACTCACAATTAATACCCCCTTTATGTAAATTATATTGCATTCATAATTTTAAACCATTTATTATTAATAAACAAGTAAAAATCTATTTAACCACTACTAAATTTTTTAAATTGTCAAGTGTACTATTACCTATTCCTTTAACATTAAGTAAGTCATTTACTGTTCTAAATGCACCCTTTTTTGTTCTATAATCAATAATACTTTTTGCCTTTACATCTCCTATGCCTGGAAGAGTTTTTAATTGTTCTAAAGTTGCTGAATTTATATTTATTTTATTCTTATTTACATATGAATTATTCTGTTTTTTATTATCATTTACAGGCAAATCTTGTCTTTCTTTTTCACCTTTTCTTTTAATATAAATATAGTCCTCATCGTAAAGCTTTTTTGAAAGATGTACAGCAACCCTATCAGCATTTTCTGTAAATCCTCCCGCAATCTTCACTAAATCCTCAACTCTACTTCCTTTTTTTAATTCATAAGCACCTGGTTTTTTAATAGCTCCTTTAATATCAACTACAATACAATCTCCTTTACCACCGCACTCAAACTCGTCTATACTACCATTGTTCTCTTCATTTTCACAATCATTTGATGTATATATAAGTGAGCATTCCTTTTCTATATCATTATCTTCTAAAGAATCATATTCTTTTGGTTTAGAAATGAAATACCCAATAATCAAAAATATAATAGCAATAATAAGCAAAGCTAATGAACCTATTAATTTATCTTTACCTTTCTTATCCATATTGTTCCTCCGTGAGACCATTTTATTCATACATAAGTAATTATTCCCATATTGATAAAATTTCTATCGCACTTTTTTTAATTTTTTGGTATACTTATTACTGTGCGAACAAAATTGGAATTTTTGAGCCCTTAAATATGCAACAAGTATTGAATTTATTTTATCAGTTAATAATTAATCATTCGATATTTATTAAACAAAAAGTTGAAACATAAGGGGGATACTATGAAAACAACTAATAAAACATTTGTCAAAATATTCTCTATATTTTATATTCTATCATTTCTAATTTTTAACTTAAATACGAAAGTATTTGCAATCTCTCCTCCACCAAACCCAGCAGCTGATGGTGCTGTAATAATGGATGCAATTACTGGAGAGATTCTTTATCAAAAAAATATGAATACGCCTTACCCTCCAGCTTCTACAACTAAAACTATGACTGCACTTCTTACATTAGAAAACTGTTCTCTAGATGATGTTGTAACTATTAGTAAAAAAGCCGAGCAAACTGATGGAAGCCGAATTTACATATATAAGGGTGAAAAAATCAAAGTAAGAGATCTTTTATATGCATTGATGCTAGTATCTGCTAACGACTGTGCTGTTGCACTTGCTGAACACATTGGGGGTTCTGTAGAAAATTTTGCTAATATGATGAATAAAAGAGCTGCTGAGCTCGGATGCAAAAATACACACTTTGTTAATCCAAATGGACTATATGATGATAAGCATAGAACATCTGCTTATGATTTAGCACTTATTATGCGTGAATTAATGAAGCATCCTGAATATAGAAAAATTGCAAAAACTCTTTCATATAAAATTCAACCAACTAATAAATGCGAACAAGTACGTCCATTATGGAATGGAAATAGGCTCATCAATGGTAATGAAGCTCCATATTATAAATATCTAGAAGCTGCTAAAACAGGTTATACAATTCAATCTAAGCATTCATATGTAGCAAGTGCTATGAAAAATAATCAAAGACTTATAGTTGCATTAATTCACGACAGCAAAAAACATTTTTATAATGATTGTAAAAAACTATTTGAATACGGTTTTAATAATTATGAATTAGTAAAACTTTATGCAAAAGGAGATGTATTAACAAACTATCATGTTCCTGATTCAAATATTTCAATGCCTCTTATAGCAAGTAGTGATTTTTATATAGTAAAGCAAAAAAATTCAACTTACGTACCCCTTCCTAATTATAAGGAAATAGATTTAAGTAAATCTTATAAAACAAATGAATATATCACAGATGCTACTATAACATATAAAGATAAAAAAAGAACTCTAAAGCTTTTAAGCGGATGCGATTATTGCCCAGAAAATAATTCTAAGAATTCAGTTTCCGTTTTAGCTTCTAATAGCACTAATGATACAAAGTCACACTACACTAATCCTGGTAAAACGCCATTTATAATTGCTATATCACTTATAATTCTTTTGATTGTTTTAATAAGAATACTTCAAATTAATCATATAAAAAAACGTAGAAAAAAGTAAATTCATATTGCTAAAACAAAGTTCAAAAACTCTTATAAAATAAAAAACAACACCACAGGGTAGAAATTTACACCTATGGTGTTGTTTTTGATGATATTTTATATATTAATTCTTTAATATCATAAGGCAAATCGCATTCCAATTCTATTTTTTCTCCTGTTTTAGGATGTGGAAATGCTATTCTATATGCATGTAATGCTTGTCTTTTAATATATTCATCTTCCTTTTTACCATATAGAGAATCACCATATATAGAATTACCTATGTGGCTTAAATGAACTCTTATTTGATGTGTTCTTCCTGTTTCAAGTCTTAATTTTATAAGAGAACCTTCAGCATAACTTTCTAAAACCTCGTAATGAGTAATACTTTTTTTACCATTTTCCATAACTTCTCTCTTTATACTATCCATCGTCGGTCTATCTATAGGTAAATCAATAGTAGCTTTATCACATTTAGGTGTGCCATGCACAACGGCTAAATAGCTCTTTTCGATTTCTTTATTTTTCATAGCATATGACAACGACATATGAGCAAATTGATTTTTAGCAACAATCACCAAACCTGAAGTATCCATATCAAGTCTATTAACTAATCTTACAATACACTTTTCTCCATTCGCTCTAAAATGATATATAAGTCCATTGGCCAAAGTTCCTGTAGGATGACTTTTAGTCGGATGGACAACAATTCCTGGAATTTTATTGACAACAATCAAATCTTTATCTTCATATATTATATCTAAATCCATTTTTTCTGGTTCTATATTTTGACTTTCTTCCTTTTCGACATTAATCTCTATTTTATCGCCATAATTAAGAATATAGTTCAGCTTTGCCTCTTTACCGTTTACTTTTATTCTTCCACCTCTTCCAGCACCTTTTATAAATCTTCCTGAAAGCCCTTTTATATCTTTAAGATAATCTCTTATCTTAATACCGTCATATTCATTTGTTACATAATAAGTAAGTTTATTGTTCATTCTTTCACCTCTGATTTTCTAAACGCCATTTATCTTTCGTATGTATTCAATTCTATTGCTTATATCATCAGCTTTATCCTTCTGCCCCATGTCTTCATAAACTTGTAAGATATTTTTCAAATCATCAATTAATGCAATATCATCCTTACCTCTATTTTTCTCTGTTATTTCTATCGCTCTTTTACCATATTCTAAAGCTTTATCAAACTCTTTTCTTACTCTATGCACAATAACTAAATTAAAAAGAGCTCTATTCACATTTAAGTGTTCTGGATTATATGCTTCTTCAGCAAATTCAAGTGCTTTTTCTGCACATATTAATGCCTTATCATACTTTTTTGCATTGTAATATTTTCTCGTTTTTCCTGCATACTTAAGCCAATATATCCTCTTTAATACTCCCATGACTTTCCCCCCAACAGTCTCTTAAAATATTTATAAAACCCCGAGAAATCTCGAGGTTAAAATATTATTCAACAATAGCAATAGCTTCTATTTCTACAAGAGCATCTTTAGGTAACTTTGCAACCTGTACACATGATCTTGCAGGATAATTTTCAGTAAAGAATTTAGAGTACACTTCATTAATTGCAGCAAAATCATTCATATCCTTAACAAATACTAAAGTTTTAATTACTTTATCCAAAGAAGTTCCTGCTTCTTCAAGTATAGCTTTAACATTATTTAATGATGCCTCTGCAGCTTTCTTTACATCATCATTTACCAATTCACCAGTTGAAGGATCGATTGGCAACTGACCAGAAGTATATACTAAATTCCCTATTTTTACACCTTGTGAATAAGGTCCTATTGCAGCAGGTGCATTTCCAGTTTTAATTATTTGTTTTTCCATATTAATACCCTCCTAAAATTCATTATGTATTCTTATTATTTTTTAATTATTAACATAATCATGATCTCTTCCTAATATTATAACAATATCATAGTTACCTTCTTTTTTAGCATTAATTTCGACATTATGAATATTAAATTCTCTTTCAACAACCTTTGCAACATTCTCATCTACACCATAAAATATCATCTTTGTTACATCTGTACTTTTTGCATTTCCTAAAAAAGTTTTTGTATATCCTTCTTTATTAATAAAATCAGAAAAGTTTTTAGCTAAACCTCTTTTATTTGTTGCATTAAGAACTCTAATTTTAAGTGATTTCTTATCAATTATAACATAATCATCATCATGAATCATCTTTAATATATCCTTATTTTTACTTTGATCATAAAAATAATAAGATATACCATTCAAATAACCACTTTCACCCTTTAATGTAATCATATCTATATTTTCCATATTTATTTTTGCCAATTTCGTACCATATTTAATGATTTCATCGATATTCATGTTGGTTTCAACATATTTAGGTATAATGTTAAGTATAGATGGTAATTTGAATATTATCTCTGGAGATTTAATTTTATCAACAACCTTATTTATAAATAGCTGTTGGTTTGAAATCCTGCCAATATCTCCGTTAGCTAAACCTGTATTGTCATTGTTCTTTCTCCACCTAACAAATTCTTCTGCCTTTTTACCGTTTAAATGGACAACAGTTCCTTTTTTGAAATGAATATGTAAATTTTGAGTAGGATCATCATAATACATATTTCTATTGATTTTCATATCTACTCCACCTATTGCATCAATTAACTCTCTAAATCCTGCATAATCAATTTTAGCATAATAATCTATATTGATGTCAAGCAATTTTTCTACCGTTTCAACCAATGCTGGCACACCACCATAAACATGCACAGCGTTAATTTTATTAGGCTTTCCATTTATCTTAACATATGTATCCCTTGGAATTGAAATCAAATTCACTTTGTCTATAAGTTTATTATAGTTTAAAAGAATAATAGTATCGGTTCTCTTTCTAGATTTAGCTACTCCAGGCGTACCAATATCTACTCCCATTAATAAAACATTTACAAAATTATCTTTTTTGATGCTAGAATCATTGTTTTCACCGTTGTAATCACCATTTTCTTTATTACCCTTAACATCACTTATATCTACAGAATTATCATTAACTTTAGATAACTTATATCCTATATATGCTCCAAATATGCTAACAACTAAAAGCAATACAATAAATATGCCCAAAAAACTAGTTGCTTTCTTTCTTCTACTCCTTTTCTTGCTCTCTTGTTTTTTTCTTTTTTCAATTCTACTCATAATTTCACCACACCATAACTAAATTCTTATTGAACGCTCATTTATTTCGCTGAGCAAATAATTTCTAGCTTTAACAGTCATTAAATGAAGTAACCATCCATTCTTTATAACATAATTTATAGTGTTATCAAATGCTTTAACCAATGCTGTATCCAAATCTTTATAAGATAATTCTCTTAGTTTTTCTACACCTTTATAGTTACGTGAAGGCTCAATATAGTCTGCCAAATAAATAACTTTTTCTAACAATGTCATGTTCTCTCTTCCCGTTGTATGATACCGCACCGCATCAAGAACATCATTATCACAAATGCCCATAATATTCTCTGCTATATATGCTGAAGCGATACCATGCATAATATCTGGATTTTTGCTTGTTACGAAATCAACTTCAATGTTGTTTATATTTAATATATCGATTATATCTTCACCGCTCATATACTTTCCTGCGTCATGTACCAACCCTGCCAATGCTGCTTTATTAATATCCGCATCATAACATTGTGCCAATTTTATAGCAGTATCTCTAACACCAATACTATGAATAAATCGCTTTTCTTTTAAATTTCTCCTTAAATAATCGATTATTCTTTCTTCACTCCACACACAATACACTCCTATTTATATAAATTCAATTCTTTAATAAGCTTATATGCATCATGAGGAACTAGATAACTAGCACTTCTATTATTCTTAATTTTATTTCTTATATCAGTAGATGATATTTGCAGAATATGTTCATCTATAAAAATAATTTTTTTATTGTATATCTTCTCGACTTTAGCCTTTTGAATTAAAATATCTTCAATACTATACTCTGTTCTATTAAAAACGACAAAATCACAATAATCCAATATTCCTTCAACATTATACCAGCTATCAATATCAATAAGACAATCAGCACCTGCTATAAAATACCATTCAGTATTAGGCTCACTTTGCTTAAAGTGCTTCACTGTTTCATAAGTATAACTTAATTCACACTTATTCACTTCATAATAGCTTATATCAAAATTCTTTTCGTGTTGTATAGCAGCTTCAACCAATCTACATCTTATATTAGAATCAGTAACTTTAGATTCTTGTTTGTGAGGTGGATTACCAGAAGGCATAAATATAACCTTATCTAGTTTTAATTTATACATAGCCTCATACGCTACCTGAATATGTCCATTATGTATAGGATCAAACGTTCCTCCGAAAATAGCCTTTTTAATCATTTCGACCTTCCTCTGTAGAATTATGTATAATACTGGAGCATTATGCTCCATTTAATTTTACCAAACTTTTGATAAATTCAAAAGAACTATTTTAATTCTATCTTCGGTTTTTTTGAAGACTTTCTATAAATAACAAATTTGCTTCCTATAGTTTGAACAGGCTCACATGAAAGCTCATCACACAAAATACCTATTGCCTCTCTTGGTGTAATACCACTATTATTTAATGTCTTAATTTTAACTAATTCTCTAGCTTCGAGTGCATCATCAACTTGAGTTAAAAAATTATCATTAATTCCATCTTTGCCTATTTGAAAAATTGGATTGATATTATTTGCCAACGCTCTAAGCTGAGCTCTTTGTTTTGACGTTATCATATCATGTGACACCTCCTAAAATAAATACTCAAATTCAAAATCATTAAGTCTTACTAAATCTCCATCTTTTATTCCCATATCTTTAAGTTCATCGAATATTCCTTTGTTTACTAAAACCTTTTGGAAATACTTTAAAGAATGAGGATCATGTATATTTACACTTGCAAGCAATCTATCAACAAAACTGCCTTCAACCTGGTAAATTCCTTCACTAACTTTATTTATAGTATAAGTAAATTTCTTTTCTTCAGGAACAAATCTCTCTTCCTCCGGTATTTCAATCTCCGTAACTGGAATATTAGATAACATTCTTGCAGCTTCCTTCATCAACTCATCTACACCCATATTGGTTGCTGCTGATATTTTAAATACATGTTCATATCCCATATTATTCATTTCTTCTTTGAATTTAATAAATACCGATTCATCATTAATTAAATCGTATTTATTGGCTGCTATTATTTGAGGTCTATCCCAAAGCTTAACATTGTACTTTTTTAATTCCTCATTTATTTTTATAACATCTTGCACTGGATCTCTTCCCTCAAGTCCAGATATATCCACAACATGTATCAATATTCTTGTTCTTTCAATATGTCTCAAAAAATCAATTCCCAGACCGACTCCTTCGGCAGCACCCTCAATTATACCTGGTATATCCGCAATAACAAAGCTCTCTATTCCTTTTAAATTAACCACTCCTAAATTCGGTTTTATTGTTGTAAAATGATAGTTAGCTATTTTAGGTTTTGCCTTTGATACCATTGACAATAATGTTGATTTTCCTACATTAGGGAAACCCAGTAATCCAACATCAGCAAGTAATTTAAGCTCTAATGCAATCCATCTTTCCTCGCCTGGCATTCCTGGCTCTGCAAAATGAGGTGCCTGCCTTGTAGGTGTTGCAAATTTTGCATTTCCCTTTCCACCTCGTCCACCTGCTGCTACAACTATCCTGTCATTAGGGTGTGATAAATCCCCCATGATTTTATTTGTTTCCACATCTCTTACAATTGTTCCCATTGGAACTTTAATTATTAAATCTTCACCATCTTTTCCATAGCACTTAGAACCTGAGCCATTGACTCCGTGCTCAGCAGTGTATTTCTTTTTATATCTAAAGTCCATAAGTGTTGTTTTAGCACTATCGGCTTCTAAAATGACGTTTCCACCACGTCCTCCATCTCCACCATCTGGACCACCTTTCGCAACATACTTTTCTCTTCTGAAGGAAATAGCTCCATCTCCTCCCTTTCCTGATTTAACCAAAATCTTCGCCGTATCTATAAACATAATTTCACCTCACTTAACTTTAAAAGTAACCTTTATTAACTAGTATTAACATTTTTAATGGTATTCAATCAAAAAAATATATACTCTAAAAAAGCACCCGAATGGGTGCTTAAATACTAAACTATTCAGCTGCAGCTTCTAGCTCGAATTCTACAGGATAAACACTTGCTTTTTTCTTGTTTTTGCCAAGTCTTTCGAATCTTAAGATTCCATCAACCTTAGCATAAAGCGTATCATCCCCACCTCTGCCTACGTTAAGACCAGGATGAATTTTTGTACCTCTCTGTCTTACTAGAATGTTTCCAGCAAGAACAAACTGTCCGTCAGCACGCTTAACACCTAATCTCTTAGATTCACTATCTCTACCGTTCTTTGAACTACCTACTCCTTTTTTATGAGCAAATAATTGAAGGTTCATATTTAGCATTTTACTGCACCTCCTCTACTATCACCTTTATATAATCTCTGTAATTTTTCTCCAAATTCTTTAAACCCAAAAGCATTGTTTCTAATAAAACTTGACATTTATCAATCTCATCAGGTGAATTACCCTGAAGACTAAAATTTAAATAGCCATCTTCCATCACATGTCTAGGTTTTATCTTTAAAACATCAGTAATACCATTTATTGTCGTTATAGAAATAGCTGAAACAGCACTGCATACAATATCGCTACCAGCTTCAGCATAATCCGAATGACCTTCTATGTTGAAAGTAACAATATTATTTTCTTTCCTTAAAAAACAAACAATAATCATATACCAAAACTGCTTTCAATTAAGCTTCTATCTTTTCGATTTGTAATTTTGTGTATGGCTGTCTATGACCTTTTTTCTTTCTAAAGTCCTGCTTTGCTCTGTATTTGAAAACAATAACCTTCTTAGCCTTATCTTGAGCTAATACCTTAGCAACAACCTTAGCACCTTCAACAACAGGTTTTCCTACAACCATTCCTTCTTCTTTGCTTACAGCTAATACTTCATTAAGTTCAACATTTGAGTCAACTTCTGCTTGTAATTTTTCAACGAAAATTACATCTCCTTCTTGAACTCTGTATTGCTTTCCGCCAGTCTTAATAATTGCGTACACTAAAAAGCACCTCCTCTATCCAATCTCGCCACTCAGGTACACATCTAAAACGACATGTTTTAAACCCTACGTGTGCGGCCTACAAATGCCATTCTATCACACTTAAATACATTTGTAAAGAATATATTGATTTAATTTTTTATGATACTGTTCTTTCCTAATATCGTTTTCAAATATAAGTGGCTTAACAGTATAATACTGATTTATATCTGTAAAGTTTATATATATATTCCCATTAATTTTATATGCTATTTCGGTTAATACATCTAAATTGTTCCTAATACCTTCCATATATACTCTATTTAACTCTATGTATACATTATTAAAGCTAACTTCTTCAATAATAGAATGTATTTCATTATAAATTAAAAAAATCATATACGAAAGTTTTATTCTATTTCCTTCTACACATGAATTTTCGTACTTTTCTTTAATACTCTCATATATAGATTTGCCTCTTCTCTTTCTTACAATTTGGACAAGATTCAATTGAGTGAAAGGCAAAATTTTTACACTACTCCTATCATTCAAGAATCCCTTCCTTAAAATTTCTATTATATCATTCTGAAGTTTTCTGCTTTTAACATCAATAAAATCAATAATTATTATGCCACTTAAATTTCTCAACTTTATTTGTCTAACTATTTCATTTGCAGCCTCTAAATTAGTTGTATATGCTGTTTTATTAATAGAATTATTATCAGTATTAGCACCCGAATTAATATCAATTACATTCATTGCTTCGGTTTTATTTATTACTAAATAGCCACCACACTCTAGTTTTACGATACTTTGAGTCGCTTTTAATATTTCTCTTTCTAATCCATAGTACGCAAATATATTTTTGCTTTCATTATGAAATATTATATCTATATTATCATTTTTGTAATATAGATTATTAAAATAATCATAATCATCTTTATCATTAACTACTATTTTACATTTATCACACAACAATATTTCATCTTCAACACTTCTATAAAAATTACTATTTCTTAAAAGCAACCTAGGTTTAATGCAATGTTTAGAATCATTAATAATGTTGTTGTATATACAATAAAGTCTTTTTATTTCAGCATTTATGTCATTTATACATTTCTCTTCAGCATTTTTCCTTATTACAATAGAAATACCTTTTGGAATATTTAGTGATTGTTCCATTTCATAAATAAAGCTTTTATCTAATATCTTTTTTGAAAAAACTATTCTTTTAGAAAAATTACCTAAAACACAGTATCGTCCACCAATAGTAAAATTAGTTGATACTTTTGCTCCTTTATCTCCTAATTCTTCACTTATCACTTCAACTATTATTTCTTGCCCTGTTTTTATATTATTAGAAAAATTTTTATCCATATATAAATAGCAATTTTTAGTATATCCAATATCCACAAAAGCACACTTTATAGCAGGAACAATATTCTTAACTATTCCCTTGTAGATTTCCCCAACTTTTGGCGAATTATCATTTTCTTCTATATAAATTTCCTTTAATACTCCATATTCCCTTATTGCAAGTCGAGAAAACAAAGTATTTCTTTCCAAAAATATCTCTTTCAAGAATTCAATCTCCATTATCACCTAAAATATTTATTAAGGGGTAGAAGCTTTTCGTCCTTGTAAGCATACATTTCTTCTCTTTTTATTTCAATAAATCTATCTTTTTCTAACCCTTCACAATTTTCTTTAATATATTCACCCAAAAGCTGAGCCGAAAGATTTTCTCTACTTCCACAAGCTGCTAAAATTCTTATTACTAAATTATCATCTTTAATCCAATACTTAAATTCCTTTATGAGTGGCTTTATATTTATATCTCTTTTCCCTTTTTTAGTCTTCTTAACAGTTTCCCAACTCTCTTTTTTGAGTAGTGTTTTTATTTCCTCCTCAACCAATTCACTATTAGAAAACTTAAATTTTAATATGTATGAAGCTGCATCGATAAGTGCCATTGCTTGCAAATCCTTTTTACCTTTTTTAGACACTACTTTCACTGCATCCAAAAACTTAATTCCACCAGGAGCATTCATATTTAATTTATCTATAATTTCATTTTCATTAACCTCTTCAAAAAATATTATATCTAAATACTCACCTGAAGAATACATACCTACAGATAAAGGTTGTGCTATAGATAACATCATATGAGGATTAAATCCTTTTGAATATTCTACTGGCAATTCAGCTCTTCTAAAAGTTCTTTGTATAGTTCTCATCAAATCAAGATGTGAAACAAATTTTATTTCACTTTCTTTAGTGTATTTTATTAAATATCGCACCCTCAAAGCACTTCCCTTCTTTAAAGCTTTTGTTTATACCGCAATTTCTACAAACTTCTCTACAATCAGGAGTAAGCTGTACTGCTTTTGCTTTTTCATTTTCACGAATCAAGAATTCCTTTGTTATTCCAATATCAATAAAATCCCAAGGAAGTATCTCATCATAGCTTCTTTCTCTATGAGCATAAAAATCACCATCTATTCCTAATTCGTTCATTGCTTCTTCCCAGTATTCATAATTAAAATACTCACTCCATCCATCAAATTTAGCTCCCTTTTCAAAGGCTTTAATTATTACATCACAAAGTTTTCTATCACCACGTGCAAGTACAGCCTCCATATAACTTACCATAGTTTCATGCCAATTATATGTTATCTGTCTGCTTTTGATATTATTTCTTACAACATTGATCTTTTCTTTAATGTCTTCAATTCTAGCTTGAGGTGCCCATTGAAATGGCGTAAAAGGTTTCGGAACTAAAATAGATGTACTAATGGTTATATTTAATCCTTTTTTTCTAATATTTTTAGGAATCTTGTAGTATTCATCAACTACTTTGTTACCAAGTTCCGCAATTCCTTTGACATCATCAATTGTCTCATATGGAAGTCCTATAATAAAGTATAGCTTTATTTTTGACCACCCTGCTTTAAATGCACTGCTCACTGATTCAATAACATTCTCTTCTGTAACACACTTATTAATAATGTCACGCATTCTCTGCGTACCTGCTTCAGGTGCTAGAGTAAGCCCCGTTTTTCTAACCTTTTGTATTTCATTTAATAACTCAACCGAAAAAGAGTCAACTCTAATAGAAGGTAATGACACCCCTATTTTTCTGTCCTTATATTTTTCTACAAGCTTTGTTACTAAATTTTTTATATCAGAATAATCACAAATACTCAACGATACTAATGATACTTCCTCATAACCAGTTGCCTTCAAAAGTTTATCAGCCTGTTCTAATAAAGTTTCTGTAGTTTTCTCTCTTACTGGTCTATATATCATACCAGCTTGACAAAATCTACATCCTCTAGTACACCCTCTAAACACTTCTAATGTTACCCTATCATGTACTACCTCAGTATATGGTACCATAAGTTTATCAGGGAATGTTACTTTATCGAAATTATTAATAATTCTCTTTTTTACCTTTGAAGGTACATCATCATATTTAGGTTTAAATGCCTTAATAGTACCATCTTCATTGTATTCCACATCATAAAGACTAGGAACATAAATACCTTCAATATGACAAACCTCTCTTAGAAATTCCTTTTTTGTCTTTTTATTTTTCTTAAATTCTTTATATAAATCAAGAACTTCATTTAAATTTTCTTCCCCTTCACCTAAAGAAAAAAAGTCTGCTATATCATATAGTGGCTCAGGATTGTAAGCACATGGTCCGCCGCAAAAAACAATAGCGTCATGTTCCCCTCTTTCTGAAGCCCTTATTGGTATATTTGCCATATCAAGCATATTTAAAATATTTGTATAACTCATTTCATACTGTAAAGTAAAAGCAACAAAATCGAATTTATTCAATGGATCTTTACTCTCAAGTGCATATAACTCTATATTATTTTCTCTCAGCTGCTTTTCCATATCTGGCCATGGTGCATAACATCTTTCACAAAAAGTATCTTCTCTTTGATTCAATACATGATATAGTATTTTTGAACCCAAATGCGACATTCCAACCTCATATACATCCGGAAAACAAAAAGCAAATCGTATATCAACCTTACTAATATCTTTATTAAATGAATTGAATTCTCCCCCTATATACCTCGCAGGTTTTTCAACTCTATACAAAATATCATCAGAAATTTTGTTCATTAAACTTCCTCCTCGCGTTTTTCATATCATAATATTTTATCATACATGTGAAAAATTAAAAATATATAAATTATTATTTTTTATTTAAGAAATCATTTATAGACATATTTCCATATTCTTTAAGTGCATTAATCAATTCTTCCTCATACAATATATCAACAACATCCATACTATCATCCAATACAAGAAAAACATTATACTTGTTTTTATCAACTAGTCCAACCGCTGTCAATAAATCTTTTTTGTAATATATTGATATACTTCTATTTTCAATGTATCCTCTTTTTAAAAATTTATATCTCTTTTTAATAATATCTCCCATAATTAAATAAGCTATCCTCTCCTTTTCTTTTACAGAAATTATTACTATGAATACTGCTATAACACCCAAATTAAAATTTGGTTTCCCTCTTAAAAAAAGAATAAAATAAAAAAGCATAAGTAAAATACCTAGCATTATACTCACATGTGTAGTTATTTTATTTGCTGTTTTAAAAATGTATTTTTTCCATAAAATATCTCTAAGTATTCTTCCTCCATCTAACGGATATGCAGGAATCAAATTAAATACTCCTAGTGCAAAATTGGTAAAGTAAAAACAATAAAATACACTCTTATTTAATTTTACCCACAAGAAATAAAATATAAATGCTAATATAAAATTTGTCAATGGACCAGATATTGAAATTATAATATCTTCCATTGCCGAAGCCTCATCTAAATCTTTTATATAAAGAGCTGTTCCTATTGGTAAAATATTCATATCAAGTCCTGTATAGCCCAACTTTTTAGCAGTTAAATAATGTGACATTTCATGTACTAATGCAAAAATAAAAGCAGGTGCAAGTTCACCTTTAAAGCCAATGACAACCAAAAATAATATATACGGTATAAGAAGTCTACTAATTTTTATATAAAACTCCTCCTAAAATGGATTATTAATATTGATTTTACACATAATGTTTTCTATTTTATCAATAACATTATCTTGAAATTTATAAAAATCAAACGATTTTACTTCTTTTAGAATTAATCTATAATCGTAATCTTTGTTAATCAACGTTTTACTGAAATTATACACTTTATATGTAGCTGAAGTTGTAACTGATTTACAAAACAAAATTATTAAGAATAATATAAGCGTTCCTGTTAATTGTCTCATTAGTACATTTGCAATTTTATTATTAGCCCTATTATATTTATGCAATTTATTCATGCTTTTTCTATTATTCAAAAGTCTTTTATAATAGCTTTCATACTGAGCATTATAATTTCCCACAATATCCACCCCCAATAAAATATATATAAAACATTAAATACAAGCTGTATATAGCTTGTATTATAGACTTCAATATATATATATTTTATCATAATGGCTTATATGAATTGTTTTTGAAAAATGCTATATAATTAGAAGTACATTAACTAAAAATTTAGTTTTTTATTTCTCATGCCAACATTTAAAACTATACCAATAGACATAAAATTTGTAAGCATTGAACTTCCTCCATAACTCATAAATGGAAGCGTTATACCTGTAATAGGCATTATACCTATAGTCATTCCTATATTTTGCAATACAGAAAACAATAATGAAGAAATTATTCCAACACATAGCATTGTTCCAAAAATATCCTTAGATTTTCTCGCAGTATTTATCATATTGTATATTAATACACCATATAATATCAAAAGAAAAATGCCACCCAAAAGCCCCCATTCTTCTCCTAATACAGAAAAAACAAAATCCGTATGTGCTTCTGGAACAAATTTGAATTGTTTACCTCTTAAAAATCCCGTACCAAAAACTCCTCCAGAACCTATTCCTCTTTGAGACTCAATAAGTTGATGTCCATAATCTAGTTCATATTTTTCAGGATTCAAAAATGAAACCAATCTTCCCTTCCAATATGGTTTCATTAATGGAGAATTCCATATAATAGCTACCAAAGCTAATATACCATTCAATCCTCCAATAATTACTTTTAAATTCAATCCAGCCGCAAAAAATATTCCTAACACAGTAAAGAAGCACACCATAGTCATACCCATATCAGGCTGTATTACAATTAGAATCATTGGAATCAAAGCATAAATTACTAATGTTATAAAATTTTTAGGTTCATTTATATTTCCTTCCATATCCTCAAGCTTTTTAGATAACATAATTATCAAAGCTAATTTAGCAAATTCTGAAGGCTGAATTGCCCTATTCCCAAATTTTATCCACGAAGTAGCCCCCTTCGTAGTACTTCCAAGCAAAAAATCATTTAATAATAAAAGAAATATACTAAACCAATAAAGTATACCAGCAATATTTTGAAGAAACATATAGTCAAAAAGTAATATTACATATACAGTTATTAGTCCTAACACCAACCATGTTAGTTGTAATTTCATATAATACATACCACCAACACTATATATATTCATGCATCCAAATAAGACAATGATAATTGCCGTAATAAGCACCCCTAAATTGAGTCTTTTAAGCATCTTTTTACCAATGAAAAACTTATAAATCATAAATCAACTTGTCCCTTCTAATAAGTATATCGAACTCCAAATATATTATACCCCATACATATCAATAAGTATATTATTAATCGACACTAAATTAAAAACCATGCTAAAATTCGCATAGTTTTCATTTTATTATACTATTTAATTTTTTTTATAGGAATACTAGCTATTAGAGCTGGTGAAGCCCCTTCAATTACATCTGTTTTTGTCATTTTAACTTCTACATCATCGCTATCGATTTCTACATATTTAGAAACAACATTCAGAAGATCATTTTTAATTTTATTAAGAAGATCAGGTGAAAGATCCGCCCTATCATGTATTAATATCAACTTCAATCTATCTGATGCAATATCCTTTGGTGATTTACTTGAGAAAATTTTCAACAAATCCATTTTATCCCTCCTATTATTTCACCTTAAATATCTTTTTAATTGATGCAAAAAATCTATTTTCAGTACTTTTAGGGGACTCAAATGGAATCTCCTCACCCATTATTCTCTTTGCAATATTAGCAAATGCCTTTCCTGCAGAAGCATTATCATCCAAAACTATAGGCTCACCCTTATTTGTAGAAATTGTAACCTTTTTATCTTCAGGTACTATTCCAATCAATTTAATAGCCAAACAATCAACAATATCATCAACTGCAAGCATTTGTCCCTTTTCACTCATTTCATAATTCATTCTGTTAATTATAAGTTCATGCCTATTCAATCCCTTTGAATCAAGTTTACCCACAACTCTATCTGCATCTCTAACAGAGGTAATTTCAGGATTTACCACTACTATCGCCCTATCTGCACCAATCACAGCATTTTCAAATCCTTGCTCTATTCCTGCTGGGCAATCTATTAATACATAATCAAAATCTTTTTTCAGTTCATTTGATAAAAAAAGCATATCCTCTGCTTTAATATCTGTTTTATCTCTACATTGAGCAGTAGGCATAAGATAAAGATTATCAAATCTCTTATCTTTTATTAAAGCCTGTTTAAGCTTACATCTTTTTTCAAAAACATCTAATAAATTAAAAACAACTCTATTTTCTAACCCCATAAGTACATCTAAATTTCTAAGTCCTGTATCTCCATCAACCACTACAACTTTTTGTCCTAATTTAGCCAAAGCAGTGCCAATGTTAGCAGTAGTTGTTGTTTTACCAACTCCACCTTTTCCAGAAGTAATTACTATAGTATCGCCCATACATGTTTCCCTCCATTAATAATATTTATTAGGTAAATATGGCTCAACAATTATATTGCCATTCTTAATTTTTGCAACTTCAGGATATACTGGTTTAATGTCATCTTCAGGTGCTCTTGTCATAATATCCGAAATCTGAATTATTTGAGCTTGCATACTAAACGCAGCTATAATTGCCTTATCATTTCCATTACATCCCGCATGTGCAAAGCCTTTTAAGCTACCTAAAACAATAATATTCCCCGCCGCATGCACTTCAGCACCTGGATTAATATCACCTACAATAACAATATTACCTGAATATTCTATCACCTGCCCACTTCTAACAGTCTTTCTCAAAAATTTTGTCCTTCCCTCATAGATTCCACTAAACACCTTATTAGAAGTTTCTTTAATGTCTTCAAAAATACAATCTTTTATTAAGAATTCATCGAAAAGTACATCTTTTAACCTTCTCATATTCCTTTCGCTTATATACTTCAATTGAGTAGTTATGGTAAGGTTGCAACCTTTATAAAATCTTTTACCCTTAGACAATTTTATTATCAATTCATCAAGCATATCATCAAAATCCCTAAAGTTGTTCATATTTATTACTGCATTTAGTCCATCCCTATTTCCTTTAATGATGATTTTGTTATTTACCATATCTGTGTGAACCTCCATAACCATATTAACGTATATTTCAACACAACTTGATTAAATTCCTTCTATTATTATAAAAAATTTAATTTTATACTATTTTAACGCTAAAAAATAGCATGTTTATACCATCAAACATGCTATTTTTATATCCAAATACACTATTACTAATCTTTGTCATGGTACATGAATTTATAGTTTGGATTAATCTTTAATATTCTGTCTTTGAAATATTCTTCATAAATAGCTTTTGCAACTGGTGCAACATATCCTCCGTGAGCTCCATCAAAAATAACAACACAAACCGCAATTTCAGGTTTATCATAAGGGGCAAAACCAACATATACACCATACGCTTCTCTTCCCAATGAATGTTGGTCATTATGAAAAGTGGCAGAACCTGTTTTACCACCATTTACTATTGGGAAATCCTTAAATACCTTGTATGCTGTTCCTCCCTTACTACTTGAAGTAACAGCAAGCATACCCTTCTTTACTGTTTCTATAGTACTAGAACTTACACCTGTTTTGTTTAATACAACAGGTTTAGAATAATCCTTTACTATATTACCATTTTGATCATATATTCCATCTACCAAGTGAACCTTATACCTATATCCCCCATTAACAAGTGTTGCAACATAATTTGCAAGCTGTAAAGGTGTAAAACGATTAGTACCTTGTCCAATAGATGCATTGTATAAATTAGTACCCCTCTTCATTTCAGTTTTAGCATCAGTTACAGAATAATTAATAGCCATTATTATTCTTTCTATATCACTATCAGTATACCCAATACTGTTTAAATCAGAAGATGTCTTTATTAGTTCTTTTAGTACAGGTTCTACATTATCCCTTAAATATTTATACTGCTCACTCGAACTAACATTATCAGCTTTCATCTGTGAAATAATCAATTTTGATATTTTCTTCTTTAAATCATAAACCTCTTTAGAATCATTAACACTAGGCACTATATCTATACTCTTGTATTGTCCAACCCAGTGTGAAGCACTACTTTTACCTAGAAAATCATATAATTGCCTCATATAAAGAATCGCTAAAGTGTTTTTACCTGATACATAGTTATAAACTTGACCAAAATTTTCACCTATCTCAATACCAGTTGATGGTTTTTCATTGCCCAAAGGATTTATACCCAAACCATATTTCCATGCATACTTAGCAAGCATATCAAGCCCCTTCTTGCACTCACCACCACCTTTAACAAAAAGCCTGTCAGCCACTTCAAAGAAGAAATAGTTGTTCGAATCTCTTATAGCTTCAATAACATTCTGAAGGCCGTGAGAACCTCTAAATTCATTCCATTTCCAACTCGCACCTTTATAATCCTTATATCTTTTGTTATAGTATCCTCTATCAAGTATTTTAGTGTTTTTAGTAATAACACCTTCTTCTAATCCAGCCACTGCTGTTAATAATTTAAATGTTGAACCAGGTGGTATAAGTGACATTGTAGCATAGTTATAAAATGGTTTTGGATAAATATCATAGTAATCCTCTCTTATAGAAGTATTTCCCTTAATATCTTTTGCAATTGGAAATAGCTTATTCAAAATATATTCTTCTATGTTAAATTCTTTATTCCCTTTTGCAAGTTCCTTTTCCTCTTTTTCCTTGTATAATGGATATTCAGTTAAATTTCTTTTCTTTATATATTCTCTTCCAAATTTATCCAAATCAGGCAAGAAAAACTTTCTATATTCTCGCTCATTTAATCTTCCAGGTACAGCAAACAGATTAGGATCATAACCTGGTCTACTTGCTAATGCAAGTATTTTGCCTGTATTTACATCAATTACAACAGCTGCTCCTCTAGTTGCATTTGATGTATCAACACCATCTTGATTAACTCTACCTCTTTCATTCCTATTACCAAGTTTTTGACGAAGCTTCATAGTATCATCCAAAGCCTTTTCAGCAACTCTTTGCAAATCAGCATCAATAGTTAATTTGATATTTTCTCCAGGATAAGGTGTGAGCTCCCCAAGTGTTTTTATCTTTCTACCAAATTTATTAATTTCAATACTTTCTTGTCCCTTTGATCCTCTCAGAATACTTTCATATCTTCCTTCAATACCCGAAGCACCAATATAGTCCCTACTAATATCATATCCCTTTTCTTCATATCTCTCTTTTTCATACAAACTAATTTTCTTGATATATCCTATAACGCATGAAGCTAGATCATGATATGGATAGTACCTTACAGGCTGCTTAATTACAGATATCCCCGGAAGCTCTGCCTGCAACTGTTCAAAAATAAATGCTGTTTTCTCTTTCAAATCATTAGCAATCACCACAGGTTTATACCCTGAATAACTTTGCATTCTCTTTTTATCTTTAACAATCATATATCTCAAAATTGTCTTAGAATCATATTTATCAGTCAATAACTTAATCTTAATTTTTTTGTCTAGATGTTTCCATTTACTCTCGATTTTTCTCTGAATCTCAGCATCACTTAATCCATCAATATTTTGAAATGTTTTTTTCTGTTTATCAATATAATCATACTTAACTAAATCATACAATGAATATTTGCTAATCAAATCATAAAAAATCTCCTCTGGAGTAATTTTATCCAATTCATCATCAATTCTCTTTTTCTCTTCACTATTTAATTCAGATAATTTCTTGTTTCCAAAAAGCTCTTTTGATATTTTATCATCATAACCTCTATCCTTCTTAAACCTGCGTTCATTCCACAAACGAGAACTCTTACTGCTCACATTAAAATCTAGCCTAAATGGATTAATTTTAAGAGGAAAATCATTTCTCTGAACCTCACCATTCTCATCTAAAATATCAAACACCTTGCTCATAGTCTCAAAAAAATGCTTTTCGCTCTCTTTTGTTGGTGTATAAATAAGATTAAAACTCTGCCTGTTAGTGGCTAATATTTTTCCATTTCTATCATATATTTCTCCTCTTGGTGCATTTTTAAATACTATTGTATGTGACTTATTATTTGCTTCTCGTCTAAATTCTTCCCCTTTTACAACTTGAAGCCAAACAAGTCTCAAAACTATAGCTGAAAAAATAGCAACCATCACCACTATAAATGTCTTATATCTTGTAAATCTCTGTTCATTAATTTCGTTATTCACTTCATCACCACTTCTTCACTAAAATCCCCATCGTTTTCTCATAAAATCAATGTTGCTCAATCTAAACACAAATTTATACATAAAAAATGCCAAAATACCATTGTATACACTATCAAAAAAAACTGTTCTCAAATAAACCTTTTGTCCTAAAATATGCAGCAATAAAAATATACCTATC
Source organism: Clostridium tepidiprofundi DSM 19306 (assembly GCF_001594005.1). GTDB lineage: Bacteria > Bacillota > Clostridia > Clostridiales > Clostridiaceae > Clostridium_AC > Clostridium_AC tepidiprofundi. Next base: position 6,183 of record NZ_LTBA01000015.1, on the reverse strand, counting down.
CCTTTAAAAATACTCAAACAAAAACATGTAATTACAGGCACAAAAGATTTGTGCCTAAATATCCTCTGGCCAATCTGTGCTGCTATAATACATGCCAACATATTGGTAAGTGCATTAATACCTATACCATTTGCAAAATAAACATCCTGCAACATACCTGTAAATACGCCTATTATTAATGCTTCTTTTGTTCCATTAACTATTGAATAACATATAATAAACAAAAAAAGCAAACTAGGGTAGTACGTTCTTATACTAATGAAAGGCATTAAAGCATTATCTATAATTTGAAACAAACACGCTAAAAAAACTAACCATAAAACCTTTTTCATACTACTACCCCTTAATATTTAACATTTCTCTCTTCTTTAGGTATTACAATAAATATTTCTTCTAACCTATTTATATCAACATACGGTTTAATTATACCATACTTGCTTATTTGACCTTTATCATCAATAACATTAATAACCTTTCCTACTTTAATCCCTTTAGGATATATTCTTCCTATTCCAGAAGTCAAAATAACATCTCCCACTTTTATATCCGACTCAAGCGTTGGAATTTCAATTCTATAAAGCAATTTGTTATCATCATCCTTATATCCTTTAATAATTCCATTATTGAAAGAGTTTCTTTCGACATAACCCGCAACTGCAATATTTTCATTGGAAAGAGTTTGAACAATAGCCCAATTAGTTCCAACAGCAGTAACTTGTCCAACCAACCCATCTGCCGTAACTGCAACCATTCTTTTCTTTATACCGTCTTTCGACCCTCTATTTATAATAAATCCATCAAAAAAACTATTACCGCTTATACCTATAATGTCACATCCAATGTATTTATAATCTTCAGTACTCGACTGAATAAAATTAAGCATTTTCCTTAATCTATTATTTTCTTTTTTTAATAATTTATTTTCAATCTCAAATCTTTGAAGCTTATTGTTGATCTCTTTTAATCTTTTATTCTCCTCTTTTACTCTCTTATAGTTAAATAAAAATCCAAAAGTTTCCTTAATATTAACATTCAATTTGTACAAAATACCCTGAACTGGATTTAGAATCACAGCGGTTCCATCTTCAACAAAAGTAACTCTCTCACTATTGGCACTATAATTTATCAGAACTATAAACACCAAAGATAAGCAGGCAGTTATAATCGACAATTTATGTTTATCTACAAATCTCATATTTTCCCTCTTCTTTTTCATTAATTCTTTATTAATTTATTTTTTATCTCTTTCTTATTTATTTTTGTAAAACTATACATTATTCTCAAAGCTATGCATTACAATAATAATTAGTTTTCATTTATCAGCGTCAGACATCTGAAAAAAATGGCGTCTATAAATATCTATAGAATGCTTCTCTCTTTTAAGCTAACATACGTTCCATCACCAATAATAATGTGATCTATCACCTCTATACCTAGCAATTTTCCACACTCCTTAAGCCTCAAAGTAACGTCAATATCCTCTTTGCTTGGAGTAGGATCACCCGAAGGATGATTATGACACACAATTATAGAATCAGCACTTTTCTTTATAGCCTCTATAAATACTTCTCTAGGATGAACCATCGAAGAATTCAACGTGCCTACCGAAATTTCTTCTACAGAAATTATAACCTTCTTTGTATTCAAAATAATTATCTTAAAATGTTCTTTGTACAAAATCTTCATTTCTTCCATAACATAATTTGCTGCATCTTCTGGCTTTAAAACTTTATACTCAAGACCCGACTTAAATGTTTTAAAACGTCTGGAAAGTTCGACAACTGCTAAAAGCTGAGCAGCTTTTGTATTTCCAATTCCTTTAATATTAGTGAAATCCTTAAAAGAGGCACGTAAAATTCCATTAAGTCCTCCACTTTCCGTTATTATTCTATTGCATATTGAAATTATGTTCTCCTCTCTATTACCTGTCCTCAATATAACAGCTAAAAGTTCGCAGTTCGACAATGCTTGTGGTCCATATCTGAGCAATCTTTCCTGTGGTCTTTCATTTTGGGGTAAATCTTTTATTTTTAGATTTTGAATCATAATATCCATCTCCTAACAATTTACCCTCATCCCCATTACAATACGTCTATTCCAAATTCCTTTAATATACTATTTACCTTTGATATAGGTAATCCAACAACATTAAAATAACACCCTTCTATCTTTTTTACGAAAACCGCTGCTCTTCCCTGAATTGCATAAGCCCCAGCTTTACCATTTGGCTCACCAGTCTTTATATACTCTATTATTCTTTCTTTTGTTAATGTATCAAAAATCACTTTAGTACTCTCATGCGTTACTCTATGCCTATTATTATCTACATCAATAAGGGCAATTCCTGTTATCACTTTATGCTCTCGCCCACTTAATCTTGAAAGCATATTAAAAGCATCTTCATCATTTAGTGGCTTTCCCAAAATCTCTTCATCAATTACAACAATTGTATCCGCACCCAATATCAAACCCTTATTCACTTTTTGAGCTACTTCTTTTGCCTTGATATACGCTAATTCCTCTACTTTACTTTCTATAGTACCTTTAAGCATATCAAAATTTTCATCTACTTTGCTTGGTATAACCTTAAATGAAACTCCTATTTGATCAAGCAATTCTTTTCTTCTCGGAGAAGCCGATGCCAATATAATATCCATTTAACCATCTCCTAATACTCTCTATAAATTATTATTGCCAAAATAACACCAATCATAGACATTATATTAATATTAAAATTAATTCCGAATGTTATACCCATAACATGCAAATCCAAATAGAAAGGTTTTGTCATCCCAATATGATATGAATGTTCTAAAAATCGAAGTATTTTAAAATGACTACCTAGTACTTCCCCGATAAACGTACCAGTAATTGCACCTATAATAACATATAATATCAAATACCCTCTTGCCTTACCATTTCTACTCATCCCATCCCCCCACCTTTACACATCAAGTACAGTTTATCACTTTATAAAAACATTATCAAGGTACCATAAATCAAAAAAACATATACAGTATAAAAGATATTTCCATAATAGAAATATCTTTTATACTGTAATCCTTATCATTTATTTTAATTAATATTCATTTCATTCAGAACATTATACAAAACTTTATATACATCAACTATTTTATCCTTAGTTAATTTTGAAGGAAGCTCACTTATAAAATCTTTTAATTTCATTAAACGATTATAGTTTTTATCTTTTTTATTTACTTGTTTAAGTGATTCTGACCATTTTTTAAAATCCGCCGTTTCAATTGCCTTTACATTATCCTCAGATAATTTATTTACAACTTTTAAATTAGCATTTATAATTTCCATAATCTCGCTATTGCACAACGAATCCTTATTAAAGGAAAATATTATCTTTGTCCACTCAATTCCATCTTCAGTTAATTTAGAAGTTATTTCAGATATATTATTTTCTTTATAAATTCCTAATAATACTTTATAATAACCACCATTACTTATAATAAACGGATTTCCATAATCAGCTAAGCTTTTTCTGTAATTATCTGCATTTTCCTTACTTTTAAATGCTCCACATTGAATAGCATAAAAATTTGAAATATTATTTGATGTATTATCTTTAACGTCGTTACCATTAACAACCGCACTTCTATTATTACCATTATCTTTGCTTCTATTTATATTAAATTTAGGTAATTTTGAATCCATAGACGCCCCTTTAAAAACAACTTTAAAAATCAGCGAACCAATAATTATAGCTAAAATTAATATAAGCATAAATATTAACACAACACTACTATTCTTACTTTTACGTATATCATATTTTGAGTACCTCATATTTTTCCTCCTTACATAACATCATATAACCTCATCTAGTAAATAATATTTATGTATGGCAGAAAATATGTAAAAAAAAACTCGACAAAATTTGCCGAGTTACATTCTATTTCACGATTCTTCTAGCTCCTGCATAATGTTTCTTATAGTAACTTCCATTTAAATTACTTATTATAACTTTATGACTTCCTGATGAAGCTTGAATAAATTTCCCATTTCCTATGTATATACCAACGTGCGAAAATGAAGAATACGTATGGAAAAATACTAAATCTCCCGCTTTCAAATCAGACTTAGCAACAGCAACACCTCTTTGAACCTGATAACCAGTATAATGAGGAAGATGAATTCCAAAATGCCTATATACGTACTGAACGAAACCCGAGCAATCAAAAGACCTCGGTCCTGCAGCACCCCACACATAAGGTCTTCCTAAAAATTTGTACGCATAATTAACTATACTATTGCCACTTCCCTTTAAAATTCTTTTATCCGAATACCTTGCTGCTGTAGTCAATCCTCTAGAAGCTCTTCTTCTCGCCTCAACTTCCGCTCTTCTCCTTCTCTCTGCAGATCTATCTGGTACCTTAATAACATTAGTTGTCTTGAAATTTGTTGTCTTAGGTTTTAAACTAACACTATTATTTAAAACAACATCTGCCTTCGTTTCTATACTAGATACTCCTAAGATAAATCCAATAGCTAACAACACTAACATAATTCGTAAACTTTTCGTACCACCGACATCCATTAGGTTAACCCCCTTGTATTCTCTAGAAGACTACAATCTCTATGTCAAACTTCCCTCTATCAATTACCACTAGTACTATTATAATTTAAAAATCATATATCTGTCAAGATGGAAATTTATTGAAAACATTCTCTCCAATAGTATACCTGTACTTTTGTTAGGTATTAGGAGGGAAAGCAGTGTGCTAGTTTGCTAGAGGGCTAAACGGCTAGTTTCCAATCTCTAATCTCTAATCTCTAATCTCTAATCTCTAATCTCTAATCTTCATCAAGAACACAATCTCTCTTGGCGACTGACGACTGGCAACTGGCGATTTTGTTTTAGTCTCCAATCTCTAATCTCTAGTCGCCAGTCGCTAGTCAACTATATAGATTTACACCTTGAAAACTAGCATCTTAATTAGGTACGAGGTTCTAGAAACGAAAACGAGGGATATAAGATAAGGGAAAGTACTGGGAAATAAGACAAATTTGCTAGTGTGCTAGATGGCTAGTACAGATTTATAACTTGATTACTATATACTTACAATCAGCAAATGTTTTTTTACATTATATTCAAGAAATCGTATAATAATTTCAACATTAACTTATAACTAGCCAACTAGAAAACTAACAACCTTGTTTTTGAAGAATTTGCGTAGCAATTTTAATCTTGTTTTCAAGTTCCCAGTACCTTCTTCCCACTCCTAGTACCTAATTCCCAGTACCTAGCACCTAGTATCTAATCCCCAGCACCTCTCCTACTATGTCTCTTCTTTTAATATTTCTTAATTATAATTTTCTAATCATCATAATACATCAACGTTAACCTAACAATTCTTCTCAATAGTCTATTTGCTACTGGATAAGGTACACCATAAAACCTCATCATCCTATATATACCAGGATTATATCTTTCAATTTTTCTAACTATTCTTACTACATCATTATAATTGTGATAATCATGGTCATGATGTTTATTCTTTTTCTTTTTTCGATAACAATCGCATTCTTGATCATATCTTTCTTCAATATCAGTGTAATATTCTTCATTCTCAGTTGGTATCATATAATCTAAGTACATCATATTACTCGTTGGAAAAAAGCCACCTTCAAGAGGCACCATATCATCATTATCCTCATACCCATATTCATTCATAGACATCGTCTGCTGAACCGGAGCATATTCATTTAAGTTCATCATTGGTTCCATAGGAACCATTTCATATTCTTCATTGTCCATTTCTATAGTTTCATATTTTCCTATTTCTTTATCCATATTATACCTCCAAATAATTCTTACATTAACAATGTATGATAATAAAGTGCAATTGATACATATTTTTATCCTTTTTAACTGTGCTGTCCCAAATATATAGTAGTTATCATAATATGAATTGTAAAGTTTTATTAATTAAGGAGGTTAAATAACAGTTTATAAAACTTTATAGAAGTTTATATTGATATATTGAATTTATACAATGTTTATGTTATGATAAATTCAAGAGGTGATATAAATGAAATATTATTCAATAGGAGAATTTGCAAAACTTATAGATAAAAACCCTCAAACTTTAAGAGAATGGGATAAAAAAGATATATTAAAACCACATCATGTTGCTCCGACAGGATATAGATATT
>NZ_LTBA01000014.1 GCF_001594005.1 Clostridium tepidiprofundi DSM 19306 | reverse complement strand
TCAAAAAAATATATGAGACAACTGATCTTGATAGTCATAACATATATAGGGATAATCCAATATGTAAGATTGCGAAAAAACTTCAAAAGGATATAAGTGTAAGAAAAGAAGATTATGAAAAATTATTTGGAAGTGATTTTTTTGATGTAAATATGATTATAGATGGAATCGTTGTATATCATGCCAGTGATGATAATATTACAAACCTTGATATTCGTGAGAAACAAATATTGAAGAACTTTAAATCTGTATATGAACATTATCCTAAAGGAAAGTATTATGGACAATGGGGACGTGCTCATATTCCATTAACACAAGGAGTTTCTCATATTAAAAATAATTTTGCATCTGTACTCAATACTTCCTATAGTGAATTAAAAGGAAAAATATTCCCAATTGGGTACATATACTCTTCACCTAATAGTGAAAAATATAAAAAATTTATAAAGCCTTTTAGCCCTTATTTAGATAAAAATAAATCTTTCACTATTTTTAAAACATATGGAAAGAATTGTCCTTTTGATGTTCCTGCTTATGGTTTTCTTGATGGTATTTATTCTGGTAAACCTATTGTTGATACTGATGATAATACTCTTTCTGATTATTTTAAAGCTATAATTATAATTCAAAATTATAAATTTGATAACTTATCCTTTTAAAAAAATAAATTAGCTAGTAAACAATAAATAAACGGTTAATATAACTTTAAGACGACTATCATTATTGACAGTCGTCTTTTCTAAAAAATTTACTGTGGCTTATACATTCCTTTGCTCTGCATATATTTAAAAATTGCTTCTCCATGTTCTTGTTCTTCTTTTTGAATATGATTTAGTGCCTGACGATATTCCGGAACCACAAACTCAAATATAGAAGTATCATAAGTACCTGAAACGTATTTTTCTGCTGTTAATGCATCAACGCACAAATCATAATCATTTTGATTATATTGACCTTGTGTACTTGACTGCATACCACTGGTTGCTGCTTGATTTTGAGGAGCAGCCTGTTGTTGATTCATCTGACTCTGCTGCTGTGAACCCGTACTTGGTATTTGCCCAGCCAACATCTGATTTATTGTATTCAAATGTTGTGTTTCTTGATTCATATTCTTGGTAAATATTTGCTTTAATTCAGGACATTGTGTCTTATTCGCACCTTCTGAATACTTATGAATACATAATTGTTCATGTTTCTTTAAATCTTCTAAAAGCATTCTTTCTTTTTGTGTTAATGTTATCATAAAAACCACCTCCAATATGTATTCTTTTACCCAAGAGATTTTTTATTCATTTTTGTCTTTCAAAACTCCTGTTACAAAAAAACTTATAAAAAGTGGCTATTTAATATTCCTGGTATAGAAAAACTTCACAAACAAAAATGCATTTGCTATTATTGTAATTATAACAACAATAATACCCTAACAAAAGAGAAAGCAAATGCATTATAATCATATCAATTTTTTGTCATATTATCCTTTAGTCTCTGGTACATCAGAAGGTGATTCTCTAACTCTTTTCTTTTTCTTACCACTCCCTTGGTACTGTGATGGAGTAGGTCTTTTCATCCCTTTTTTAGCCATATACTTTGCACCTATCCTTTCTGTTAAAGTTCATATTTTATATACATATTTATTTTTTCATATATGGCTTATTTAATACATGTATTCTCTCAAGCCTATCCTTAATTTTTTTCTCATAACCCATTTCTGTTGGATTATAATACTTAATTCCTATCAATTCATCAGGCATATATTGCTGCTTTATAAAATGACCTGTATAATCATGCGGATATAAATAATCAACTCCATGCCCCATTTTTTTAGCTCCTGCATAACTTTTATCCCTCAAATGCAGTGGAACTTGACCAATATCTTTTTTTGCTATATCATCTATTGCTTTATTTATGCCTAAATAAGTAGAGTTACTTTTGGGAGCTGATGCTACATATACTGCTGCCTGTGCAAGTATTATCCTTGCTTCTGGCATACCAACAACGTGAACAGCCTGTGCTGCATTATTAGCTAGTACTAATGCTATTGGATCAGCATTTCCCACATCTTCCGATGCACAAATAACTATCCTTCTTGCAATATAAACCGGATCCTCTCCTCCATATAACATTCTTGCTAAATAATGAAGTGTTGCATCTGGATCAGAACCTCTCATACTTTTTATAAATGCTGACATAATGTCATAATGGAAATCACTATTTTTATCGTAATTAATTCTCTTTTTCTGCAAACATTCCTGCATTATGTCTATTCCAATATTTATTTTGCCATCTTCATCCTTATCTGTTGTAAGAACAGCTAATTCTAAAGCATTCAGTGCTGCTCTAGCATCTCCGCCACAGGTTTCACACAAAAACTCTAATGCCGTATCTTCTAAATTTATATTAAGTATGCCAAATCCATATTCTTTATCATTTAAAGCCCTATATATTATTTTTTTAATTGCTTCTTTACTCAATGGTTCAAGTTTAAAAAGCATAGAACGTGAAATCAAAGCATTGTTAACTTCAAAATATGGATTCTCTGTTGTTGCACCTATCAACGTTATTATTCCCTTTTCAACATGGGGCAATAAAGCATCCTGCTGTGATTTATTAAATCTATGTATTTCATCTAAAAAAAGAATAGTTTTTCTATTGTACATACCCAATAAATTTTTAGCTTCTTCAACTACTCCTCTCAAATCTTTTAATCCAGACGTAACCGCATTCAACTGAATAAAGTTTGATTTCGTAGTGTTTGCAATAATCTTTGCCAAACTTGTTTTACCTGTACCAGAAGGGCCATAGAATATCAAAGAAGTTATTCTATCAGCCTTAATAGCCCTTCTAAGCAACTTACCCTCACCTAATATGTGTTCTTGCCCAAAAAATTCTTCTAACACTTTTGGTTTTAATCTTTCTGCAAGTGGGGCTTCATTCTTAAGTTTTTTCTCTGCTTGAATATCGAACAAATCCATTTTTATCACCCTATTTAATATTTATTACAGCAAAATTGCATTTCTCATTTGATTAAATTCAGTACAACTTTTTACTGTAGTGTAGTACAACTATAATCAAAACGAAAATCATAATTAACATAACTCCAAATGAATTGGTAATTATTCCAAATGAACCAACAGCAACATCACACATTCCTTCTATCATTGTAACCTGCCCAATATTGTCTTTAAAGTTTTCATTCATATCGTTCATAAAATTTTTGAATATGTCAAATTTTAAAATCAAATTCCCAATTACCATTTCAATGAGTCCAAATATAATAAAAAATATACCAACGATTCTAATGCTCATACTGTTGTTACCTCCAAGTTTTACATGCATTCTAATATATTATACCATTTCGGGTATCTATTTTTATTAAAATCAGCATTAAATATCGAATATTTTAATAGAATTAATAAAAGACTTTGAGTGATACATACTTTCACTTAAAGTCTTTTACTTAACAACCACAATTTTTACTTGCTTATTTGCATAATCAGTCACTAAAACTAAAAACTATAATTTATTTACGATTACTTAATTCTACCAATGCACATCCTTGAACTGCTGTAATATTATTTTCTTTACAGTAATTTAAAATTTCTTCACTCTCAGCTCCTGGTTGAATGAGTATCTTATCAATACCTAATTCTTTTGCTTCTTTAACAATTTCAATTCCTACTTTTGGATTAATGCATAAATCAAGTACATCAATTTTGTAATCTACTTCACTGAGACTTTTGCATATTTCATCTTCTTTTGCTCTTGGATTAACTCCTTTAACCGTATATCCTGAATTTTTAAGTGCAAATAATATCTTATATGCATACTTCATATTATTAGTAACACTTCCAACAACAGCCCAATTTTTGTAATCTAACATTTCTGAAGCCTTCAAGTTTATCATCTCCTCTTACATTTTATCAACATGTATATTATTATAATTATCGAACTCAAAAATGTAAAATTATTTTGTATATAACTCACATAAAAACATATTAGATTATATGTAAACACAAAATATTATTTTCAATTTCACTAAGGCATATGAAAATAAATAACAAGTCAAATAAACTAATATACTGGCTTATTATTTCTTTGGATGTGCCTAATTTACTTGAGAACATATCTCTTAGGCATTTTGCTACTATCAATATTTATTTTACCCTCTTTGAGCATTTTATCTAGTATTTGTTTAGAAATCATTTTGGGTTCTTTTATAACTGCTTTATTCTTACTTAAAAACAGAGAAACTTTTATATTCATGAGTTCACCTTCTATTTCTTTCCTTGTCATTCCACCATTCTTCTTCAATGCCTTCATAATTTTTTTCTCAGCCTTTTTATTTATTTCCCTTAATAATTCTTGTGATTTTCTTTGCTCTTTTACATAACCCCATGCATAAAGAAACATTATAACCAATGCAAAACATAATATTTCAATTATAGTTTTTACTATTTTCATAAAAATCACCCTATTTCTTCTTTAAAGTAATAAAAGAATTGTTATTTAATATATTAATGTAGGTTACAATCCTGTTATAAACCGGTTCTGCCTTTGTACCAAACTTTTCTTTCTGAAGTTGGGATAATTCATGAATATTTTTTTCTCCATCAATATTCTTCCATACATTGCTCCCCTGTTCATCTAAATCAATAATCGATTTTTCAGGAGTATTGAATAACTTCCTCACAATTTTGTCAAATAAACCATTTCTCCAAACTATCAACTGAACTAGTCCTTTATCATTCAATTGCCACTCTATTTTTTCTGATTTAACTGGAACAAATTCAAGAAAATTCTTGTCATTTTTTTTATTTATGCTCATAAAAATCTCTCCTCCTGATTTAGAGTTTTAAATTTTGTTTCAAGTAAGGTATCATTGACTTGTTAGTTTTAAATACCTAAAACATTGACAAAAGGGAATAACAATTATTCCCTTTCGTCTTTTATTTTAAGCTTTTTTATCTTTTTTTCTCCAAAACGAGAACTTCATCAATGTTAATACAAGCAGTACAAAGAATACTACAGCTCCAGTTTGACCTAATACTTCTTCTCCAATACCAATATTTACTTGGAAAACAGCAAATATTGCTAAAATTATTCCCATCAAACCTTCACCCGCAATAAGACCTGATGAGTAAAGTATTCCACCTTCAACCTTTTCTTTTCTTTCATCTTCTTTATATTTTTTGCTTGTATCAAGTATTCCTTTTAATGCACCACCAACCATAATAGGTGTACTTAAATGAATTGGTAAATACAATCCAACTGCAAATGGCAATACAGGAATACCCAATAATTCAACTGCAACACCAATTCCAACACCTGTAAATACAAGTGCCCAAGGTAAGTTACCCCTCATAACACCTTCAATAACAAGTCTCATAAGTGTAGCTTGAGGAGCAGCTAATTCCTTTGAACCAAATCCCCATGCTTCATTTAATAATATTAATATTAAACCAATTACCAATGCCGAAACTACTACCCCTATAAGTTCTCCATACTGCTGTTTAGCAGGTGTAGCACCAACTAAAAATCCTGTCTTTAAGTCTTGTGATGTATCACCAGCGATTGCAGCAACTATACAAATTATTGCGCCAACTGTAAGCACTCCTACCATACCTTCTACACCAGAATGTCCAGTTGCTTTAAATAGTATTGCTGTAATAAGTAGAGTAGCTATAGTCATACCTGAAACTGGATTTGATGAACTTCCTACCAATCCAACCAATCTTGAAGACACAGTTGCAAAGAAGAACCCAAATATTGCTATTAGTATAGCTCCGCCTATTCCCACTGGCACCCAAGGTAAAGCCATCATAAGTATAATAATTATAATAGTACCGAAAAGAACTAATTTCATTGGCATATCTCTGTCTGTTCTTACCGATGCATCTCCACCAACACCTTTTTTATAATCTCCCATAGCTTCTTTAAATGTTTTTACTATTAATGGTAAAGATTTAATCAAACTAATAATACCACCAAATGCAACCGCTCCAGCACCAATATATCTTATATAATAATTCCAAATATCTCCTGCTCCCATTTTGCTTATTGGTATAGATGCTGGATACATAATTATATTTCCATAACTTCCTATTTTGGTTATTAATGGTATAATTGCTAACCAACCAACAACAGCACCACTAAGCATGTATGCTGAAATTCTTGGTCCTATGATAAATCCTACACCAAGCAATGCAGGCAAAACATCTGCACCTATTGTAGCACCTTTGTAACCCTTTATTGACCATTCAATCTCAGATGGGAATAATTTTAATCCATCTGCAATAAATTTATATGCAGCACCTATTCCCATTCCTACAAAAACTGTAGCTGCACTTGAACCACCTTTTTCTCCAGCTAAAAGTACTTCTGCACAAGCAGTACCTTCTGGATAAGGAAGAACACCATGTTCATTAACTATTAAAGCTTTTCTCAAAGGTACCATAAAAAGAACTCCTAGAATACCACCACAAAGAGATATAACTATAATACGAACTAAATCAACCTGTAACAACCCCTGTTCGGCCCATATAAACAAAGCTGGTAGTGTAAAAATCGCACCTGCTGCCAATGATTCACCAGCAGAACCAATAGTTTGAACTATATTATTTTCAAGTATTGATTCTTTTCTCATAATACCTCTAATGATTCCCATTGAAATAACTGCTGCTGGTATAGAAGCACTAATAGTCATACCTACTTTTAATCCTAAATAAGCATTAGCAGCACCAAAAACGATTGCCATTAAAATACCTAAAATAATTGATGTTACCGTAAACTCAGGCATAATCTTGTTTGCCGGAACATATGGAACATATTCCTGACCTGCATTTCTCTTTTCAGCCATAATAATCCCCCTTTAAAATAATTCTAAGTTCTTATGATGAAAATATTTTTCAGTTTCACCTCCTTTCATTTACGATAGTTAGCATATATAGTTAATTTTAATAGTATAATCACTCCCAATTCCTTTAACTGCTTTCTTCAAAGTGAACTCGTTTTGCTAAAGCAAAAGCTTCAATTTCCCACTTATAGAAATGGGCTTCTTGTAAAATCGATAAACAAAATAATTATATTTGATTTCTTTTTATTATAATTTAGCACATTTATTTAATCATCATAATATTATTTGCGAAAATTCAATATAATTATAATTTTTAGAAATTTCTTATTATTGTAATTCTACATTGACATATAATTTCCTGCTTAATATTTATACAATTAGCATGTTTTTCCTAAATAATGTTCTAATAATTTGTCTATTAGTATATAATATTACTTATTTATTTCAATATTACTTTAAATAAATATATTATAATAAAAACATATTGAAATTAACATCGATTTGATTTAGACTTTAATTATAAGAACTGTAAAGGGGTGACGTAATGAGAAACAATATTAATAAAAAAGATGAAAGCTTAAAAAAATTATACAATCAAGATAAAGGAAAGTTCAATAACATAGAATATTTAAATAAAAAATTAAAATCAAAAAAGAATTTTGAAAACTCAGATGAAGTTCAGAAATACATAAAAGAAATGCAAGAAATGGAAGATAAAAATGAAAGAAGAACAAATGTTATCGCTACGATAATTCTCGCTTCATTAGTTCTAATTATAGGTGGTTTATCAACAAAAATATTTTTTATTAAATCTAATACAACACAATATACTGCTAACAGTACTGTAGCTAGTAATATTATTTCAGATGATAAAAATTCATCTGAAGAGGATACTTCAAATAAACAAGCTGTTAGCAATAATACTGATACTAAATCAGATTCGAAATCAGATAACCACAATGATGCTACAAAACAAGACAGTTCAGTTTCTACGCCTTTTAATCAAAAGCTATACAAATATTTGCTAAACGATACAAATAGAACTGTTTCTTTAAAAAATGCGATTGATTTAAACCAAGGGAAAAACACTGGAATGACAATACTTTTTCTATCAGAATTGATGAGAAATAGTGGACTTGATGTCCCAAAAAACACTTGCAATACTTCTCAGTTAGTTAGCTATCTAAAGTCGAAGGGTTGGAAAGCATATTACGATTATCACAAATTAGAAAAAGGAGATGTATGCTTCACAACAAATCTCGTTGGTATGAAAAGCGTCCCTAGTCATGCATATATTTTTATGGGCTGGGTCGAAGATGGCAAAACTGATTACGCCTATGTTTGTGATGGACAAGTTAGTGAATACAAAAAAACTATTCATATAAGAAATATAGACTTTGCTACTAAAACCAAAGACAAATTTAATTTCTTTATGAGAAAATAAACTCGTTTTTATGAAGTAAAAATATTCAAACCTCCACTTATGAAAATGTAAGTTTTTGAAATTGATAAAACTATTGATAAAACTATTGATAAAACTATAGTAATTTCATACTGTAAAAAAAAATTGTCGCATTAACGGATTTTAATATCCATCAATGCGACAACTCTTTTATAGAAAATTTAGTAGTATAAAAATCTCTTACACAATTCTTTTCATTTTACATATTGCAGCCTTAATTGCCATATATTCAACTTCATCAGGAAGCATCTCTTTTATAGGCTTTAATTTTTCTGCTCCTATTTTTTTAATAGTGTCATATATTAATTGTTCATACTTTTTAGGAATAAAATCATCTAAGTTTACGTCTAACCCTTCAACACTGCACCTAATTAAATGATCTTGAATTGTCACAATCTTTAAATTTCTGCACTCAGAAATTTCCTTTAAACTCTTTCCTTCCCTATACAAATTGAATGTAACTTCATGACTAGGAATCTTCTCTTGATTTTTTATTATACCATTATTCATATTTTTATCAGTATGTGGTAATTCAATATCATTCTCAGATACATACCTTTTTATAACCTCAATAAATTCATCCCCATATTTTTTAAATTTAACTTCCCCTACTCCTTTAATATCTAACATAGATTTCATATCTGTAGGATAGTACTTACTCATTTCTCTAAGTGTACTGTCAGAAAAAATTATATACGGTGGAACTTTTTCCCTCTCTGAAATTGCCTTTCTTAACTTTCTTAAGCTATCAAATAATGAATTGTCACTTTTTGTAGCTACCTTTTTCTTATGTATTCTCATCATAATCTTTTCTCTATTCTTCAGTGCTTTTATTGCTTTTTCTTGCATCCTTATCACAGGATATTGCCCCTCTGTAATATATAAAAAACCATCTGCTATTAGCATATTAATTATATCCTTTATTTCTTTAATAGTGTAATTTTTAATAATACCGTAAGTTGATAATTCATCAAAATGTAAATCTAATAATTTTTTATTTTTAGAACCCCTAAGAATCTCCGCAATCATAGTAGCTCCATAGCATTGCTTTACACGTAGAATACATGAAAAAATTTTCTGAGCCTCTATTGTAATGTCTGAAAATTCAATTTCTTCACAGCAATTACTGCAGTTACTACAATTTTCGTCAATTTCTTTCTCCCCAAAATATTCCAATATATATTTTCTCAAACATTTTTGAGTATGACAATAATCTATCATATGCTGAAGTTTCTTATATTCATTAATCTTTCTATCATATTCAAACAACGTCTGCTCTATTAAATATTTTTGAAGTAAAATATCTTGAGGCGAAAATAACAATACACATTCGCTCTTTTCTCCATCTCTACCAGCACGCCCAGCCTCCTGATAGTAGCTTTCCATATTTTTAGGCATATTATAATGTATAACAAATCTAACATTTGATTTATCGATTCCCATACCAAATGCATTTGTAGCAATCATGATATTTATATCATCATAAATAAAAGCTTCCTGATTTTCTATTCTTTCTTTTTCAGAAAGTCCCGCATGATATTTACCTATCTTAAATCCTTTTCTTTTCAAAAATTCATAAGTATTGTCTACTTCTTTTCTTGTAGCAGCATATATAATACCAACTTTTTCTCTATTGTTTTCTAAATAATTTAACAGAAAATCTTTTTTGTTAACCCCCTTAACAACTGAAAAATACAAGTTTTCTCTATCAAATCCAGTAAAATACGTATTAGGATTATTCAATTTTAATAGACGAACTACATCTTTCTTTACATCCTCAGTTGCCGTTGCAGTAAAAGCTGCCACAGTTGGTCTTTCTGAGAGAGATTCAATAAAAGCAGATATATTTCTATAACTAGGTCTAAAATCATGCCCCCATTGAGATACACAATGCGCTTCATCAACTGCTATTAAAGAAATATTAATCATTCTCAACGTTTCACAAAATTCTCTCGACTCTAATCTCTCAGGAGCAATATACAAAAGCTTATATCTTCCATATAAAGCATCTGTAATTCTTTTTTTTACTTCCAATGCACTCAATGAACTGTTTATAAATGAGGCTTTAATACCAATATTATTTAATGAATCAACTTGATCTTTCATAAGAGAAATCAAAGGTGAAATAACAATCGTCATACCTTCAAATATCAGTGCTGGAATCTGGTAGCATAATGATTTTCCACCACCTGTTGGCATTATACCAAAAGTATCATTTTTATTTAAAATGCTTGATATTATTTTATATTGACCTTTTCTAAACTCCTTATATCCATAATATTTTTTTAATATTTCTTTAGTATTATAAGACAATTTTTCACCTCGCTTTCTTTATAATAATTCCCAGTACCTTCTTTTTTCTCCAATCACCAATCTCCAATCACCAAAGCAGATTGTTACTTTGATGAAAACTAATATAAGAGTGCTAGTTTTCCATGTGGCTAGTTACCAGTTAATGTTGAAATCGTTACACGATTTCTTGAATGATAGACTGTAAGTTGGCTAGTTTGGCTAGTAAAGGTGTAAATTGTTTTACAATTTCTTAAATGAATATAAAGTATTTGCTGGTTGTAAGTATATAACAGTCAAGTCACAAATTTGCACTAGGCCTCTAGTACTCTAGCAGACTAGCAAACTTGTTTTATTCCCTAGCATCCAATTTCTATCCCCTTCTTTTCACCATAGTACCCAGTACCTCAAACAGATACTGGCATACAGATGGCAAATCTGTACTGGAGACTAAAACAAAGTCACTAATCGCCAATCGCCAAAGTAGATTGTGACTTAGTCAGAGAATAAATACCAGTACTTTGTTCTTCCTCCTAGTACCCAGAAGCTAAACAGATACTGGTTCTCAAGTTACAAATCTGTACTGGAGACTGGAGACTAGAGATTAGCGACTAATCCAAAGTCACCAATCTCCAATCACCAGAGCAGATTGTCACTTAGTTAGACATTAAATACTGAAAATTAACTCCTAGCACCCAGTACCTAGTACCTAATTACTAGTGCACAAAATATTATACGTCAAATATATTTTATCAACTCTTCTAGTTAACATCTAATTTTTTAATTATTCAAATGTATTATATCATTATTATTACAATTGTAAAAATATTATTTTATGTGACCTAAATCACATATTTTCTACATTAAAAATAATATAATTTACTTGGAAACAACAAAATTCGATAAAATTCTTAATCAATATAAGGAGTTGATATATATGTTTAAACAATGGAATGGATTTATTGCAGGAAATTGGCAAGAAAAAATTGACGTTAGAAATTTTATTCAAAAGAACTATACACCTTATGAAGGTGATTCAAACTTTCTTGCAGATATAACAGAAAAAACAAAAAAAGTATGGGAAAAAGCTCACAACTTAATCGTTGAAGAAATCAAAAAGGGAATAATTGATGTTGAAACAAATGAAGTATCAGGAATAAATAACTTTAAAGCTGGATACATCGATAAAGACAATGAAGTAATAGTTGGACTACAAACAGATGCCCCACTAAAAAGAATAATCAATCCTTTTGGTGGATATAGAATGGTTGAACAATCTTTAAAAGCTTACAATTACGAAATAAACTCTGAAATAGAAAAATACTTTAAAAAATACAGAAAAACTCACAATGAAGGAGTATTTGATGCTTATTCAAAAGAAACTAGAAAAGCTCGTACTGTTGGTTTATTAACAGGTCTACCTGATGCATATGGTAGAGGAAGAATAATTGGTGATTACAGAAGAATAGCTCTTTATGGAATAGACTATCTAATAAAAGAAAAAATAAATGATTTAGATACACTACTAGTTGGTGCAGCTACTGAAGACTTGATAAGAGCAAGAGAAGAAGTTTCTGAACAAATAAGAGCTCTAGTAGAAATCAAAGAAATGGCGGCAACATATGGTTTTGATATATCAACACCTGCTAATGATGCAAAAGAAGCTGTTCAATATCTATACTTTGGATATCTAGCAGCAATCAAAGAAAATAATGGTGCAGCAATGTCTCTTGGAAGAAACACAGCTTTCTTAGATATATATATAGAAAGAGATTTAAAAAATGGTGTATTAACCGAAGAAGAAGCACAAGAATTAATAGATCAGTTTGTAATAAAACTAAGACTTGCAAGACACCTTAGAACACCAGAATACAATGAACTATTTGCAGGAGATCCAAACTGGGTAACTGAAGCAATTGGTGGTATGGGTCTTAATGGTAAGACACTTGTAACAAAAACTGCGTTTAGATTCTTACACACATTAACAAATTTAGGTGCAGCACCTGAACCAAACATGACTGTTTTATGGTCAGACAAACTACCAGAAAACTTCAAAAAATACTGTGCTGAAATGTCAATAAAAACTGCAGCTATTCAATATGAAAATGACGACATAATGAGACCAATATACGGTGATGATTATGGTATTGCTTGTTGTGTATCTGCAATGCAAATAGGTAAGCAAATGCAATTCTTTGGTGCAAGAGCTAACCTTGCAAAATCACTACTGTATGCAATTAATGGTGGTATAGATGAAATTAAGAAAGATAAACAAGGCAATTTAATAAAGGTTGTTCCTGGAATACCTAAAATGGAAGATGAAGTTCTTGACTACAACAAAGTAAAACAAAACTACTGGAAAGTACTTGAATATGTAGCAGAATTGTATGTAAATACTATGAATACAATACACTACATGCATGATAAATACGCTTATGAAGCTGGTCAAATGGCACTTCATGACACAATGGTTCATAGATTCATGGCATTTGGAGTAGCTGGATTGTCAGTTGCAGCAGATTCATTAAGTGCTATAAAATATGCAAAAGTTAAACCTATAAGAAATGAAGATGGAATAACTGTTGACTTTGAAATTGAAGGTGATTTCCCTAAATACGGAAATGATGATGATAGAGTTGATGATATAGCAGTAGAATTAGTTAAAAAGTTTACTTCTGAATTGAAGAAACACAAAACATATAGAAATGCTGAACACACATTATCAGTATTAACAATTACTTCAAATGTAGTGTATGGTAAAAAGACTGGTTCAACTCCTGATGGAAGAAAGAAAGGTGAACCTTTAGCTCCAGGTGCCAACCCAATGCATGGCAGAGATACACATGGTGCATTAGCTTCATTAAATTCAGTTGCTAAGATTCCATACAGAGAATGGTGCCAAGATGGAGTATCAAATACATTTTCAATAGTGCCTGACGCACTTGGAAAAAATAGTGAAACTAGAATCAACAATCTTGTTTCACTATTAGATGGATATTTTGCTCAAAGTGCTTTCCACTTAAATGTTAATGTATTCAATAGAGAAACTTTAGTGGATGCAATGGAACATCCTGAAAAATATCCAACTCTTACAATAAGAGTATCTGGATATGCCGTTAACTTTGTAAGATTATCAAGAGAACAACAATTAGAAGTTATAAGCAGAACTTTTCATCAAAATATGTAGATAAAATCATTCATATAGTTTATAATACTTAGTATTATAAGCTATATGAATTCTCTTTTATACGCTACTTTTTTTATTTTCTACCTTGAAGGGAGTTGTTATAAAATATGGTTAAGGGTAAAATTCACTCTATTGAAAGCATGGGCCTTGTTGATGGCCCTGGAATAAGAACAGTTGTATTCTTTCAAGGATGTAAATTGAGATGTCTTTACTGTCATAATCCTGATACATGGAATAAAAATACTGGCCTAACAATTACATCAGAAGAATTAGTAAATAAAATAATAAGATTTAAACCTTATTTTGAAAAATCTGGTGGTGGTGTAACTTTTTCAGGTGGAGATCCTTTGCTGCAACCTGAATTTTTATTAGACTGTCTTAAACTCTGTAAGAAAAATAATATTCACACAGCTATAGATACCGCTGGTTATGGTAATGGGGATTATGATGAAATACTAAAATATACCGATTTGGTTCTTTTAGATATTAAACACATAAACAACGAGGGATATATAAATTTAACTGGTCAAAATATAGAAGGCTTAAATCTTTTTATAAAAGCTCTTAAGAGATCAAATTCACGAGTTTGGATAAGACATGTTGTTGTTCCTGGAATTACTGATTCAGAAGAACATATACTAGCTTTAGCAAGTATAATAAAAGATAAAATACCAAATTTAGATAAAGTAGAGTTGCTTCCTTACCACACATTAGGTGTCAATAAATATGAACAATTAGGTATATCATATAAATTAAGTGAATTAAATCCTATGGACAAGAAAAAAACTATTCAGCTTCAAACTCTACTTGAAAAAAACATAAAGTAGGTGGTTAACATTAATACCTGTATTAATTCAAATTCTATCACAAAAAAGTGCAGTACTGATTTTTGTATGAAACAGATTCCTTTGCTATCTTCTTTGGATCATGATCAACTGATTGAAATTTCCAAGGGTACTGTTAAAACAAAATATAAAAAAGGTGAAATAATCTTTTCACAAGGTGATAAAGCACGTAAACTTTATATAGTTTGTAGTGGAAAAGTAAAGATATTTAGATATACACCCGATGGAAAAGAAGGTATACTATACATATTATCTCCAAATGATTTTAATTTCATTGGAGCTTTCAATCTATTAAAAGAGGATAGATTTGATTTTTATGCTAAAGCAATTGAAGATAGCGTAATTTGCACACTAGATAAAAAAGATTTTGATGCTATTATAATTAAAAATCCAGAAATCACATTAAAAATACTAGAAAAAGCATATGACAGAATAAATAAGGTTGAAAGCTTAGTGGATAGACTAACTACAAATAACATAGATGCAAAAATCGCAGGCCTACTATTAAGTTTAATAAAAGATTTTGGCATTGAAACCGATGATGGTATACTTTTAAATATGACTATGAGTAGAGAAGAGATGGGAAATTATACAGGTGTTGCAAGAGAAACAGTTAGCAGAAAATTAAAAGAAATGCATGACAAAGATATTATCGCTCTAATAGGTAATAAGAAGATACTGATAAAAAATATCGAAAAATTAAGAAGTTTTATAAATTAATTCCATCCTGTTAAAACAAGATGGAATACTTTATTTTTATTTTTGTTATGTTATTTTATTTTAGTTTTCCAAACCTGCTAAATGGGAAAAATACAAATCTAGCTTTACCGATAATATCTTTTCCATCAATATATGGATTCTTCCAATAACGTGAATCCCAAGAATTTGCTCTATTATCTCCTAAAAAGAAATAATGTCCTTCAGGAACTTTATATTCCCCTAAATGAATCCCAAAGTATATTTCATTTTCCTTTATTTGATTCTTTACATAAGGCTCATTTAACTTTTTACCATTAATATATACAGAACCATCTCTTTTAATATCAACCACATCTCCAGGTAATCCTATAAGCCTTTTAGCCATTCTCTCTTTCTTTTCTCTTGAATAGAAAACAATTATATCTCCTCTTTTAAGCTTACTCACATTATGTACAACCGTCGTAACTATCCTATCGCCAGGCTTTATCGTAGGATACATAGAACTTGTAGGCACTTTAATATTAAAGAAGAGTAATTTTGTTATAATAATATATACTATAACTGCGACAACTATGGGAATTCCCCAATCATATAATATCTTCAAAAAAGTATTATTCGTTTTCATTAAAACACCCTCAATCACATAATTTTAATATCTATTTAAGCACACCAATCCTTTTAAATGGAAATATAATAATCCGTGCTTTACCCATTATATCTTTCTTATCTATAAATGGTTGTTTCCAGCATCTGCCATCATAAGAATTTGCCCTATTATCACCAAAAAACAGATAATGCTCTTTAGGAACAACAAAAACACCTGTTGGGCCACCATCATTAGCAACATATTCTTCATCTATTTTTTTATCATTTACATAAACCGAACCATCCATTTTTCTTTGAACAATGTCTCCAGGTAATCCAATCAACCTTTTTATCAAATCCTTATGTAATTCATCTGAATGAAATACAACAATGTCTCCTCTCTTTAGATTAGACACATTGTGAACTCTAGTAACAAAAATTCTATCCCCTGGCATTATGGTAGGTATCATTGAACCCGTAGGCACAACAATATTAAAAAAAATGAACTTATTTATAACTAAAGCTATAAATATTGCTAAAACAATTGGTATAGCCCAATCTTTTACCAAATAAGCAATGCCTTTTTTATTTTTATACTCTTTTTTACACTCCCCTTCATTTATGTTATCCAAGCCTTCAATATTTTTACTCATATTCTCACTTCTTTCACATATTAAATCTCCAGTCTCTAGTCTCCAACACAAATTTGCAACTTGAAAACCTACATCTGTTTGAGGTACTAGGTGCTAGGTTTTAATCTCTAGCTAAGTCACAATTTGTTTTGCTAACTGGTGATTAGCGACTTTGTTTTAGTCTCTAGTTTCCAATCTCTAATCCCCAGTACAGATTTGCCATCTGTATACCAGTATCTGTTTTAGGTACCAAAAATGAAGCAAATTTGCCAGGCTACTAGAGGGCTAGTGCAAATTTGTGACTGACTGTTATATACTTACAACCAGCAAATACTTTATATTCATTTAAGAAATTGTAAAACAATTTACACCTTTACTAACCAAACTAGCCAACTTACAATTTATCATTCAAGAAATCGTGTAACGATTTCAACATTAACTGGTAACTAGCCACCTGGGAAACTAGCACTCTTATATTAGTTTTCATCAAAAAAACAATCTGCTTTGGCGACTGGTGAGTGGTGATTAGCGACTTTGTTTTAGTCTCCAATCTCTAGTCCCCAGTACAGATTTGCCATCTGTATACCAGTATCTGTTTTAGGTACCAGAAATGAAGCAAGTTTGCCAGGCTGCTAGAGGGCTAGTGCAAATTTGTGACTTGACTGTTATATACTTACAACCAGCAAATACTTTATATTCATTTAAGAAATTGTAAAACAATTTACACCTTTACTAGCCAAACTAGCCAACTTACAATTTATCATTCAAGAAATCGTGTAACGATTTCATCATTAACTAGCCACTAGCAAACTAGTCAACTGGCAATCCTTATTAAGGAAATCGTGTAACGATTTCAACATTAACTGGTAACTAGCCACCTGGGAAACTAGCACTCTTATATTAGTTTTCATCAAAGCAACAATCTGCTTTGGCGACTAGTGATTGGCGATTAGCAACTTTGTTTTAGTCTTCAGTGCAAATTTATAATTTGGTTACTGCATAATTGTAATCAACTGCTATTCTCTATTCACTATTCTCTGTTTATTGTTTTTCATACAAACATTATACCACGTTAAAATTTTAATTAAAATAATATTAAAAAAACTGATACATACTAAAAAGTAATTAACGCTAAAAATGCTATATATGCAATATAAATTCCTAAAAGCAATACACCATTTGCTTTTTTTATCTTACCAAAAACCGCTCCCGGAACAACAATTAAAATCATAAGTACTAAAGTAACAGGTATATCTATATACAATGTCTGTGGTATATTTTTAAACACATTTCCAAAAATATTTATATCTCTTGTTTTAATTATCAATCCATTGGGTGAAATTATTGAACAATTACCGAGAATCATTGTGATATTCAATATATTAGCACCTATTATATTACCAATAGAAATACCATGTTCTTTCTTAATTATAGCATTTATTGCTGTAACCAATTCAGGTAAAGACGTTCCTAAAGCTATCAATGTCAAACTTATAATTTGCTCAGGAACATTTAATAATCTCGCTAAAATCTGACCATTATTAACCAACAACTTGGCACCAACAATGATAAAAATTGAACCAACAACAAATTTTGAGATATTGATTATTGTAACCTTGATATCTAATTTTTCTTTAGCTTGGACAGTTGTAGCCACTTCTCGAAACGTATTCCTACTAACCTTTGCCTCATAAATATTTAATACTATATAAAATACTAATAATAACAACAAAACTCCGCCTTCATAAGCACTTAAAACGTTATCCCTACTAAAGAAAAATAATAATAATGTCGAACCTAGCATTAATAATCCTTTTGACCTAAACGATTTTTTATCAATATTTCCTGACATGAATATAACAGATATTGCAAGTATCAACCCTATATTACATATAGTAGAACCTACTGCATTTCCAATAGCCATTTCTGGTGAACCATTAATAGTTGCAATAGTTGAAACAAATACTTCTGGTAATGTTGTTGCGAGACTAACTATTGTAGCACCAATCAAAATATTAGGTACACCCGTAACCTTTGCAATCCAAACAGCTGCATCGACAAAAAAATCACCACCTTTAATTATTATTACTAATCCTAAAAGAAATAATACAGATGGTACTAAAATTTCCATAATGTATACCCCCCTTATACAATTTCATAAAAAAAACTTTCAGTTTAATAGAATATACAGATTCTACTAAACTGAAAGTCTTGCTCCTTTAAAAGTAAATAGAACCAGGCTTTTCACCGGATGTTGATTCTATTTGAGAAAATTCTCAGCTACTCCCTCTCAGTTACACCTATAATATAACATATACATATTAGTAAATCAACTTAAATACAAAACTCTAGTTTTACTATGCTTCTTTTTTATTATATACCTTTGTCATGAAGAAATAGAATGGTACGGCAACTAATAATCCACCTAATCCCCAAACAATCTTCATTGGACTTGCCATTCCAGCTTTAATTAATAACCACACACTTATTGAAACAGCAAGCAATGGTACAAATGCTCCACCTGGAATTCTAAAATTAATTTCTTTACCAACAAATTTCTTTCTAAATACTAGTACAGCTATACATGTTGGTATATACTGAATAAATCTAGAAATAACACTTATTTGAAGAAGAGTTCCAAAAGTTCCTGACCAAGCTATCAACAATGAGCCTAAAACCGTAATTATAATTGCAATATATGGTGCTCCATGTTTATTATTCTTTGCAACACACTTAGGGACTAATCCCTGATCAGCTAAAGCAACGCCTGATCTAGGAGTAAGGAATGAAGCTGCTATATTAATTCCTCCAACTGATATTACAGTACCAATAGTTATAAAATATGCTCCTGCATTACCAAGTATAGCTCCTGCAGCATCTGCGACTGGAGTATCAGCACCACTTAAATTTCCACCTAATACACCTATGCTTATAGCTAAAACAAGAAAATAAACCAAAGAAACCAAAGCCATAACTGTTACCAACGCTTTAGGAACATTCTTTTTAGGATTTTCCATATCTTTTGCTGCAACTGCTAAAGATTCAAAACCAGTAAATGCATAAAATAATGAAATTGATGCTGCAACAAATGCAGTAGATGCAGTATGTCCTTTAGGAATTATTACAAACGGTTTAAAATTTCCACCTTTAATAAAGAATATACCAACAATTATGAAAATGAACAAAGGAACTAATTTACCTATAGTTATTGAATCATTTACTATTTTTGAAATCTTTACACCTAAAATATTAATTATACCAAGACCAACTAAAACAACTGTAATAATAATATTTTTGTAAAATGTTTCTGCCATTACAGGCCATATCTTTGATAACGTAATAGCAAAGAAATTAGCCATTGCAGCCCATGCAATCATACCTATTGCCCATTTCATAAAGCCAACTTCAAATCCAATAAAGTCACCAAATGCTTCCTTAGCATACAAATACGGGCCACCATTTTCTTCAAACCAACTACTTGCTTCAGCAAAACAAAGAGCTATCGATACTGCTAAAACCATACAAAATAGCAATACCAACATACTAGCCGGTCCCATTTTAGCATATGCTTTACCAGGAAGACCAAAAATACCTGAACCTATGATTGCATTAATACCTAGTAAAACAATACTCCAAAAACCTAATTTGTTCTTATCACTCATTATTTTTCCTCCTTATTTTTGTTCATTATTTTTTTGCTTCTTCAATTAACCTTTTAAATATTTCAAGCATTATTGGATAATCTCTAGTCATCATTTCAGGATGCCATTGTATTCCTATTGCAAATAAATCTCCTTCTCTTTCTATAGCCTCAACCACACCATCTTCTGCTCTAGCTGCAACTACAAAACCTGGTGCAACATCTTTTATACCCAAGTGATGGAAACTATTTGTTAATACTTTTTCTCCTAGAATATCATATAATTTTGTGCCTTTAACAATATTAACTGTATGAGTCGGAACATTTGATAAATGCTGCTGATTATGCTTTATATAACAACCGTCGATAAAAGATAGGTCTTGATATAGACTTCCTCCATTTCCTACATTTAATATATGTTCTCCTCTACATATACCCAAAATTGGCTTATGCATTTCTTGAGCTACTTTTAACAATTTAATATCATAAGTATCTCTCTTTGGAAGTATTCCTCCCAACTTTTGAGATGGCTCTTCTCCCCAAAGCAATGGATTAACATCATGTCCTCCTGATAATATCAGTGCATCAATGTTTTTAATTTGTTCTTTAATAACTTCATCATCATACACCATAGGAATGATATAAGGAATACCACCTGCCATAACAACAGACTGCACATAATCATTATTTACATAAGCTCTTTCATATCCTGGAAACATCCCTCCTTCATCAATTATTAAGCTTCCCGAAATCCCAATTATTGGTTTATTGTCATTTCCCATGTGTTGCTCCTCCTTTTAGTTGATAAAATTTTATAACGACTTACTGATATATTTGATAAAAATATCACATTATTATTTTTAAGCAATTTTAATGCCAAAAATCAAAATTGTTAATTATTTTAATCTATTTTTTAGAATTTATTGATGTTTTTATAATTTTCTTAATATTTATAAAAATAAGAAGCATCTATATTTTAAATAGATACTCCCTATTTTTATTCTTTATAATTATTTTAATTCACTATTATTTAATTGTATCAATATATACATAAATACATATCATAATAGGTTTAATAGGTTAATATTATAACCTATTTCTTTGCCTATTAACTTCCCTTATATGAACTTTTCACTACTACTTATTAATTTTAGCTTATCGAATCTTGTTAAAAATTCTATTCCCTTTCTAGTTATTTTGCTTCCCCTTCTTCCAACACTACATGTTATAAAATCCAATTCATTCAGTAGCGATAATACTCCTCTAACCTCTCCCTCTGTCAGTGTAATACCTACATCTTGAAGTATTTTTACAATGTTATTCCTACCTATACTTTTATTCTTCATATTATTTTCATATATTATACGCATAATTTTTAAGGATTCATCTAAACAATTCTTATCTTCAAGTACTCGCATTTCACAAATGTACCTGCTTTTAACATTCATCAAATTAAACGGTAAATCACTTGGTTTTACGATATCGCTTTCACACATAGTCTCTATATAAATAGCAACATTTTTAAGCTCTCTTATATTTCCTGGCCAATCATACTTCATAAGAATACTAATAACTTCATCACTTAATTTAACTTTTCTATTTATAAAATGTTTCAGCAATATAATTATATCTTCTTTTCTTTCTCTTAAAGGGGGAATATTTATGGGAAATACATTTATTCTGTAGTATAAATCAGCTCTAAATTCCCCTTCATTTACCATACGCAATAAATCCCTATTAGTAGCAGCAATTATTCTAACGTCAATATCAATAACCCGCTCTGCACCAATTCTCATAACCTGCTTTTCCTGCAAAACCCTCAATAATTTAGTTTGAAGATGAAGTGGCATATCACCTATTTCATCTAAAAATATAGTTCCATTATTTGCTTGTTCAAACAATCCTCTTTTACCTGATTTTAAAGCCCCAGTAAATGCACCTGACTCATATCCAAATAGCTCACTCTCTAACAAATTTTCAGGCATTGCAGCACAATTAACAGCAATAAAAGGTTGCTTACTCCTCTTTGATGCATTATGAATCGATTGAGCAAATAATTCTTTACCAGTACCACTTTCCCCTGTAATTAAAACCGTAAAATCAACAGATGCTATCTTTTTAGCTAATATCTTAGTTTTATTCATGCTAATGGAATTCGTCTGTATATCTTCAAAGTTATATCTTGCAATCTGACCATTTTCCCTAAGCTTTTTGCTTAAATTCTGCTCAAGCTGCCTTATATATGTTATCTCTTGTATGTTATAATACATGCCATTCTTCTTTCCAAAATGGAATATGTTTTTCTTATTTACATTTACATATTTTTCACCAAATCTATTTTTAAATTTGTAAACACCATTCATTTCCTCATTATTATCAAAAATTTTTCTAGTATCTTCATTTAAATATTTATTTATATTTTTTCCTATTATATCTTCATTAATATTAAATATCTTTTTTAAACTCTCATTGCATACAGTTATAATACCTTTATTTGAAACAGCTAATATTCCATCATTCGACAAATTTATTATGCTATCCAATTCATCATTTTTAATGACAAGTTCCTTATATCTTTCCTTTATACCCGTATCAAGACTTATAACCTGTTCAGAATACTTAACAATTCTTCTGCTAATTTCCTTATTTCCTATCTTCAATTTATTCATTATATTTAAAAACGTAGATATATCAATGCACCTTTGACCTAAATCAATTACTCGTTCTATATATTTAGGAACTTTATCACATTCACCAGGCGTAACAGCTATTTTTATATTTTCATATGATTTATTTTCATCATACGGTATAAGATTTAAATGATTTACTCCTAACTCATATAATAATGCAGTAGTTTGAATTGTCGTTTCCATATTATCATTTACAACAAGAACATCTATTTTTTCAGGTAATGAAAATAATTTATAAATTTCGCCTTCTCTTATAGTTCTATTCACAACAACTATTCTTTTACGATCCAAAACATGTTCCTTAATTCTAATAGCCCTCTCTTTTATCATTACCAAAACTATATCATCAGTTATTATCTGATTTTTTGATAAATTCTTAAAATAATAATTATTAATCTTAACATATCCTTTAAAAACAGCATTTAAATTTTCAATTAATGCCTCTTCAACTTCAATATTTTTACCATCAGTAACCAAAGCAATACTTTTCATAAATAAAGCACTCCTCAAAATAAATAGAATAAATAAATACACATAAGTATATTTTAGCACAAAAATAGAACAGTAGTGTAGTAACTACTGCTCTATAATAAACATTCTAAATTTTAACATTAAGTTTTCGAGTTAATTTAACTCCCAATATTCCTCCAAGAGTCAGTGCAGGCATAAATACCCAACCTGATAACGACATATTAGTCAATCCTGAATACAAAGCTCCTATATTACATCCCAAAGCTATCCTAGCTCCGTATCCCATCATCAATCCACCAATTGCATAGAATAAAACATCTCTTAATTTAAAGTTTGTTTTAAATGAAAAATGTCCTGCTAATAAAGGTGCTATCAATGCTCCAATCATTATTCCCATATTTCTCATAGAACCTGGATGATTGAAAAATCCTGCTCTTACAGCATCCATTTTTCCTGCAAACCATCCCCAATTAGAAACATCTACTAAACCTAATGCTTGATAGAACCAAGCTGCCCAATGTGCATATACAGCTGTTACACCCCAGCTTGTACCTGTTGTAACCAATATAGCTACAAACATAAGCATTATCATTACTGCTCCAGTATAATAAGACCATCTCTTAACAAAAAACTTATGATATGTCTCCTTACTGAAAAATTTAAATTCTGATGGTTCTGGCAATTCCTTCTCCCAATCAGCATACTCTTCTAATTTTAAAGTGTTTTCTTTTCTTCTTTTATCTTCATATTTTTTAACTAAAATATATATTAATAAATATCCTAATAATGAAACTGCTATTGCTCCCATATACCCAAAAATATCTGGTAAATAAAGTCTTTTATGTATTCTGAAAAATATACTTTGTCTCCACCATGGCATATCATGTGCTCCCCACAATGCACCAGTTGAAAAGAAAAATAATACAATAAGAGCTCTTCCTTCACCTTCTCCTGCATCTGTAAGTGTTCCTGAAGCACATCCTCCACCTAGCATCATACCAATACCGAATAATATTCCACCTAGTACTGTAGCTAAATTAGCAGGTTCAACATAATCAGATCCCGGAATTACATCTGCACCTGATTTAACTGCCCTAAAGTACACATCTGCACCATTAATAGCTGCACCATAATGTATTGCAGCAGTAACTATCAATGAAATAGAAAATAAAAACATTAGTGCTTTTGCTAAACTGCTATCACCAGTTGAATACGTTTTTCTGATAGCTCCTGCAAAACCAAATCTAGACCTTTGCATTACATATCCTATTGTAAGTCCAATAGTTAAATGTAACGCTAACCTGTAATCCTTTGCATATTGCATTGCACCAAAAACAATCATAGCTATCAATATTGCAAAACCAATATATATTTGCTTTTTCTTCATTTGGTATTCATCCTCCCAATTGTTATTTTTTTAACTTCATATTGCAAAAATTTAGTATGTTAAGGGGCAATACGCCCCTATTTCTTACTCAAAATTGTAATCTGTAACAATCATTTTTCTATTCATTGTTTTATCATTAAAATACTCATAAAATGATATTCCTAAGAATCCACCTGAAATATTATATACATTTTCAAATCCTAAGTGTTGTAATGCTAACACAGCATTATAGCTTCTTTGACCACTTCTGCAGTGCAAATAAACAGGTCTATCCTTTGGAATCTCATCTAACCTATTTCTAATTTCGCTTAAAGGTAAATTCATCGCACCTACAATGTGGCTTTGCTCATATTCATCTTTTTCTCTCACATCAATTATACAAGCACCGCTTTCTACTAATTCTCTTACAGAACTAACTCGTACCTGTCTAAAACTATCATTAAGTAAATTAGAAGCTACATATCCTGCAAAATTAACAACATCTTTTGCTGTTCCAAATGGTGGAGCATAACATAATTCTAAATCTCTTAAATCTTCTACTGTAGCACCAAATTTAATTGCTGTTGCAATAACATCTATTCTCTTATCAACATTTCCTTTACCAATAGCCTGAGCACCTAATATTCTTCCAGTTGGAACTTCATATATTAATTTAAAGTGAACCTGCTCACATCCAGGCATTAAGCCAACTTTATCCCCTGGTATTATGTAAACAATATCATAACTTATGTTCATATTAAGTGCTTTAATCAATCCTTCATTCAATCCAGTAGAAGCAGCATTGTAATTAAATACTTTAATTACAGATGAACCAATAAATCCTTTGTTTAATACATTTTTCCCATGTATATGATCTGCTACCGCTCTAGCTTGCTTTTGAGCCGGTCCAGCTAAAGGTAATTTAGTCATTGAGTTAGTCAATGCATTATATACTTCAATAGCATCACCAACAGCATATATATCTTTATCATTTGTTCTATAATTTTGATCAACTTTTATAGCACCTGTCTCTCCCAATTCCAAACCTGCTTTAACAGCTAACTCTGTTTCTGGAAGAACACCAATAGCCATAACCACTGCTTCAGCCTGAACTTTTTTACCTGATTCTAAAACAACTGTATCTTTTTCAAAAGAACTTACTTTGTCTCCAACTATTAAATTTACATCATTATCATATAATTCTTTATGTAATATCTGAACCATATCATAATCAAAAGGTTTCATTATTTGAGGCATAGCTTCAATTAAAGTTACATTATATCCTGCTTCTTTTAGGTTTTCAGCAGCCTCAACACCTATAAATCCTCCACCTATTACTGATACATTTTTAATTCCATTTGATTTAACAAAATTATTTAATTTCTCAATATCTACAACATTTCTTATAGTAAATACATTTACATTTTCAATACCTGGTATATTAGGAACTATTGGTTTTGCACCTGGAGATAATATTAATTTATCATATGATTCTTTATATACTTCTCCAGTTAACAAATCCTTCACAGCAACTTCTTTATTTTCCCTATCAATAGATAAAACTTCGTTATTTACTCTAGCTTCAATTTCGTACTGTTTTAAAAATTTCTCTGGGCACATAAGAACCAAACTATCAGCATCCTCTACCACTCCGCTTAAATGATATGGTAAACAACAATTCGAAAACGATACATGAGGTCCTCTCTCAAACATTATTATTTTGTCTTCTTCACTAAGTCTTCTTAATCTAGCAGCTGTAGATGCTCCACCTGCTACTCCTCCAACTATTAAATACTTTTTCATCTATATGTACCTCCATTATCTAATTTTAAAATCATATATATTTTTAATTGCAAAAATTAGCATTGCTAAAATATTTATAAAGCTAACAATAAACATGAGTAAGTTTACTACTTCAAAAATAGTATCAAAATTAGAAATGCTTAATATTCCTGATAGTGTTATTAAGCTTATGTAAAACAAAATTCTCCTATTTTCACTTAAACTCATTGTTCTATTTAAAAAGTGAAATGACCCTAATACTGTTGTAAAACCAGATAATATAAAGAAAATAATTATAACCATTCCACCCCAATACCCTGTTACAGAAATAGCACTCCTTAGATAAGCTAAAATCCTTTCAAACCCATTTGCACTTAAATTTATACCACTCACATTATATCTACCGTATGTAAATACATATGATGTTATTACAACAGCTATAAATATAGTAATAACAGTTGATATTACTTGAATAATAGCTTCTCTCCTTGGTGAATTCTTTGCATCTGCACTCGAAAGTGCACTCGTTCCAAGAGCTGTTTCACTTGTTTGTATAATTCTTTGCAAACCTACTATAAATCCTATCGGTATTCCAATAGAAGCAGACCTAAATCTTATAAAATCATTCCAAACAAGCACTAAATATTTTGGAATAAAATCTGCTGTTGAAACCAAAAATGCAATAAAAAATATTACATACGCTAAAACCATAAAAGATATCAAAAAACCTAAAACATTTATAAAAAGTTTATAGCTTTTTAATATTACTATTAAAGACACTACTATAATGAGTGGTAATATCACACAAAACATCATAGAACTATATGTAAATTCATAATTGAATTTCTGTTTAAAAACTATCTTTATTATGCTTTGAATTCCTGTCAATTGAAATCCGACAAAACCAAATGAGTATAATATAGTCAATCCAACACTATATACAACACTTGCTTTATCAGTTACGTTATATGCTATGAAATCTTTTGGTGTCTTTTTTGTTATCATCGAAAATAAGACTTCCGAATAAGTTACTGGAACTAGTAAAAGCATTCCAATAATAACCCATAATACTATACCCTCTCCACCTATTCCGTTATATGATGCTTTCCTCATAGCAGCCAAAACTCCAATAATAGCACCTGTTCCTATTTTGGATGATAATGATACAAAAAGTGAGTTCTTAATCTTGGAAAATTCCCACATTGTTTTATCCTTAACACTTATGGTATCAATAAATTTTACAGTTCTATAAGTTATGTACAAAGCTACTATTATAAAAACAGGTAAAAACACATTCCACAAGCACATATTAATCAATTCAATTATTTTGTCTATTAATTTAAATATAAACTCAACTCCTGTCATAACATTTTGAATATGAAGTTTGTTTGTTAAATATTTATCTATATGATAATTATAATACATTAATATCTCTTTTCATAATAAGCAAATGTTATATACTATAACACTTTTTTATTATAACCTTTAACGTAAATTTCAAAAGTGAAAATATATTTATTTTTATACCGTATAGTAGTACAATAGGAGTAAGATTATTTTCTATATATTGAGGATGTGACTATATGAATCTTGAATATTTACACTCATTTTATATAACCGTAAAATGCAATAGCATATCAAAAGCTGCAAAAGATCTTCATCTTACACAGCCTGGATTAAGTATGCAGTTAAGAAATTTAGAAAAAGAATTAGGTGTGAACCTTCTAAAGAGAAGCAACAAGGGTGTGGAACTTACCGAAGAAGGCAAAGTAGTATTTGACTATGCAAAAACTATGCTTTCTATTCATGGAAACATACAAAGAGATCTTAAAAATCTTCAACAAAATAGACCAAAACTCATGATAGGTTCCTGCAAAAGCGTAGGTGAATATGCATTACCATGCAGTATTTATACATTTAAACATTTATATGAAGAAGTAGATATTCACATAGATGTAAATAACTCTACCGATGTTATTAAAAAACTTCAAAACCATACCATAAATATTGGTATTATACAATATAAACCTCAAAATGATGATATTGTAACACAGACGATAATATCAGACGAACTTATTTTAATAGGAAATTGTTGTGATTCTCCAAAACAAATTTCAATAGATGAGCTTAGAAATATACCTTTGATTTTACGCGAAAAAAATTCTGGAACACGATACTTAATAGAAAAAGCACTTGAAGAAAAAAATATTAAACTTGAAAATTTAAACGTAATATATGATTTAAATTCTCCTGAAGCTATAAAATCATCTATACTTGCTGGAAAGGGATTTTCATTCTTGCCAAAGCTAACAATTGCACAAGAACTTAAAGAACAAAGAATTACACCTGTTAAAGTTGAAAACTTAACCATAAATTTTAATTACTACATTGCTTCTAGAAAAAATTACACATTTACAGAATACGAGCAAAAATTTGTCGATTTTATTATATCAAGTAAAAGAGGGTTCTGCTAAAAAATCTACATTACTTTGATTAGCAGAACCTAAGTCTTTGTACTACGCAAAATATAAATTGCATATTTGATTTGTTATTTATTTTCATATGAGTTATATGAAAAAACGAGTTAAAATTTTAATACCTACCCATACTCCTAAAATAGCAAAAATTCCAAAAATCCAACCATGCAATGAAAATGATGGAATACCACTAAAAAAAGCTCCAATATTGCACCCTCCAGCTAACCTAGTACCATATCCCATCATTATTCCACCAACAAGTGCTAATATAAATTGCTTCTTACTCTTTATTTTTTTCCATTTGAATTGAGATGCTAATAATGTCGCTATCAAAGCTCCAATAATAACAGCTAAATTCAAAATAGTATACTTATTTAAAACCAAGCTCTCATGTTTGAATATAGGTTCATAATACGATTGTAAATATCCAAAATATTCCCAATTCAAAGGTTTAAAACCAAATAGATTTAAAATACTAACTCCCCATAATAAAAAACCACTAGTAATCTGCCAAGTTATACCTACTGATGCTAATAAAACAATACTCATTAATCCGAGTAAAATTCCTCCTACCCAATAAGGCCAGGGCTTTTTTAACCATTTTGTAACAGATTTCATGATACCACTCCCATTTGCACTAGGCATTTGAAATAAAATGCTCTATATCTTTTGTATATATACTTCCCATTCTCCATCTTCAACTTCAACTACTTCTACAGGATAGTTGTGCTTTTCTGCCCATTCCTTAACATCAATGCCTACACAACTATGATCTGAATTCAAAATCAATATATCACCTGATTTCATATTTTTTAATTCCTTCATAGCCTTTAGTAAAGGTATAGGACATACCTCTGATAAACAATCCAATTTTTTTACTGTCATAAAACTTCCTCCATCACATATCTTTTGAATGTCTATTTTCATACCACAATGCTGCCATGTATAAAACTATCAGCACTATTATTTGTCCAAAAAGGACTATTTTAAAATCAAAATATTTGAAAAAATAAATTGTCTTTGCATTTACTATGATATGATTATACCAAAAAGGATAATTCTTTGCTCCAAGCAATGTACCAATTATAAAACCTAATAGAACAACCCAATGCAAAGAATGTCCTTCGCCTATTCGCATCAATGTACTACACGCACATCCCCCTGCAAAAATCATACCTATTCCAAATATAAATGCCCCTAAAGCCACATGTATTCCAACAGAACTTATTTCACCTGGAACTACATTATAATCAGCAAAATTCCCATGGCAATATTTATATTGAATTATTGCAAATCCTATACTGCTAATAATCAAAGCTAAAATAATCGCTCTAATTATTCTGGTATTACCAACAAGGAATGGCTCTCTGAATGCAGAAGCAAAACAAAATCTAGAATATCGTATAACTATTCCTATAATAATTCCTATAATCCAACACAAAGCATAAACATGATTATTTTTCCAAATCACCATGCATAAAAACAATGCAATTATTAATAACGTACCTCCATAAAAAATCTGGTTTTTCTTGCTATTAACTTTTTTCTTACGTTGATTTATCAAATCGCTTATTTCATTTGACAATATACTACCCGCCTTTCAAAAGTTTATTTTTAATATAAAAGAGTTGTACATAAGTAATTTTTAATTACTTATGCTACAACCCCTTTTGGTTTTATATATTAATTTCAAAATACTATTCAAATATTTATTTTATATTGTAAATTTTTTAATAGATTGCTGAAGCTTTTTAGAAATCTCAGCTAACTCTTGAGCCGAAGCTGTTATTTCCTCTAAAGAAGCTGTTTGTTCTTCTGTAGAAGCAGCAGCCTCTTCCGTTCCTGCAGCATTTTCTTGCGTTATACTAGATATACTTTCTATACTCTCTCCTACAGATAAAGACTTAGCACTTAACTCTTTACTATAATCTGCAACTTCTTTAATATTATTCATAACATCTTCAACAGATGATAATATCTTTTCAAAAGCACCAACCGTTTCTTTTACTGCCTTCTCCTGTTCAGCTATAATATTTTCTGTATTACTCATTTCCTTAACAACATTATCCACTTCTGTTTGTATTTCACTTATTATGTTACTTATATCTTGAGTTGATTTGCTTGACTCTTCTGCTAATTTTCTAACTTCATCAGCTACCACAGCAAACCCCTTACCATGTTCTCCCGCTCTAGCAGCCTCTATAGCTGCATTAAGTGCAAGTAAATTTGTCTGTTCAGCGATATTACCAATCAATTCGACAATTTGACCAATATGTTCAGATTTTTTGGATAACGACACTATATCTCGGGAAAATTTCTTAGTTGAATTCTTATTTTCAATCATCATTTTGTTTTGATATTCTATGGTACTCATACCAAAATCAACAGCTTCCCTTGCGTTAATAGCAAGTTCTTCTGTATTATCTGTGTTTTTAGATATTCTAGATATACCATCTATGAGTTCACTTGCCATATCGCTTATATTTTGAGCTGATTGTGCTTGTACAGTTGCTCCCTTAGCTAGTTCAGATATTGTATCTGTTATCTGCTCCGAAACTTTTGTAGCTTCTTGTGTGGACTCCATCATTTGCTGTGATGTTGTTGCAACAGTTTCTCCCATATCATTTATATTTGATATTAAGCTTTTCATATTTTCTATCATTTTATTAAAATTATTTGCAAGAACTCCAATTTCATCCTTACTCTTAACATCTATGTTAACATTAAGATTTCCTGATGATACCTCTTTTGTGATACTAGCAATATCTATAATTGGTTTTACTGCTTTATTTATTAAAACATATATAACCAATGCAAGTAATACTAATATCAAAATACCCATTATCGTAATAATGTTCTTTAATTTATTGGCCCCCTCTAAAACCTCACTATAATTAGTTGTCATTGCAACAGACCAACCTGTTGATTTAATCGGTGCATATGCTACTATTTTTCTAACGCCATTACATTCATAATCATCTACTCCATATTTTCCAGCAATCATTCTTTTGCCTATATTCTTTAAAGTTTTACTACTAGATTCCAAAATACTTTCCTTTAATATTTTTTCTTTTACTGGATGTGCTATTGCTATACCACTTTTATTTATCATATATGCATACCCATTTTCTCCAAGTTTCTCCCTATTAATTATATCCGTTATTGCAGATAATTTTACAGTTCCACCAATTAAACCTATAACCTTACCGTAAGTATCCTCTACAGGTGCAGCTACTACAATAATTGGTTCCCCTAGGCTTTTGGATATTACCGGCTCAGAAATTACAAGTTTTCCATTCATAACTTCTTTGAAATATTCTCTATCACTTATGTTTCCTATTCCTCCATTAGTACCTTTATAGTTCCCATATTGATCTGATATAATCAAAGACTCATATTCCTTAAAGCTCTGACTATTTTGAGAATGAAATTTTTCAAGTTCATCAGCATTTAAATCCTTAATAATATCAATTGATGACAATAAATCTATTTGATTTTTCCATTCATTAACTTTGTTATCAGTAATCATAGCAAGTTTACTAACCTTACTCTGCACCAATTGCTCCATATTATCAATCATAATACTTTGTGCTCGAAAAAATACAGCTACTGCTAAAATTAAAATTCCGACAAATGCACTTAACAAAACAGGCAAAATAATTTTCTGCTTTAAGCTTTTCATCATATCATCTCCTCACAATTTATACACTGATAACATACATTACTCATCTACAGTAACTTATCGTCAAAATTAACACTTTCTTTACATATTTTTAATATTTTCATTCAAATCTGCTAAACAAAAAACGAGACATAAATAATATTATGCCTCAAAAACAAATACTTTTTAATTATAAGGTTTTGCTATATATCTTATTATACTTATCATCAATCCTGGTAATGAAGCTGCCTTAGGAAATGCCAAATATCTAGGTTCCCAATTTGGCTGATACTTATCCTTAAATCTTCTAAGCCCCTTAAAATTATACCAGTGATTTCCAAAATTATATATAAACTTTGCTGCCTTCTCCTGCTTATGTGCTCTAGATAACATACCTACATTAGACAATGGAGCCATACCCAAACTAAAATACTTATATCCATTTTCTTTTGCCCACAAAATAATATATAAAAAGAGCACCTCCATTATTCCATTGAACGAATTTTTTGAATATCTCATTAAATCAATTGAAAGACTCTTGTTATTATCATACGACGGCATAAGAGATGCAAATGCTATTATCCTACCGAACTCATTTCTAATAACCGCTATTGGTCCTCTATTTAAATATTCCTCATCAAACCATCCAATAGAAAATCTATTTTCACTCCTATCTCCAAGCCACTCATATGATATTATTCTCAACTTATTCATAACTTCATCACTTATAGGGGTATCTAAAATTTCAAATTTGTAATTATTCTTTTCAAACTTATTTTTTGCAGTCCTTAAATTTTGCTTCTTCTTGCCCTTCAAATCAAAGTTTTCGACATCAACAACAGCCTCTTCACCCAATTTGAAAAAATAAAATCCATTCTCATGATATATAGAGAAATTTTCCCAAGACACCCTGTAAAAAGCTACCCTAAGTCCATATAAATCAGCATATTTTTGAAATTCTAAAATAGCATCACTAAATAAGCTTTTATCACCAATAGGATCCCCCAATGCTATCAAAGAATTATGGATTTTATTATACGCTATTAATACTTTTTTATCTGAATACCAAAACAATTTTTTATCTTTAAGAAAAATCAAGTGAGTATTCGTATTTCCATCATTTTCTTTCAAAAATTCGTACACATCATCTATTTCTTCTTGTGTCAATCCTATTTTCATAGTAAATTTAGGCTTAAATAAATTATACACACCTGTCAAAAACCACGCTGCAATAAATGTTGAAATACCATATATTTTGAATTCCCTATTTGTAAAAAGAATTTCCTTTATGCTTCCATTATTCACTAACTGATACTGAATATTTGGTCCCGCAAATACATATATAAGCACTAAAATCAGAGTAACTATACCTGATATTATATATCCTTTTCTAATGAAAGGAATATTCTTTCTATAAAATTGATTTCTAAAAACATATAAAAGAATTATTACAATTCCTGCATTCATTAATTCAAATAAACTAAAAGTATTTACAAATGTTGTAATCATATCTATGCATAAAAGAAACATTGCCAATCTATACGAAGCTTTAACCCTGTGAAACACCTCTTTGGCAATTATTATAAGAATATACCCTACAATCATAAAAACAATATTCGAATATTTAATAATTCCTTTAGAAATATGAGGCATATCATAATATACTCCAATTAACGAATACATTATCAATATAAACCCTCTAAAAAACAACAACACAGAAATAATTAAAATACCTATGTCACCAATCAGTTTAAACTGCTCAGCTAACCTCCAAATTTTCTTAAATCTACAAACCACTCCACAAGTATACTTATCCATCTTATTCATCAATTTTGCACCAAATAACTTTCCTAAAGCCATTACTCCTCCAATTAAGAAAGGAATTATATAGTAAAATAACCTAAATAATATTATAATAGCTAATATTTCATTTGGTGACATTCCTAAATGTTTTAAATGAAACATTATAACAGCATCCATCGACCCTAATCCACCTGGTATAAAACTTAATACTCCAATCGCTGATGCTATAGTAAACATAACAATTACTCCAGCAGCTGATACAGTATTATTGAATTGAATTATTATAAGCCACAACAACAATGCTGCCATTAACCACTCTATTACTGAAATAATCATCATCTTGATTTTAAAGCCCAAATCATCACTATACTGTATACTATCTTTAATCAATTTATTTTTTAACCATGGTATCTTATCAGTCAAAAAATAAACAAACAAATATAGCATAACAACCACAAGCACACCAATATACATCTTATTTTTTTTAACTATATCTTTTGAAGTAAAAATAATGATTAAACTAAAAGCAGATAAAATCGCTAATCCAGAAGGTGTTGACATAAATTGTATGTATAAAGGATACTTCATATCACTTCTATTTTTAACTTTATCTTTATAAAGCAAAGCCCTTAATCCAGTACCAGTAACTCCACCCAAATTACACACATTATTAAATGTATTAGCTATCCATGAAATTACCACATATTCTTTAGCTTTAATATCGCATTTCATATGCTTTACAATGAAATAATCATAAAATACCATTGTGAACACAGCAATTATTCCAAATGAAGCTAATAAAACAAGCTTATTTATTTTCATAGATGTCAAAATTCCCCAAGATGTCTTTATGTTTATGCCATTAAATTCCTTCTTTACAAAATAAAATACTAAAAACAAAACAGCAATGGAAAAACAAACTTTTAAAATATCTTTTTTATTTTTTTTCACTTTTTCCTTTACCATAAGAATAAAATCATTTTTTTCCACTTTCTCCCTCCTTAAGATATATATTTCATTTATAGTTCATTAATATATTATCCAACAAACTCGTTTTGCTAAAGCAAAAGCTTCAGTCTACCACTTACAAAAGTGGGAGTCTTGTAAAATTGATCAAAACACTTCAATCTTCTACTTACAAAAGTGGTAGTCTTATAGATTCGATAAAAAGCAAAACTCTCAATTATCGTCTAATACAAGAAAACAGTAAAATTCAGTATTATAAATTGAATTATCAAGTCATTTGTAAGTTATAGTAATGATTTTTGCTCATTTAAAGTCCTTAAAATATTATAGTATAATATTAGGCGATAATCAAATTTTTATGGTTATTCTTAGCTTTATTTAAATTAAATGTAATCACTTATGCCTATAAATTATACTAACCATTTATATTTCTCTTAAATCCAAAATACGTCACAAGAAAATAGCTTATATAAATTAATACTATAATCGTACTAGAAATACTTACATTTAAAATAAAAACATTAGTACCTATAAATACTCTTACTATGTCATTAAACATATCGACAAAATTACATAAAAATATAGATAATACTAAAATGGAAACTAGTATAGGTACTGCAAAATAAATCCCTATTTGCTTCAATATTATTTTATTTATTTCATCACTATCTACACCCAAATTTTTGATAATTTTAAATCTGTCTTTATTATCAAATGAATCTGATAACTGTTGAAGTGATAATATAGTTAAACTAATTATCATCAAAACCACTCCACCATAAATACCTTGAGTCTTCGTAAATAATGAAATATTTGTAATAGAATTAATCTCATAATTTTTAACTCTAACATGTATTCTTCTCTTAAGGCTACTATTTTTACTTCCCCATTGTTTTACAAATGCAATAAACTTCGAAGAAAATTCATAATCCATGTCATTGATAGTATTTGCGTAAAACTGTCTTTGTACTATACTTAATCCATTACAAATTTCATCTGGAAGAATTATTATATATTCTGCACGATAATACAACCCTTCTCCAAGTGATTTATTATAATATTTGTTTGTATTTGTAGTAAATACTCTATTATTAACTTCAATAGTAGAATTCTCATTTATATACTTCTTAATAAACTCATCCGTAGGATATCCTGTCCACTGCGTAGCAAACTCATTACTTCTGAGTTTAATACTCTCATAACCTGCCATATTTCTCAATTTATTATAGTCACTTAAACTGACTGCAAAAACTGGAACTTTCATTTTAGATTTTCCATATGAATCTTCTCTATCTATATCATATAATTCAACTTCGCAATAATTCTTTATACCAACTTTACTTTTTTTTAAATATGTATATACCTCTGTATAATCCAATTTACTATAACCATTAGGAGCTGTTATGCGAACATCGGCTACTATTCTGTAATCAAGATATCCTCTAGCCCACTCTGATAATATAGGCGTCATGGAAAATAATACCATTGATGCAAATAAAATCAGTGTAACATTTGCCATAAGAAAAGAGTTTGTATTTATTTTGGAAAGCAAATTACCTAATAAAAATAAATTTGTGTTATTGTATTTAAATCTAGTACATTTGCTTTTTATTATAATAAAAATATATGAAGCCGAATAAAAAACACCATAAGTAGCTATAATTAAGCCTACAATACATAATGAAATGTGTTTTTTCATATTTATCGAAATCAAAATATACATACTAACCGATACTATGAATACTATTACATAAAACATATTCCCCCTTGAAAACTGTATTTCAACTTTTTTATCATCATTGAACATATCAATAAGTTTAATATTTGATAATGTCCTTATATTAAATAAACCTATTATTACAAACATAACAAGAAAAAATATAATTGTTATAACTACAGTATCAATGTATAAATTTAATTTAAAACTCACATTACTTCCTATAGTTGTACATATAAGTACTGTAAGTACTTGAGAAAACAAACATCCTATTAAAATCCCAATAACAATAGCTACCAATCCGATAATTAAAGTTTCAACAAAAAACATTAAAGCTACATTTGTTTGTTCCATTCCTAATAACACATAATTTGCAAACTCTCTTTTGCGTCTCTTAATCATGTATTTATTTACATAATTAACCAAAAATATCATTGCTGCTGTTATTGCATATGTTGAATACTTTATGTAAAAAAGCATATTTGTTAGTTTATATTTGCTTCCCACTATTAATCTATATTTTGAACTCGATAGTGACATAAAAGCATAAAACAAACTCACGCATAATGTTAATGTCACTATATATACAATATAATCCTTTATAGCTCGTCTAGCATTTCCCAAAAATACTTTAGTATACATCTCTAATATCACCTCCAAGCAAAGCAACCACATCAAGAATTTGCTTGAAAAACTGTTTTCGTGTGCTTTCGCCCTTAACCAGTTCAGTAAAAATCTTGCCATCTTTTATGAATAAAATCCTACTACAATAACTTGCCGTAAATGAATCATGTGTTACCATCATTATCGTTGCACCTAATTTATTATTCATATCTGAAATAGTTTCAATAAGCATTTGTGCAGATTTTGAATCTAATGCTCCTGTCGGTTCATCTGCAAGAATAAGTTTAGGCTCTGTAACAATTGCCCTTGCACACGCTGCCCTTTGTTTTTGACCTCCCGACACCTGGTATGGATACTTATTTAAAATATTTCTAATATCAAGTTGCTCAGATACTTTTATTACTAAATTATCGATATCACTAGATTTACACTTTTTGATAGTAAGTGCTAAAGCTATATTCTCATGGATTGTTAATGTATCTATAAGATTTAAATCCTGAAATATAAATCCCAAATTTTCACGTCTGAATTTTGCTATATTCTTAGAAGAAATCTCCGTCAAATCCCTATTTTCAATATATATATGTCCTGCACTTACATTATCAATAGTTCCTATTACATTAAGCAATGTTGTTTTCCCCGAACCTGATGGTCCCATCACCCCTACAAATTCACCCTTACTTATATCAAAACTTATATCATCCAAAGCTTTGAATATATTTCCTTTATTACCATAGTATTTTTCAATATTTCTAATACTTAATATTGTTTCCACAATTATCACCTCACTTTCAATTATACAATACTGGTATAACAATTAAATCGATGTAACATTACAATAATGTTACACTTTTGTAACATATAATAAAAAAAGAGCCCTATTGGCTCGTGATTCTAGCAAACTCATTTTGGTTAAATG
Source organism: Clostridium tepidiprofundi DSM 19306 (assembly GCF_001594005.1). Lineage (GTDB taxonomy): Bacteria > Bacillota > Clostridia > Clostridiales > Clostridiaceae > Clostridium_AC > Clostridium_AC tepidiprofundi. The sequence goes on along the minus strand of NZ_LTBA01000014.1, from coordinate 24,822 downwards.
GAAATTTCAATATTCACTTGTAAAAGTAATATATTTACAATTCAGTAAAACTTCCTTTCGGGAAAATTATTGAAATTTTTGTATATTTATCTTTAACAGATATGATTTTAATTACAAGTCCCAACTTATCACATAATCTCTTGCAAAGATATAAACCCATACCAGTTGAACTTTTGTTGTTTCTTCCATTAATTCCTGTGTACCCCTTATTAAAAACCCTTGATAATTCACTTTCTGGAATTCCAATTCCATTATCTTCTATTACAAGACTCACACTATTTCTTATTTGCTCTGCATATATTTTAATTTTTGGAAACGTATCATTTCTATATTTTATTGAATTAATAAGCAACTGATTAATAATAAATTCTATCCATTTGTTATCTGAATATACACTTTTATCGAGTTCATATAGCTCAATTTCAATATTATTTTGTATAAACATATGCTTATTTCTAAGAACAACAGCATCAACGCAACTCTGCAGCGATATTTCTTTTATAAGATAATCTTTTTCTACATTCTCACTACGAGCATAAAACAATACTTGCTCAACAAAATTATTTATATTTTCTAGCTCTAATAAAATTACTCTGGAAATATCAGATTTATTATTGTCACATATAAGCTTTATTGAAGATATAGGTGTTTTTATTTCATGTACCCACTGTTCAATACACTCCTTATAATCCTTACGCCCGTTTTTGATATTAGTTATTTCCTCAATCATAGCTTTATTAGCCATCTTAAGCAATACATAATACGTTAATGCATCCGCATATCTTGGCTCTTTTATCACCTCAGAAATAAGATACTTTTTGTCTAATCTCTTAGCAGTATCAATAATCTCATCATAATACTTTTTTTTCATTATATACTGAACAATATAAAATACCATTAAAATCAAATACCATGTTACAAGAATTATGAATAATACATATATATTGTTACCCATACTAAGTAAAAAAATCGTCAACATAACAGAACATAACATATTTAAAATTATCTCTGGAATTTTGTCCCTTAAAAAACACGAAAAACTCATACGCTGTACCCTTGACCTCTTTTTGTTTTTATGAAATCATTAACACCTAACATTTTAAGTTTATCTCTAATTCTTGCAATATTTACAGTTAGTGTATTATCATTGACAAATAACTTACTATCCCATAAATATTCAATAATATCCACTCTTGAAACAATTCTACTCTTATTAGTGAGAAGATAATAAAATATTTTAAACTCATTTTTAGTCAACTCAACCTCTTTAGAATTATACTCTATCTTATTCGTTAATATATTCAGTTTAACTCCTCTGTGTTCAATAATATCACATGATTTTAAATTGGGATATGCTCTTCTAAGAATAGCAGATATTCTCGCAATAAGTATTGAAGTATTATACGGTTTTGTTATAAAATCATCTCCACCCAATGTTATACTCATAAGTTCATCAATATCAGTATTTCTGCTAGTAACGAATATTATAGGTACATTTGAAAAACTTCTAATTTTAGTGCATACATTGAATCCATCATAATTAGGCAAATTTATGTCTAGCAATATCAGATGTGGATTTGTTTCTTTAACTGTCAATGGTATATTATCAAATTGTACAGGTGCTATAACATTGTACCCTTTTCTTTTGAGTAATAAACTAAGTTCATTTCTTATATTCTCACAATCTTCCACTATCATTATATTAAACAATTATTCGCCCCCTAATTTTAGTATTTAAAATCGTTTTTAAAACTAAATATTATATCATTTATTTTTAGATATTTTCATGTTACGAATTGAAGTTTGAATGTAAATCTTATCTTGTATTTATATTCCTAAAGTATTATAGTATAATATTAGTCGATAATCAAATTTTTGTAGTTATTCTTAGCTTTATTTAAATTAAATGTACTCAATTACATTTATAAATTTTAAGAAGGGAGATGTATATGTCACAATTAACAGAAAAAGCTTTAGCAAAATCGCTAAAAAACCTCATGAAAACTACTCCTCTATCAAAAATCACAGTAAATGATATAGTAAATGGTTGTGGAGTTAATAGAAGAACTCTATACTATCATTTTCATGATATGTATGAGTTATTAGAATGGATTTTTAAAACTGAAGTTCACGATGCAATAGGAGAAAATAGAACTTATAAAACTTGGAAAAAAGGATTTAAGCAGCTGTTAGAATATTTAAAAGAAAATGAAAAAATGGTTTTAAATACTTATCACTCAATTGGACGAGAGTACCTTGAATTTCATCTATATAATGAAGTTTTTAATCTCGTTTATGATGTTATTAATGAACTGTCTGAAGGTAAAAACATATCCGAAAAAGGTAAAAAATTTATAACAGACTTTTATAAATTCGCTTTCGTTGGCTTATTGTTAGAATGGATTAAAAGCAACATGAAAGATTCTCCTGAAGAAATAGTCGAAAATTTGGATAAAATAATAAGCGGCGATATGCAAAAAGACCTTCGCAATTTTGAAACAAAAATAACTAATTAGAGAACAGTGAATAAGGAATATAGTAGTGGTTGAAATTGCTCCGCAATTTCTTAAATAAAGAGTGCCAGTCAGTTAGATTGCTAGTGGGCTAGTTTCCGGTTAATGTTGAAATTGTTATACAATTTCTTAAATTCAATACAAAAACATCTGTTGATTATAATTACACAGTAATCAAATTACAAATCTTCACTAGCAGTCTAGCCCTCTAGCAGACTAGCACACTTGATTAATCCTAGCACCTAATTTCCAGTACCTCAAACAGATACTGGCATACAAATGTCAAATCTGTACTGGAGACTAAGATAAAGTCGCTAATCACCACTCACCAGTCGCCAAAGCAGATTGTTACTTTGATTTATATTAATATTTAAACTTTGTTTTTAAATAGATAATAGTTTTCAAGTTGTAAATCTATACTGAAGACTGGGGACTAGAGATTGGAAACTAGAGACTAAAACAAAGTCACCAATCACCAGTTAGCAAAACAAATTGTGACTTAGCTAGAGATTAAAACCTAGCACCTAATTCCTGGTACCTAATAAGATGCTGGTTTTCAAGTCACAAATCTGTACTGGAAATTGGAGATTGGAAACTAAACCAAAGTCGCTAATCACTAATCTCCAATCGCCAAAGCATATTGTAACTTAGTTAGAGGATTACTAGCCGCCTAGCTCTCTAGCCCCCTAGTAAACTAGCAAACTTACTTTTCCCTGTTACCTTGTTTTTAAATTCCTAGTACCTTTCTCCTAGTACCTAATTTTCCAGTAAACTCTGCACTATATTTAAAGTATTCCCTCATAGTGAGTATCTTTTAATAATTTCTTTATAATAAATTCTCCTGGAATTTGCTCATTACCATGCATTGTTTTTATTGCATTAGCTATTACCCTTATATCAAACTGTGATGGATAAATCTCTGGTACTTTCTTTTCAAGATTAAGAAGTTTATATACCGCCATAATTGCAGATCTAACAGAATATTCAACTGTAAATACACAATCATCCTTAACTTCTGCAAATTGACCTAAAAATGCAAGATTTACACAACCTTCTGGAACTACTTCTGGTCTATCCCCTTTAACACGAGGCATAAACTGACTAGTAATATATGGCATCATGCAAGGTATAACTTTAACTGTCTTAAGAATATCTTCCATTTCATCTTCATCGACACCTAAATGATATAAAAGTTCCTTCATAAGCTCTTCACCAGTACATTCACTCATTTTCTTTTTAATATAATCTCCCTCATTGTCCACAAAAAGACCATATGCCCAAAGAACTAGAACATTTTTAGGTTGATTTATAAAATGTGGCTGTCTACTGCATGTAACGCTCATACCCCAACTTGAATCTTTTATAGTTATAATTCCACCTGTAATTGCTCTACCAGAATAAGGATCTCTTCCTGTAAAATCTTTCAATATATCTGCCATTTTTGAATCTGTGCACGTAATCGTAAATGACTCCCACTTAGTCTTGTCTATATCCGAACAAAATACTTCTGGTCTTCCAAAGGATTTATCTTTCTTAGCGATGTTCTTCCATAATCTCCAGCATCCGCCTTCAGTTGTATTAAGCACAGGTGCTTTGTCCATACTTCCCAATGTTGAATTTTCAGTCATTGAACCATTTGTAACAAATACCAAATCATTTTCAGTAGTTTTTATAATATCTTCCTTACCATCTCTTAAAATATGAATAGCAGTAACTGTCTTTTTATTTTCAGTTATATCTATATCCAAATCAATTACTTGTGTATTGTATTCGAATACAACATTTTTATCCTTTAACCAATTTTTTATAGGCAATATCATTGAATCATATTGATTGTATCTTGAATATAAAATATTCTCTAATTTACTCATTCCTGGCATCAAATGCATAAAACGCTGCATGTAACGCTTCATTTCAACAACACTATGCCAAGGCTCAAATGCAAACATTGAACGCCAATATAGCCACATATCAGTCTCTAAAAATGTTGGATCGAAAAACTGCTCAACAGTAATATCCTTAAGTTCATCTTCTGTCGCAATAGAAAGCTTTGCAAGCTGTTTTATATGACTTTTATTTAATCCAAGAGTAGTAGAATTTAATTTTTTACCTCTTTTTTCAATAACACGGCAAGCTGCAACACTTGGATCCCAATTATTCACTTCAACAACTTCATCAAGTATAGTTCTATTTGGATCCTCTATTGATGGTATGCTGGCAAACAAATCCCAAGTACACTCATAATGCTCTTCCATTTCTCTACCACCACGTATAATGTATCCATCTTCTGCATTTCCAGCACCATCCATGGAACCACCTACTATATTGCTTTCTTCAAGTATAGTAATCTGTTCACCTTTCATGTGACCATCTCTAATTAAATAAACTGCGGCTGCTAATGAAGCAATTCCTCCTCCAACTAAATAAGCTCTTTTATTTTCAATATCTTTTGGTTTTTTCGTATTAATTCTTTGATAATTTCCCATAATATATCTCCCCTTCATTTCATTTAGTTTTAGTATAATTTAATAATAAACAAACTTTGCTGTATAGAAAATAATCAAAAATATGAGAGTGTGTAAATTTGCAATAAATACGCTGTTTTGTGCAATAATGCTATCAAAATTCTAAGTATTAAATTTCTAATTTTAATAATATATACATAATCATATAATTTGTGTTATAATTAATTACAGGTATATTTAGTGAACTCGTTTTGCTAAAGCAAAACATCGGTACTTCAGGTGGAGACTCTACTCCACCTGAAACGAAATCTTCAATCTCCCACTTATAGAAGTGGGAATCTTGTAAAATCGATAAATTTTATGTTAATTCTATTTTTGGGGAGGACTAGTCATATGCAGTGGCTAAAACTTTCATTAGTTATTTTAATAATTTTAATAATCATAATAAAAGATAAGGCAAAAAAAATACTGCTTTCAGCATTAGCTATAGCAATTTTAGTAGCTATACTTTGCCTATATAATACATTAAGTCAACAAAAAACTTTTTACAATTGCTTAAGTATATACTGCAATATAATGGAAGATGTTAAACAAGATCTTTTTACAACTGAAGGTGAATATAAAGAAATAGATAAAACTGGGCACTACTTATTTCGCACAAGTGATAAAATACGACCAGCAACCGAAATTATGAATCGTATGTCAATGCTTAATTTCAAATTAAATATATCGGACTATTCATTTTTATCGTATTATTTTATGAGATTAAGCGATTGTTGTTATGATACCGACGGTAAACTATCACCTGAGGAAATTAAAATATTAAAAGAAATACTTCACAGAAGTGGCCTTATAAATACCTACATTATATCTTCTGAAAATTACAGAAAGGATTTTGATTCTGTAAAACCAGTATATAGGATTCGTGATGAATTAAATAAGATAAAAGAACTCTCTAAAAAAGCTATATATATAATTAGGGAAGAAAGTGAAAAAGAAAGTGATTCAACTTACTAAACATTCTCACTAACAACAAAGTATCCATTAATATATAAAAGTTCTAAAAAAGGACTCATCTAAGATGTAAATTTTCTAAGCTTAGATGAGCCCTTAAAAGTTACTCCATTTTATAATGATTTTTTAGGAATAACAATTGGCTTTCCTTCTTTTCTCCATTCTGAAAACTCAGCTGTAGCAGTTAAAAGTGCATCAGTTGATGAATTCAATGCAGTTTCGCAAGAATCTTGTATAACACCAACAACAAATCCTACACCAACAATCTGCATTGCTACATCATTTGGAATACCAAACAAACTGCATGCAAGCGGAATAAGCAATAATGATCCACCAGCTACACCAGAGGCACCACAAGCACTTACAGCTGAAAGTAAACTAAGTATTAGAGCTGTTCCAATATCCACATGAATACCAAGTGTATGAACTCCGGCAAGCGTTAACACAGAAATAGTAATAGCTGCACCTGCCATATTTATTGTGGCACCAAGAGGAATTGATACAGAATAAGAATCTTCATCCAAGCCTAATTCCTCACAAAGGCTCATATTTACTGGAATATTTGCTGCTGAACTACGTGTGAAAAATGCTGTTATTCCACTTTCTTTTAGACACTTAAGTACAAGCGGATATGGATTCTGACGAATATTAATAAATACAATAATAGGATTAACAACAAGAGCCATAAATAACATACATCCAACTAATACAAGCAACAATTTACCATAGCTTAGCAAAGCTCCAAAACCACTTGTAGCAATCGAAGCAAAAACAAGTCCCATAATACCAAATGGTGCTAAATTGATAACCCATCTTACAACTTTAGATAGAGCCTCTGAAACTTCACTAATCATTGTCTTAGTAGACTCTGGTGCACCTTTTAGAGCAATTCCCATAAGTACAGCCCAAGTCAGAACACCTATGTAATTTGCATTGTAAAGTGCCTTTACAGGGTTATCAACAATATTCATTAACAGTGATTTCAATACTTCTGTAACTCCACCAGGCGGTGTAATTGCAACATTCTTAATACTTTCTCCTAATTTTAATGTTACTGGAAATGTTGAACTTACAACAACCGCAACAAGACCAGCCAAAAATGTTTCTATTAGATACAAAAAAATGATTGACTTCATAGTAGTTTTTTGCCCACTCTTGTGTTGTGATATAGCAGCCATTACCAAAAAAAACACGAGAATAGGTGCAACAGCTTTTAACGCCCCAACAAATAAAGACCCAAAAATAACAACTACCTTAGCTTGATTAGGAATAGTCTTAGCTAAAATAATACCAATAATAAGACCTATAATAATTCTTTTCACTAGACTAATTTGATTCCACTTTTTAATTATACTACCCATTTTCTCTCCTCCTTGTACATAAATAATTGATCAAGTAGTTTTTCAAATTTACAATCATTTGTTCTGCAACTTCACAACATCAATACTTTATATTTTCCCCAACTTTAAAAATATAAACATAACCTCAAATAACCCCGAAACACAGCCTCTTAAAAATTTCGACAATTTTCACGAAGTTATGAATATTATATCATTTTTTATTTCATACGTCAAAATTTTCAGTTTTTTCGATTTATTCTTACAAAAAAAAAAAAAAAAGGAGTCTAAACTCCTACTTATTACACTGCTTCATATCTATCAAATTTATCAACCTCAAAATGAGAAACATCATTTATTGACAATACCGTAAAAATTCCTTTCTCTATATTGTACTCAACTACACTCAAACTACCATTATGTATTTCAAAATTTCTTCTGTTTTTTAAATCTAAATTTAAAATTGAACATAATATTGTTTTTATAACTGCCCCATGTGAAACAATTAGTACCTCTTCAGCATCTAATTCATTTTTTACTATATCATTCATTACTGAAAAAGCCCTTTTCTTTAAATCATTATATGATTCTCCCCCGGGTGAAGGACATGCATCTATATCTTCAAACCATTTTTCTAAGTATTCTGCATATTCAATTTGGATATCCACCCATCTTTTTCCTTCCCATTCTCCAAGATTCATCTCTTGAATATCTTCCTTTATTATAATATCTGTATTGATGTATTTATTAATCACTTCAGCTGTCTTAAGTGCCCTTTGTAAATTACTGCTATATATTTTTTTTATATTACTATTCGCTAACCTTGCACCTACTTTCTCTGCTTGTTCTATACCCGTTTTGTTAAGTTCAATATCTTTACTTCCTTGCAAACGAAATTCATTATTCCAATCTGTTTGTCCATGTCTAACTAAATAAATTTTCACTTTAATCACCCCAAATAATCATAGATAGTGTAAAGTATTTACACTGTTTAATCATACACTAAAATAGATTAATTTTCTATGATTTTCAATCATTAGAATATAAACGCACAAAAATACTAAAAATTTTACCGTTATATACTAAAAATTCTCTGGAATCAAATAACTTATCATTCACAAGCAAAGCTTGTACATTATATAATGGCATAATATAAAATACCATTAGAATACTTTAAAATAAGCCTACTTTTTTTATTAATTTATCCATTCTTTTTCCTCCCTATACTTGTTTCAAAAATTATTAATAAAACTACAGCCAAAAGTGCTAGATAATATACCATTCTAAAATGATAATCAAGTCTTTTTATTAAAGCTGTTAATGTAACTATATCAGTTCTATTGTTCATCAGCGTCTCTGTTACATGTTGTATATAATTATCTCGTATCAATGACATTGAACATAATATAGTAACATCCATTATAATTCTTATAAAAATTTTTTTCTTGGAGTTTTTCATGTAAAACTACCTCTCAAATTAATTAAAATTTTCAATACAACAAAACTAATTAGAATAAAATCCACTAGTATGAATCAATATTTGTAAAAGACGACCATCATTCTTTAGTGATCTAAGTACTTAAATCTTTTAATAAGCTTATCTAGTATTTATTATATCACACAAGTTTAAAAAAAATTGTCTAATAAAGTCTATTCAAAAAAAAAAAAAAATTACATTAATTTACATAATATTATTGCTTTTTCTTAAATATAATATCATTTAGTAATATATACCAATATTTTAAAGATTAATTTGAAAATATAATAACAATAGAAAACTTAAAGAAAACTCCTAAAGGTTTATCCAAATCTTCAGGAGTTTTAATATTTGTTGCACATGTAAATATTCATTTCTAATCTAGTGAACTGCTTATCCACTTGCTCACATTGAAATTACTGCTTCTTAGTTAAAAAATCAGTCTATTTTACACATATAACTATTGCATATTTTTTATATGGATTTTTTATAACATTTACGCCTATTTTCAATACTTTCAATAAATCCCATTTTCTTTAAGTACATAATATGTTCTTTTTTTGTTGAAAAACTTATAAAATTAGAATATCCTTTATCTTTAAATAGCTTTTTATTGTCTTCAAATACAAATTTGCCAATTTTAAAATCTCTATATTCTGGAATAACAAAATCGAGTTCTATGTTCAAAGTGTTAGCATCATAATGTGATGCTAAAAATATTCCTGCTGGCACCATGTTTCGTAAAATAAAAAAACAAACATCAGATGCATTGATTTTAAATTCAATTTTGTCCGAATACTTTTCAATTTCATCCTTATAAAAATCTAGGTAATGATTTAAATACTTTGACTTCTCAACTACCGGTAGTATTTCAAAGTATTCTTTTGAATTATACATTTTAACAAGATAGTATACATTTATTAATGCTATGCCAAAATTCATAAATCCAACAGGCAAAGCCCCAATTAAAAAACCATACAATGAAAACAAACTTGAGCCAACTAAATTAATCCATCTTAATTTTATAATAGAACTCATCAATAGAGAAATTAACACAACAACCGAAGCTAAATACCCTAACCATTCTAACCAATTAATATGCATATTATATCTCCTTCCCATTGACTTTATTATACATCATACTCTTCTAAAACGTAAAAATATTTTGGCTAATCGCTTATTTAAATTAATTATTTTCCCAAATGTCTCTCCACTATATAATTTTTCAAAACTAACTTTGCTCATCACTATTATACCACAACCATATTTTTTAAATTAAAATCCAAAATTTAGTTATTACCCAATATACTCTATTATCGTATATATTCTTACACCCTCTTACCATTTTATCTTTATATATACAAAATATACTTTAGATATGATATAATTATCTTTGTAAAAAAATTACCAAGGGGGAAAGTTTTATGAATAAAAGAACAAAAGATTTGAATAAGGTTTTCATTGCTGTGTGCTGGATTATTGGTATTGTTTATTCTTTATCTTTTATAGTTGGCATAACGATGAACAAAATAAGCATATCAGCAGGAATAACTGCAATATGTTGTCTAATTGGTTCACTTTTATTATCAACGGTAATATACATAAAAAACAATGACACTCAAAAATTAATATATACAATAGAACCTCTTTTCGCAGTAGCATATTTAATTATACTCTTCTTTTCTAATATTAGGTGTGCTCCTCTAACAATTATACCGTTGGTCGTAGGTGCAAGCATATATTTAGACGTTAAACGCCTTATAATACCAATCTCAACTACAATTATTACTAATTTCATATGGATTTTTGTCAATAAAAATGATTTACATGTTATAGAAGACGCTCCTACGCAATCCGTAGTTATGATTTTATTTTGTGTAATTATATACTCTATAACAAAGATTTCAGAAAAAAAGAAGCTCGAAGCGATAAAAGAAAAAATAGCAACTGAAAAAGCTACTAAAAAACAACAAGATATGTTAAATGACATTATAAACATAATTAAAGTAATACATGAAAATTCTAATAACGTTAATGATATTTTTGAAAAAATTCAAGTATCATCTACAATGATTTCTTCAGCAATTGAAGAAATTGCGGCAGGTGCCTCTAACACCGCTAATGAAATTCAAACTCAAACCTCTGCTCTTTTAGATATAGAAGATAAGATTAATCATACTGTAGTTATATCAGATAGCATGAAAGAATCTGCAATATCAAATGCAAAGTCTATTGATCAAGCTTTGAAAATTGTAGAAAATTTATCAAATACTTCAGAGCAAGTTAAAGTTAAAAATAAGCAAGTATATGCAAGTTCAGTAAAACTAACAAAAGCAACAGATAATATTAGAAACATAACAGAAATGATTACAAATATCGCTGAACAAACAAATTTGCTAGCTCTCAATGCTGCCATCGAAGCCGCACGTGCCGGAGAAAATGGTCGAGGTTTTGCAGTAGTAGCTGAAGAAGTTAGAAAATTAGCAGAAGAAAGCAAAAATTCTGCAAATAATATTTCAAATATAATTGATGAACTAAGAAATGATGTTAAGAATTCCAATAAATATATTGAAGATTTGTCGAGCATAAATGAAGAACAAAACAATTTAGTTGAAGAAACTAGCACTAATTTATATGAAATTAAAAATAAAAGTATTGAAATAGTTAATAATGTAGATGAGGTCAACAAAGAAATACGTAATATTTCAAATTTGAGCAATATGATTAACAAAGCAATTGATAACCTGTCTGCTATATCTGAAGAAACTATGGCTAATACAGAAGAAACTTCGGCTAATGCAGAAGAATATGTTAATCAAATTCAAGAAACTAAAAAATATGTAGATATGATTTTAGAATGTGGAGATAGCATGAATAAATATATATCAGAGTAACAATAATGCATTAAATAACCTAAGTAACTAGTCAATATATACTCACATACTGACTAGTTATTTATTTTCAAATACTACAGAAAATAGACTTGAGAATTAATGTTTTAACCGTTTGTAGCAAAAATTCCCTATATTCTACTTACGTCAGTGGAAGATTTATAATCGCCTTCATTCCTTTACCTATCTCACTTTCAAGCACAAGCTGACCATGATGTGCCTGACAAATTCGTGCAACCATTGGTAATCCTAACCCATGCCCATTACAAACAGAATGTTTTCTACTTGATGAATATGGAAGTTCTGTTAACTTAGAAAGTTCATCATGTGGCACACCTTTTCCATTATCAGCTACAATAAACTGACAGGTCATGTTATTTGGAGAAAAACATGCTTTTAACAAAATTTTACAACCATTCGGATTATGCATAATGCTATTTTGCACCAAATTATTTATAGCTCTAATAAGCAATTTTTTATCAACCTTTACTTTGATATCCTCATCAGAAATATCTAAAGCAATTGTAAATTTTTCATCCAACCCATTATTAAGGAACTCCGAAGCAACCTGTCTTGCAATCATAGCCAAACGAATAATTTTCAAATTTAATGGCTGCATTTCATATTCCAGCATAGATACAAGGTTTAAATCGCTGACAAGAGAACGGAGCTTTTGAGCCTGCTTGCGAATAATTCCAGCTTGTTGTCTCTGTTCTGCAGGTACAGCTATATTTTCCTCCAATTCATTAGCATAACCAAGCACTATAGAAAGAGGTGTACGTATATCATGAGAAATACCAGCTATCCAATTAGAACGTGCTTCATCTCTTGCTTTAAGTGCATTATTTTTTTCTTGCAGTATATTCGAAGTATAATTAATACTTTTGGCAAGATCACTAAAAATTCCTTTTACTTCAAGACAAATAGGCTTTTCCTTTGACAGAGCATGTACCCCATCAATAAGTGGCTTTACAGATTTTACAAGTTTTGTACCTATTAAAACTGATAAAAACAAAGCCAATATAATATTGCTTACAAACAAAGTAATTGTTCTTATCGGCAAAGAACTTATCCAATTAATAGGAAAATAAAATTGATATTTAGCATAACTTTTTTTGGGATAACCAATAACAACAAGTCCATCGTCATACTCCCAAACAAAAACGGGATAATCCATTAAATAATTTCGTGAAAATTTTGCTATATCCTTTAATTTATAAGAAAGCGGAATCTCTTTTGGTAATTTATAATTCCAAATTACTTTTCCAGTATTATCTATAAGCATCGCCCATGCATGATTTTGAGCTAATAGATTTTGACTAGACTCACCTAAAATATAAGTTGCATCCTTACGTTCAAGTTGTGAAACTACATTTTTAAGTATATTTTTAGGAGGTTGTTCCTCATACATCCCCCTAAACACAAAAGAACCAAATATAACAAAATTAAATATAAACAATAAAATACATATTAAAATTGTTACACATATAAACCGACGTAAGATACTTATAACACCATCCATTCTATTATTCCTCCTTAACTATTAACTTATAGCCTAATCCTCTTACAGTAAGAAGACTTTTGGGTTTAGATGGATTTATCTCTATTTTCTCCCGTATACGTCTAATATGCACCATTAAACTATTTTCATAACCATAATAATCATCACCCCATACTGCTTCACATAAAGCATCACTGGTAACAATACGTCCCCTATTTTCGTACAATTTCAAAAGAAGTCCATGCTCTTTTGCTGTCAATGGCTGTTCTCCTCTATCGCTACGTACTGTAGCACTTTCTAGATCGATAGTACACCCTTCTAACACAAAAATAGGTAAATATTGTTTCATTGTACTAGTGTAAACTCGTTTGAGTATGGCCGTAAGTCGTAAAATAAGTTCTCGTGGCAAAAAAGGTTTAACAATATAATCATCCGCCCCTAATCCAAGACCTACTAAACGATCTTGATCTTCTCCTTTTGCTGTTAAAAAAAGTATTGGCATTTGAGAAAACTGCCGTATTGATGAAAATAACTCAAAACCATCACCATCTGGAAGCATAACATCAAGAATTGCAATTTGTGGCTTATTCAAACGACAAATTTCTAAAGCCTCCTCACAATTTGTAGCAATATATATTCGAAAAAAACCTTCTTTTCGTAAAAAAATCTCTATCATTTTTCTAATTTCAGGTTCATCATCTACAACAAGTATTTTTTTATTTTTTATATTTTCCATTTTTAATCACCTATTTTATTATATATAAAAATTATAACATTTTCATCAAAATTTTGTTTCAATACAAAATTTAAGGTTATCGTAAGGTTCTCTTTAGATTCAAGAAAGGTGAAAATGCTATTATATGTTATATCAATTATACAAAATAGATTGGAGTTGAAATCTACATGAATACAATTATATCAACACACAACTTATCTAAATACTTTAACGGTATTTGTAGAGTTAACGAAGTTAATTTAACAGTATACGAAGGAGATATATATGGATTTCTTGGTCCCAATGGAGCAGGAAAATCCACTACTCTAAAAATGCTATTGGGATTAACTAAACCTACAAAAGGAGATGTAATAATCTTTGGTAAGAATTTCAATAAAAACCGACAGTTAATTTTAAGCCAAACAGGCTCACTTATTGAATCACCATCATATTACGGTCATTTAACGGGATTGGAAAATATGCGTATCCTACAACGCCTACGTAATGTATCAACCAAAAATATACAAGAAGCTTTACATATTGTCCGATTGGAAAATCAACAAAACAAACTGGTAAAGCATTATTCACTAGGTATGAAACAACGTCTCGGTATCGCAATGGCTTTGATTAATTTTCCAAAACTTTTAATACTTGATGAGCCCACTAACGGTCTCGACCCTAACGGTATCAGAGAAATTAGAGAACTTATCAAATCACTACCTCAACGTTATGGTATCACTGTTTTGATTTCTACTCATCTTCTATCGGAAATCGAACAGATGGCTACATCAGTAGGGATTATAAACGATGGAAAGCTTTTATTTCAAGGTGATATGGATTTATTGAAAGCAAAAAGTAAAACTTACATTTCAATAAAAACAGAAGATAACAAGCTAGCTAAAAAAATATTACTTCCAAAAGGATATGAATTTAACCAAAATAATGATCGTTTAATTTTTGAAAATTTAACTGATTCACATATAGCATATTTAAACAAACTTCTTATAGGGCATGGCATTAATGTTACTCGTATCGAAGAACATAAAAAAAGTTTAGAGGACATCTTCCTTGAACTTACAGGAAAGGAGAGATCGCTTTGATTAAAGCTATAACCTTAGAATTTTTTAAATTACGCCGTAAAAAGATATTTTTAATGATTACCTTGTTTTTAGGCTGTGAAATATTATGGGCTTTCATGTCCGTTAGTATTTCTTTATCTCGTAATCCTAATAGTCCTGTTTGGGAATCTATTATTACAACTATAGCTTCTATGAATGGGTTGTTTTTACCCATAATATGTGCTATTGTAAGTTCTCGCATTTGCGATATGGAAAATAAAGGTAACACATGGAAGCTATTGATTTCCTCAAACCTAAATCGTAAATTTATATATGCATCAAAATATATATGTTCTGGTATTCTACTATTATATGGGGTTGTTTTACAAGCCTCTGCTATAACGATTTTTACCATCGCAAAGAGTTCTACCATAATGTTGCCTCTTTTTCTAATAATACGTTTTATTGGAAGTACTATGCTAACTTCTATGGTAATACTTGCATTACAGCAATGGATAACTCTAGCTATTAAAAATCAGGCTTTTGCTTTATGTTTTGGAATGATTGGCGGTTTTCTTGGAATGGTAGCTGATTTTTTCCCTAAAACTGTACAGCGAATTGTCATTTGGTCTTACTATACTGTATTATGCCCTGTTAGATATCATGTTACAAATAAGTCACTTAAATTTATTAATCAAAATCCCGAAATAGGTATGTTAACTATAGTTTTTTTATTAACTATAATTTTTTATATTGCGGGAAGCCATCACTTTTCCCAACAGGAAGTTTAAAGAAGGAGGAATTGATATGTTTAAAAAAAGTATTTCAGCTGAATGGCTAAAACTACGCCATTCCCGTATATGGCTTGTACTTATAATCCTCCCTATTATAAGTATATCATTGGGTAGTATTAATTACTATTTTAATCGGGGTGTATTGCAAAACGAATGGTACAGCCTTTGGACGCAGGTAAGTCTATTTTACGGAGAATTTTTTCTTCCCATTCTTATTGCTATATGTTGTGCCTTTATTTGCAAACTTGAGCATGTGAATAAAAATTGGAATATTATAATGACTTCTCCTATATCTGCAAGGAACATATTCACTTCAAAATTAGTTGTCATAACAATTTTGATATTTATGGTACAAGTATTTTTTTTGATTTTATATTTTATTGTGGGTAAACTATTTGGATTATCTACTCAAATACCCTCAGAAACTATTGGGTGGATAATTAGAGGTTGTTTCGCATCTTTAACCATTATTGCACTACAACTTGGACTATCTATACGAATTAAAAGCTTTGCTGCTCCTATCGGAATCAGTCTTTGTTGCATATTTATTGGTTTAGGTATGTATATTATAAAATCCGGAATGTTTTTCCCTCATTCCCTTTTATCGATAGGAATGGGGATGCTTAGCCAAGAAGGTTTAAGTATTGCTGATAATATTCAATTTTTTGTTATGAGTATTCTTTTTACAATATTATTTTCTTCACTTGCAATTCATAGATTAAAAACAGCTGATGTAACAACATAAATAGACAGTTTGTACATTAATTCACTCTGTTTAATTATTAAAATCAAGACAACACTTAAATTTCTTCAATTCGTAATATGCAATATTTATATTTAATATACATATATTTTGTATTAATATTCACTATAAAAATCTCTACATGCTGCATTTTTTCGTTGTAATATATATGATAAAAATCCAAATTACGAATTGAAGTTAAATTTGTTATTATGTGAATATTTGGTTCTTTTCAGCTGACAGTGAAAAGAACCAAAATTATAGCAATATTTACAATATCCAAGATGTTTTCTTGTTATTAAGCATAAATTATTTTGTTATATCAACACAAACAGTTCAGGCTAAATTATAATATAACTGTACTATTTTTACACATCAATCTTATAGCCACAGATATTGTTTGTTTAACTTCCGATTTTTGTAAGAAATCAAGTACCTTGCAAAAAATAGAATGCAGCTTTTGTTGCTAATGCGAAATGGTAACACATATACTGCAAATGGTGTTGCAGAAATCTTCTGCTAGTTGCGTTAAAAAAGAAGCTACGCACTAATTATTTAGTACAACAGCCCTCTTTTATGATGCTAATCTAGCCGCATCATAGATTTGCAATAAAATTATCTCTATATATAGCAGTTATCTATGGTTCCATCTTAATCGAGCAATCCTTTTGGTAAAAGCTTATACCATATCTCACAATATTCTTATATCCTTCACATTTAAGTTCTTCATCATACTTTTTCTCTCTTATTTGTTCTAAAGCATCCTGTGCTCTTTTTTCTAAATCATCTATGCTTTTAGCAATTTTAAATTCAATAACTATTGCCATTCCTCTCTTCGAAACAGATTTTATAAATAAATCACTTCGCCCTGTTCCACCTTCTCTATTAGATTTTACTATGTAATCATGCATATTAGATAAAACTCCAGTAACAAATCCATGGTAGAAGTTTTCATAAGCATCATTAAAGCTTATTGTTTGTATAAGCAGCTTTCCAAGCTCTTCCTCAAAAATTTCAGGCTTTTTATTTAATATTGCTTCATACATTTTAGATAAGTCTTTTACTTTAACTTTATCATAAAACCATTCTAAAATTTTATTTTTGAAAATATATTTAACTTCCTTATTTGGAATTTTTAATGTTATAAAACGATTATACTCTTCATCCATTCTTTCACTTACTTTTTCAAAATATCCAGTGAAAAACATAAAATTCCATAGATTATCCATACTGTTATATATTTCATCATAAGTTATATCCTCATGAACTCTTTTTTCAATGGTTTTTCCTTCAATTAATAATTCAATTTCTCTTTTAGTAACACTATCTGCTTTTTCAATCAAACTTCTAACTATACTGTTTGAACTTGTGTTTGCCCAATAAGATAAAGGAAAAACCTTTTTATCTATTGTCAAATCTTTTACAAATCTCACAACACTCCAAGGATTATAAACCTTAACATGTCCAAAAATATAACCATTGTACCATTCTTTTATTAAATCTTTTTTATTACTTAAATTATAATCTTCAAGCATTCTATTTACCTCTTTTTGAGTAAATCCAAAATATTCATCATAAGATTTATTTAGAATTGAAATTATTTCCAGATTATTAAGTCCAGTAAAAATACTTTCTTTTGAAATACGCAAACATCCTGTTATAACTCCAAACTCTAGAGAAGAATTTGTTTTTAATGCAGATTCAAAAAGTGATCTTATAAATGCTATCATTCTATCATAAAAACCTTCAAAAAAGGAATTTTCAAGTGGAACATCATACTCATCAATAAGTATTATCGTTTTTTTCTTATGATATTTTTCTAAACATTGACTAAGAAAAAATAATGAGTCAATGTAATCTGATTCATCACCTTGTTCCATTAAAATCTTTAAAAATCTTTCGTTTTCATATTTTAATTCTTCACTTTCTAATATATATTCATGTCTTTTGTATTCTTCAGCTATTCTTCTTTTAATTGAAATATAAGCTAATTCAAAATTAGGCTGCTTGGCAGATTTTAAAGATAAATTAATTACAGGGTATTGTCCCATATGAGAAATATACTTTTCTCCTGCTTTCATTATATTTAAGTTCTCAAAAAGATAGGAATTATCTTTATCGGTTTTTTCAAAATAATACTTAAGCATACTCATATTTAAAGTTTTCCCAAATCTTCTTGGTCTTGTAAACAAATTAACATCAGCTTTATTATCTAATAAATCTTTTATCAATAATGTTTTATCTATATAATAATAATCTCTTGTTATTAATTTTTCAAAATTATCTATACCTATTGGTAAAGCTTTTAGTTCCAAAATAGCACCTCTTTTCAATATAACTTAATAATAATTCTTTATGTTTATATTATATCCTACAAGGTACTTTTGATAAACCTGAATGTTATATAACATTAGTGCCGAAGTTTATTCTTCTTGTAAGCTATATTTTATCCTTGAATATAAAGTGAACCCGTTTCGCTAAATTTCAAAATTAAACCTATTAATAGCAAATACTATGATATGTCCAATTTAGAATTTTAATGTTATTTTAATTAATTTTGAACCAATTTTTTCCTCCATCTACAGTTTTAATAAATATATAATCTCCAATAGCAAAACCTACTTTTTTATTTACAAATTCAATATATTTTATATCTTTAAACATTTTATTTTTGCATATTTCATTCCAGTTTTCTCCACTAGTATTTGTTACATATAATTTGTTATTCTTTTGATCTATGCCCCACCATTGTTTTTCATTTATAAAACTATAGATTTTCAATTTATAATTTTTAAAATTATTAGGTACAGACCAAGTATAGCCTCTGTTACTAGTCATATAAGGTATAATAAATTTATCACCCAAATCATTATTCACATATTCAATAGGAAGAATGCCTTTTTCTTTATTCTCCTTGAAAAAAATAGGTGGATAAACATTTGTATAATATCCATCGGTACAATTAGAAATAATCTGTAAGTTTTCTTTAATCCAATCTACTCCACTGTCAGTTGTTTTGAATGCAAGAATAAAGTTTTGACCATGGTATGAGGATGTTATCCAACCATTCATATCATTACTAAATGTAATACCTGTAGGATAACTAGCAATTTTATTAGTGATATCTCCAACTTTTTTCCAATTAACGCCTCCATCTATAGTTTTATAAATTGATTTATTCATCATACTGCAAGCAGGAGTGGAAGTTAGTAATATAAATCCAATTTTATTATTAATAAAACTAATATATTGCTTGCCTTCACATTCCCAACCTTTATCTACGGGCAAATATGTTTTATACCAATGCTCGCCACCATCAACGGTATGATATATAGTTAATTTCTTATCTTTATGTGTCCTTAATGAAATCCATGCTGTATTACTATCATAAAAAAATACACCTGAAGGAGTCATTTCGTAATAGGAACTATCTATCTTATATTTATAAGGAGTAATATCTTTATAGCTTTTCCATACATCCTCTGTTCTTAGAATCCTATTATCTTTTACAATCCAACCAATAGAAGTACTTTTCATAGATAAATTGCTATAAAAGGATATTATATTGTTTATTGAAGAATCCGAAGTATTTTTGTTTATATATGTATTTGAATTTTTATTTTTTATTGAAGAATTTACAGTTAATGAACATGAAGAAAGCTTATTTTTATTTAAATTTTCTAATTCATTAAACATATTTTTTACTGTTTTATATGACGTTTTTGTATTGAAAGAGTTATTCATTAAACATACTGACATTAAAATTGCCATTATACTGAATAAAATAGCAAAATATATTTTTTTCATGTATACCTCCACTTCCTTTAGCTTACTATAAACATAAATATGATAAATTAGTTAAACCAGTTACGTCCTTATCCTCACAACTATTGGATACCATTAAACATGATAGATATTTTAACTAATGCAGACACTATGCCTGGCAAATGGCAACTTCTTATTTATCTTGGTCAACAAACCATTCTAAAAATATTAGTTAATAAAAAAATGAACAAAGTGTTATAATAAACTACACTCTGTTCATTTTTTATTAAAGTTACTAATGGAATCATCTATTACAGTTTCAATATCGTTATTTACAACTAGTGATAACTCATTGTTTTTATAAATAAAAGTAATTTTTTTTGTATTATCAGAATAAGAAGATACTTCTTTTTTAATTAACTCATCATAATAGTAGAACTTTCCTTTATATTTTATTCCTAAATCATATATTACTATGTAATTAATCATATAATATATATTTAAAATACTTAATATTATACCTACAATTCCAATATATACAAAAACATGATGTTCCCCAAGTTTATAATTAATGCTCGTATAACTAATTACAAATGACATTAAAATGATAAATAAATACATTAATACCTCAGGTGAATTTAATTTAATTTTTTTATATATTTTTTTTAACCTATATGTTTTAAAATAAGATCTTATTAAAGATACAACATAAAAAACTGAGAACATACTAAATATTATTGTCATAATGTACATAAATAACATTATCTTTAATTCCTCTCGTCTCGTATAATATACTTAATAAATCTTTCACTTCTTAAATGTTACTTATCAAAACCAAATTAACCCTCACATCATCTGTTTTTCAGTAGCAGGATAAGTATCCACAAAGATTGTTCGTTTAACTTCCAATCCCTATAAAGGGTCAGGTACCTTACAAAAACTTAGTTTTTGATTATATATTGAGGTAAATGGACGATTTCACAAATTATTTTAATTATTACCAATATGATGTTTTATAATACTTTGTAGTGTTTTATTATTAGGGAAAATTTCTTTTAAACTTAATAAATATTCATTTGCATACTTTTTATCTTTAATTTTTGTATATATATAGTATGTTGAAAAATAACCATCTATATTGTTTGGAGCTATATTTATAAGATTTTTTGCTGCTAATAAAGCATTGTTGTAATCATCTTTTTCAATATAACACGTATATAATCGATCATATAATTGAAAAAGAAAATGATTATCAAATTCATCTTTAATATTGAATTTATCTTTATTCACTAATATAGAGTTTATTTCTTCAATACATTTATCATATTCATTTAACTCACAATATGCTTCTATTATTGTAGGTTCAATTATTTTTATAATTAAAAAATCATTTTGTAGTTCTTTATATTTATTTAAATAGTATATACACTTAGAGTAATTTTTTAGATGATTATAAGACTGACCTTTAAGTCCATAGATTGTTTTAAATTCTTCTGTATAATCATTTTGAGGATTTTCCATTATTAATTTTTCAACGGAATTTAAGTTTTTTATACAATCATCATATCTAGCTAATCGATAAGCAGATCTACTTTTTTTTATTAATACGTCTATGTCAATAAATTTTTCAATAAATATTTTTTCATATAATGCATATGCTTTATAATAATTACCTTGTTTATAATAAGTATTAGCTTTAGTTTTTAAATAGGAATTATATTTAAAACATCCTATAATAACAAAACATATAGATAAAAATATTAATACAATGAGTGAAATTTTAAATTTATTCTTTTTCATATTATTCCTCCTCTATATTTGTAGATAGTGTAAAGTATTTACACTATCTATTTGTATTTATAACATATTTAAACCAAAAATACAATAATTTAAATTTATTAATAAAAATTTGACATTATATTAAATTATAGATAAAATTTATACATATTCTAGTGAACTCATTTTGCTAAAACAAAGTCTTCAATCTCCCACTTATAGAAGTAGGAGTCTTGTAAAATCGATAAATATTTATGAGGAATGAATCTGTGCATATTAGTTGGAGTAATAGAATTTTGGTAAAATTACATTGAACAAAAGAGGAACTGATGATATAAAAGAAAAATGTTATTTTACATTTAATGGATTGGAATTTGCTAATTTATAGAATATAACCTAATTACCTCTCATAACTTCTTTTATCCAATCATTATACTTTATATCATTGTCATATTGAATAGCTTTTTTTGCATATTCTAATGCTATATTTTCTGAATGAGGTGGAGTTAATGGATGAAAAACATAGTAAGAAATAAGATAACAAATATGTGCAGTCTCCTTTTTTGCATCTTGTTGCTTCAAATAAATATATTCATTAAACAAATGAAAAAAGACATTCATTCTATCTACTTCTTCACTATTTGCATACAAATCATCCAAATCATTTTCTGATAATTCCATAACTTTTTCTATTGGAATTACCGTACTATAATAATCAAAATATTTTTTAATATCCATATATCCTTCTCCTCACAATAATATTATTTACACCATGCAGTACTGATATATTTGGATTGTTTTGTTATACCAACACAAACAGTTCATACTAAATTATAATAGTATACATTGTAATATTTTTTATGTATCAATCTTATAGTAATAAAATATATTATTTACCTCATCATACAAACAAAGCGAAAAATTATATGCCGAAGGATTTGTAAAATCGGTCTTACCTCTATCAACAAAACACCACTTTCCTTCTTCTATCTCAGGAAAATTTATCTTTTTAGCTACTGATACTCCATCATTATCTTTATACAAAAACTCTGATAATTCAGCTGTTAACGGCAACTCAAGCCAATCTTCATTTTCTAATTCAATTTCTTCTATGCCTTCCAATTTGTATAAAGCCTGTCCCTCATAAGGAACTCCTCCGTAATCATTGTATATTGTTGAAATCTTTAATTTATCACTATCAATATCTAAGTTAAAAGTATTTATAAACTCCTCAGCTACATTATCATTCTTATTACAATAGCTAAATATTGTCACTATTAAAACTAAGCTAATTACAACTACAAAATAACACCTATTATTCATAAACATCATCCTTGTTTCTTTTGAGTAATATCTAATTCAGGTAATTGTTCCAAGATTGCATTACTTTTGTAATCTTAATGTAGTCATACCATTCAATAGAAAACTATCTATTATTCTAACAAACACTACGATAAATCTTTTTATTATTGTTCTAATTTATTTCTGTGCGATAGAGTGCGTGTTCCACATCTAAAGATAGAAATGGAATATCTATTTTATCTCTTTCGAAAATATATTCCCCTTTCAATTCTACATCTACACAAAATATTACAAATATAGTATTAATAATGTTATTATACCATACAATACCTGTTTTAAACACCCTAAAAATATCAAAAAAAGAGTTCCCGTCTATCACCCCTATGGTTTATTTTTTATTTTCCATGCGTAAGATAAAAACCACCGACTGAAAATCGGTTAGCTTTTAGTGTAAAAGCTAAGGAGCTTTAGCATTGCAAAAAGTATGGTAAAGTAGTATTATTAATTTGGTGTTAAAAATGGTAGATTGTAGAAAGGAGTGTCATACATTATATTATATAAATTGAAATTCTATGAAAACAAGAGAATTTCAAAGAAAATATTAAATTGTTGAGGGAGGAGATATTATTATGACTAAAAAAAAAATATTTATAATTACACTCTTTATTATAGTTATAAGTTTTCTTTTATTTATTAAATTCATGTATAAGCATCCGGAAATTCCCAAACTAACAGTTACTTATAAAGAAAAAAGCTTAAAAGTAGGTCAAGGGTCTTACACTTGGAGGAATGGATTCAAAACAAAAGAATTTATTGTTGACAATTATGCAAATATTATAGTTGAATTAATGCCTTATTCAAATGTAAGTAGCAATAGTAATTTACAATTACATTTTAATTATCAACCTGAAAATATTACTTTAACGGGAGGATATACTTCAGATAATTCACCTACTATAAAAAATAATATTATAACTATACCTGAAAAAGAAGGCACACAAATATATTTTTTAGATTGTAAATGGAAAGAAGGAAATGTAACATATGTTATCGCAATACATGTAAGAAACTAAATTGATATTGGACTTTTAATGAAAAAATAACTATTTTAATTTGTTAATAAAGACATATAACCTAAATTGTTAAGTTATATGTCTTTATCACTTGATAATTAGTATAAAGACTCAATATGGAATATAGTAATTACTTTTCTATACCCGTTGTGCTAATAGAATAATTTTTATTTAAATGATAATTATTCCATTAAGAATAAGTATAAGTATCCACTAAAATCAAGTTCGCTTCAGGAATAATTAACCAAATATAAGTTCTTTAATTTTAGCTAGATTTACATTAATACCTAACGTTTTATTGATAAAGAAACAAAGATTATGAGCTAATACTTTATTAATTATTCTAGTAATAAAGCCCCATTTAGATTTTGCTAGTACTCTTTGAATATTTAGTTGTTC
>NZ_LTBA01000013.1 GCF_001594005.1 Clostridium tepidiprofundi DSM 19306 | reverse complement strand
AGAAAAAAACGAATGTTACAAATAGATATTATTGAAGATATAAGAGATGAAAGATTTACTATAGAAGAAGACTGGATTAATCCAATATTTGCTAAAACATAATTTAAAAACAAAACTGGAAATTAATTATTAAAATTTCTTGGGGTAGGGGGAGGTGTAACTATTTTTAAGACCTATCGGTTTGCAGGTTTTCCAGTTATTAAAGTAAATGTTAAAAAAACAAATTTTAGTAAAAACAAATTTTTAACTGGAATTTTGATGCGAAATCTCTGTGATTATAGTATATAGCAATCAAATTGTAAATCTGTACTAGCAGTCTAGTCCTCTAGTCGACTAGCAAACTTGCTTTATTCTTAGCACTTTGTTTTTGAGCAGATACTGGTGGGCAGATGCCAAATCTATATTGGAAGCTGGAGACTGGAGACTAAACAAAAGTCACTAGTCGCCAATCGCCAGTCACCAAAACAAATAGTGACTTAGCTAGATATTAAAAGCTAGAACCTTGTTTTAACTTCTAGTACCTAGTGAGATGCTGGTTGTCAAGCTACAAATCTGTACTGGAGATTAGAGATTGGAGACTGGGGACTAAACAAAAGTCACTAGTCGCCAATCGCTAATCGCCAAAACAGATTGTGATTTAGTTTGAGATTGAAACCTAGAACCTAATTCCTAGTATTTAGTACCTTTTTCCCCTTTCAGCCCCTAGTTCCTTGTTTTAAATTCTATATAATAAAAAATATAGGTTGTAGTAATATGTAGAAAGTTATATAATATTGTTAGTATATGCTATTTGTATGATATTAACTGAAAAAGGGGGAAGTTCTGTGTTACAACTATTTAATCAATTAAATGTTGCAGCAAAATGCATAATTTTAGTGATAACAGTGATTTTTTTTACTGCTATAGTACTTAGTTTTATTATTAAAAGAAAATATGGTGAAATGCATGAAGATTTTATAAAAGGTAAAAAAAGAGGAGTATTTAGGTCTGATGTTTTAAATAGAATAATGAGTAGTTACAGGGATGCAGCTGAAAAGAAGGCAGAAGAGATTAATACACAGGCTATTATTGAAAAAGAATTTTTGTATGCATTTAAAGGAATTAGTATGGGTGAAAGATTTATAAGACAAGCAATATCACTTATGATAATTTTAGGGTTATTAGGTACGTTTTATGGATTAACTTTATCTATAAGAGATCTTGTATCACTACTTGGTAATAATGGAACATTGACGGCTACAAGCGGAATAGAAAGTTTAATAGGTGGTCTCGTAGGTTCAATAGAGGGTATGGGAGTAGCATTTATAACATCTCTATTTGGTATTGTGGGTGCAATTCTTTTGACTATTTTTAAAATAATTGTAAACGTAGATAATTTAAGGAATAGCACAATGCTTGAAATCGAAGAATATTTAGATAACACAATTGCGTTAGAATACATAAACTATGCAGAAAAGAATACTTTAGATGTTACTGTAAACAAGCTATTTAATGGTCTAAGTGAGCAAATAGAAGTTAATTATAAGAATGTTTTGGACAAGTCGTTGTCTGGTTTAATAGAAGTTCTCAAAATGATGGAAGAAAATCAACAAGATTTTAATAATAGCTTAATGTATTTTAAGAAGACTATTGATCAATTCTCAGATAATACTAGAGATTTTACTGAATTTAATTATCATTTAAGGAATAATGTTGATAGAATGAATGTTGCACTATCGGATTTTGCCGAAAAGATAAAAAATAATTAGGTGGGATGTCGCATGAAAGCAAGAAAAAGGTATTTTTCAGAAGAAAGCAGCGAGAATTTTTGGCCATCATTTACGGACATGATATCAACTATTGTTTTGATATTATTTTTCTTGATTTTACTATCTTATGTGCAAAATATTATTGTAGGTAGTAATCTTCAAAATGCTAACAAAGAACTTGAATTAGCAAATTCAAAAATAGTTAGTGCAAAGAAGAGATTAAGGAGAATACAATCTGATGTTGAAAGGGCTGAAATGGCACTTCAACTATCACAAGATAAAATAGATAAACAAGAGAAGGTTATTTTAGAGAGCAATAAGGAACTTGGAGATCTCAGGGCAAAATTGAGAAGTGTAGGTTTGATACGTGTAAATGTTTTAAAGCAAGTACAAGAATCAATTGAAAATGAATTGGGCAATAATATAAATAAAAAGAAACTGGTATCCGTAGCCGAGAACGGAAATATAATATTAAATGAGTCAATATTGTTTGATACAGGTTCTGCTGTAATAAAGGAAAACAGTAAGGAATTATTGAATAAACTTGCAACATCATTTGAAAAGATATTGGATGATGAGCAAGTAAGAAAATATATTGATGCTATTGAGATACAGGGACATGCTGATGAGAGAAAGGGTAATATTCCTAATAGCGTTTTGTCAGCTAATAGAGCTACTGCTGTTGTTGATTACCTAATGAAAGCAAATCCTAATTTAAAAGCAAAATATGGTAAATATTTTGCTGCAAGTGGATATTCATACTTCAGACCTAGAGTCAAAGGAAGTAATCCAGAAGCGTGGAGAGCAAATAGACGTATAGAAATATCAGTTATACTTAAAGATCCAAGTATAAGAAAGCTAATTGACGAGTATTTAAATGAATCAGATGAAATGTTTACAGATAAACAACAATAAGGTGAATAAAATGATAAAAAAGTCGAATGAAGATGTTAAAAATATTTTAGATATTCTTGAATCTACTTATCCAGATGCAAAGTGTGAATTAAGATATGATAGTCCATTTGAGCTACTAATAGCTACAATGCTAAGTGCACAAACAACAGATAAAAAGGTTAATGAGGTTACAAAAATGCTCTTTGAAAAGTACAAAACTCCTTATGATTTTTTAAATGCAGATATTCATGAATTAAAAAAACATATTAGAGTAATAGGACTATATAGAAATAAATCTAAAAATATTAAAAATATGTGTAAAAGTTTAATAGAAGAATATAATGGAGAAGTTCCTAAAAGCAAAGATGAGCTAATTAAATTAGCGGGAGTTGGAGTTAAAACTGCTAATGTTGTTATGAGCAATGCTTTTAATATACCAGCAATAGCAGTTGATACTCATGTTTTTAGAGTTTCGAACAGAATTGGATTAGCAAATAGTGATAATGTTACAAAGACTGAAAAGCAGCTTAAAGAAATAATTCCTAAGGAAAGATGGTCTAAAGCACATCACTTGCTTATATTTCACGGAAGAAGAACTTGTAAAGCAAGAAAACCTGATTGTGATAAATGTAGCATAAGTAAATATTGTGATTATCATAATAATAAGGTATCTTCAAAAAAATAGTCTAATATCTTTGAAGTGTTATTTTTTTAAAAGCTTTTTATTTTTAGGCATTTGAAAGAAAATAACAAGTCAAAGATGCGACGTATATTTTGTGAAATACAAAGAGTTGGGTTCCGCTGATAGTAGGTTCTATCAACGGGTTCCGACGATGAAGTAGTTCGCAAAATAGACTAGCATACTGACTAGTTATTTTTTGAAAATGCCTTAGTAAAGGAAATTCAATAAATATTGTTCAAAGTGGCTATGAACTATCGTAGTCACTTTGAATATTATAGACCCTTTATTTCTTTACATTTTTAAAGATAGCTTCACCAACAAAAAATTGTATGTTACAATGAAATTATTGATGAATTGATTGATACAATTAATTATGTTTCTGGAATAATAATTAAATGGAGGGTTAATATGGATATAAAACAAGAAGCTTTAAAAGTACACAAAGAACTCAGGGGTAAACTTGATATTGTTGGTAAAATGAAGGTTGAAGACAGACATGACTTATCAATAGCTTATACCCCAGGGGTAGCTGAACCATGTTTAAAAATTGCTGAAGATGAAGATAAGGTTTATGATTATACGATGAAAGGGAATACAGTAGCTATAGTTACAAATGGAACTGCAGTTTTAGGACTTGGAGATATTGGGGCTAAAGCAGGGCTGCCAGTTATGGAAGGAAAAGCATTGTTATTTAAAGAGTTTGGAGGAATTAATGCTTTCCCAATATGTATAGATTCAAAAGAACCAGATGAAATTATCAAAACTGTAAAATTGATTGCACCAAGTTTTGGAGGAATTAACTTAGAGGATATAAAGGCTCCTGAGTGTTTTTATATAGAGAAAAGACTAAAAGAAGAATTGGATATTCCAGTTTTTCATGATGACCAGCATGGTACTGCAATAGTTGTACTTGCAGGATTATATAATGCATTAAAGCTTGTAGGCAAGCATATTGAAAATGTAAATATAGTTATAAATGGAGCAGGTTCTGCGGGAACAGCTATATGCAAGCTTCTATTAAAGGCTGGTGCTAAGAATATTGTTATGTGTGATAAAAATGGAGCTGTAGTTGAAGGAGATACATCATTAACAAAGCCTCAGCAAGAACTTGCTAAAATAACCAACAGGAACATGGAAAAAGGAAATTTAAAAGAAATAATTAAAGGCAAAGACGTTTTTATTGGAGTATCAGCACCAGGGGTAGTTAATAAAGATATGGTTTCTTCGATGAATAAGGATTCTATTGTATTTGCAATGGCAAATCCAACACCTGAAATTATGCCTGACTTAGCTAAAGATGGGGGAGCAAGAATTGTTGCAACTGGAAGATCAGATTTTCCTAATCAAATCAATAATGTTTTGGTGTTTCCAGGTATATTCAAGGGAGCTTTAGAAGTGAGAGCTTCTGAAATAAATGAAGAAATGAAATTAGCAGCAGCAAAGGGAATAGCCAATTTAATTAGTGATGATGAACTTAATGAAGAATACATAATACCTAATGCACTTGATAAATCTGTTGCAGAATCGGTTGCATCAGAAGTAAAAAGAATAGCAAAAAAAATGGGAATAGCAAGAATTTAGAGGTAAGAAAAAAGGACAAAATAAGTTTTGTAATGGTGCAAACTTATTTTGTCCTTTCAAATACTCTTTTAGGTACATTTTGAATAGAACCTTCTCGAAGTTCTAAATATTTTTTATAATACTTCTTTGCTTGCTCATGATTACCTAAGCTCCATTCAACATCACCTAAATTAACATATGCGACTATTCTATTAGGATCGAGTTCTATTACATTCATAAGAATTGATTCAGCTTCTTTATATTGATTGATTTTATAAAGAAAATAAGCATAATTGTTATATATGGATATAAAGCTATTTAAAGAAATTATATTATTTGGATCACATGTAGCATTATAATTGTTTAGTTCCTCTACTGTAACATCTTTAATATCACATTCAAACCAAACCTTAGAATATTGTTCAATACCATAATCTAAAATTTTAAATGCTCTTTCAAAGTTTTTGTTTTCACTTTCACGTAGTGCAATATTATTGGCAAGTATTAATATTGGTTTAGGTAAAGAATAAAATTCAGTGTATGCATTAGGTTTTACTAGATTTTTTTCTTTTTCTGAAATATTCATTAATCCCTCAATATCTTTACTTTTCAATAATTTTGTCTTATTTATATAGAAATCTTTTGTATCATCTTGCACTTTCTTTTCAACAATCTTAAATTTAATTCCATTCCATTCTAATGTGTAATGAGTTATAGCTGCATTAAATGGATCATGACTATTAATAAATAATCTGTTATCTTTTACATCAATTTCAAAATTAGATAAATTTATTGCTGTATTAGATACTTTGTCCAAAAATTTAATATTAGAAAAATCATAATTACACTCAAAAAGGAAAATATCCGAATTAGTAAAAGCTATTAATTGTTTAGACATTCCCTTAGATACATTACCCAAGTATACTTCATAAAGGCTTTTATGAACTTTAAATGTATCTAGTTCAGATAAATCCACATTTAAATCTTCTATAAGCATAGAATTAATAGATTCAAATACGTTGTCATTTTTGTTATCTTCACACAATTTTACAGGTTGTTTAAATGTGGTAAGAGTATTGTTAGTTGAAAAAGTAAATGCTTTATCTGAAACATCTATACTTTTATTTTTTATATTTTTGGTTTCTTTATGTGAAACATTAGTTTTTGTTATATCAGTTTGTTTGGTATTAGAACTATTGCTGTTGCCACATCCAACAAGCAATATAAACAAAAGCATAACTATTATATAATTAATAATCTTCATATTTATCCCCCAAAATTTATATACAATTTTTAATCGTCAGTTTCTAGTACAAATTTGCAACTTGATTGCTAGCATCTGTTTACAGATACTAGGTGCTAGATTTCAATCTCTGACTAAGTTACAATATTGCTTTGGCGACTGGAGATTAGCGACTTTTGTTTAGTTTCCAATCTCTAATCTCTAGTCTCCAACACAGATTTATGACTTGAAAACTAGCTTCTTATTAGGTATTATATGCTAGGTATCAAGTGTTAGGAATTGAAACACAATGTGCTAGTTTCTAGTACGGTTGTCCATACTCACATTATATCAGAAATCATGGGAAATAAAAACACGTTTTATGTGCGTTTTAGCCAATTACATATTTCATCAATTGCAATTAGGCATTTGAAAGAAAATAAGAAGTCAAAGATGCGACGTATATTTTGTGAAATACAAAGAGTTGGGTTCCGCTGATAGTAGGTTCTATCAACGGGTTCCAACGATGAAGTAGTTCGCAAAATAGGCTAGCATACTGACTAGTTATTTTTTTGAAAATGCCTTAAGTGATTTCCAGTTTGACAATGTTGTATATAATGATCATATAACACCATTATAGCACTCTGAGTTTAGTAAAAAGGATTTTTTTGCTTTCATTAAATTGAGATTTTGCATAATAAATTGTATAATATGTGTGAAACGATATTCCAAAGGAGATGTGGGCAATGCAAAAATCAAAAGTTGTTGAAAGATTTTTAAAGTATGTTTCATTTGATACACAATCAAATGAGGAATCTAATACAGTTCCTACAACTGAGAAACAGTTAGAATTAGCTAGAGAACTTGTAAAAGAATTAGAGGAATTAGGAATGTCAGAAGTATCAGTAGATGATAACGGATACGTTATGGCAACATTACCTTCGAACAGTGACAAAGAATTACCTACAATAGGTTTTATGGCACATATGGATACTGCTCCAGATATGTCTGGTGCAAATGTTAAACCTAAATTTGTGGAAAACTATGATGGAAAAGATATAATACTAAACGATGAAAAGAATATAGTATTATCTCCTAAAGATTTTCCAGATTTAAAGAATTACATTGGTAAAACACTTATTACAACAGACGGGACAACTCTTTTAGGTGCAGATGATAAAGCCGGCATTGCCGAAATAATGACAGCATTAGAATATTTAATAAATAATCCTCAAATTAAGCACGGAAATATAAGAGTTGCTTTTACACCGGATGAAGAAGTAGGAAGAGGACCTCATCACTTTGATGTTGAAAAGTTTGGAGCTGATTTTGCTTACACAATGGATGGCGGTGAAATTGGTGAAATTAATTTTGAAAACTTTAACGCTGCAGGTGCAAAAGTTATGATCCATGGTAGAAATGTTCATCCAGGTTCTGCTAAAAACAAAATGGTAAATTCAATGTATATTGCAAGTGAATTTATTGCAAAATTACCTAAAGAAGAAACACCAGAAAATACAGAAGGATATGAAGCATTTTATCATTTATTAAACATAGATGGTAATGTTGAAGAAACTGGTCTTCATTATATAATAAGAACTTTTGATAGAGATGATTTAGAAAATAGAAAGAATTTCATGACTAATATTGTTGAAGAATTAAACAAAAAATACGGTGAAAATACTGTAGAAATTGAAATTAATGATCAATATTTCAATATGAAAGAAAAAATTGAACCAGTTAAGCATGTTGTTGATAATGCTTTAAAAGCTATGAAAGAAGTTGGGGTTGAACCAAAAATATTACCAATAAGAGGTGGTACAGATGGTGCTCAGCTTTCATTTAAGGGATTACCAACACCTAATCTTTTTGCTGGTGGTCATAATTTCCATGGTAAATTTGAATATGTACCAACATTTGCTATGGAAAAAGCAGTTGAAGTAATAATTAAAATAGTAGAATTATATGCTGAATAAAAAAATAAGAAAAAAGATTACCCCTGGGGTGGTGTTTCAACCCCAGGGGTAATCTTTTTTTATTTTATTATCTTTTAAGGGGTTAATCTTAATTTTAAACTCATAGTTTTTTCATAGCGTACTATTGTTACATTTATTACATCACCAGCTTTGTGTTTTTGTTTTAATTTATTTAAGTCATCAAATGTTTTAACGTTTTTGCCATCAAAATTTACTATAATGTCGCCAGGTTGCAAACCAGCCCTTTCAGCAGGTGAAAACTCTTCAACTTCTTGTACATAAATACCAACAGGTATATTATAAGTTTCAGAAAGTTCTTTTGTTACTTCTCTTCCACGGATTCCAATCATCAATCTTGGTTTGATAAGATTTTCTATTTTAGGTTTTATTTGATTTATTGGAATTGCAAATCCTAAACCTTCTATACCATTTCCAACACTTTTTTCAGTATTGATTCCAATTACTTGACCATGTGAATTAACAAGAGGTCCACCACTATTACCAGGGTTTATAGCTGCATCTGTTTGTATAAATTTAATATTCTTTTTGTTGTCAATGGATCTATTTAATGCACTAATTACTCCAGCAGTAACAGAACCTAAAAGTTCTTTTCCAAGTGGATTTCCTATTGCAACAGCAGTTTCGCCAACTTGAAGTTTATCAGAATCACCAAATTCTGCAACAGCAGGCATTTTAACATTATCGGTAACCTTAATTACTGCTATATCATAATTTTCATCGTAATTTATTAGCTTTGCATTAGCTTCTTTTCCATTATTAAAAATAACTTTAATTTTTTGAGTGTTATCAACAACATGATAGTTAGTTAATATATAACCATCCTCACTAAATATTATACCAGAACCCATGCCTTCAGATGCTGGAATCTGAAAACCCCATACATCTGCTCTTGGAAATCCTTTAGTCGAAACTCCAACTACTGCTGGTCCAACTTTTTTTGCGATTTCTGGAATTGTAAGTTTTCTTAAATTTTCATCAATGTTAGATGATAACAATGTGTTTTTAGGTTTTACATTGCTATTTAATAATGACTTATTTCCTGTACTATTGGCAATGACTGTTTTTGGATTTATTGTGTTTGAATTTTTAGCTAATTTCATAGTAGCAATAGAAGCTCCTATACCACTAAATGTTGAGCAGAATATAGCTACAAGTACATATGATAAAATCTTTTTTCTTTTAGATTTTTTACTATTAGATTTAACTTCTTTAAAATCATGAGAAATTTCTTGTGATATTTCTTGACTCGTAATACTATTGTTGATGATTTCATGATTTTGATCCATAATAACCACCCTTTCTAAAAATTTATTATTTATAACTTCTGATTATATGATAAAATTGTTTTGTGACAATTATGTTACAAATTCAAAAAAAATAATACTAAAAAATTTTCAAATTTTTAGTATTATAACTTTTGATTTTTTTAGTGCTTTGAAATCAGAATCTAATGTAATAAAGTAATTTATATTGTTATATTCCGCACATGCAATATGGTACGAGTCATTAACGGACATCATATACTCTTTCATGTATTGTTTAGCTAAGTCAACTGTTTTTCTATCAATTGACAAATATTTTAGATTTAAAGAATTAACCAAAAGAGAATGAAGTTCTACAGCTTTTACATAATATATTTTGAGTAAATCCTTTTTCCAATCAGATTTAGAAATATTATAAAAATATTTATTGAAAGGAATACGATTATATTTTTCGAGTTTTCTTTCTTTTATAATTTTTCTATCGTGTTTATTAAAACACGATATTATCAGATTTATATTTGATTTTGAATTTAGTGGTTCTGTTTTTAGAGCGGAATATTTAATGTCATTAATAAATAATTTTTTAGTAATATTATTTAACACTTCAGCTGATATAATGTCATTTATATACAAATTGCAACCCGAATTCATAAGGACTTTTAGTGTTAAAATGCATTCCTTATTTTTAGGGTCTTTATTGTACAACAGTGTTAACATATAGCAAGCATCTAATAAAATTTTTGTGTTATTATTGAATATTATACCGTTAAATGGGTAATCTATAATATTAATTTTGTATACCCGTTGCCAAAACCTTATAAAACTCTATAAAGCTTGTTTAATTCCCTGTTCAACCTATCCCATTTTACCGAAGCTACTTTAGATAGTTTTATAGATTTTTATAATAGTTCTGCAACAGTCTACCTCCTCCCAAATTACTACTTAAACAAGGAACAAAAAACAAGGATACAAAAGAAGAAACCAGGAATTAGGTGCTAGGTTTTAATCTCTAACTAAGTCACAATCTGCTTTGGCGACTGGTGATTGGCGATTAGTAACTTTTGTTTAATCTCCAGTCGCTAGTCCCTAATCTCCAGTACAGATTTGTAATTTGACAGCTAGCAACTATTTAAGAACAAAATTTAAATATTAATATCCATCAAAGTCACAATCTGCTTTGGCGATTAGCGATTGGCGATTGGCAACTTTTGTTTAGTCCCCAGTCTCCAATCTCTAATCTCCAGTACAGATTTGTAGCTTGACAACCAGCATCTCACTAGGTACTAGAAGTTAAAACAAGGTTCTAGCTTTTAATATCTAGCTAAGTCACTATTTGTTTTGGTGACTGGCGATTGGCGACTAGTGACTTTGTTTTAGTCTCTAATCTCTAGTCTCCAGTCTCCAGCTTCCAATATAGATTTGGCATCTGCCCACCAGTAGCTGCTCAAAAACAAAGTGCTAGGAATAAAGCAAGTTTGCTAGGGTACTAGAGGGCTAGTGCAGATTCGTAACTTGATTACTATATACTTATAATCACCAAATGTTTTTATATACATTTAGGAAATCGCATAACGATTTCAACATTAACTGGTAACTAGCCACCTGGAAAACTAGCACTCTTATATTAGTTTTCATCAAAGTCACAATCTGCTTTGGCGACTGGTGACTGGTGATTAGTGATTAATAATCGCTTTGTTATATTATATTATCAATTAAGGGAATATATACAACAATAAATGATGAATTAGTCTCCGTCAAATAGGTCACCAAATACATTCAATGAACTTCCTTCTCCCCTATGACTTCCTCCAGTGCGAGGAGCAGATGAAATTACTTTATCAGCTAATCTAGAGAAAGGAAGAGATTGAACCCAAACTTTACCAGGACCTGTAACAGTAGCAAAGAATACACCTTCACCACCAAAGAAAGCAGTCTTGACATTTCCTACATATTCAATATCATAATGAACATCTCTTGTCATAGCTACGAGACAACCTGTATCAATTCTTAGCATTTCTCCTGCTGAAAGTTCTTTCTCATATATTGTTCCACCAGCATGTACAAATACTAAACCATCTCCTTCTAATTTCTGGAGTATAAATCCTTCACCACCGAAGAAACCGACTCCTAATTTTCTTTTAAAGTCAATTCCTATTGAAACACCTTTTGCAGCACATAAAAATGCATCTTTTTGACATATAACTCTACCACCAAGCATACCTAAATCCAATGGGATTATTTTGCCAGGATATGGCGATGCAAAAGAAACATATTGTTTTCCATATCCTGTATTGGTAAATAGAGTCATAAATAAGCTTTCACCTGTAAGAATTCTCCTGCCTGCACCAAAAAGTTTATTCATAAAACCACCTTGTGAATTTACAGAACCATCTCCAAAAATGGTTTCCATTGATACTCCTTGAGTCATCATCATCATTGCTCCGGCTTCAGCAACTACGCTTTCATTTGGATCTAGTCCAATTTCAACAAACTGCATATCATCTCCATGGATTTTGTAGTCAATTTCATGTGAATTCATAATTATTCATCTACCTTTCATTTATATAATTTTTGAAAGCAATTCTTGCAAATAACGGTTTTACCTTTGTTTGCAGAGATGCAATCTTCTTTTCTTATTTTTTTACCACATATTGAGCATAATGTATTTTTTGATGAAGCAAAATCATTAGTTGGAATATTAATATTTTTTTTATGACTATTATATGACAAATTTTTTTTGTTTGGAGGTGGTGAATATACTATTGGTGACTCTTCTGTCTCCCTTTTTTTTACGTTATAGTCAATATAATATATGCTCTCGCCAAATAATTCAAGTTCGAATCTTGGATTTTCTTTATCATAAAATTCCTCTATTATAAGTTTTCTTATTTGAGCATCATTTACTATTATTCCGCTTTTTTCAATACCATCAAATATACTTTTTGTAATGTTGTTTGTATCAGGATGTCTTTTCATGCTTTTATAATATACTTTAAGTACTGCAATTATGGATTCATCAATTAATGTGTCTGGATTTTGGGATTTAGCACAAAAAGCAATTTCTTCTTCGTATAATGCATATCTATCATGATATTTACCTGAATTATAGGGTAAAATAGCTCTACCCTGCATATTAAAAAGTTTAAAATTTGATTTTGAAATAGGAGATCCTTGTACTATTATTTTTGCATATGACTTTTTCATGTTAAATTCTCCCCCAATTTATTAATAGTCCCCAGTCGCTAGTTTCCAGTCTCCAGTACAGAGTTAAATTGAGTTTGCCAGTCGACTAGAGGGCTAGATTGCTAGTACAGATTTGGTATTTGTACATCAGTATCTACTCAAAAACAAAGTTCTAGGTTTTAATCTCTGACTAAATCACAATTTTCTTTGGTGACTGGCGATTGGTGATTAGTAACTTTTGTTTAGTCCCCAGTCTCCAATCTCTAATCTCCAGTACAGATTTGTAGCTTGACAACCAGCATCTCACTAGGTACTAGAAGTTAAAACAAGATTCTAGCTTTTAATATCTAGCCAAGTCACTATTTGTTTTGGTGACTGGCGATTGGCGATTAGTAACTTTTGTTTAGTCTCCAGTTTCCAGCTTCCAATATAGATTTGGCATCTGCCCACCAGTATCTGCTCAAAAACAAAGTGCTAGGAATAAAGCAAGTTTGCCAGTCGACTAGAGGGCTAGATTGCTAGTACAGATTTGGTATTTGTACATCAGTATCTACTCAAAAACAAAGTTCTAGGTTTTAATCTCTGACTAAATCACAATTTTCTTTGGTGACTGGCGATTGGTGATTAGTAACTTTTGTTTAATTTCCAGTCGCTAGTCCCAAATCTCCAGTACAGATTTGTAATTTGATAGCTAGCATCTTATTAGGTACTAGGATTAATCAAGTTTGCTAGTTTGCTAGAGTACTAGGCTACTAGTGCAGATTCACAACTTGATTGCTATATACCTTCAATCAGCAAATGTTTTTTATATTGAATTTAATAAATTGCGTAGCAATTTTATCATTAGCTGGTAACTAGCCCACTGATAACTAGAAATCTTGTTTTAAAAGGGTTCTAGGGTAAATTGAGTTTGCTAGTTTGCTAGAGTACTAGGCTACTAGTGCAGATTCACAACTTGATTGCTATATACCTTCAATCAGCAAATGTTTTTTATATTGAATTTAATAAATTGCGTAGCAATTTTATCATTAGCTGGTAACTAGCCCACTGATAACTAGAAATCTTGTTTTAAAAGGGTTCTAGGCTAAATTAAGTTTGCTAGTGCACCAGAGTACTAGGTTGCTAGTGCAGATTCACAATTTGATTGTTATATACCTGCAATCATCAAATGTTTTTATATTGAATTTAAGAAATTGTGAAACAATTTATACCTTTACTAGCAAACTAGCCGACTTACAATCTATCATTAAAGAAATCGTGTAACGATTTCAACCTTTACTATTCTCTATTCACTATTCTCTATTTAATGTTCACTATTCTCTAAATAAAGGTTTCCTATTTTATTATATCATAAAAATTTGCTTACTCACTGTTATTGAAGTATAATGTCTTTGATGATTAATTGGCATGAAAGATGGTGATGATATGGATAAAGAAATGAAAATACTTGCTATTGAAAGCAGTTGTGATGAAACTTCAGCTGCGGTAGTTGTCAATGGACGAAATGTACTGTCAAATATAATTTCATCTCAAATAAATATACATGAGAAATTTGGAGGGGTTGTACCTGAAGTAGCTTCTCGAAAACATATTGAGGTGATAAGTGCTGTTGTTAAAACGGCATTAGATGAGGCTGAAATAAAATTAGAAGATATAGATGCAATTGGAGTAACATATGGCCCGGGATTGGTTGGAGCACTTTTGGTAGGTCTTCAATATGCTAAAGGTTTGTCATATGCATTAAAAAAACCTCTTATTGGTGTTAATCATATAGAAGGGCATATTTGTGCTAATTTTATTGAGCATAAATATTTAAAGCCACCTTTTGTGTGTCTTGTTGTATCAGGTGGACATACATTTATTGTTTATATGAAGGATTATGGTGAATTTGAAGTATTAGGTCAAACAAGAGATGATGCAGCAGGAGAAGCATTTGATAAGGTTGCAAGAGCAATTGGGCTTGGATATCCAGGTGGACCTAAAATAGATAAAATTTCAAAGGAAGGAAATGAAAATGCTATAAAATTTCCAAAGGCAAAGTTTGATGGTGATACTTTAGATTTTTCATTTAGTGGAGTTAAGTCTGCTGTACTCAATTATTTAAACAAAATGAAAATGAAAAATATTGAAATCAATACAGCTGATGTAGCAGCATCATTTCAGAAAGCAGTAGTAGATGTTTTGGTTTACAATGCAATAAAAGCATGTAAGATGAAAAAAGTTAAAAAAATTGCCATTGCAGGTGGTGTTGCATCTAATTCATGTTTAAGAAAAACTTTGATATATGAGTGTAAAAAAGAAGGTATTGAAGTTTTATTTCCTGCACCTATATTATGTACTGATAATGCTGCTATGATAGGGAGTGCAGCTTATTACGAGTTTATAAAAGGAAGAACTGCATCGCTGGATTTAAATGCGGTACCAAACTTAAAGTTAGGTGAAAGATAGAAAATGGAGATTCCGAATTAAGTGATTTTAAAATCTGTTAATTCGAAATCTCCATATTGTTTTAAATATCAATATTTTTATTAGCTATTCTTCTATTTACAAACCTTTCTCCAAATGATTTTAGTACAGCCATTATAGGGACTCCTAAAAACATTCCAACAACTCCAAATATACCTCCACCAATTAATATGGCTAGTATTATCCAAAATGGGCTTAATCCGACCTGGCTTCCGAGTATCTTAGGACCTAAGAACCAACCATCAAATTGTTGCAATACTATTATTATTATTAAAACTGTCAAAGCTTTTAGTGGACTTGCAAATAGTATAATGAGCACAGAAGGTACTGCACCAATAATAGGACCAAAGTAAGGTATCATGTTGGTAACACCTATTATTACACTTATTAATGAAGCAAATGGAACTCTAAAAATGCTCAATATAACGAAACATAACAAACCTATTATGAGTGAATCAATGGATTTACCAATTACATACTTTGAAAATATTACATTTACTTCTCTCCCGAAATTAATAAAATTGTCTGCAGTGTCTTGTTTCAATAGTGCATATATGAGTTTTTTTAAACTTGTAACAAATTTTTCTTTATCTTTTAGCAAGTATACTGCAATTATGAAACCAAATATTACCTTTATAAAAGAAGAAGTAAAATCAATAGCTTTTGAAAATGCAGCATTTAATCCTGTATTCAAATTATTTTTAATAAAGTTAGTTGACGATTGAACAAAGGAGTTAAGTGAGTTTTGTAAATATTGAGTAATTCCTTCTGTGTTAGGTGCTTTGCTTTTAGTTAAAATATCATTGAACCAATGTTCAAGCTGAGTAGCATAAGTTGGCATAGAATCAGTAAGATCTCTTACACTATCTACTATTTTAGGAGAAATAATAGTAATTAATAGTATTATTGCTCCTGATACGATTATGTAGACTATCAAAACGCTAATAGCTCTCTTTGTTTTTAATTTTTTTTCTATAAACATCATAAGAGGATTTAACAAATAAGCTATCGCAAGACCCCAAAATACTGCACTAATATAAGAAAGTAAAACACCAAAACCATGAGTTACCACTTCAATATTGTTTATGACTTTGTAAAAAATTATTGAAATAATTATTATTGGAAGAAAATTGCCATAAGGTATTTTGAATTTATTAAACAAATTAATTTCATCCTTTCTTTTAAAATACATATACTATTTTATTAATTATACAAGAGTGTTACTCCTATTATAAGTAGGAGAGTGAAGGTTTTGTTTCAGGTGTACTAGAGTTTCAATTTTAAGTTTCAATGTTTTGCTTTAGCAAAACAAGTTTACCAATGCTTGTACAAGAAACGACACATATGTACATAAACTGATACGTAATAAGTATATCATATTGTAAATTCAGTGAATAGTGGAAAATAGATTATAAAAATAAATTTTTTATAAAACTAACATTACTAATATTATTGACAGCAAATAATAAGAATAATCATGAAATTAAAAATATGTTTTTGGTTTAAATGGTGTTAATAGCTTATAATAATTATGTAAGTTTTATATATTTTAATATTTTGAGTGGAAGTCTCCCAATTTCTATAAGTGGGAGATGGATAACACCATTTTTGAAAGGGGTCAATGCCCTTGAAAAAATGCACTCCACTTGATATAATGAAAACATAAAAGTTCTTATAAAACTGAATATATAAGGTTGTGGTAAGAAAAAGCTTTACCACGTAAAATATTCAAGTACACGTCCTGCACCAAAAGAGCGAAAACCAAGCCTTGACGTTGGTGCAGTCCGAACGATTACAATCGTCTAATACGGTGGTTTCTTGCCAAGAAATAAAACTGGTATTATATCGAGGTCGGTGCAACCTTTTTAGCTTGGGTAAACTTGGCACGTTGGTGCTATTGACCAAGAAGCTCCTACTTCAATGAAGTAAGTGGCGAGTAGTTCACGAGCAGGGTGATTCAATGAAAAAAATTAATGGTTATAAAGAAATGAGCAAAAGTGAGAAAAAAAAGTTACAAAAAGAGAAAAAATTATTTGAAGCAGCATATGAATTATTTACATTAAAAGGTATAAATAATACAGCAATAAGTGAAATTGTAAAAAGAGCTGGTGTTGCAAAAGGTACATTTTATTTATATTTTAAGGATAAGTATGATATTGTTGATTTAATAATTATCAGAAAAAGCAATGTAATTTTAAATGAAGCTATGGAGATTGTTATTAAAAGCAATGTATCTGATTTTGAAGAAAATGTTATACTTTTTGTAAATCATATTATAGAAATATTGCAAAAGGATAAAAAACTTTTGAAATTAATATATAAGAATCTCTCATGGGGATTGTTTTATAATGCATTCAAAAATATGAAGAATTATGAAAATGCAAGAAGAATAATCACATTTTTTATTGATGAATTATACACTAAAGGTATTCCAAATGATGAGGCTGAAAAAATATTGTTTATGATAGTAGAATTAACTAGTTCAGTTCTTTATAGTTCTATTATTTTGGAAGAGCCTGATACAATCGAAAATATGAAGCCATTGCTTTTTAAAACAATTAGAAAAATATTAAGAAATTAAACTTAAAAAACCGTGTTTGCGGTTTTTGTGGTTTCTTAGAAAATATTATCAATTTCATAATATTACTACATTTGCGAGTGTAAAATTGAAGCCTTTGATTCAAGTGAAGTTTACTTTGTTTACAAACTGTAAATATAAATTAACAAAATAAATATTGACCAATGGTTATTAAATGAATATAATGGTTTTGTGTTAAATGACCGTTAGTTATTAAATGACGGGTAAGGTAAAGTTTGTTATAAAAACTAATGAAATAAGCAATGATAATGATAAAAATACAGTAAGTCAAAATGAGGAACATAAAAATACTAAAAATGGTGAAGATACAAAGAAAAAAGGATTTTTCAAATGGATAAAGAGTTTATTTAGCTAAATTTTACAAGCTGTCTTAAAAGGACAGCTTGTTTTTTTGAACATTTCGAGAGAAGTGTTAATATGATATAATAATATATATGATATAAATAATATAACAAGGGGAATTTTTCATCAATTTTATAAGATTCCTACTTCTATAAGCTGGAGATTGAATTTTTGAATCAGGTGGAATAGAATTTCTACCTGACGTTTCGATATTTTGATTTGGCAAAACAAGTTTACTTTGAAAGGAGATAATTAAATGATGA
This sequence comes from Clostridium tepidiprofundi DSM 19306, assembly GCF_001594005.1. Lineage (GTDB taxonomy): Bacteria > Bacillota > Clostridia > Clostridiales > Clostridiaceae > Clostridium_AC > Clostridium_AC tepidiprofundi. The sequence goes on along the minus strand of NZ_LTBA01000013.1, from coordinate 47,110 downwards.
AAGTTACTATAATTGGATGTTGTGGAGCATATCCAGATGCTAATAAAGCTACATCAGGCTATTTAGTAGAGACAGATAATACTAAGCTATTATTAGATTGTGGTTCAGGAGTACTTTCTTTACTGCAAAATTATATTTCGATTGAAGAGTTAGATGCGGTTATACTTTCACACTACCATGGTGATCACACAGCTGATGTACAGAGTCTTCAGTATGCAGTAGAAATATTGTCAAGAACAGGTAATAGGGAAAAGATTCTTAATATATTTGGGATAAATCAACAACCATATTTTAATAAATTGAGCTATGGCGAATATTGCAAGGCATACCAAATAAATAATAATAGTATAGTTAAAGTAGGAGATTTGAGCATCTCGTTTTCAGGTAATGTACATTCAATGCCTTGTTTATCAATGAAAATTACATATAAGGATAAATCATTTGTTTATTCTGGTGATACTGAATGGACGGATAATCTTATAGAACTTTCAAGGGGATGTGAATTTATAATATGCGAAAGCAATCTTTATAATAATCAACTTGGAAAAGTGCCAGGACATCTTACTGCAGGTGAGGCTGGTAAAATTGCAGCTCAATCTGGTGTGAAAAAATTAATTCTAACTCATTTACCTCATTATGGGAACCATAATCAACTAATAAATGAGGCAAAAGCTGAATTTGATGGAATAGTAGAATTAGCATCATCAGGCAAAATAATTTCAATTTAGAAAAAAGAATTTTAGAAAAAACAATTAAATAGTGAAGTATAAATGAGTAAATTTCAATCTATTAAGGCATTTGAAAGAAAATAACAAGTCAAAGATGCGACGTATATTTTGTGAAATACAAAGAGTTGGGTTCCGCTGATAGTGGGTTCTATCAACGGGTTCCGACGATGAAGTAGTTCGCAAAATAGACTAGCATACTGACTAGTTATTTCTTTGAAAATGCCTAAATGTAAAATAACATTTTAGTGCGATTTTCAAGCATTATATAGTACAGTAAAACAGTAAAATTCAGTATTACAAATTGAGTTATCAAGTCATTTGTAACTTATTGTAATGATTTTGATTATTTAAAGTAGTGAAATTAAATTAGTGAATAGTGAATGAGGAATAAAAATTAGTAAATAAAGATTAGTCAATAAGGATTACTCAATAGTAAAGGTTCCTTCTGAAAATAATTATTTTTCAGAAGGAATATAAAAGGAGTATGAAGAATATATAAAATAGATTGAAAATTTAAAAAATGTATAAAATAATGAAATTTAAAAATATTAAATAGTAGTGTTTATTTGATAAAAAGAGGAGGGGTTTTAATGTTCAGTAATTCTGATATTGAACAGTCTATGACAATAAGGTTGGATGATGAGCTTCCTAAGATGCCTAAATTTGTTGAAGGTATAAGAAGAGCACCTGACAGGGGATTTACATTAAGTGAAGAGGAGGCAAAACTTGCATTAAAAAATGCTCTTAGATACATTCCGGAAAGGTATCATAAACAACTAATACCTGAATTTATGGAAGAGCTAAAGACTAGAGGAAGGATATATGGATATAGATTCAGACCTGAAGGAAGAATATATGGTAAACCAATTGATGAATACAAGGGTAATTGTATTGAAGGAAAAGCATTTCAAGTTATGATAGACAATAATCTTGATTTTGACATTGCACTTTACCCATATGAACTTGTTACGTATGGTGAAACAGGTCAAGTTTGCCAAAATTGGATGCAGTATAGATTAATAAAAAAATATTTGGAAGTATTAACAAGAGATCAGACTCTTGTAATACAATCTGGTCATCCACTAGGGTTATTTAGATCAAATCCTAATGCACCAAGAGTTATCATAACAAATGGTTTGATGGTTGGATTATTTGATAATCAAAAAGAATGGCATAGGGCAATGCAACTTGGAGTATCAAACTATGGACAGATGACTGCCGGTGGTTGGATGTATATAGGACCACAGGGAATTGTTCATGGTACATTCAATACACTACTCAATGCAGGAAGATTGAGACTAGGAGTTGCAAAGGATGGTGACTTGAGAGGAAAATTGTTTGTAACTTCAGGATTAGGAGGAATGAGCGGAGCACAGCCTAAAGCTGTTGAAATAGCAAATGGTGTAGGAATAATTGCAGAAGTTGATTACTCAAGAATCCAGACAAGATTAGAGCAGGGATGGGTAAATAAGGTTTCATCTGATTTTAAAGAGATATTTGATTGGGCAAATGATGCAATAGAAAATAAGAGAGCTCTATCAATTGCTTATCATGGCAATATAGTAGATTTGCTTCAATATATAGTTGAAAATAACATACATGTTGATTTATTATCAGATCAAACATCCTGTCATGCACAATATGATGGAGGATATTGTCCTCAAGGATTAACATTTGATGAAAGAACAAAAATGTTAAATGAAAACAGAGAGCAATTTAAAGAATTAGTAGATAAATCACTTAGAAAGCATTATGAACTTATTAAAACGTTAACAGAAAGAGGAACTTATTTCTTTGATTATGGAAATTCTTTCATGAAAGCTGTGTATGATGCAGGTGTCAAAGAGATAGCTAAAAATGGTATAGATGAAAAAGATGGATTTATATTCCCATCATATGTTGAGGATATAATGGGACCGATGCTTTTTGACTATGGATATGGTCCATTCAGATGGGTATGTTTGAGTGGAAAACATGAAGATTTAATAAAGACAGACCATGCGGCAATGGAATGTATAAATCCAAATAGAAGAGGACAAGACAGAGATAACTATATTTGGATAAGAGATGCAGAGAAGAATCAAATGGTCGTTGGTACACAGGCTAGGATATTATATCAAGATGCTGAGGGAAGAATGAAAATAGCACTTAAATTTAATGAAATGGTTAGAAAAGGAGAAATAGGTCCTGTAATGCTTGGCAGGGATCATCATGATGTAAGTGGTACTGATTCGCCATTTAGAGAAACATCTAACATTAAAGATGGAAGTAATATAATGGCTGATATGGCTACTCACTGCTTTGCAGGTAATGCAGCAAGAGGAATGAGCCTTATTGCACTTCATAATGGAGGCGGCGTAGGCATAGGTAAAGCTATAAATGGTGGATTTGGATTAGTTTTAGATGGAAGTCATAGAGTTGACGAAATAATAAAATCGGCAATATCATGGGATGTTATGAGTGGTGTTGCAAGACGTGCTTGGGCAAGATGTGAACATTCAATTGAAACAAGTATTGAATTCAATAAGAAATATAATGGAACTGACCATATTACAATACCATATATTGTAGATGAAAAATTGCTGTAAAAATTTAGGCTGCACCTCAGGGGAAGAACCAAAAATTGGTTCTTCCCCTGAGGTGCTATTTTTGTCAAAATTTAAAGGAAAATATCAAAGTATGGAGAATATTAATATAATAAGAATAGGGTATTTCTGAGTGTTAATGATTAAAGACAAAAAAGAAAAGGAGATGATAATGAATGAAAATTAAAAGAAGCAATTCAATGAATATGAGAAAAAAATTAATATTAATATTCATATGTGTACTTATGTTTCCAATTTTGATAATAGGAATTATAAGCAATGTTTACATAAGAGAAAAACTTAGAGACGATTTTGTTAAATCTAGCGAAAAACAAATTATATTGGCTGATAAATCGATTAATGCTTATTTTGAATCGATAAAAGAAAATGTAAAATTTATGGCTAATGATTTGATGATAAAAAAAGCTGATTATACCATAACCAAATATGTAAACAAAACTAGAGAAGAAGACTTAAAAATGACACCATCTTTAAATGGGGGCATTGAACAAGGAATTTATGAGAGATTTTTACTATATGCTAAAACTCATCCTAGAACTGCGTACGTGTATCTTGGATTAGAAAATGGAGGATATATTCAGTGGCCTGAGGAAACTATACTTAAAAATTATGATCCTAGAAAAAGACCTTATTATATTGCTGGTATGAAAAATAAAGGTAATGTTACAATAACCGAACCATATTATTGGGAACCAATTCAATCAGCGGTTATAAGTACCGTTACAACTGTAAAGGATGAATCGGGCAATATAATCGGTGTTTTAGGAATTGATGCAAATTTAAAAGGGATAACGGAAATGATAAAAAATATTAAAATAGGAGATTCAGGATATCTTATTTTGACAGATAGTAAAGGAAAGATTATAGCGGATGCTAAAGATTCTAATTTGAATTTTAAGGATATATCCGAATTAAAAGTTAATAGTTTTAATAACCTAAAGAATATAAAGAATGATAATTTTGAAATAAGTTTAGATAATAAGAAATATATTGCAAATATAGTTACTTCACCACAAACAAATTGGAAGTATATAGCACTTATACCTTATTCAGAAGTGATGAGAACTGCTAATAATATTAGGAATATTATTATAGTTTTATCTTTAATAAGTATTGTCATATCTATTTTAGTTGCCTATATTTTTTCTAATAGGATATCAAAACCACTAGAAAATACTGCGAATTACCTACAAATTATTGAGTCAGGGGATTTTACACATAATATCCCAGAAATTATTTTGAAAAGAAAAGATGAAATAGGTAAATTGGTAGGTTCAGTGGATAGTATGAAAACAAATATTGCAAGTCTCATAAAAGGTGTTAAAGATACAACAGGCACGGTCAAAGAGACTTCAGATTTCTTGATGAAAATGGCAAATGATACAGAAATCATGACTAGAGATATATCTCAAGCAATAGAACAAATTGCATTAAGCGCAACAGATCAGGCAAATAGTTTAGAAGTTGGAGTGATAAAAACAAATGAATTAGCTGATCAAATTATTATGGTGAAAGAATCAACAAATGAAATTGAAAAGATATCAAATAGCAATAGTGAACTTAGCGAAAAAGGATTGAGTGTATTAAGCAGTTTAATATCAAAATCTAATGAAGTAAAAGATTATTCGAATAAAATAAATGAAATGGTAACGGATATGAGTAATATGTCCAATAAAATAGGAACGATAACAGAAACAATTTGGGAAATAGCCGAGCAAACGAATTTATTATCATTGAATGCTGCAATAGAAGCAGCTAGAGCAGGTGAACAGGGTAAAGGATTTGCTGTTGTAGCAAATGAGGTTAAAAAATTAGCTGAGGAATCTTCAAATGCAGCTAAGGATATAAAGAAATTAATTGAATCAATGCAAATTCAGGTAAGTGACATAGTATCAACTGTTCAAAATACTAATATTATAATTGCTGATCAAGATAGAGTTGTTAATGATACTGAAAACATATTTGAAGATATTACTACTCATATAAACATGTTAAAATTGAAGATAGAGGAAGTTAAGGGTAGTTATGATGAAATGGAAGAAAAGAAAGAGAAACTTGTAGAAGTAATTGAAAATATATCAGCCATTTCAGAAGAAACGGCAGCATCTGCCGAGGAAGTTTCAGCATCTGCATCTGAACAAAAGAGGGTAATAGAACAAGTATCATCATATTCAGAGAATTTAAATAAGCTATCAGAAAACCTTCAAGAAAAAGTAAATTATTTTAAAATTTAGGTTTCACCTCAGAGGAAGAACCAATTTTTGGTTCTTCCTCTGAGGTGCAGCCATTATTTTCCTTTCATATAAATATTAATAAGCTCGTCTAATTGAGTACTTATTTCAAGAATTTCATTACAAGTTAGGTTAGAATCATGATCTTCAATTAGCTTGTCCAATATTTTCTTTAAATCATTTATTTGGGTACTTACTAAATTGATATTCAAAGTATTTTTTTGAATCACCCCCATCTAATAAATTCAATTAATAGAATTTTTAAGTAATTCATATAATTATTATATAATAATTATTATCAAAATTCAACACAAATTGTAAATTTTCAGAAAAAAGTGTTGCATTTGAAATTTTTAAATATTATAATTATTGATGAAGGATGTCCTTGTTTAGGGAAGTACTTCTGTTAAATAATTAACGAAATATAGTGTTGTATACATAAATAGAGGAGCAGGTAAGTGGGTAGCTTTTAAATGTTAAGAAAAAGAGCTTTCGATTTTAAAAGTGAAGGGTTTATCTGCCGAAAGAATGTATCAGCTCTTTTGGTATGTTCTTGGGGGTTGAGTAGACTGGCTCAATCACTGCCGTGAAATATTTAATTTTATGGAGCGCTATTTATGTGATGAGAAGATTTTCATTGCATAATAGTTCCATGAATGATTAAGGATTATATGCACTGAAAGTTTTCTTTCAGTGCTTTTTTACGTTCAAATTATAAAAATATTAAAGAAAAGTTTATTATTTAAAAATAAAATACGGAGGAGAATTATTATGAAACCTATGAAATCAATGATAAGAGTGAGAATGAGCTTACATGATGCACACTATGGAGGAAATTTAGTGGATGGAGCTAAAATGCTTCAATTATTTGGAGATGTAGCTACTGAACTATTGATTATGCATGATGGTGATGAGGGTTTATTCAGAGCTTATGAAAATGTTGAGTTTTTAGCACCAGTTTATGCTGGGGATTTTATTGAAGCTGTTGGGGAAATAGTCGAAGTAGGTAATACTTCACGAAAAATGGTATTTGAAGCTAGAAAGGTAATAGTTCCTAGACCAGAAATCAATGATTCTGCAGCAGATGTTTTGCCAGAACCAATTGTGGTTTGTAGAGCTAACGGAGTTTGTGTTGTACCTAAGGACAAGCAACGTAAAAATAATAACATATAACATAAGTTTGATATTTATGCATTTAATTTGGGGGTGAATAAAATGGAAAAATTAATTATAACTGCTGCTATTTGTGGAGCTGAGGTAACTAAGGAGCACAATGCTGCTGTACCTTATACTGTTGAGGAAATTGGTAGAGAGGCAGAACTTGCATACAAAGCTGGAGCAAGCATAATACATCTTCATGTAAGAGAGGATGATGGTACTCCAACACAAAGCAAGGAAAGATTCAAGGCATGTATGGAAGAAATTAAAAAAAGGTGTCCAGATGTAATAATACAACCTTCTACTGGTGGAGCAGTTGGAATGAGCAACGAGGAAAGGCTTCAACCAACAGAACTAAGACCAGAAATGGCTACTTTAGATTGTGGTACATGTAATTTTGGTGGGGACGATATATTTGTAAATACTGAAAATACTATAAAAGAATTTGGAACAAGAATGATTGAATTGAATATCAAACCAGAAATTGAAGTATTCGACAAAGGTATGGTTGATATGGCAATTAGAATGAATAAAAAAGGATTCATAAAATCACCTATGCATTTTAATTTTGTTATGGGTGTAAACGGAGGAATATCAGCTTCTCCACGTGATTTAGTATTTATGGCAGGTAGTATTCCACAAGGAAGTACATTTACAGTATCAGGAATAGGAAGGCATCAATTTCCAATGGCTACTATGGCAATTTTGCTTGGGGGACATGTAAGAGTTGGATTTGAAGATAACGTATATATTTCAAAAGGAGTTTTGGCAAAATCAAATGCGGAACTTGTCGAAAAAGTAGTAAGAATAGCTAAAGAATTGGGGAGAGAAATAGCAACACCAAAAGAAGCAAGAGAAATACTATCAATCAGATAATGGAAAACCTTTAATTAGAGAATAGTGAATAAGGAATAGTGAATAGTATAGGTGGAAATTGCTACGCAATTTCTTCAAATAAAATTACTAGTTGGTCAGTTTGCTAGTGGGCTAGTGTCCAGATAATGTTGAAATTGTTACACGATTTCCTTAATAAAGAGTGCTAGTTGACCAGTTTGCTAGTGGCTAGTTGATGTTGAAATAGTTATATGATTTCTTAAATGCAATATAAAAACATTTGGTGATTATAAATATATACTTTTCAAGTTGTAAATCTGTACTAGCCGTCTAGCCGACCGGCAAACTTGCTTCATTTCTAGCACCTAAAACAGGTACTGGTATACAAATGGTAAATCTGTACTGGGGACTAGGGACTAGGGATTTGGGATTAGATAAGCTGGAGACTGGAGACTAAACAAAAGTTACTAATCGCCAATCACCAGTCGCCAAAGCAGATTGTGACTTTGATAGATATTAGTGCCTAGAATCTTATTCTTAAATAGATGCTAGTTTGCAAGTTACAAATCTGTATAATTGACTAGAGACTAGAGACTAGAGACTAGAGACTAGAGACTAGAGAGTGGAGACTGGAGACTAAACAAAAGTTAATAATCGCCAATCACCAGTCACCAAAGCAAATTGTGACTTAGCTAGAGATTAGCACCGAGCACCTGATTTCTAGTACCTGATAAGATGCTAGTTTTCAAGTTACAAATCTGTATAGTTGACTGGAGACTAGAGACTAGAGACTGGAGACTAGAGACTAAACAAAAGTTAATAATCGCCAATCACCAGTCACCAAAGCAGATTGTGACTTAGCTAGAGATTAGCACCGAGCACCTGATTTCTAGTACCTAGTACCTGAGCAGATACTGGTATACAGATGTCAAATTTGTATTAGCAGACTAGCCGACTAGCAACCTAGCACCTTGTTTAAACTCCTTGTACCTAGTACCTTTAATTTGGGACTAGCGACTAGTGACTGGAGATTAAACAGAAGTTGCTACTCAATAGGAAAGATTGTGATTTTGATGGCGACTAGAGATTGGAGACTGAAGATTAGATTTTGGGGATTATAATTATAAATTTAAATATATAAAAATTAATTAGGGGGTAATCAAAAATGTCAAAAGGATGTAAATATGGTACACATAGGGTTATAGAACCAAAGGGGGTTTTACCACAGCCGGCATTAAAAATCGACAATGACATGAACATATACGACAATGAAATATTAATTGATGTACAGTCTTTAAACATTGATTCAGCGAGCTTTACACAAATAGAAGAAGAAGCAGGACATGATGTTGAAAAAATAAAAGCTAAAATTGCATCTATAGTTAGTGAAAGAGGCAAACAACAAAATCCTGTAACAGGTTCAGGTGGTATGTTAATAGGTACAGTGGAGAAGATAGGAAAAGATTTAGAAGGAAAAATTGACTTAAAAGTAGGGGATAAAATAGCTACATTGGTTTCATTGTCATTGACTCCATTAAGAATTGACGAATTTATAGATGTAAAAATGGATATTGATAGGGTTGATATAAAAGGAAAAGCTATATTATTTGAAAGTGGTATATATGCTAAATTGCCAGAGGATATGTCAGAACCACTTGCATTAGCTGCATTGGATGTTGCTGGTGCACCAGCTCAGGTTGCAAAATTGGTTAAGCCTGGTGATACAGTATTGATACTCGGTGCAGGTGGAAAATCAGGATTGCTTTGTGTATATGAAGCTGTTAAAAGAGTAGGGCCAACAGGAAAAGTATTGGCAAATGTAAGAAGCGATAGGGCAGAGTCAAGGGTTAGAAGATTAAACTTACCAGTTGAAATAGTTAGAGCAGACGCTACTAAACCTATGGATGTTTTAAATGAAACACTTAAGGCTACATCAGGAAAGGAAGTCGATATAGCTATTAACTGTGTAAATATACCAAATACAGAGATGTCTTCTATACTTCCTGTTAGAGATGATGGAGTAGTGTACTTCTTCTCAATGGCTACAAGCTTTACTAAAGCAGCTTTAGGAGCAGAAGGAATAGGAAAAGATGTTACTATGATAATAGGTAACGGATACACTAAGGGACATGCAAAAATAACATTAGAAGAATTAAGGGAAAGCAAAGAATTAAGAGATATTTTTGAAGAATTATACGTATAAGTTTTGAGTATATGCAAGTACATGTAAGTATAATTAAGTGTATTTAAGTATATGAAAGTACATGCAAGTACATTAAAGTATATTAAAGTATATTAAAGTGTATTTAAGTGTATTAAAATGTATGTAAATATATGAAACTATATTCAAGTACAAGAAAGTACAAGAAAGTACATCAAAGTACATGCAAGTATATTAAAGTATATTAAAGTATATTAAAGTGTATTTAAGTGTATTTAAGTGTATTAAAATGTATGTAAATATATGAAACTATATTCAAGTACAAGAAAGTACAAGAAAGTACATCAAAGTACATGCAAGTACATTAAAGTATATGCAAGTATATGAAAGTACATGAAAGTATATGAAAGTATATGTGAGTACATGCAAGCATAAGTATAAAAAATAATTCTTATTTTCAGAATATAAATGCTGATGAGTTCTCACGAAAAAATGCATCATGTACATCATGTAGAGGTTTTTATAGAGCATGTAGAGTTTTTTATCTAAATCAAGTACAAGAAGTTACTGCGACAGAATGCGACATTGCGACAGAAAGAGTTTTTTATGGAGTATGTAGAGAGCTTCATAGCGAATATTAATACAAAATATAAGTGCAATTAAATATAAATATTGAATATATATTACGACTTGAAGAAGAATTACATGTATTGAAGAAGAATTCAACTAAAAACTTCATTACTGCTGGTATTGTACCTGAGGAAGAATTACATGCACTATTATAAATTTATTTAATTATAGACTAAATATTAGGCAGTAATATGGGGGTTTACTCCATATTACTGTGTTAAGGCATTAAGGCATTTTCAAAAAAATAACTAGTCAGTATGCTAGTCTATTTTGACTTGTTATACTTGCAAAGTTTTTAAAATCGCATAATTCTCTAAACAAAAATACGAATTTTATAACTTGATAAGTATATTTTGTTTCAAATGCTTAAAACAACATTCGAAAGGGGTTATTATTGTGAAAGTTAATAGAAGACATGAAATATTTAAAGATGTAACTGATGAGCAGTGGAACGATTGGAGATGGCAAGTAAAAAACAGAATAACTACAGTTGAGGAATTGAAAAAATATTTGCCATTAACTCAAGAAGAAGAAGAAGGAGCAATAAAATGCCTTCAGACACTAAGAATGGCTATTACTCCATATTATTTATCATTAATTGATGCAAACGATCCACACGATCCAATAAGAAAACAAGCTGTACCAACAGCACTAGAATTACATAAGTCAAGTGCAGATCTTTTGGATCCACTTCATGAAGATACTGATTCACCAGTACCAGGATTAACTCACAGATACCCAGATAGAGTTTTATTCTTGATTACAGATCAATGTTCAATGTATTGCAGACATTGTACAAGGAGAAGATTTGCAGGACAAAATGATTCAGGTATGCCAATGGACAGAATTGAAAAATGCATTGAATACATAAGAAATACCCCACAAGTCAGAGATGTATTGCTATCAGGGGGAGATGCTCTACTGGTTTCAGATGATAGACTTGAATATATCATCAAAAAGCTAAGAGAAATTCCACACGTTGAAATAATAAGAATAGGCTCAAGAGCACCAGTTGTACTTCCACAGAGAATTACTCCTGAATTATGCAATATGCTAAAGAAATATCATCCTATTTGGTTGAACACACACTTCAATCATCCAAATGAAATAACAGAAGAATCAGCAGCTGCTTGTGCGAGACTCGCAGATGCAGGAATTCCACTCGGGAACCAATCAGTTCTTCTAAGGGGAGTAAATGATTGTGTACATGTTATGAAGAAATTGGTAAATGAATTGGTTAAAATAAGAGTAAGACCATACTATATTTATCAATGTGACCTTTCAATGGGACTTGAACATTTCAGAACTCCAGTTGCAAAAGGAATTGAAATAATTGAAGGATTGAGGGGACATACTTCTGGATTCTGCGTACCAACATTTGTTGTTGATGCACCTGGTGGTGGAGGAAAAACTCCTGTTATGCCAAATTATGTTATATCACAAAGCCACAATAAAGTTATATTGAGAAACTTTGAAGGTGTTATAACTACTTACACTGAACCAGAAAACTACACACCAGATTGTCACTGTGAAGTTTGTAGAGGGGAAAAAGAAGTTAAAAAAGTTGGGGTAGCTGGACTACTTAATGGACAACATATGGCATTAGAACCTGTTGGACTTGAGAGAAATAAAAGGCATCATGAATAATAACAAAAATAATAACAAAATTAAAATTAACAATAGAATTTTGGATTTACTTGCAGGTTATAAAAGCGTATCAATAATAGGAATGGCTAAGAATGCAGGTAAAACAACAACATTAAATCATGTAATAAAAGAGGCTAGGGGAAAATTGGCTCTTGGCCTCACTTCCATCGGAAGAGATGGTGAAGAACTAGACAGGGTCACAGCTACTGAAAAACCAAAAATATATGTTGAAAAAGGAACATTTATAGCAACGGCTAAGCAATGCTTATTTAATTCAGATATTACAAAAGAAATAATTCAAACAACGGGTATAAATACTCCTATGGGTGAAATTATTATAGCACGAGCTTTAAGTGATGGTTTTGTTGACATAGGGGGACCTTCAGTTAGCACCCAAATAATAGGTATATGTGAATACTTAAAAAAAATAGGGTGTGAGCTAGTTATAGTAGATGGTGCCTTGAGCAGAAAGAGCTTTGCATCACCAGCAGTAACAGAGGCAACAATACTTTCGACAGGAGCTGCATACTCTAAAAGCATGAATGATGTAATAAATAGTACGGTTCATACAGTGAATTTACTGACTACTGAAAGTGAAAATGACACAGAAATAGTAAAACTGAGCAATAAGTTAATTAAAGAAAGTAGAATTTCAGTAATAGGCAAAGATAGAAGCATAAAAAAATTAAATGTGCTTACTGCATTAGAAGCAGCTTCGGAGATTACTGAGAATTTAGATGAGCAATCAGAGTATGTTGTAATAAAGGGTGTTATTTCTGATAAACTTTTACTTGATATAATGAAATCTTCTGATAAGTATAAAAATGTTACCTTTTTAGCTGAAGACGGAACAAAACTCTTTGTAAATAGTGATACATTGTTTAGATTTAAAAAACAGGGCGGAATATTAAAGGTAATAAATCCGATAAATATTGCTTGTGTTACATGTAATCCAATGTCTCCTTATGGATATGAATTTAATGTGAACAAATTTTTAGGAGAACTGAGAAACAGATTGGACATACCTGTTTTTGACGTTGTTGGAGGGGAATAATAATGAAATTTTTAGAAAATGAACAGAGAGAACAAATTGGATTTTCCTTCGTAATGGAGAAAACAGATGTAATTACTGCATATGGAATGAAGGAAAAAAAAGATATTAAACCCTTCAAGATAACAGAGAAGGAAAAACTGCTTTTGGAATTTGAAAGCATTCAAAAAATGGTTGAAAGCATAAATAAGAACAAGCTTTTGCATAAAGAACTTGAAAGAATTCTTATGAAATTTAAGGATATATCAAATTCTATAAAAAGATGTAAAAAGCATGAAATATTAGATGAAGTAGAATTATTTGAAATAAAAAACTTTGCTCTTAGAGTTGAAGAACTGTTAAATGTAATGAATGATATTGATTTGGATATTGAAGAAATAAAACTGTATGATTTGAATGAAATTGTTTCTCTACTGGATCCGGAAGGTAAGCGAATTTCTATATTTTACATATATGATAATTATTCAGATAGATTAAAAAACATCAGACAGCAAAAAAAGGAAATTGAAAATAAAATATTCAAAGAGACAGATGAACATACCATTGAAAGATTGAAAGAGGAAAGATTAAACTACGTTACATTAGAGGAACAAGAAGAAATTGAAATCAAAAAACAATTATCTATTAGCATATTGGAAAGCATAGATAAAATAGAAAATGATACAAAAATTATCGGAAGAATTGATATATTAAATGCAAAAGCTAATTTGGCTATAAAGTATAATGCTAAAAAGCCTAAAATTGTGGATAATATGTATATAAAATTAGTTGATGCGTTCAATCCAGAAGTGGTAGAAATATTAAACAAGAAGAAGAAAAAATTTACTCCCGTAGGAATTGAACTAAGAAATGGTACAACTATTATTACAGGGGCTAATATGGGAGGAAAAACTGTAACTCTTAAAACAATTGTATTAAATTTATTGTTGTCACAATGTGGATTCTTTGTATTCGCAGAAGAAGCGGTTTTTCCAATGTTAGATTTTATATATTTCATTTCTGATGATATGCAGAGCATTTCAAAAGGACTAAGTACTTTTGGAGCAGAAATAATAAATTTAAAGCAGGTTGTCGAATGTATAAAAAGAGGAAATGGATTCATTGCACTTGACGAATTTGCAAGAGGAACTAATCCAAAAGAAGGATACTATATTGTAAAGTCTCTTGCAGAATATTTGAATAAATTTGATTCTATTAGTTTGATTTCTACACATTATGATGGAATAGCAAAAAAAGGTATGGATCATTATCAGGTTATAGGACTAAAAAATTTAGATTTTGAAGCTTTAAAGCACAAAATAGATCTAAATAAAAGGCATTCAGTTGAGATAATTCAAGAGCATATGAATTATAAACTCGAAAAGGTTTATGATAAATATGAAGTGCCTAAGGATGCGCTTAATATATCTATATTATTGGGACTGGAAAGCGAAATCGTTGATATAGCAAAGAAATACTACTACAAGGAGGAAAAACATGAAGAGTAAATTAAATCTTAACTGGGAAGTTGTTGATAGAGCAAGAGAAAGTGCTAGGAAAATAGCTGAAGATACTCAAGTATTTATTGATAGGCATACAACAGTGACTGTCGAAAGAACTGTTTGTAGGCTATTGGGAATTGATGATGTAGATGAATTTGGAGTACCTCTTCCTAATGTAGTTGTTGATAATATAAAAAAGGGAAATGGTTTAGGAATAGGTGCAGCAAAATTCATAGGGAATGCAATGATTGAAACTGGGCTTAATCCACAAGAAATAGCTGAAAAAGTTTCAAAAGGAGAAATTGATTTAACAAAACTTCCAATGCATGATGAATTTGAAATCAAGATGGCTATAAATAAAATAGCAACTGAAATGGTAAATAAAATAAAGGCTAACAGAAAGGTGAGAGAAGATTATCTTGCTGAATTTGGTGATAAAAAAGGTCCTTATCTTTACTTGATTGTTGCAACAGGAAATATATATGAGGATATAACGCAGGCTGTAGCAGCGGCAAAACAAGGCGCTGATGTAATTGCTGTTATAAGGACTACAGGGCAAAGTTTGCTTGATTATGTTCCATATGGTGCAACAACAGAAGGATTCGGGGGAACAATGGCTACACAAGAAAACTTCAGACTTATGAGAAAGGCATTAGATGAAGTAGGAGAAGAGCTAGGAAGATATATAAGATTGTGTAATTACTGTTCTGGATTATGTATGCCTGAAATAGCAGCAATGGGAGCTATTGAAAGACTAGATGTAATGCTTAATGATGCATTATATGGAATATTATTTAGAGATATAAATATGCAGAGAACACTAGTCGATCAGTATTTTTCAAGAGTAATAAATGGATTTGCTGGCGTAATAATAAACACAGGGGAAGACAATTACTTAACAACATCAGATGCTATTGAAGAAGCACATACAGTGTTGGCGTCACAATTTATAAATGAGCAATTTGCATTATTTGCAGGACTTCCAGAAGAACAACAAGGATTAGGCCATGCATTTGAAATGAATCCAGAAACAGAAAATGGATTTTTACTTGAATTAGCACAGGCACAGATGGCTAGAGAAATATTCCCTAAGGCACCATTAAAATACATGCCTCCAACTAAATTTATGACAGGGAATATTTTTAGGGGACATGTTCAAGATGCTTTATTTAATATGGTAACAGTTTTGACAAATCAAAGAATATGTTTGCTCGGTATGTTGACTGAAGCTATTCATACACCATTTATGTCTGATAGAGCATTATCAATAGAAAATGCTAGATATATCTTTAATAATATGAAGGATTTAGGAGACGAGATTTCATTCAAAGAAGGTGGAATAATACAAAAGAGAGCAGATGAAGTACTTAATAAGGCTGCAGACTTGCTTTGTGAAATTGAAAAAGAAGGATTATTTAAAACACTTGAACAGGGTAAATTTGCAGGAATAAGACGACCTATAGATGGAGGAAAAGGTTTAGACGGAGTTGTAGAAAAAGAAAATGGCTACTTTAATCCATTTATTGAATTAATGCTTGGAGGTGACAGATAGTGAGCGGCGGATTATATTCTACAGAAAAAAAGGATTTTGATAGAACACTTGACCTTACTAAGATTAAACCTTATGGTGACACAATGAATGATGGTAAGATGCAGTTAAGCTTTACTCTTCCAGTACTAGATGATGAAAGAGGGGAGGAGGCTGCAAAGCAACTTGCAAAGAAAATGGGATTAGAAGCACCAAATGTAGCGTATCATGGTGCATTAGATAAAGAATTTACTTTTTATGTTGTATATGGTTCAGTTACACACACAGTTAATTATGAAGAAATTCATGTTGAAACAGTAGATGTTGAAACAATGAATATGGATGAAGTTGGAAAATATATTGAAGAAAACATAAAAAGAGATATTGTAATAATAGGAGCAAGTACAGGAACAGATGCTCATACAGTTGGTATAGATGCTATAATGAACATGAAAGGATATGCTGGTCATTATGGACTTGAAAGATTTAAACATATAAGAGCATATAACTTAGGAAGTCAGGTTGAAAATGAGGAATTTGTTAAAAAAGCTATTGAATTGAATGCTGATGTATTACTAGTATCACAAACAGTTACTCAAAAGGATATACACATTAAAAACCTTACCAATTTAGTTGAAATATTAGAAGCAGAAGGTATAAGAGATAAGGTTGTTTTAATATGTGGAGGACCAAGAATATCACATGAACTTGCAAAAGAACTTGGATATGATGCAGGTTTTGGACCAGGTAAATATTCAGATGATGTTGCTACATTTGCAGTAACTGAAATAGTTCAAAGAGGATTGATAGATAGAAAACCTTTAAGTGAAAATTAATTAAAATAAAAGCAACTTTAATGCAGCATGATTGCAAATCATAATTTGTGATTATGCTGCATATTTTTTATTAAGGCATTTTCAAAAAATAACTAGTAAGTATGCTAGTCTATTTTGTGCCATACTGTGTCGTCAGAACTCGTTGATAGCTCTATTATCTTGCTCATTTAAAGTTTGGTGCTGTTTTTAAGCATTAGGCATTTTCAAAAAAATAACTAGTCAGTATGCTAGCCTATTTTGCGAGCTACTTCATCGTTGGAACCCGTTGATAGAACCTACTATCAGCGGAACCCAACTCTTTGTATTTCACAAAATATACGTCGCATCTTTGACTTGTTATTTTCTTTCAAATGACTTACAGTACATGAAAATAATAAAATTTAGTATTAAAAATGGAATTGTTAACTTGTTTAAAAAAATTAAATATTATAGAGGAGTTGATGTGTTGAAAATATACAATATTGATTCAAAGGAAAAAGAAAGCATAAATGGTAATACAGTCAATAAAGTGTTCAAAATATATAAGATTGGCTCAAAAGGAGCAAATGTAAAAGAAATACAAGCAACATTAAACAAATTAGGATTATATGAAGGTGACATTGATGGAATATTTGGTGTAAAAACTGAAGATGGCATAAAAAAACTGCAGAAACTCTCTAAAGTGCTTCCTACCGGAGTAGTTGATTATTATACTAGTGAAGTACTCGAAAAATTCATTTTAGGACATGATACTTCAATGGATATTGTAAATACAAATATAGACTATACCTATGAAATAATGAAAAAGAACATAAAAGGATTAAAGATAAGATATCCATTTATAGAAGTAGGGAGCATAGGCAAGAGCATTTTAGGAAAAGAATTGTACTATATAAAGTTAGGTAATGGAGAAAATAAAGTATTTTATAATGGAGCACACCATGCAATTGAATGGATTACATCACTTCTATTGATGAAATTTGTAGAAAATTATTTGAAAGCATATATAAAAGGAGAAAAAATATTAAATTATGATGTTAATGAAATTTGGAGTAAGAGTTCAATATATATTGTGCCAATGGTAAATCCAGATGGCGTAGATTTAGTTATAGATGGACTCAAAGAAAATAATTTATATTATTATGATTTAATAAAATGGAATAAAGGAAATACTGATTTTTCAAAAAAGTGGAGTGCTAACATAAGAGGTGTTGATTTGAATCATAATTATGATGCTTCATGGGCGAAAGGAAAGATGGCAGAAAAAGAATACGGAATATATGGTCCAGGTCCTACAAGGTATTCAGGAATTTATCCAGAATCAGAACCAGAGACCAAAGCAGTAGCTGATTTTACTAGAAAAAATGATTTTAAAATTGTTATTGCATATCACAGTCAAGGAGAGGTAATATATTGGGATTATATGAATATGGCATCAAAAAGAGCAAAAGAAATAGGAGAATTATTTTCAAGGCTTAGTGGATATGAATTGGAAGAAGCACATGGAATGACTTCTTATTCAGGATACAAGGATTGGTTTATAGAAAAATTCAAAAGACCAGGGTATACAATTGAAATAGGTAAGGGTATAAATCCTCTACCAACAACAAAATTTACTAAAATTTATAATGATAATATAAGGATTTTGCTTGAGGGGGCAGTATTAAATTAGTGCCAATAATAGTAACTCCGATACTTCTACTTGTAGTGCTAACAGTCTAGGGCAGTATTAAATTAATAGCAATAACAGAACAATAGGGAAGGCTATACTGTTTCCTCAATTGCTTATAAACATGGTTCATGCAGGCAATAACAGAACAATAGGGAAGGCTATACTAGCTCTTCCCATTCATTGTAAAGTTTTTGAAGTTTGGTTTCACATTCACTTATCTTGTTATTTACTGAAATGCTTTTTTCTGGATTTGAATAAATTTCTTCTAAGCACAATTTATTATGAAGTTCTTCTATATATGCCTCTAATTCGGCTATGTCATTCTCGAGATTTTTAACTTGAAGTTTTTTGTTTTTTTCGAGTTTTTCTAACTCTCTTTTCTTTTTCTTCTCCAATTTTATTTGAGTTTTAGTCTTACCTTCCAGTACTTCTTCTGCTTCATACCTATGTGGTCGTTTCTTTTTATCGATATAATACGAATAATTACCCAAATATTCTTTCATACCATATCTAGTTAATTCGAATATTTTACCAATAATCTTATTTAAAAAATATCTATCATGAGAAATAACGAGTACAGTCCCATCATAATTTAATAAAGCTTCTTCTAATGCTTCACGTGACATAATATCGAGATGATTAGTAGGCTCATCGAGCAACAAAAAATTCGATTTTGAAAGCATTAATTTCAAAAGATTAATTCTACATTTTTCCCCACCGCTAAGAGAATTTATTTTTTTGAATATGTCATCACCTAAGAATAAAAATGACGCTAATGCACTTCTTACCGATGATTCATTCATTTTAGGAAAGTCATCCCATACTTCATCTAAAATAGTCTTATCAGGATTTAAATTAGATTGTTCTTGATCATAGTAGCCAATAAACACATTTTTACCTAGTATTTTGATTCCATTGTCTGATGGTATTTTGTCCATTATGATGTTAAATAATGTTGTTTTACCTATACCATTTTCACCAATTAATGCTATTCTGTCTCCTCTTTTAACATCTATATTAACATCGGTAAATAATGTATTGCTACCAAAACTCTTTGAGAGATTTTCTATATGAAGTACATCATTTCCAGATTGAATTTGTGTTTCAAATGAAAAACTTTTAATTTTATACTCTTTATCAGGTGCATCAATTCTCTCTACTTTATCCAGACTTTTTTGTCTGCTTTCAGCGGCTCTTATGCTTTTTTCTCTATTAAAGGATTTAAATCTTTTAATTATTTCTTCCTGTCTTTTTATTTCTTTTTGTTGTAGAGTATATGCTTTTAATTGAATATCAAAGTTTTTCTTTTTGAGGTCAATGTACTTTGTATAGTTTCCATTGTATATTTCTATCCTACCATTTATGAGTTCCAATGTTTTATTAGTTACAGCATCCAAAAAATATCTATCATGTGATATTGCTATTATTGTTCCTTTGTAAGCTTTTAAGTATTCTTCTAACCATTCAATAGCATTAATATCAAGATGATTTGTTGGCTCGTCTAATAAAAGTATACTAGGTTTAACGAGAAGTAGCTTACAGAGTGCAGCTCTTGTCTTTAAACCGCCGCTCAAAATATTTATAGGCTTATCAAAATCATTTTCTGTAAATCCTAATCCTTTAAGTACTCTAGATATTTCAGCTTTATAAGTATATCCTCCATTCATCTCATAAGTATCGCACACTTTTGTGTAATCACTTATTATTTTATTGTGGTAATCTTTATTGGATTCATCATAAGGTTCATTCATTTTAGCTTCTAGAAGCTTCATTTTTTTTTCTAATTCCAGTAAGTTTCTAAAAACCAATAACATTTCATCATATATTGTATTATCAGATTGAAGATTAAGGTGTTGAGATAGGTATCCTAATTTTTTGCTTTTATCTATATAAATATCTCCACTATCGTAATCTAGTTCACCTTTCAATATTTTAAACAAAGTAGATTTACCAGCACCATTTGCACCTACAAAGCCTAATTTATCTCCTTCATTTACATTAAATGTTATATTATTCAAAACGACATTGATTCCATAAGATTTTTTTACATTTTTGCAACTTAAAACTATCATTAATATCACCTTCTTATAAGTTAAATAAAATCAGTGCGCTATGTTTATTATACAAAATATGTTTACTTTTTTGAAGTTAAATAGTAAAATGATATAAAATAGCGTAATATATGTTGAAAAGAGGTGTAGATTATGAGCAGGAAAAAATCAAATATTTCTATGGCAGTAGTTAAAAGATTACCTAAATATCATAGATATCTAAGAGAACTTCTTTTAAAGGATGTAGATAAAATTTCATCGAAAGATTTAAGTAAGAGAATAGGATTTACAGCATCTCAAATAAGACAGGATTTGAATTGTTTCGGAGATTTTGGGCAACAGGGATATGGATATAATGTAGCTGATTTGTATGAGGAAATTGGCAAGATACTAGGATTAAATCAAGAATATAAAATGGTTATAGTAGGTGCTGGTAATATAGGTCAAGCGGTTGCAAATTACATTAATTTTGAGAAGTTAGGATTTAAAATATATGCTTTATTTGATAAAAATCCCAAATTAATAGGATTAAAGATAAGGGATATAGAAATCCAAGATATTGATAATTTAGAAACGTTTGTAAAAGAAAACAATATAGATATAGGCATAATATGTGTACCTAAGTCATATGCTCAAGATGTTTGTGATAAATTAGTATCAAATGGTGTAAAAGGTATATGGAATTTTGCACCTGTTGATTTAAAAGTAGATGAAGATATTGTTGTTGAAAATGTTCATTTAAGCGAAAGTTTGCTTACGCTTAGCTGTTTAATGAATGGTTGTGAAAGTTAAAATACTGACGTAAATGTCAGTATTGACAGAAAACACAAAATATTTTTAAATTATTTATTTTAATCAATTGAAATACAATTTAATAAGTTATATAATGATAATTGGAGCTGATGCTTCAATTATTTTTTACATAAAAAGTGTTATAAAATTAACAAACTGAATGATTTATACAATTCATAAGGGGGTAGGAACTATGGATTTTCAATTGACAAGAGAGCAGGAATATGTGAGACAGATGGTAAGAGAATTTGCCGAAAATGAAGTAAAGCCAATAGCAGCAGAGATTGATGAGACAGAAAGGTTTCCTATAGAAACAGTAAAGAAGATGGCTAAATACAATATGATGGGCATACCATTTCCAGTAGAATATGGTGGCGCTGGTGGAGATAATTTGTCATACATTATTGCTGTTGAAGAATTATCAAAGGTTTGTGGTACAACAGGTGTAATTTTATCTGCACATACTTCATTGGGTGCAGGTGTTATAGCTCAATTTGGTACTGAAGAACAAAAAAGAAAATATTTAGTTCCTTTGGCGAAAGGTGAAAAACTTGGTGCGTTTGGATTGACTGAGCCTAATGCCGGAACAGATGCTGCAGCACAGCAAACAACAGCAGTGCTTGAAGGAGATCATTATGTATTGAATGGTCAGAAGATATTCATTACAAATGGTGGAGCTGCTGATGTTTTCTGTGTTTTTGCTATGACCGATAAAAGTAAAGGATTGAAAGGAATATCATGCTTTATAGTTGAAAAGGGATTTAAAGGTTTTTCAATAGGTAAAGTTGAAGATAAGATGGGGATTAGAGCTTCATCGACAACTGAATTGATTTTCGAAGATTGCATAGTTCCAAAGGAAAATTTAGTTGGAAAAGAAGGACAAGGATTTAAGATTGCAATGAAAACTCTTGATGGAGGAAGAATAGGAATTGCTGCTCAGGCACTTGGTATTGCAGAAGGAGCATTTAATGAAGCTGTAGAGTATATGAAAGAAAGAAAACAATTCGGTAAAAGCCTAACAAGATTCCAAGGACTTCAATGGATGATTGCAGATATGGATACAAAAATTGAAGCTGCAAGATACTTGGTTTATAAGGCTGCATTTAACAAAGATAATGGACTTCCATATTCAGTAGAGGCTGCAAGAGCAAAATTGTTTGCTGCTGAAACAGCTATGGAAGTTACGACTAAAGCAGTTCAAATATTCGGTGGATATGGATATACTAAAGATTATCCAGTTGAAAGAATGATGAGAGATGCAAAGATAACAGAGATTTATGAAGGAACATCTCAAGTTCAAAAGATGGTAATTGCAGGTAGTGCATTAAGATAGGAGGAGTCGGTCATGAATATAGTTGTGTGCTTAAAACAGGTTCCAGATACTACAGAAGTTAGAATAGATCCAAAAACAGGAACACTTATTAGAGAAGGAGTTCCATCAATTATAAATCCAGATGATAAAAATGCTCTTGAGGAAGCATTAGTTTTAAAGGAAAAGTATGGTGCTCATGTTACAGTAATAAGCATGGGACCACCACAAGCAGAAAAAGCATTAAGAGAAGCTTTAGCAATGGGTGCTGATGAAGCAATATTGGTTTCAGATAGAGCTTTTGCAGGTGCTGATACATTGGCAACATCATATGCTTTAGCATCGACTATTAAGAAATTAAATTATGATATTATTTTTGCAGGTAGACAAGCAATAGATGGTGACACTGCACAGGTAGGACCTGAAATTGCTGAACATTTGGGAATACCACAGGTTACGTATGTTGAAAATGTTGAAATAAATGGAAAAGATTTAAAAGTAAGAAGAGCCTTAGAGGATGGATATGAAATAATAAAAGTTAAAGCACCTGTGTTGTTAACAGCTATAAAAGAGCTAAATGAACCAAGATATATGAACATAAAGAATATATTTGAAATTTTCAGTAAGGAAATCAAAGTATGGAGTGCTGATGATATTGATGTTGATAGGGACAAGATAGGTCTTAATGGTTCACCAACAAAGGTTAAGAAATCGATGACAAAGGAAGCAAAAGGACAGGGAGAAGTAATAAATACAACTGTAAAAGAAGCAGCAGAGATAGCGGTTTCAAGATTGAAAGAAAAACATTTTATCTAATTTGAATGTTGGGGGGATAAAGATGAATATAGCTGATTACAAAGGTGTTTGGGTTTTTGCAGAGCAGAGAGATGGAAAACTTCAGAAAGTTGCATTAGAGCTTTTGGGTAAAGGAAGAGAAATTGCCGATAAATTAGGTGTTGAATTGACTGCTCTTTTACTTGGTGATGGTATTGAAAACTTAGCAAAAGAATTGGTGTCACATGGAGCAGATAGAGTACTAGTGGTTGATAATCCACTTCTTAAAAATTATACGACTGATGCGTATACAAAGGTAATATGTGAATTGGTTAATGATAGAAAACCTGAAATTATATTTATAGGTGCTTCATTCATAGGAAGAGATTTAGGACCTAGAGTTGCTGCAAGACTTAAGACAGGTTTAACTGCAGATTGTACAGGATTGGATATAGATGATGAAACTAAAAATCTATTGATGACAAGACCAGCTTTTGGTGGAAATTTGATGGCTACAATAGTGTGTGGAGAACATAGACCTCAAATGTCAACTGTAAGACCAGGAGTGTTTGAAAAATTACAGAATGATGAAAACAGAAAAGGAGAAATTGAAAATATATCAGTTGAATTAAATGAAGATGATATAAGAACTAAAATAGAAGACATTGTTAAGATGTGTAAACAATGTGTTGATATTGGAGAAGCTGATGTATTAGTTGCTGGAGGTAGAGGAGTAGGAAGCAAAGAAAACTTTAAACTTCTAGAAAGTTTGGCTTCTGAATTAGGTGGAACAATAGCAGCTTCAAGAGCAGCAGTTGATAATGGATGGGCTGATAAAGACTTACAGGTTGGACAGACAGGTAAAACTGTAAGACCTAAGCTTTATGTTGCTTGTGGTATTTCAGGTGCTATTCAACATTTAGCTGGTATGCAGGAGTCTGATTATATAATAGCTATAAATAAGGATGAAGATGCTCCAATAATGAAAGTTGCTGATTTGGGTATTGTTGGAGATATGAACAAAATCATTCCAGAGTTAGTTGCACAAATAAAAGAAAAGCAGTAGAACAAAGCTTAGGCATATGTTATTTTCTTTCAAATGCCTAAGTGGGAGATTGAAGTTTTTGCTTCAGGTGAAGTAGATTCTCCACCTGAAGTCACAATGTTTTGCTTTAGCAAAACGAGTTCACTATGCCTTATGTAGATATAGCAGTTGCTAAAGTGAAATATTAAACTCCCGCTTATAAAGGCGGGAGTCTTATAAAATTAAAAAAATATGTATCGTTAATAAAAATTATGCTAAAATGATATTGTGTGATAAAGAAAAAATTTAATTTTTTAATATAAGGGGAGGGGTTTTTTATGGAAAAAATATGTGTTTTAGGTGCTGGTACTATGGGATCAGGTATTGCACAAACATTTGCAACTAAGGGGTATGAAGTAGTACTTAGAGATATTAAGGATGAATTTGTTGATAGAGGACTTGCAGGA
Source organism: Clostridium tepidiprofundi DSM 19306 (assembly GCF_001594005.1). Lineage (GTDB taxonomy): Bacteria > Bacillota > Clostridia > Clostridiales > Clostridiaceae > Clostridium_AC > Clostridium_AC tepidiprofundi. The sequence continues at coordinate 22,151 of NZ_LTBA01000013.1, read as the reverse complement.
ATAAAGAAAAACTTAGAAAGATTAGTTAAAAAAGAAAAGATAACAGATGAAGTTATGGAAGAAATACTTTCAAGAATAAGTGGAACAACTGACTTGAATATGGCATCTGATTGTGACTTAGTTATAGAAGCTGCAGTTGAAAATATGAACATAAAAAAAGAAATATTTTCTGAACTAGATAGAATATGCAAACCAGAAGCAATATTAGCATCTAATACTTCTTCATTGTCTATTACAGAGATAGCAGCATCTACAACAAGACCAGATAAAGTGATAGGAATGCACTTCTTTAATCCTGCTCCAGTTATGAAGCTTATTGAAATAATTAAAGGTATGGCAACTTCTGATGAAACATTCAATACTATAAAAGAATTATCAATAGCATTAGGTAAAGAGCCTGTTGAGGTAGCAGAGGCACCTGGATTTGTTGTAAATAGGATATTGATACCTATGATTAATGAAGCTGTAGGTATATATGCAGAAGGAATAGCTTCAGTTGAAGATATAGATAGAGCAATGAAATTTGGTGCAAACCACCCAATGGGACCTTTAGCACTTGGCGATTTAATTGGTTTGGATGTTTGCCTTGCAATAATGGATGTACTTTACAAAGAAACGGGAGATACAAAATATAGGGCTCATTCATTATTAAGAAAATATGCTAGAGCTGGATGGCTTGGAAGAAAAACTAAGAAAGGTTTCTATGATTATACAAAATAGTAGTGAAACGGACTAGAGAATTAGGGGCTAGGAGTCTAAACAAAGTACTAGAAATCAAGTTTGCTAGTCGACTAGAGGGCTAGACTTTAGTCTCCAATCGCTAGTACAGAGTTAAAGCAAGTTTGCTAGTTGACTAGAGGGCTAGACTTTAGTCTCCAGTCTCCAATCCCTAGTTTCTAGTCAATTATACAGATTTGTAACTTGAAAACTAGCATCTATTTAAGAATAAGATTCTAGGCACTAATATCTATCAAAGTCACAATTTGCTTTGGTGACTGGTGATTGGCGATTGGTGACTTTGTTTTAATCTCCAGTCTGCTAGTGCAGATTCACAACTTGATTGCTACATACTTACAATCAGCAAATGTTTTTATATTGTATTTAAGAAATCGTGTAGCGATTTCAACATTAACTGGTAACTAGCCCACTGGTAACTAGAAATCTTGTTTTAAAAGGGTGCTAGGTTAAATCAAGGTATCAATATATAAATTTAATAAATAGATAAAAAAATCCTGCGGTTTCAAATACGGCAGGATTTTTCGTAGAATATTTTTAAGTAATTTGAAAGAAAAGTTATTTTTGAAAATGCCTAATATAAGGATGTGAAATTATGCCTTACACAAAAGAACTTCATGATGAAATAATAAGAAAATCTCATGAGAGGTCTTTAAAATATGGAATAGAAAAAGAAAGAGTGGAATCAAAAAAGATATTAAAAGGTAGTGAGATATCTCTTAATATCAAAAAAAATCAAGAATTGATAAGAATAGCAACACCATTCATAAAGAATCTATATGATATACTAAAAGGCTCTGGTTTTTTAATAATATTGACCGATAAAGACGGGTGCATATTGTATATAATTGGTGATAAAAATGTTATGTATGCGGCAGAAGAGTTAAACATGATAGTGGGAGCATACATGGATGAAAAAAGTATTGGGACTAATGCTATGGGTACAGCTATAAAGGAAGATTTACCCATACAAATATCAGCTAAAGAGCACTTTATAAATGCATATCATAGATGGACATGTTCAGCAGCACCTATACATGATAATAATGGTAATATAATAGGTACATTAAATTTAACAGGACACAGTCATGAGGTTCATCCACACACACTTGGACTTGCAGTTGCAGCAGTAATGTCCATTGAAAATCAGCTCAAAATCGAAAGTGTTCAAAAGGAGTTATTAAAATCATATTTATTTACTAATACCATAATGAATTCAATATCATATGGTGTTTTGGCTGTTGATATTGAAGGAATAATACAAAATTGCAACACAACAGCGTGTAGAATGCTTAAGCGTAATGAAAATGGAATTTTATATAAACCAGTTAAAAATATGATTTCAAATTGGAATAATATAATAAAGCATATTAAACTTGGCAAAAAATATGAGAATGAAGAAGTTATATTCAAGGATATTGGTAAATTCAGTTTGAGTGTTAATCCAATAAAAGATGAAGAGGGAAATTTGGTTGGATTGGTATTAGTAATGAATGAAATACAAAGAATATTAAATCTAGTAAATAAATATACTGCTATGAGAGCAAGATACACTTTTGATGATTATATTTATAAATGTGACAGTATGAAAAGAATAATAAGCTTTGCAAAAGATATAGCAGATAGTCCTTCAACGGTATTAATACAAGGAGAAAGTGGAACAGGAAAAGAGATTTTAGCACAATCAATTCACAATCACAGTTTAAGGGCTGAAAAACCATTTGTTGCTGTAAACTGTGGTGCTATTCCTAAGAATTTAATAGAAAGTGAATTGTTTGGATATGAGTATGGTGCATTTACTGGTGCTAAAAAAGGTGGAAGACCAGGAAAATTCGAACTAGCAAATGGAGGTACTTTATTTTTAGACGAAATTGGAGAAATGCCATTAGATATGCAGGTAAATTTGTTAAGAGTGCTTCAGGAAGGATATATAACAAGAGTAGGTGGAAGCAAAATAATACCTGTTAATGTTAGAATAATTGCTGCTACAAATAAAGATTTAAAAGAAGAAATAAATAAGGGGACATTTAGAGAAGATTTATATTATAGATTAATTGTAATACCAATAACTATACCTCCTTTAAGAGAAAGAAGAGAAGATATCAAAGTGATTATTGAACATTTTCTAAAAACAAAAGCAAAAAAGCTAAACAAGCCCATACCAAATATTTCTGAAAATCTTATGAATAAAATAATGAACTATGATTGGCCAGGAAATATAAGAGAACTAGAAAATTTTATTGAAAATGTCGTAAATCTTGGAGGAAATACTACATTTAATATTGAAAATAAATTTGACATTAAGTATATGAATAATATTCGAAATAGAAGTTATTATAAAGGCGTAAACAATCATGAAAACATAAATAGTAATGGAAATATAAATAATAATGGAAGTATAAATAGTAAAAACATAAATAGTAATGGAAATATAAATTATGATGAGAATATAAATAGTGAAAATATAAATAGTGAAAATATAAATAGTGAAAATATAAATAGTGAAAATATAAATAGTGAAAATATGAATAATGAAGATATAAATAATAAAGATATAAATAATAAAGATATAAATAATATTGGAAAATGTTATTATATTAAAAATGTAAATACAGATGATATATACTTGTGTAATCTTGAAGAACTAGAAAAAAGAGCGATTTATGCTGTTCTTAAAAAATATAAATGGAATATATCAAAATCGGCAAAAATCTTAGGAATAAGTAGAAATACATTATATCTAAAAATGAAAAGATATTGCATAGAAAATACTGGTTAAAAATATATCAATTATACTGTCATAAAATTTAACACTGTCCTATTTTGTGACAAGTGTCTATTGTACAAGTGTCATAAAATAGGACAAAACTATATAGTTTATTATCTTTGAAACCTGTCTTAAACCTGTCTCTTTTGTTTAATACAAAATATACGTAGCATCTTTAAATTCTTATTTCCTTTCAAATACTTTGTGTAAGAACAAATATTATATATATTTCATATGTTGAACATAGAATTTGTTAAATTAATATCAAAATTGGCATGAGGATTGCTTGTATTAATAAGTGATATTAAATTAAACACTTATTTTAGTGGAGAATAATAAAATGGGTTCACTTATTATTATGGCTATCATAATAACAGAAAATTGTTAAAAATATTTTATTATGGAGGGTAACAAAATGAACAGATTTACATTACCAAGAGACATTTATTTTGGAGAAAATTCTTTAGAGGTTTTAAAGGAATTAAAAGGTAAGAAGGCAGTAGTTGTAACTGGTGGAAGCTCTATGAGAAGATTTGGATTTTTAGATAAAGTTATGGATTACTTAAAAGAAGCTGGCATGGAGACTAAATTAATAGATGGAGTTGAACCAGATCCATCTGTTGAAACAGTTATGAAGGGTGCTTCTTTGATGAGAGAATTTGAACCTGATTGGATAATAGCAATAGGTGGAGGTTCTCCGATTGATGCTGCTAAAGCTATGTGGATTTTCTATGAATATCCTGATTTTACATTTGAAAAGGCGATAGTTCCATTTGGACTTCCTGAATTAAGACAAAAAGCAAAATTTGTAGCTATTCCATCAACAAGTGGTACAGCTACTGAGGTTACAGCTTTCTCTGTAATAACAGATTATGAAAAAGGAATAAAATATCCTTTAGCTGATTTTAATTTAACACCAGATATTGCAATTGTTGATCCAGAAATCGCTTCAACAATGCCACCTAAACTAGTTGCTCATACAGGAATGGATGCATTAACACATGCCATTGAAGCTTATGTAGCAGGATTAAGATCTGCATTCTCAGATCCTCTAGCAATGAAAGCTATAGTTATGGTAAAAGAAAATTTAATTAAATCTTTTGAAGGCGATAAAGAAGCTAAATCAGAAATGCATATTGCACAATGTCTTGCTGGTATGGCATTTTCAAATGCATTGCTTGGAATAACTCATAGTATGGCTCACAAGACAGGAGCAGTATTCCATATTCCTCATGGATGTGCAAATGCTATATTCCTACCATATGTAATCGATTTCAATAAAAAAGCATGTGGCGAAAGATATGCAGAAATTGCTAGAAATCTTGGACTTAAAGGCAACAATGATGAAGAATTAATAGATTCTTTAACTGACATGATAAGAGAAATGAACAAAAAGATGAATATTCCTTTCACTTTAAAAGAATACGGTATTACAGAAGAACAATTTAATGAAAAACTTGATTTCATTGCAGAAAATGCAGTTAAAGATGCTTGTACAGGTTCAAACCCAAGAAAAGTAACTGTAGATGAAATGAAAAAAATATTTACTTGCACATTTACTGGTGAAAAAGTAGATTTCTAAATAGTAAATGTTGTTAACAATAAAATTATAGAATTTTCAAAATTGATATTGACTATACAGCAATATAAGTATAAAATTATTTTAACATGGTATAAAATTTAATAATGGTGGATGAGGGTTATTGGAGATATCCTTTTAGGATTACCGAAGAAGAAAAGAATAAATTTGCTATATATTTATTCAGAAGCTTTCAGGTTTTAAACAATAATCTGACACACCCCTGGAGAGACTCATTAAATTGAGCATCGAAGAAGAAACTCAGTAGGGATATAATCCTCTGAGGAAACTTTCAGATAAAAGGACAGGGAGCAAATAGCATACTTGTGATTGCTGTTTGCTCCCTGTAATTTTTTGGCTGAATATTGATTAGATTTGATAAATATGAAAAAAATAGAAACACAAACAAAAGAATAACTGTTTTGATATACCATACTGTTGAAAAAAAGAATGGTTTACGTGGTATTGGAAACAATATATAGAGAATAGAGAATAAGGAATAGTAAAGGTTGAAATTGCTGCGCAATTTCTTTAAACAAGGCTGTTAGTTTTCTAGTGGGCCAGTTGCTAGCTAATGTTTGAAATCGTTACACGATTTCTTGAATGAAACGAGCTAGGTTGTTAGTTACTAGTTGGCGAGTTAATTTCGAAATTACTGTGTAATTTTTTCGAGGCTAGAATTAAACTTTTAGTTACCAGTGGGTTAGTTTTAGTTAATGATGAAATTGTTACACGATTTCTTAAATGATAGATTGTAAGTCGGCTAATTTGCTAGTAAAGGTATAAATTGTTTCACAATTTCTTAGATGTAATATAAAGCATTTGCAGGTTGTAAGTATGTGCAATCAAGTTGTGAATCTGCACTAGCAGCCTAGTACTCTGGCAAACTGGCAAACTTGACCTAATAAGATACTAGTTTTTAAATTGCAAATTTATATTAGAGACTGGGGACTAAACAAAAGTCACTAATCACGAGTCACCAGTAACCCAAACAGATTGTGACTTTGATGGATATTAATATTTAAATTTTGTTCTTAAATAGTTGCTAGCTGTCAAGTCACAAATTTCTATTGGAGATTAGGGATTGAAGACTAAACAAAAGTTACTAATCACCAATCACCAGTCGCTAGAGCAAATTGTGACTTAGTTTAGAGATTAAAACCTAGCACCTTGTTTTTAAGCAGATACTGATGAGTAGATGCTGAATCTGTACTAGCCGACTAGCCCTCTAGCACCCTAGCAAACTTGATTTGACCTAGAACCTAGAACCTAGAACCTGATTCCTAGCACCTAGTACCTAATAAGATGCTGGTTGTCAAGTCACAAATTTCTATTGGAGATTAGGGATTGGAGACTGGAGACTAAACAAAAGTTACTAATCACCAATCGCTAGTTGCTAAAGCTGATTGTGACTTAATTAGAGATTAAAACCTAGCACCTTGTTTTTAAGCAGATACTGATGAGTAGATGCTGAATCTGTATTAGCCGACTAGCCCTCTAGCACCCTAGCAAACTTGATTTGACCTATAACCTAGAACTTGATTCCTAGCACCTAGCACCTAGTACCTTGTTTTAGCTCCTAGTACCTAATAAGATGCTGGTTGTCAAGTCACAAATTTCTATTGGAGATTAGGGATTGAAGACTAAACAAAAGTTACTAATCACCAATCACCAGTCGCTAGAGCAAATTGTGACTTAGTTTAGAGATTAAAACCTAGCACCTTGTTTTTAAGCAGATACTGATGAGTAGATGCTGAATCTGTACTAGCCGACTAGCCCTCTAGCACCCTAGCAAACTTGATTTGACCTAGAACCTAGAACCTGATTCCTAGCACCTAGTACCTAATAAGATGCTGGTTGTCAAGTCACAAATTTCTATTGGAGATTAGGGATTGGAGACTGGAGACTAAACAAAAGTTACTAATCACCAATCGCTAGTTGCTAAAGCTGATTGTGACTTAGCTAGATATTAAAAGCTAGAACTTGTAAACAGATACTGACATACAAATAACAAATTTGTACTGTGATTATAATATAAATAAAATACATATTTTGAAAGAAAATAATATATAAGGAGGAACAGATATGTTTAAGATTGTAGAAAAAAGACAATTAGCTCCTCAGATATTCTTAATGGATATTGAAGCACCAAGAGTAGCTAAATCTGCAAAACCAGGACAATTTGTAATTATAAGATTAGATGAAGAGGGTGAAAGAATACCATTAACAATTTGTGATTATGACATTGAAAAAGGAACTGTTACAATTGTTATTCAAGCTATTGGATGTTCAACTAGAAAATTAATGGATTATGAAAAGGGAGATTTCATATATGATTTCGTAGGCCCATTAGGACAAGCTTCAGAATTTATTCATGAAGAAATAGAAGAATTGAAGAAGAAAAATATACTATTTGTTGCAGGTGGGGTAGGTACAGCACCAGTATATCCACAGGTAAAATGGTTAAACAAACATGGTGTTAAAGCAGACGTAATAATTGGTGCAAGAACAAAAGAATTATTGATATTAGAAGAAGAAATGAAAGAAGTAGCAGGTAATGTATATCCAGCAACAGATGATGGAACATATGGATTTAATGGTAGAGTTACTGATTTGATTTTAGATTTGGTTAACAAGCAAGGCAAAAAATATGACCTAGTTGTAGCGATTGGACCTATGATAATGATGAAATTTGTTTGCAAGGTTACAGAGGAATTAGGAATAAAAACAATAGTAAGTTTAAATCCTATAATGGTTGATGGTACTGGTATGTGTGGTGCATGCAGAGTTACTGTAGGCGGAAAAACATATTTTGCTTGTGTTGACGGTCCTGAATTTGATGGACATAAAGTTGATTTTGATGAAGCAATGAGAAGAAGTGCAATGTATAAAAAAGAAGAACAGGAATGCATGAATAAATAAGATATTTAGTGAAGGAGGAATAGTAATGGCAGTGGATAGAATGAAGAGAATTCCAATTAAAGAGCAAGCTCCAGAAGTTAGAGCTAAGAATTTTGAAGAAGTATGTTTAGGATATACAGAAGAAGAAGCAGTTAAGGAAGCTTCAAGATGCTTAAATTGTAAAAATCCTCAATGTGTTACAAAATGCCCAGTATCAATAGATATTCCAGGATTCATTCAACATGTTAAAAATAGAGAATTCGAAGAAGCTGCAAAGGTAATAGCAAAATATAGTTCATTACCAGCAGTATGTGGAAGGGTTTGTCCACAAGAAGTTCAATGTGAAAGTAAATGTGTACTTGGCATAAAAGGTGAACCAGTTGCAATTGGTAAGCTTGAAAGATTTGTAGCGGATTGGTCAAGAGAGCATAATGTTAATCTTTCTGAGACTAAGCCAAAGAACGGTAAAAGAGTAGCTGTAATAGGAAGTGGCCCAGCTGGACTTACTTGTGCTGGAGATTTAGCTAAAGAAGGATATGACGTAACTATATTCGAAGCTTTGCATAAAGCTGGTGGAGTATTGGTTTACGGAATTCCTGAATTTAGATTACCAAAAGACACAGTTGTAAAGCATGAAATTGAAAATGTAAAAAAATTAGGAGTAAAAATTGAGACAAATGTAATCATAGGAAGAACAATTACAGTTGATCAGTTGCTTCAAGAAGAAAATTTCGATGCGGTATTTATTGGTTCTGGTGCTGGATTACCAAAATTCATGGGAATACCTGGTGAAAATCTAAATGGAGTATTCTCAGCAAACGAATTTTTAACAAGAAATAATCTAATGAAGGCTTTCAAAGAAGAATATGCTACTCCAATAAAAGTTGGTAAAAAAGTTGCTGTTGTTGGTGGTGGAAATGTTGCTATGGATGCTGCAAGAACTGCTTTAAGACTTGGGGCAGAAGTTCACATAGTATACAGAAGATCAGAAGCAGAACTACCTGCAAGAGTGGAAGAAGTTCATCATGCTAAAGAAGAAGGAGTAATATTTGACTTATTAACAAACCCTGTTGAAATCATTGGAGATGAAAATGGTTGGGTAAAAGGTATGAAATGTGTAAAAATGGAACTTGGTGAAGCAGATGAATCTGGTAGAAGAAGACCAGTTGCAATAGAAGGTTCTGAATTCATACTTGATGTGGATACTGTTATAATGTCACTTGGTACTTCACCAAATCCATTGATTTATACAACAACAGAAGGACTTAAAATAAATAACAGAAAATGTATTTTGGCTGATGAAGAAACAGCAGTAACTTCAAAAGAAAGAGTTTATGCTGGAGGAGATGCTGTAACAGGAGCTGCAACAGTTATTCTTGCTATGGGAGCAGGTAAAAAAGCTGCAAAAGCAATAGATGAAATGTTAAAAAATAAATAATAGAATGAGTGACAAAATAAGAGCATGAATTTTTGCAATGCAAAGATTCATGCTCTTTAAAATTTACTTTTATGTTACGCATTATTTTCAGAATTGATTGACAATAATATATGGATAGATATATAATTAATATTGTATTGATATACAACTGATATATCAGAAAAGATCTGAATAGAAAACTTGTAAATAGAGAATGGTGAATGGAGAATAGTAAAGGTTGAAATTGCTATGCAATTTCTTTAAACAAGATTGTCAGTTTTCTAGTGGGCTAGTTACTGGTTTTAGTTTCGAAATTACTGTGTAATTTCTTCAAGACTAGAGTGTTAGTTGACTAGTTGCTAGCGGCAAGTTAAGGTTGAAATTGCTACGCAATTTTTTAAAACAAGATTTCTAGTTATCAGTGGGCTAGTTACCAGTTAATGTTGAAATCGTTACACGATTTCTTAAATGATAGATTGTAAGTCGGCTAATTTGCTAGTAAAGGTATAAATTGTTTCACAATTTCTTAGATGTAATATAAAGCATTTGCAGGTTGTAAGTATGTGTAATCAAGTTGTGAATCTGCACTAGTAGCCTAGTACTCTAGCCGACTGGCAAACTTACTTCATTTCTAGCACCTAAAACAGATACTGGTATACAAATGGTAAATCTGTGCTGGAGATTAGGGATTGGAGATTAGAGACTAAACAAAAGTTGCTAATCGCCAATCACCAGTCACCAAAGCAAATTGTGGCTTAGTTTAGAGATTAAAACCTAGTACCGTGTTTTATCTCATGGTACCTAGTGCCTAATAAGATACTGATGTATAAATACCAAATCTGCACTAGCAGACTAGCAAACTTGCTTTAACCTAGCACCCTTTTAAAACAAGATTTCTAGTTATCAGTGGGCTAGTTACCAGTTAATGATAAAATTGCTACACAATTTATTAAATTCAATATAAAAAACATTTGCTGATTGCAGGTATATAGCAATCAAATTGTGAATCTGCACTAGCAGACTGGTCGACTAGCAAACTTGCTTTAACCTAGCACCCTTTTAAAACAAGATTTCTAGTTATCAGTGGGCTAGTTACCAGCTAATGATAAAATTGCTACGCAATTTATTAAATTCAATATAAAAAACATTTGCTGATTGCAGGTATATAGCAATCAAGTTGTGAATCTGCACTAGCAGACTAGCCCTCTAGCAGACTAGCAAACTTACTTCATTTCTAGCACCTAAAACAGATACTGGTATACAAATGGTAAATCTGTGCTGGAGATTAGGGATTGGAGATTGGAGACTAAACAAAAGTCACTAATCGCCAATCACCAGTCGCCAAAGCAAATTGTGACTTTGATAGATATTAGTGTCTAGAATCTTATTCTTAAATAGATGCTAGTTTTCAAGTTACAAATCTGTATAATTGACTAGAGATTGGAGACTAGGGATTTGGGATTAGATAAGCTGGAGACTGGAGATTAAAGCCTAGTCCCTGATTCATATTACCTGTTTGGAGCTAGCGAAAAAAGATTAATGATTATAAAATTAAAATAAATTTAATAGAAAGGGGAATTAAAATGGTAGAAATAAGATGGCATGGAAGGGGAGGACAAGGTGGATTTACCGCCGCAAGAATATTAGGCACAGCTGCAGCAGTATATAATGGCAAATACGCCCAGGCATTTCCATCGTTTGGACCAGAAAGAAGAGGAGCACCAGTATTAGGATTCACTAGAATAGATGACAAAAAGATTACTGACAGAAGTGAAGTTTATAATTGTGATTATGCAATTGTGCTCGATGAAACATTAATGGGACAAGCTGTGACTAATGGTTTAAAGAAAGATTCTGTAATTCTTATCAATACCCAAAATGCAGAGAAATATAAACAAATGACAAATAATAGAATAATAGCTATTGATGCTACATCACTTGCTCTTGAAATATTGGGAAGACCAATAACTAATACAGCCATGATGGGAGCTTTAATTGCAGTATCAGGTGTTGTGGACATTGAAGCTGCTAAAAAAGCTATTGAAAGCAATATGAGACCTTCTATAGCCGAAAAAAATAAAATTCTTATAGAAAAAGCATATGAAATTACGAAGGGAGTGCTTGAAAATGAATAGACCTGGAGTGGTAAAATTTCAACAACCTAAAACTATTGATGAATATCCAATTGGTTCTACATGCAAAGCTGGACATCTTGTAGATAAAAATGCTGGTTGGAGAACATTTAAACCTGTTATTAATTACGAAAAGTGTGTGAACTGTTTTAGATGCTTTTTACTTTGTCCAGATGGAGTTATAGATAAATCAGAAGGAAAACCAGTGATAGATTATGATTTCTGTAAGGGCTGTGGAGTATGTGCAAATGAATGCAAACTTGGTGCTATTACAATGGAGAAGGAGGCGTAAGTTATGGCAAATAAAAAGTTGTTTATAAGTGGAGATGACGCTGTTGCAGAAGGTGCTAGATTGGCAAGACCACATGTTATTTCAGCATATCCTATTACACCTCAGACAGTGGTGGTTGAGAGATTATCTGAATTTGTTGAAGATGGTTCATTAGATGCAGAATATATTCATGTTGAATCAGAACATAGTGCATTATCAGCAGCAATGGGAGCTAGTTCAGTAGGTGCAAGAGCATTTACAGCAACATCTTCTCAAGGACTTCTTTATATGGCAGAGGTTTTACCTTATACAAGTGGTGCAAGATTGCCAGTAGTAATGATGAATGCAAACAGAGCTTTAGCAACACCTTGGAACATTTATGGAGATCAAACTGACTCATTAATGTTGTTAAACAGCGGATGGATTCAAGTTTATGTTGAAGATGCTCAAGAAGCACTTGATATGATAATACAAGCATACAAAATAGCTGAAGATGAAAATGTGTTAATGCCTATGATGGTTAATTTGGACGGATTTGTTTTAACACATACATATGAATTAGTTGAAATACCTGAACAGGAAAAAGTTGATGAATTCTTACCTCCTTTCAAAACAGATAATAAAATGGATTTAGATAATCCCAAAAGTTTATGCATAACAGCGGGAAATAATTGGAATTTGGAATTCAAAATAAAACAAGAATTGGATATGAGAAAATCTGTTGAAGTAATTGAAAGAGTAGATAAAGAGTACGGAGACATGTTTGGAAGATATTACGGAGGAATGGTTGATAAATATAGATGTGATGATGCAGAATATGTTTTGGTAACTGTTGGTAGTGTTACTGGAACTGCTAGGATAGTTGTTGATAAGATGAGAGATATGGGGCATAAAGTAGGGGTATTGAAATTAAGATACCTAAGACCTTTCCCAAGAGAAGTTGTTGCTGAAGTAGGTTCAGAAGTAAAAGCAATTGGTGTTATAGATAAAGATATATCTTATGGATATGAGGGAACCATATTTACAAATGTGAATTCAGCATTGGTTGAATTGAAAGAACTTCCTAAAACAATGAACTTTATAGCCGGACTTGGTGGAAGAGATATCACAAAGGAAAATGTTGAAAATATGTTCATAAAACTTATGGAAATAGTTGATGGTAAAGAACATGATAGAATCCAATTCGTGAATGTGAGGTGTGAATAATATGACTAATGTAGCTAATAATAGTGTAAAACCCCTTAATGCAAAAACGTTAACTAATGAAGAATTTTTCTATGGTCATAAAGCTTGCGGTGGATGTGGAGGAAGTCTTGCAGTAAGATTAGCAATGAAGGTTTTAGGAGAAAGAACATTTGCAGCACTTCCAGCAGGATGTATGTCAGCAGTAGGATTTATATATCCACAGATGGCATTCAGAAATAACGCTATAATCACTCCATTTGCAGCAACTGGAGCTGTGCTTTCAGGAATTAGAGCAGGAATAAAAGCTTTGGGGTTAAAAGATTGTAATGTTGTTGGATTTGCTGGTGATGGTGGAACAGCAGATATAGGTATGCAAGCATTGTCAGGTGCAATTGACAGAAATGAAAAAGTAATATATATTTGTTATGACAATGAAGCGTATATGAATACTGGAATTCAAAAAAGTGGTCTTACGCCTTATGGAACGAAAACAACCACTTCTCCAGCGGGCAAGAATTTTCCAGGTGCAACAACTATGAAAAAGAATATGTTCGAAATTGCAGCAGCTCATGACATTCCATATGCTGCAACTGCAAGTATTGGGTATCCAGAAGATTTCTTAATGAAAATAAAAAAAGCATCAGAAAATGATGGAACATCTTACATTCATGTAATGGCACCATGTCCAACTGGATGGGGTTATACGGCAGATAAAACTGTTGAAATTGCAAAAGAAGCAGTTGACTGTGGATTATGGTATTTAGCAGAATATGAAAATGGAGAATTCAAACTCAATAGAAGACCAAAAGAATTTAAACCTGTTGAGCATTATTTAAAGAGACAAGGAAGATTTAAACATTTAAAAGATGAAGATATAGAAGTTATAGTAAAATACAGAGATTACAAGTGGGAAAGAATGAATAATTGGTAAAAAGGAATGATTTCATGGATAAACCAGCTAATATAGAAATTTATAATGAATTAAAAAGAAGAATAGTTGAAATAGAGTATAAGCCAGGTCAGCTTATAAGTGAGAAGCAGTTAATTGAGGAATTTGGTGTTAGTAGAACTCCAGTTAGAGAAGCACTCCTTAAATTATCTCAGAATGGACTTGTTGATATGATTCCAAGAGTAGGTACGTATGTAACACAGGTTGATTTGAATGAAGTAAAATATGCCTATGAAGTTAAAAGGAATTTGGAAGGGCTTGCAGCAGAACTAGCAGCACAAAGGGCCGGAGAAGACGATATTGAAGAGTTATATGAGATAATAATGAGATTTCCTCAATATGATTTGGTTAAGGACTATAAGAAGTGTATCAAAGATGACCAAAAATTTCATCAGATTACTAGAAAAGCATCTAGGAATCCAATACTGATTCAAACTCTTGAGGAATTAAATACTAAAACAGCTAGATTTCTTCAATATATTCAGTATGTACTAGATGACTATAACTGGTTCCATGAATCATTAAAAGAGATTGCAGAAGCTATTAAAGACAGAAATCCAAAAGCGGCTAGAATAGCCGCTGAAAAACATACTCAAAAATTCTTAGAGCAAATGTCGAGAAACTTTTTTCGCTAGACAAAAACTTATGAGAAGAAGAAAACCTTTAAATAGAGAATAGTGAACCTTAAATAGAAAATAGTGAATGGAGAATAGGGAATAGTAAAGGTTGAAATTGCTACTCAATTTCTTTAATAAAGATTGTTAGTTACTAGTGTGCTAGGTGCTAGTTAATGTTGAAATCGTTACACGACCTTTTAAAACAAGATTTCTAGTTGCCAGTGGGCTAATTACCAGTTGATGAAGAAATCGCTACACGATTTCTTTAATGATAGATTGTCAGTCGGCTAGTTTACTAGTAAAGGTGTAGATTGCTTCGTAACTTCCTAAATGCAATATAAAAACATTTGCTGGTTGTAAGTATATAGCAATCAAGTTGTAAATCTGCACTAGCAGCCTAATACTCTGGCAGACTATCATACTAGATTTTATTTCCTAGTAACCGGTGCCTAGTACCTAAAATAGATACTGGTATACAGATGGCAAATCTGTACTAGAGACTAAAACAAAAGTCACTAATCACCAATCGCCAGTTACTAAAGCAAATAGTGAATTTGATGGATATTAATATTTAAATTTTATTCTTAAATAGTTGCTAGCTGTCAAGCTACAAATCTGCACTGGAGACTAGAGATTGGAGACTGGATACTAGCCCTCTAGCCGTCTGGCAAACTAGTAGCCTTGATTTATCCTAGCACCTTGTTTAAACTCCTAGTACCTGATAATATGCTGGCTGCCAAATCTGTATTGGAAGCTGGAAGTTGGAGACTACGACTAGAGAGTGGAGACTAAAACAAAAGTCACTAATCACCAATCGCCAATCCCCAAAATAGATTGTGGCTTTGATGGATATTAATATTTAAATTTTGTTCTTAAATAGTTGCTAGCTGTCAAGCTACAAATCTGCACTGGAGATTAGAGATTGGAGACTAGATACTAGCCCTCTAGCCGTCTGGCAAACTAGTAGCCTTGATTTATCCTAGTACTTAGCACCTTGTTTAAACTCCTAGCACCTAATAATATGCTGGCTGCCAAATTTGTGTTGGAAGCTGGAAGTTGGAGACTACAACTAGAGAGTGGAGACTAAAACAAAAGTCACTAATCACCAATCGCCAATCCCCAAAACAGATTGTGGCTTTGATGGATATTAATATTTAAATTTTGTTCTTAAATAGTTGCTAGCTGTCAAGCTACAAATCTGCACTGGAGACTAGAGATTGGTGACTGGATACTAGCCCTCTAGCCGTCTGGCAAACTAGTAGCCTTGATTTATATCCTAGTACCTTGTTTAAATTCCTAGCACCTAATAATATGCTGGCTGCCAAATTTGTGTTGGAAGCTGGAAGTTGGAGACTACGACTAGAGAGTGGAGACTAAAACAAAAGTCACTAATCACCAATCGCCAATCCCCAAAACAGATTGTGGCTTTGATGGATATTAATATTTAAATTTTGTTCTTAAATAGTTGCTAGCTGTCAAGCTACAAATCTGCACTGGAGACTAGAGATTGGTGACTGGATACTAAAACAAAAAAGGGGAGAGAGTAAAAAAGTGGACTACAAAAGCGTAGAAGAAATTGATAATGGAGTAATGTTAAAAGGAGTAAAAAATTTTGAATTAGAGCATATATTCGAGTGTGGACAATGTTTTAGATGGCATAAAAATGAAGAAGGAAATTATGTTGGAGTAGCTTTTGAAAATGTAATAGAAGTTGAAAAACAAGGGAAAAATGTAATACTATATAATACTAATATAAAACAATTTGAAGAAATATGGAGTGATTATTTTGATTTAAAAAGAGATTACTCTAAAATAAAAAAAGAACTTAGCAAGGATACAATATTAAAAAATGCTGTAGAATTCGGACATGGTATAAGATTGCTTAAACAGGAACCATTTGAGTTGCTAATTTCATTTATTATATCAGCAAATAACAGGATACCAATGATCAAAAGAACCATACAGAATATAAGTAAAAGATGGGGAAAAGAAATACATTATAAAAATCAGGTTTATTATGCTTTTCCAAGTCTTGAGAATTTAAAGTGTGCTACTTTAGATGATATTAAAGAATGTGGAGCTGGGTTTAGGGCAAAATATATTATTGAAACCATACATCAATTGAATAATGGTGAAATTGATTTAAGCTATATAGCAAATTTAGACGATGATGCTTGTCACAATGAACTAAAGAAATTTAGTGGTGTTGGACCAAAGGTTGCCGACTGCATAATGTTGTTTTCTATGGCAAAATACTCAGCTTTTCCAGTTGATATTTGGGTTAAAAGGGCAATGCAATATTTTTATTTAGCACCTGATGTTTCATTGCCTAAAATAAGACAATTTGCTAGGGAAAAATTTGGTAAGTTATCTGGATTTGCTCAGCAGTATTTGTTTTACTATGCTAGAGAAAACAATATTCAAATAACAAACTAGAGAATAAGGCATTTGAAAGAAAATATCAAAGGAGTTATCGAGTTGTTAAGTAAAATTAAGAGTTTCATAAAAAATAGTGTAAAAGAATACAAAACGTATATAATTATTTCAATATTTTCTATTTCAATTGCATTGTTAATATATTTTTTATTTAAGAACTATTATTATATTTTTAAAAGTCCTAAAAGTATTCAAAATTACATATTAAAATATAAGGATAAAGCAGGGTTAGTATTTATAGTTATTCAAATACTTCAAGTTGTAATTTTTGCGATTCCTGGCGAAATAGTACAGATAGCTGGCGGTTACGTATTTGGTACAGTACTGGGAACGGTATTGTCAGTAATTGGTATTACTATTGGGAGTAGCATAGCATTTTTTATTTCAAAAAAGTTGGGACGGTTTTTTGTCAAAAAGATAATATCATCGGAAAAAGTTGAATTCTATGAAAAAAAGCTAAGTACACCAAGGTTTAATGTTATGATATTCATTTTGTATTTAATTCCGGGCATACCAAAGGATGCTTTAGCGTATATCTGTGGAATTACTAATATTTGCTTTAAGAATTTTATTGTTTATTCAACATTAGGAAGGATTCCTGCTATACTACTTTCTGCATATTTTGGAGACAAAATAAACATAGGAGACAAGGAAACTCTAGTAACTATAGCAGTTGCGATATCTGTCGTTTTTATAATTGCTATAGTTAACAAAGATAAAATAATTAATCAAATTGATAAAAGAAGAAAAAATCGAAAATATTGAATATACCCTAATTAGGTATATTGTTATCTGTTACAGCAATGTACATAATCACACATAATCATAATCACATAATCACAGCAATGTACATAATCATAATTAATTTTAAGGAAATCTATTTTAAAAATAATATCCAAGATAAAAATAATATCCAAAATGCGCATAAATTACTTAACGCATAAATTACTTAATGTTCAATATAAACTTAATGTTCAATATAAATTATAAATTACTTAGTAGATTACTTAGTGTTCAATAATCTTTTTATTAATATTTTTTTTCTTAATGCAGTATTTGTCTTATTCTTAGGGGAGTTGAGTTTTAAAAATACAATTGCTAATATGCAGCTCATTGTAGTAATAATACCTATAAAAAGTAGCACACAATGGAAGAAAAATGGCTCAGGAAGTATTTTAATCACTGGGTCTGTTTTTTCGTTAAAGAGCCAATAATCATTATTGAACAATATTTTATGAAAGTAAGTAAAACTTTTATTAAAGTCAATAATAATTGGCAGCAGTATAATGATTTGAGATGATATTAAAATTATTGAACACAATTTTAAGAAAACATAATCGTGTCTTTTTATTTTTAACAAAATTCCAATTACAGATATAAGCAAACAAGAATAAAATATATAGTTTAATTTATTGAATATTGATTTAACTTCATAAAAATGTATTATACCTTCGGTAGAATCAGAAAATGACGGAATTTTAAAGTTTATATTATTTTCAGGTGATGAAATAAAGTTAACTAAATAGTTATAATTATTTATTATTTCATTTCTACTTAAATCTGAAACGCTTTCTATATTTAGTTTATTGATGTCATGATAATATAATGGCTTAAAATGAACCGTAAATTTTACTGATAAAATAATTATTAACAAACAGAATGCTATTATAAAAACAAAATTAAAAATACCATTTAAAATAATATTTAAAATATTACGAGACATTTAATTGTTCACTTCCTTACTTCCTTAGATAGATGAATACTCTAGTCTTTAGATGATATACAAGCGAACTGTGTGCAATTCTTCACTTGTTTAGATAGAGGCTTAGATAGATGAATACCAGTTTAGATTCTCGACATAATTGATAATAAATATACTTTTTCAAAAAAATTATTTTTTTCTGAATAATTATTGAGCGTAAGGTTAATAATTATGAAAGATAATTATGAAAAATAATGATATATTGAGTAAACATAAGAAAATAAGACCAATATTAATCTAAGTATAGTTATTTAAGTATAATTAACCTAAATGTCGATTAGCGGTATTTGATATTTATGGAAGTATTAATTACTATAATAATTGTATTAGCACTCTATAACAATGAGTGCTAACAAGATATATACTTATACATTTAATATAATATGTACTTGTACACTTATACACTTATACTTATACTTATACACTTATACTTATACACTTGTACTTGTACTTACACACTTATACTTATACTTATACACTTATATACGCTTATACTTATACTTATACATTTGATCTATTTAATTTAATATATTTAGGTTCATTAATTCAATTAAAATATATTTTTGAAAAATAATAATGTAGCAGCTGCTTAGTTTATTATTTTTCTTGCAAAACACAAAACACTAAATTTAAGAGGAGGTATTTTTATGAATATCAGACCACTTGGTGATAGAGTTGTAATTAAAAGAGTAGAAGCTGAAGAAACTACTAAGAGCGGTATTGTATTACCTGGTGCATCAAAAGAAAAACCACAGGAAGCAGAAGTAATAGCTGTTGGACCTGGTGGAGTTGTAGATGGTAAAGAAATTAAAATGGAAGTTAAAGTAGGAGATAGAGTATTATTTTCTAAGTATTCAGGAAATGAAATCAAATTTGAAGGTGAAGAATTAATTATACTAAGACAAAACGATATATTAGCGGTTATTGAAAAGTAAATTGAGAATAAAATAAATAGTGTGAGAATAAATAGTATGTAACTCGTGATAATAATAAAACTTTAGGATATAGGAGGGTTAAAAGATGGCTAAAAGTATTTTATTTGATGAAGAAGCAAGAAGAACTATGCAAAAAGGTGTAGATAAACTTGCAGATACTGTAAAAGTTACGCTTGGACCAAAAGGAAGAAATGTTGTTCTTGATAAAAAATTCGGTTCACCATTAATAACTAACGATGGTGTTACTATTGCAAGAGAAATAGAATTAGAAGATCCATATGAAAATATGGGTGCTCAATTAGTTAAAGAAGTTGCAACAAAGACAAATGATGTTGCAGGGGACGGTACTACAACAGCTACATTGTTGGCACAGGCTATCATAAGGGAAGGATTAAAAAATGTAACAGCTGGTGCTAATCCAATGTTAATCAGAAATGGTATTAGAATAGCTGTTGATAAAGCAGTTGAAAAAATCAAAGAAGCATCTAAACATGTGAACGGTAAAGAAGATATTGCAAGAGTTGCTGCAATATCAGCTGCTGATGAAGAAATAGGTAAGCTAATCGCAGATGCTATGGATAAAGTAGGAAATGAAGGCGTTATAACAGTTGAAGAGTCAAAGACAATGGGAACAGAATTAGACGTTGTTGAAGGTATGCAGTTCGATAGAGGATACTTAAGTCCATACATGGTAACAGATACAGAGAAGATGGAAGCTTTACTTGATGAGCCATACATCTTAATCACAGACAAAAAGATTACAAACATTCAAGATATTTTACCAGTATTAGAGCAAATAGTTCAACAAGGTAAAAAATTATTCATAATCGCAGAAGATGTTGAAGGAGAAGCATTAGCTACATTAGTTGTTAACAAATTAAGAGGAACATTTACATGCGTTGCTGTAAAAGCTCCTGGATTCGGTGATAGAAGAAAAGAAATGCTTCAAGATATTGCAATATTAACTGGTGGAGAAGTTATTTCTGAAGAATTAGGAAGAGAATTGAAAGACGTAACAATAGATATGCTTGGTAGAGCAGAAAGCATCAAAGTTTCTAAAGAAAATACTACTATTGTAAATGGTAGAGGAGACAAGGCTGCTTTACATGAGAGAGTTGCTCAAATAAGAGCACAAATAGAAGAAACTACATCTGATTTTGATAGAGAAAAACTTCAAGAAAGACTTGCAAAACTTGCAGGTGGAGTTGCTGTTATTAAAGTAGGTGCTGCAACTGAAACTGAAATGAAAGAAAAGAAATTAAGAATTGAAGATGCACTTGCTGCTACTAAGGCTGCTGTTGAAGAAGGTATAGTAGCTGGTGGTGGAACAGCATATGTAAATTGTATTCCTGAAATCGAAAAATTAACTAATGAAAATCCAGATGTTCAGCTTGGAATAAATATCATAAGAAGAGCTCTTGAAGAACCAGTTAGACAAATTGCTAAGAATGCTGGTCTTGAAGGTTCAGTAATAATTGAAAAAGTTAAAAATAGCGAAGTTGGTATAGGCTTCGATGCTTTAAATGAAAAATATGTTAACATGATTGAAACTGGTATAGTTGACCCAACTAAAGTTACTAGATCAGCTCTTCAAAATGCAGCATCTGTTGCTTCTACATTCTTAACAACTGAAGCTGCAGTAGTTGATATTCCAGAAAAAGAAAAACCAATGCCAGGTGCACCTGGAATGGATATGGGCGGAATGTACTAATAAACGCTAATAATAAACAAATAATAAATAATAAACAAATAATAAATAATAAACAATAAACAAACGTATTTGAAAAAAGGATTACCTGTTGATGGGTAGTCCTTTTTTTTAGGAGTATTGGGGACGGTTCATTTTTATTATTATTAGATTCTTTAGATTTTATTAGATTAGATTTTATTATTAGATTTAATAGCTGGAGCCAATAGGGACGGTTCACTCTTTTCTTATTTATCATCTTTCTCATCTTAAATTATACAAATTTCAAAAGAAAGTATTAGGGACGGTTCATTTTTACTAACTTTCATTCCAATAGATGTAAATAAGAAAAATTAAGACCCCTCACCAGTTTTCTCATAAATTATACAAATTTCAATTGATTAAACAATTGATTAAATGTTACTACTCTTGTCAATAATCTAAAATAGATATTGATAAAACCTCAATATTTATATAAATAATTCAAAGTTAAATATTAATTATTATTGGAGGAGATGTTATTATGCCTAGAAAAGCTAGATTTAAAATTGAAAATGGAATTTATCATGTTATGCTCAGAAGCATAAGCGATTTCCCCCTATTTAAGAAAAATGAAGATAAAAATGTTTTCTTAAATATTGTGAAAAAATATAAAATTAAATATCGCTTTAAACTCTATGGTTATTGTATAATGACCACACATGTCCATTTATTGATCGATTCAAATGGAGCAGATATAAGTCAATTCATGCATAGCATAAATCAATCATATGCTCAA
>NZ_LTBA01000012.1 GCF_001594005.1 Clostridium tepidiprofundi DSM 19306 | reverse complement strand
GTGAACTACTCGCCACTTACTTCGTTGAAGTGGGAGCTTCTTGGTCAATAGCACCAACGTGCCAAGTTTACCCAAGCTCAAAAGGTCGCACCGACCTCGATATAATACCAGTTTTATTTCCTGGCAAGAAACCACCGTCTTAGACGATTGTAATAGTTCGGACTGCACCAACGTCAAGGCTTGGTTTTCGCTCTTTTGGTGCAGGGCGTGTGCTTGAATATTTTACGTGGTAAAGCTTTTTCTTACCACAACCTTATATATTCAGTTTTATAAGAACTTTTATATTTTCATTATATCAAGTGGAGTGCATTTTTTCAAGGGCATTGAACCCTTTCAAAAATGGTGTTATCCATCTCCCACTTATAGAAGATGGGAGACTTCCACACAAAATGTTAAAATTTATGAAAAATTTAGTACAATAATAAAAAATGAAAGAGAATAAGAGGTAATTGTTCAATTACCTCTTTACCATATTTTTCTTCCAAGTCTTTCTCCCATATTTACTTTTGTTTCTATACCCAATTTAGTATTTGCACATATATCCTCATCTATTTTTATTTGACCGCTTTTTAAGAACAAAATCACAGTAGAACCTCCGAATTTAAAATAACCTTTTTCTTCACCCTTTTCTACATGTTGTCCTGCATTGTAGGTCTGTATTATTGAGCCTACACATGTCGCTCCAACTTCACAAAGAATCATTTCCCCAAAATTATCCGATTCAAACAATGTTATTTCCCTCTTATTCTGACAATATAAATCAACAATTTTATTGAGTGCTATAGGATTTACAGAATAATATTGTCCCTTTATTTTTTTTGATTCATAAGCCGTACCACTATCTGGAAAATGGAAGCGATGATAATCTGAGGGACATAACCTAATGACAATACATACACCTTTATCATATTCATTAGCAATATTATCATCATATAATAAATCTCTTAATTTATAATATGAACCTTTTACTTGAATCACTTTATCCTTGTCTATATTTTCATAAGCCAAAACACGACCATCTGCTGGAGAAATCAAATGTTCAACATTCATAGATATAGGTCTTGACTTCTTTTTTAATTTCCTTGTAAAAAAATCATTAAAATTACTGTATTCATAAGCATGTTCTCTTTCTGCCTCGCTCATATCTATTTGAAAATCTTGAATGAAAGCTTTTATCTTCTTTCTGCTAAAAGAAAAATCTTGAAATTTCCCATATATCACTGAAAATACTTTTTTCTTAACTAGTGTTTCTAATATCGCATTTCCTACCTTAGTATCATAAATCCACCTCAAAAACCTATCACCAGCTACAATCTCTTTTTTTCTTTTACCTGTTGCTCTCTCTATATAATAAATATCCATACTTTAGCCATCCTTTAATAAATAATTTCCTGCATTTCGTTAATCTTAATATTAATAACCATGAAAAATCATTAACTTGTTATCTGTAAATATCCATGCACTCTTTTTCCCATGTTTCAGAAATCATTAATTTGTTATCTGTAAATCCAAATGTGGTATACATCTATTATAGACATATACCACGATAAATTACATTTTTTTAATTTTAATATTACAAACCATACAATAAGAAAGTATTAACATAATAATAACGGTTTTAATTCCAGCATAACCAGTTAAATGATTAATAGACATAAAAATATTATTGACCGACAAAAAAACTCCTGCAGCAGTAATAGGCATACCAACAAAATATTTTTTAGATTCAGCTATATTAAATCTAGCTAATCTATAAGCCCCTGCAAATACAAAAACAACAACTGAAAAAACACCCAATATTTTAAGTTCTGACAATTGCATAGACCAAGCAACAAATGCCGGTGCTAAACCAAATGATATTAAATCTGCCAAAGAATCCAACTGTTCACCCAATGCACTCTCAGCATTGAACTTTCTAGCTACTTTACCATCAAATCTATCATTAACAGCTGCTATCAGTATAAAAATTGATGCTAATGTTGTCCCATTTTTTAGCCTCGATGCACTTAAAATAGCTACTATGCCAAAAAACAAATTTGCAAAAGTCATTATATTAGGTAAAGCCATCTTTAAACTATGTCCATTGTGCTTATTTTGTTCATTTTCTTCATACACCCTTACAAAACTCATCTACTTCTCCCCTTACATCCCTTATTATATAAGGCATCTTTAAAAATAACTAGTCAGTACTCTAGTCTATTTTGCACCATACTGTGTCATCAAAGCTCATTGATAGCTCTACTACCAGAACGAAACCTATTTCCTTGTCTGATACAAAATATACGTCACATCTTTGACTTGTTATTTTCTTTCAAATACCTAACTGTCCCTATAAAAATAATATCATTATTTCTGAATTATTACAAATATTATTACAAATGTTTAATAAATATATTTAATGAATATGTTGATTTACCATTCATTATTCTATTTCTATTCTATTTCCTCTACTGTTTATAATCGTTTGATTTTTTGTGTTCCTGTTTTTGTTAAAAATACTATTTCAGCTGAACCGTCCCTAATTTTAAAAAGAAATTGCACAGACTCCTTGAAGTTCTGTGCAATTTCTTTTTACTTTATTTTAGTACTTTAGTTATTTTTACATCTCTTTATTTTTATTTCTCTACTTATTTCTTTATTTCTTTATCTCTCTATTTCTTTATTTATCTATTTATCTATTTTAACTATTTTAACTGTTTTAACTGTTTTAACTGTTTTAACTGTTTTAACTGTTTTTTAAAACATATCCTGGTTTAAATAAACCTGCAATATCATTTATGTTGTTTGTTATTATTTTTACATCTTCATATCCAGCCACTTTTAAATATGTATATACTATTGTTGCTCTAGTAGCACCTGTACAGAATATTGCTACAGTCTTATCCTTTGGAATTTCTTGAACTCTATCTGGAATTTCGCTTGTAGGAATGTTCGTCGCAAATTCAAATTTTAAATAATCGTTTTCCTGTTTTGATCTTACATCGAGAATGAAAACCTTATCTTCCTTCTTTAGTTCCATTGCCTTCTCGATAGTCATTTTGTGCTTTCCACTACCAAAGAAATTCAAATCAAGTTCTCTTAATAGCTCATCAAATTTTTGCATATTTAATCTCTCCTTAATTTTTTATACAGTGGTTATCCCACAGAAAGTATTTTTAATAAAAATTCATCACTATATGCAGTAACAAATCAATTTCGTGAATAATATAACTTGAAATACTAATGTTTTGATTTAGCAAAACAAGTCCACATTGCCTGTAAACTAAACAGGGCATACATCCAAATATAAATTGACAAATTCAATATATTGACATTTTTAAATTACTGTGTTTTAATTATATGAGTAAATACTAATATAGTTATATTATATTACATTGTAACAATAAATCAACTATTTTATGTTAAATTTTAATTATAGAAAGGAAGCGCTTGTAATGGGAACTATATTTATACTAAGTATTGTAATACTTGTAATAGCAGTTTCAATGTCAATGATAGGCAAAGGAGGAGGCAATTTTTATATTTTAGCTATGGTATTAGCTGGTATTTCAATGCATAATGCAGCAACTACTTCACAGCTTATAATGATTGTAACATCAATTACTTCTATGCTAATTTTTCACAAACATAATAAAGTTGACTGGAAACTAGCACTTGTAATAGACCCTCCTACCGATATAATGGCTTTTATAGGTGGATATTATGCTGGAAATATAAAAGGAACTACATTAAAATTGATTTTTGCTATTTTATTAGTTGCAGTGTCAATTTTTATGCTTATGCCTGTTAAGCAAAAAAACATAAAAGATACTCACAAGTTAGGATACTGGAAAAGAAAGTTTGGAGAGAATGAATATGTAGTTAATCTATGGTTAGCTCTTCCAATCACTGCTGCAGTAGGTTTTTTTGCAGGTGCAATAGGCATATCTGGCGGTGCTTTTAAAATTCCACTTATGGTTTTAGCTTGTGGTGTTCCTATGGAAATAGCAGTTGGAACTTCTTCTGCTATGGTTGCTGCAACTGCATTGATGGGCTTCCTTGGACACAGTATAAATGGTGACTTTAACCCTCATATAGCTATCCCTCTTACAATAGTAGCAGTAATTGGTGCATTATTAGGTAGCAAGTACGCTGTTAAGAGCAAACCAAAAAATTTAAAGAGATTATTTGCTATTGTGAATTTAATTGCAGCAATAATTATGATAGTAAATGTTATAATGTAATATATATTAGTGAAAATAAAATCTAAGGTATTGTAAAAACAATTAAGTAATTTTTACAATACCTAATTTATTAGTAAGCAAAAACTATAATAAGATAAGAGAGAATTTTCAAAAATGCTTAAACTAAGTACTTGGAAAAAGCCTGCATACGCTTAACTTCTCTCAAGAATACCGTATTGTCAAAAAATACTTCTTGAGAACTTAAAAAAATTGAAATATGAATAATATTTGTTAATTATATAGAAAATATGCTATAATATACATATTATAGCATATTTTTAACATTATTATTAATTTTATAGGGGAACATTATGTGTAATTTTTTAATAAAAGAAAATAAAAAGTTGTTTATATTAGGAATTATTTTACAAACGTTTAGTACAATATTAGAAGTTGGACTTGCCTACGTAATGATGCTCTGTATTCAAATTGCAGAAAATCAAGACCTTAGTAAAATAGGAATCTATTTATTAGGTTTTGGTGGTTATATCATTGTATTCTTTTTCATTGATTTTATTTGCAGACGTACAAAATGGCTATTGATAAAAAATGCCAAAATTTCACTTCGTGGAAAATTATTGAAAAATATATTTTCACTTAATACTACACAATTCCATAAAAAGAATACTGGAGATTGGTTTTCATTATTGAGCAATGATTTAGATATTGTTGAGAGGTCGTATTTTTCCTCAATTTTTATTATATATACGAGCATATTGCAATTTATTATCAGTGCTATTGCTATATTACTTATTTCACCATACATTTCTATATTTGTATTTATTATGGTGGTTATACAACTGATGATTCCTAAATTTTTTGGACCAAAACAGGCTCAAAATAAAAAGAAGTTTTCAGAAAAAGCATCTGAGTTTACAGTAAATACAACCGAAGAACTTAATGCTTTTGATTTAATAAAGGGATTTCATCTTGAAGCTCAAGCATTAGCAACCACAAATAACAGCAGCAAACAATTAGAAAATCAACGATTTATTACAAAAACATGGACTTCATTTATTAATGTTTTATCATATAATTTAGGTTCTATATTATACCTCGGTGTCTTTTTCGGTGGTGCATTGCTTGTTGTTTCCGGACATATGGATATTGCAACTTTGATTGCTGCATCACAGTTAATTGTATATATATCTTCTCCATTAACCTCATTAAGTAATGACCTAACTGAATTACATTCTGCTAAAATCGTTATCAAAAAATTACAAAAACATCTTTCTAATGATGTAGTTATTGAAGAAAAATGCGATTACCAGGAAAAGGTAAGTTTCGACTATTCTCTAAGTTTGAATAACGTAAGCTTCAAATATGAAGATAATATAGTATTAAAGCAAGTAAACTATTCTTTTATAAAAGGTAAAAAATATCTGTTACAAGGAAAAAGTGGTGTTGGAAAATCAACGTTAATTAAACTTATTTCAAAAGAGCTTGTTCCTAACCACGGTAAAATTCTAATGGATCAAGTTGATATCCAGAAAATAAAAGTAGAAGATTATTGTAGACTAGTATCTATAAATTCTCAGGTACCTTTCATATTCCAAGCAACCATTAAGGAAAATATCTGTTTGTTTCAAGACACATTTTCTGATAAAGAAATCATGGATGCAGTCAATTTTGCTGGATTAGGCTATGTGCTTGCTCGTACTGAATTAGGTATAAATGCAATGATTGGTCAAAGCGGCATCAATTTATCTGGTGGAGAAAAGCAACGTATTGCATTAGCACGTATTTATTTATATAAAGCTGATATTATGATTTTGGACGAGAGCTTATCCAACTTGGATAATGAAACAGCTAATATTATATTAAACAAATTATTGGCGAATGATGAATTGACACTATTATATATTTCCCATCAAGTAGATGATAACATAAGACAAAAATTTGATGTTCAATTAGAAATACAACATAAAACCATATGTGAAATTTAAATAATTTCACATATGGTTTATTATTTTTCTTGAGTGAACTCGTTTTGCTGAAGCAAAACATCGAGACTTCATGTGGAAACTCCACTCCACATGAAGAAAAAAACCCCAATACCCCACTCATAAAAGTGGGAATCTTGTGGAATTGATTAGATTATACTTTTTCTGCTTCATCAACTAATGTTGACATCAGCTCTTTTACTGTAGTGATTTTATCTACAAGTCCCACATTGCTTCCAGCAAATATCAAACCATTTTCAACATTTCCTTCCACAGCGTTTATAAGTGCTCGTGATATGCAATATGGCGTAGTAGCTGGATTACACGTCTTTAAACAATTATAGCAGTACCTTACTGGAATATTGATTTTTTCAATTTTTTCAACAAAAGCATTTTTAATGGCTCTACCTGGCATACCAACAGGACTCTTAATAATCTTTACATCTTCTTCCTTAGCTTCAACATATGCATTTTTAAAATTAATGTGAGCATCACATTCTTCAGTTGCAACAAATCTAGTTGCCATTTGAACACCAGCTGCACCCAAACTAATAAATTTAGCAATATCCTCTCCTGAATAAACTCCACCCGCTACTATTACAGGAATGGTCTTATTATAATTATCTTCAAAAGGTTTTATTGCAGTAATTACCTCTTTGAGAATATTCTCAAGTGATGGTTTAGGTGATTTATTAAGTGCTTCCTCTGAAAATCCTAAATGCCCGCCTGCTTCAGGTCCTTCAACAATAATAGCATCAGGCAAATAATCATATCTTCTCTTCCACAGTTTTGCTATAAGAGCCGCTGCCTTACCTGATGATACTATAGGTACAGCTTTTGTATCGGTTCCTTTTACATATTTAGGTAAATCTTTAGGTATTCCTGCACCCGAAATAATAAGATCTATTTTTTCTTTAACTGCTGTTTTTACTAATTCAGCATAATCATTTGCAGCCACCAAAATATTTACCCCTATTATTCCTTTTGGACTTAATTCTTTCGCTTTTCTAATTTCATTTGCAAGTGCTCTCAAATTTGCTAATTTATTATTTTTTTCAAAGTCCTTCTCCCTAAAGCCAATTTGCACTGCCGAAATAACACCAATACCACCTTCATTAGCCACCGCTGATGCTAATTTAGAAAGTGATACTCCTATTCCCATTCCCCCTTGTATAATCGGTATATTAGCAATTAAATTTCCTATTTTTAATGTTGGTAATTTCATTAAAACTATCTCCTTTTAGTTTTGATAATCAAATTATTTGATAATCAAAGTATATAAAAAATCCAATCATATGTCAAATATACTAGGTTTTTTTTAACATATCATCTCCCTAAATATATTCTACCACTTTTGCTTTGATTTTATAGCAAATTGTAATTTTTAAAATGGTTAAATATTAAATACTACACAAATTAGATCTTTATTTTTAATATACAAAGTAACAAGTAAATGTTATATAATATTCATATACATCTAAAATTTAGATAAACTCATTTTTATAAATCTTATCCTCATAGAAATTGTAATCTTTCAAATTAATAAAGGAGCCTATACAAATGTTTAAAATAATGATAGTTGAAGATGACCCAAAAATTAAAGAAATAATATTGGAAAATATTAAGAAATGGGGATTTGATGGCTTATGCATATATGATTTTAATGAAGTATTAAATGTATTTGTAAGATACGAACCTCATTTAATACTCATGGATATAAATCTTCCACATTTTGACGGTTTCTATTGGTGTACTAAAATAAGAGAAATTTCAAAAGTACCTATCTTATTCATATCTTCACGAAATACAAATATGGATATTATTATGGCAATTAATATTGGCGGAGATGATTTTATACAAAAACCTTTTTCTCTTGATGTATTAATTGCAAAAATAAATGCTCTTTTAAGAAGAACATATTCATATACAAATATTGAACCAGCTGTTATTGAATACAACGATGTAATATTAAATTTAAAAAATAGTACTCTTATCTATAATAAAAAAACAATAGAACTATCTAAAAATGAATTTAAAATACTCAATATACTAATGAATAATAGCGGTAGTGTAGTAAGTAGAAATACTATAATGCGAAAACTTTGGGAAGATGAAAACTTTATAGATGATAATACTTTAACAGTAAATATAAATAGACTTAGAAAAAAGCTTTCTGCTATCGGATTGGACAACTTTATCAAAACTAAGAAAGGACAAGGCTATATAATAATATGAAATTTAGCAAATATTTAATACATAAACAACGTTTATTACTATTTTACCTAATTTTAATGAGTTTTATATCTTCAGTAATATATTTAGATACTAGAGTAAAGGTTAACGTATATAATATTCTTTATTTAAATGGTGTTTCATTAATATTCTTTTTAATTTATATTATTATTGAATATTTACTAGCAAAAAAATATTATGAAAATATAAATAACATGATAGAAAACAGAGAAGAGAACATAGTTAATTGCCTACCTGAACCAAGAACATATGAACAAAATTTATATAACCAAATACTTAAAAATTTAATCAGTCAAAAAAATTCTAAAATTGAGAAGCTTCATGAAGATAAAAAAGGAAATTTAGAATTCATTACTTCTTGGGTACATGAAATCAAAAATCCCATTGCAGTAATCAGACTAATAATAGAAAATAATAAAAAAAAATCGCTAGAAGAAATTCTTAATAGCATAGAGGAAGAAATAGATAAAATTGATAATTATGTTGAACATATACTTTATCATTCAAGAATAGATGCATTTTCAAAGGACTATTTTATAAGCGATATATCTTTAGATAAAATCGTAAAAGAAGTGGTAAGAAAACATGCTAAAACATTTATAAATAAAAAAATAAAAATCAACATAAAGGATACTGATTTAGTAGTTTCAAGTGATAGAAAATGGCTAATGTTCATAATAAATCAGATTTTATCCAATGCACTAAAGTATACACCTGAAAAAGGAATAATAAAAATTAATTTTGAAAAAGATGATACCGAAAAAAGAATCATAATTGAAGATAATGGTATAGGCATAAAAAAAGAAGATATCGGAAGGGTCTTTGATAAAGGTTTTACTGGACATACAGGAAGAAATTTTCATAAGTCCACAGGTATGGGATTATATTTAGCAAAACAACTTTCAAATAGATTAGGACATGACATAACAATAGAATCAAGTTTTGGAGAATATACAAAAACTATAATACATTTCCCTAAACTTTTAAATTACTATAATGTTGTAAAAAAATAATCTACTCAAAGCTACAATCAAAATTTTGTAGCTTTTTTTGTTCTTAATGATACACATTTTCTATAAATGAGCTTATATATTTACAAACTTACATAACTGTAAGTTTGCATTCTTGAATTGTAAGGTGAATAAATTGTTATCACTGCTTATAAATACTATAATCTATATGTGCAAAAAATATCGAGGAGGAAAAATCAATGAGTACAGTTTTAGTTGCTAAAAATCTAAAAAAAGTTTATGGTTCAAGAGGAAATGTTTATACCGCACTTCATGATATAAATCTTGAAATTAAAGAAGGAGAATTTATAGGTATAATGGGCCCTTCTGGTGCTGGAAAAACTACTTTATTAAACATAATATCAACTATAGACAAACCAACTGGTGGAAAGATAATCATAGATGGTGATGATTTATTAAAAATGGATGAAACAAAATTATCATCATTCAGAAGAAACAAATTAGGCTTTATATTTCAAGATTTTAATCTACTTGATACTTTAACCGTTAAAGAAAATATAATTCTACCATTAGCACTTTCGCAAGTTAATCACAAAGATATTGAAAAAAAAGTAAATACTGTAGCAAATGCTCTTGGAATAACCGATATACTAAATAAATATCCATATGAAATTTCAGGTGGTCAAAAACAAAGAACAGCAGCATCAAGAGCTATTATTACTAATCCAAAATTAATATTAGCAGATGAACCTACAGGTGCTTTGGACTCTAGAGCTTCTTCAGAGCTTTTGCAATGCATGAGTAATTTAAATAAAACTAATAAAACTACAATAATGATGGTTACACACGATGCCTTTGCAGCAAGTTACTGCAAAAGGATTCTATTTATAAAAGATGGACGATTATTTAGTGAACTTGTGAGAGGAAATTCACGCAAAGAATTTTTTCAAAAAATAATTGATATATTGAGAACACTTGGAGGAAGTTTTAATGAGATTTAAAATATTAATTATAGATTGAGGGGATATGACTATGAATTTATTTAAAATTGCGTCAAAAAATATAAGAAGAAATTTCTATAACTATTTTTTATATTTCACTTCTATGGTATTCAGTATAATAATATATTTTACTTTTGTATCAATAGAATATAATAAACAAGTTTTAGTGATGAGTAAATCTATTACTAAGATAGATGTTACATTTAAAGCTAGTTCAATTGTTATTGCTATATTTGTAGCAATATTTATTTGGTATTCAAATTCATTCTTTATAAAAAAAAGGAAGAAAGAAATAGGTCTCTACTCACTACTAGGAATTAAAAAAAGGCAAATAGGCCGAATGTTATTCTATGAAAATATAGTTATGGGAATACTAGCACTTGGCACAGGTATTTTATTGGGAAGCTTACTATCTAAGGTATTTATAATGCTCCTAGTTAGACTCATGGGATTTTCTATATATATAAAATTCACTATAGTACCTAAAGCTATTATAAATACATTTATCACATTTTTTACTTTATTTTTTATTACTTCTGTTCATGGGTATAGCCTTATTTACAGATTTAAACTCATAGAACTTTTTAAAGCAGAAAATAAAGGAGAAAAAGAACCAAAAGTATCAATCATTGCTACTTTAATTTCAATAATCTTAATAATTGGAGGATATATATTATATATTAGTGCAATTAAACTTAAGTTAAATTTTCTTTATGTGATATTAGCAACTTTAATACTTGTGATTACTGGAACATATATGTTTTTTTCTTCTTTCATATTATTTGTAATAAAATTATCGAAAAAAAACAAAAAAAAGTATTATAAGGGAATTAATTTGATTGGAACATCTCAACTTTTGTATAGAATTAAAAGTAGCTCAAGAACATTAGCAACTATAGCTGTGCTTAGTGCAACAACATTGACTGCTATGGGTATAGCCTCCAGTCAATATTACGGTTTTTATACAAAACAAGAAACTCACTATCCTTTTTCATATGTTATTAATATGAATAATACTAAATTAGACAAAAAAGTTGAGTTTATTATGAATAAATATCCTAAAAATAAGATGATAAACAGCGTTAATATCAAATTCATTAAAGCTAAAACTAAATTTCCCGATTATACAACCACTTGTTATATTATTTCTGAAAGTAAATATAATGAAATTGCAAAAATAAGGAAACTTAAATATGTAATCAAACTAAATACTTCAAATGAATGTGTATATTTTACTGAAAATATTAATAAAAATCACACTTATAATACCTTGAAAATTAATTTCAACAATAAATATGAACAATTTAATATAACAAACTTCAAATATTATCCTATAATTAATAAAGGAATAGCTCCTAGAACAATTGTTGTTAAGGATGAAATATACAATAAATATTGTAACAATAACAACATTTATAGTGTAAAAGCATATATTAATGCTAATAAAAAAGATGCTGAATCATTGACAAAAGAATTAAATAATTTAATTTCTAAAGAATACTCAAATGCAAATAATTTATTTGGAATTTTTTCTTCATACTATGAAAACTATAAATCAAATTTAGCTATTTCAGGTTTGATAATATTTATAGCAAGTTTTTTAGGTTTGGTATTCCTAATGGCTACAGGAAGCATTATATTTTTTAAGCAATTATCAGAAGCTAATGATGACAAACCTAGATATATGTTACTTAAAAAAATAGGCGTTAATAAAAGAGAAATCAAAGTTTCAATAGCAAAACAAATTTTATTTATATTTGTTTTACCTCTTGTTTTAGGAGCTATTCATAGCTTCGTAGCTGTATCGGTTTTAGGAGATATATTAAATATAAATTTAACAATTCCCATTGGAATTAGTGTAATAAGTTATACATTAATATATATGGCTTACTATTTACTTACTGTTAATTCATATAACAAAATCGTAAATTCTAATATTTAAATTTAAATATAATACAGGGATTGTCAGAAAAAAACTTCGTATACAATACATTGCATTGTTTTTGATTTACTGACAACCCCTTTTATCAATTCTACATCTTCTCTATTTCTTCTTTCATTAACTTGCTAACAATTTTAGGATTAGCTTTACCTTTTGACATCTTCATTACCTGTCCTACAAACCATCCAAATAAATTTGTTCTTCCATTTTTGTACTCTGCAACATTGTCTGGGTTTGATTCAAGCACATTTTTAACCATATCTAAAATTGCACTTTCATCACTATTCTGAATAAGTCCTTTTTCTTCAACTATAGTTTCTGGCATTTTACCATTTTCGAGCATTTCACTTAAAACTTTTTTACCAATCGCATTTGATATTTTACCATCATTTATTAGTTTTATTAAATTACCCAAATGCTGTGGTGTAATTTTAGTATCATTTATGCCAATATTTTTTTCATTCATAAATGCAGAAATATCGCCCATAATCCAATTTGCAACTGCCTTAGAGTCACTACAAATATCAACTGTTTCTTCAAAGAAATCAGCCACATCATATGATGATGTTATAATATTTGCATCATACTTTGGTAAATTATACTGTTTGATAAATCTAACATATTTTTCATGTGGAAGTTCTGGTATTGTCTTTCTTATTTCTTCTATCCATTCATCAGAAATATTTAATGTGACTAAATCTCCTTCTGGAAAGTATCTATAATCATTCGCTGCTTCCTTGCTTCTCATAGAAAGAGTTCTTAAATTTTCTTCATCCCATCTTCTTGTTTCAACAAATAGTTTTTCACCATTTTCTATTGCTTCTATTTGTCTTTTAACTTCATACTCTATTGCCTTTTCAAGTGATTTAAATGAATTCAAATTTTTAATTTCAGACCTTACTCCTAATTTTTCACTACCTGCTGGTTTTACTGATACATTTAAATCACATCTAAGAGAACCTTGCTCCATCTTACAATCTGATACACCTATACACGTTAATATACCTTTAAGCTTTTCTAAATATAAAATAGCCTCTTCTGCAGAACTCATGTCTGGTCTTGATACTATTTCAAGAAGTGGAACTCCCGCTCTATTAAAATCAATTAATGATCCCGCTTTGGTATGAAGTAGTTTTCCTGCGTCATCTTCCATATGTATTCTCTCAATACCAATTCTCTTCTTTGTTCCATCTTCAAATTCTATGTCTATATATCCATCCCTGCAGATAGGAAATTCATCCTGTGTTATCTGATAATTTCTTGGTGCATCTGGATAAAAATAATTTTTTCTATCCATCCTGCAAACTTTATTTATTGAACATCCAAGTGCAAGACCAGATTTAATCCCGTATTCAACCACTCTTTTATTTAATGTTGGAAGTGCCCCCGGTAATCCCATACAAACTGGACAAACATGAGTATTAGGCTGACCTCCAAATTCTGTTGTACATCCACAGAATATTTTAGTTTTAGTAGACAGTTCAACGTGAACTTCTAGCCCAATGACTGTATCATAATTCATTTAATTCTCACCATCCTCAACTTTAATTCAATCTTCAATCTTCAAGCTCCAACCTTCAATCTCCAATCACTAATCTCTAATCTCTAATCTCTAATCTCTAATCACTGATCTCTAATCTCTAATTACTCTTATCCATCAAAGGCATAGCCAGCTTTAGTAATAAAACTACTCTCCACTGTAGTAACTAGCAACTAATGATTAGCAAATTTTTTTAGTATACTATATATTAAATATTTGCAAATTTTTTATGCCAATCTGTAGACTGTTCAAAGCTATAAGCCAAATTAAACAGAGTATCTTCTCTGTAGTAATTACCCATTATTTGAAGTCCAACCGGCATACCATCAACTATACCACATGGCACTGATATAGCTGGAATTCCTGCTATATTAACTGGTACTGTATAAATATCAGATAAATACATAGATAGTGGATCATTTATTTTTTCACCCAATTTAAATGCAATTGTTGGTGAAGTAGGCGAAATAACTGCATCAAACTCTTTAAATATTCTCTCAAAATCCTTCTTTATTAAATTTCTAACTTTAAGAGCCTTTTTATAGTATGCATCATAGTATCCTGCTGACAATGCATATGTTCCAAGCATTATTCTTCTCTTCACTTCTTTTCCAAATCCTTGGCTTCTTGACTTATAGTACAAATCAACTGCATCTTCAAATTCTTTAGCTCTATATCCATATCTTACGCCATCAAATCTTGCTAAGTTAGAAGATGCTTCAGCACTACCTATTATGTAATATGCAGCAAGAGCATATTCTGACAATGGTAATGAACATTCCTCAACAATAGCACCATTATCTTCTAAAACCTTTACTGCTTCTTCAACACTTTTTCTAATACCATCATTCAGACCTTCTCCAAAATATTCTTTTGGAATACCTATTCTTTTACCTCTAATGTCCTTGTTAAGACTCTTTTTATAATCTTGAACAGTAATATCAGCAGTAGTAGAATCTCTATCATCTAGTCCTGAAATAGCCTCTGCTATAATAGCACAATCTTCAACATCTCTTGCCATAGGTCCAACCTGATCTAATGTTGAACCAAAAGCTACAACGCCATATCTTGAAACTCTTCCATATGTAGGCTTCAATCCAACAACACCACATAATGAAGCTGGTTGTCTAACAGATCCTCCTGTTTCAGTACCCAATGATAGTGGTGCTTCAAAAGCTGCAACTGCCGCTGCTGAACCACCTGATGATCCTCCCGGTACCCTATCTAAATCCCAAGGATTCTTAACCATTTTGTAGGCACTTGTTTCATTTGATGAACCCATTGCAAATTCATCCATATTAGTCTTTCCTAATATTACTGCATTCTCTCTTTTTAAGTTTTCTACTAGATGTGCATCATAAGGAGCTTTATATCCTTGTAAAATCTTAGATGCGCATGTATTCTGCATTCCTTTAACGCTTATATTATCCTTAACTGCAATAGGTATACCTGCAAGGTCTCCTACCTTTTCACCCTTGCTAATTTTATCATCAACATTTTTTGCAGCATTCATTGCCTCTTCCCTAGCAACATATAAGAATGCTCCGATTTTATCATCAACTTCCTCAATTCTATTTAATAATGCTTCCGTAACTTCAGTACATTTTACTTCTTTGTTATGTATCAAATCTCTAAGTTCATGAGCTTTTAATCTATATAATTCCAAAAAAATCACCTCTTCTATTCTAAACTCAATTTCAGCTATTCTACAACTCTTGGAACAACTATGTATTCTTCTAAATGTTTAGGTGCATTATCAATTACATCCTTTAACTGTAGAGAAGGTTGAACCTCGTCTTCTCTGAACTTATTTTCTAAATAATATGGATTAACAACTATATCAACATCATCTGTATCTAGTTCATTTAATTTATCTATATATCCTAAAATACTGTTCAAGTCATTTATTAATGCTTCTTTTTCATCTTCAGCAAATTCTAATCTTGCAAGTTTTGCAACATATTCAACATCCTTTTTTGTAACTGACATAGTATCCCTCACTTTCTCGTTATTTAGTTATTATAACTCAATAAAGTTTGATTTTTCAACAATTTATTCACAACATTTTTATTTTACCACAAAACAACTTATATTTCAGTAATCATGCAGAATTAAGTTTCCATTGTTAATCCTTAATTGTAACAATATCTTTATAACTCCTCTATAATATATTAAGAACAGTTAGGAGGTGATAAGATGCTAACACCTATAATAATCACTTTCAGAGAATGTTTAGAGATGCTTTTGATTATTATCCCTCTTATTGTTTACTTGCATAAAATCTATAGAACAGATTTATCTAAATATATTTATGCTGGCTCCATTATTGGTATAATAGCTAGTTTAATATCCGGTAAATTATTGATTGGACAAGTTAATAATTTGGAAGGATATGCCGAACAAATTTTCTTAGGTGCTATGATGATTTTCCTAGCTGGTTTAATATTATACAGCATAATATGGGTTGGTAAGCAAAGCAAAAACTTTTCATTAGATATAAATCAGAAATATAATGTTAAATTAACAGCATTTAGCTTATTACTATTATCGTTCGTAACTATATTCAGAGAGAGCTTAGAGATAATCATGTTCCTATTACCATATGCCGCTGAATTCAACATTACAATCGTAATTGGAATATTCATAGGTATATTGGCTTCTCTTGTTTTAGCTTTTATATTATTTAAAACAACCATAAAACTAAATATAACAATATTATTTTCAATACTAAATCTGCTTTTGATTTTAATTGGTGGACATTTATTTGGAGAAGGTCTTTACTCTATATTCCCTCAATTTGGAGAATCAATGTCAACTGCTGGACAACTAATATATTCCTTACCACTGCTTTTTATATTTATTAAAAGACAGCTGAGAAAATATTTGAAAAAATAACAATTATAAATTAATAAAAATACCCGTTGTAAATTAACAAAAATGCCTGTCCTCGAAAGATTAGGACAGGCATTTTTTACTGTATCATATTTTCAAATTCTTCTTCGGAAATTATGTTAATACCAAGCTGTAATGCTTTATCATATTTAGAACCGGGTTCTTTTCCAACAATAACATAATCCGTCTTTTTGCTTACACTACTAGATACTTTTGCACCTAATGATTGAAGTTTTTCTTTTATTGAAGCTCTTGAGTAGTTTTCAAGAGAACCAGTAACAACTACCGTTTTACCCGTGAAAATATTTTCATCAATTTTCTTCTCCTCATACACAGGTGTTACTCCTTGTTCTAACAATTCATTTATATTATTCTTTATTGTATCATCACTAAAAAAGTCTATTATACACTGTGCCACAGTATCACCTATATCGTTTACTAATACCAATTCATCGAATGTAGCATTTTGAATTCTATCAAGTGACTTGAACTTTTGTGCTATATCATAGGCAGTCTTTTTGCCAACATTAGGTATTCCTAGTGCATAAATAAATGATGGTAAACTACAATTTTTACTGTTCTCAATGGCTTTTAAGAGATTATACGCCTTTTTCTCCCCAAATCTATCTAATGAAAGCAATTGTTCTTTAGTTATTTTATAAAGTTCTGGTATTGATTTTATATTTAGTTCTTCAAAAAGCTGTTCTGCAGTTTTTTCGCTGAAACCTGCAATATTCATTGCTTCTCTTCCTGCATAATGCACAATGCTCTTTATCAATTGTGGTTTGCATGAAAGAGTATTTTCACAAAAATAATGCACACCATACTGTTTGATTTCACTTCCACAGCTAGGGCAGGTTTTAGGAACTGTAATTTCTCTGCTACCATACAATGTGTCTTCAACTACACCCATAATCTCTGGTATTACATCATTTGAACGACGAACAAATACATTACATCCTATTTTAACACCTTTTCTTCTTATATCATCAATATTATTTAAAGTTGCTCTTTTTACTGTAACTCCTCCTATTTCAACTGGTTCTAATATTGCCGTAGGGGTAACTCTTCCACTTCTTCCAACATTCCATTCTACATCTAATAGTTTAGTTGTTGCTTCTTCTGCTGCAAATTTATATGCAATAGCCCATTTAGGGAATTTAACAGTATATCCTAAAATTTCTCTAGTTCTGATATCATTTACTGCAATAACAACACCATCAATATCATAATTCAAATCACTTCTTATTTTTTCAATATAATCTATCTGCTTTTTTATTTCGTCTATGCTGCTACAAACAACCATATAATCATCAACAGGAAATCCCTTTTCTTTTATGAATTCCATCATTTCTAAATATGAATCAAATTCTTTGCCTTCACTATATCCAATATCATAAAAGAAAGCAGACAGATTTCTTTTAGCAGTTTCTTTTACATTTAAGTTTCTAAGTGCACCAGCAGCACCATTTCTTAAATTTTTTAAAGGAACTTCTGCATTCTCATTATATTTTTGAAAAGCTTCCTGAGTCATAATAGCCTCACCATGAATTTCAAATACAAAATCATTATCTATTCTTAGTGGAAGGCTTTTTATAGTTTTAGCTTGTTCTGTTACATTTTCACCTATTACACCCGTTCCTCTCGTTGCAGCTATTCTTAAAATTCCTTCTTCATCATAAGTACAATTAATAGTTAAACCATCAAATTTCTTTGTCAGTACATACTCAAGTTTTGGTAATTTATACTCATGTGATGAATTATATTCATTTATAGCTCTTAAATTTCTATTGTGCCAATCTATTATTTCATTTATAGATTGTGCTTTATCCATACTCCAAAGCTTAGAGAGATGGGT
Organism: Clostridium tepidiprofundi DSM 19306; assembly: GCF_001594005.1. Lineage (GTDB taxonomy): Bacteria > Bacillota > Clostridia > Clostridiales > Clostridiaceae > Clostridium_AC > Clostridium_AC tepidiprofundi. The sequence continues at coordinate 53,679 of NZ_LTBA01000012.1, read as the reverse complement.
ATGTTTTTTAAATTCTGGTAAAATCTTATCTCCTATTCTCTGAGTTGGTGAATAAGGCAAAACTTCTCCTAATTCTTTTTCTAGTTTTACCAGTTCATCATACTTACTATCATATTCAGCATCTGATACAATTGGGTTATCAAGAACATAGTAAGCATGAGCATATTTATTCAGTTCATCAATAAGTTCAATCATCTTTTGTCTTTTACTCTCTTGACTCATAATAACAAAACTCTTCCTTTCTTAAGATAAGGCATTTGAAAGAAAATAACAAATCAAAGATGCGACGTATATTTTGTGAAATACAAAGAGTTGGGTTCCGCTGATAGTAGGTTCTATCAACGGGTTCCAACGATGAAGTAGTTCGCAAAATAGACTAGCATACTGACTAGTTATTTTTTTGAAAATGCCTAATTAGCACACATAATTATCAACACGATTCAAGTGGTGCTGAATCAATCATCAACTTTTTTATACCCATATTATCAAATGCAACTGTAATTATAATATCATTCCCATTACCAGATACATTAACAATAGTACCTACCCCAAATTTTTTGTGCTTAACTTTTCTACCCACTACTGCCTCTTCTTTGCTCAATTTTGTATTATTATTATTTATAGCATTTGCAACACTAGTATTAAAAGTGTTTGTGGTATTCATTTTATTCCATATATTTGAATTCTTAAATGAACTAGAATTACTAAACTGGCTAGAATTTCTTGAACTATTAAATACTCTATTTAACCCTCTATTGTTAATAAACTCCTTTAATTTAGGAGGTATTTCATCGATAAAATCTGATGGTGAATAAAATACCATTCTTCCAAATACCATTCTTTGCTCTGCTGACGTCATATACAGTTTTTCTTCTGCTCTAGTTATAGCAACATAGCACAATCTTCTAGCTTCTTCCATTTCCGTATTGCTGCTAAGAGTAATTTCGCTTGGAAAAATACCATTTTCCATGCCTACCATAAATACTACTGGAAATTCAAGTCCCTTAGCACTATGTATGGTCATCATGACAGCTGCATCAGCATTCTCATCATAATTGTCCATATCTGTAACCAGTGTTTTATTTTCCAGAAATGCTTCAACTGATTTATCCTCAGAATTCATCTCAAATTCAACAGCTTCAGACACAAGCTCTTTTAAGTTTTCTATTCTGCTTTCACTTTCAGTATCTTTATTTTTCTCAAGTGCTTTCATATAGCCTGTTTCATCAATTATTTTTCTTATCATTTCAGATACTGTTAATTCCTCTTTTAATTCCATAAACTCATTTATTAAAGTAGTAAATTTATTTATAGATGTAACATTTCTAGCACTCAATCCCGGAATAAATCCAACATCTAATAAAACATTGTAAATGCTCTCCTCAGTCTGTGCTGCAAAGTCAATTACCTTTGATAATGTTGTTTTCCCTATGCTTCTCTTAGGCTCATTAATTATCCTTTGAAGACTTACATCATCATATGGATTGCAAATAAGCTTTAAGTATGCCATTATATCCTTTATTTCTTTTCTGTCGTAGAACTTAAGGCCTCCTATTATCCTGTAAGGAATATCATTTTTTCTGAAAGCCTCTTCGATAGAACGTGATTGAGAATTCATTCTATAAAGCACAGCAAAGTCTTTGTACATTCTTCCCTCTTCTTTTATTAATCGTTTCATTTCTGAAGCTACAAATGCAGCTTCATCTTTATCTGTACTTGCTCTATATATTTTAATCTTATCACCATTATCTTTTTCCGTTCTTAGAGTTTTACCTTTCCTATTGACATTATTCTTTATAACTTGATTTGCTGCTTCTAAAATAGTTCCTTTAGACCTATAATTTTGTTCTAGCTTAATAACCCTAGTATCAGGAAAATCCTTCTCAAAATCCAGAATATTTCTTATGTTAGCTCCTCTCCACTCATAAATACAGTTATGCACTATAACATCATTAGCTATATACTGTCTAAAATCTGGAACTGATAAATCATATACATATCCTTTATATTCTTCTATATCCACACTTTCAACAACATCTTCAACAATTTCATTATTATCAAACACCGTTACAATCATACCTTGCTTTAAACTCCCAATAGGCATGAAATAGTAACTATTGTGTTTTGTCAATTTAGCTTTTCTTACAATTTCTAAATCATCATTTATTTGAATTATTCTTTTTCCATATTTTTCAGCTTCATCATACAATACTCTTTCAGTTTCTATTCTCCAACTATTTATATTTTCTTTTTTTACAGAAAATCCAGCCTCTATAGCCTTTAATTTTTCATCCTCTTCTGATGTTATTAATTCTATTCTGTGTGAGTAGTGTTGACTTCCTTCTTCTTTTTCACCAGAGAAAAAGTTTAAATTAACTGCATTTGCAAAGTGACGTGTATATTCTTTATATGAAGATAAATCATCATTAATTCTAGCAAATGTAATGTGATTAGGTGTTGCTTTTATAGTCTTTCCACTTCTAGTTTTTATTCTAATAAACATTCCTTTATATTCTTTTTTTATTACTTTATCTATACTTCCTTCGCTTACTTCTCCATTACCTGATGCACATAATATTCTATCATTTTCTCTTAATTCTTCTATGTTCACAGCTCCTAATTTTGTTCTAATAAGAGTTCCTTCTGGTAAACATTGGTCGTCGTCTCCAACCACAAAAATATTCTTATTTGCATCAGCAAGAAGCTTAACAAACTGATATTGACATTCATTTGTATCTTGATATTCATCCACCATTATGTATTTGAATTTTCTTTGATAAAATTCTAATACATCATTATGCTTTTTAAACAGCATAACAGTTTTATATATCAAATCATCAAAATCAAGAGCATTATTTGATTTTAATTTTTTTTGATACAATAAATAAACATCTGCAATTTTATTCTTTCTAAAATCATGTTCATTTTTCTTTTTATATTCTTCTGCACTTATTAAGTTGTTTTTAGAATCAGATATTTTATTGATTATCTCTCTATCTGTTATGTCCTTGTCATTAACATTTAATTCTTTCATACATTGCTTTATCAATGTCTTTTGATCATAAGAATCATATATAGTAAAGTTTTTATTATATCCTAATTTGTCTATCTCACGTCTTAATATCCTAACGCAGCATGAGTGAAATGTTGAAATCCACATGTTATCAACTTCATCACCTACAAGATTACGAATTCTATCTTTCATCTCCCCTGCTGCTTTGTTAGTAAATGTAATGGCTAAAATCTGTGAAGGATAAATTCCTAAATCCTTTATCATATGTGCTATTCTATATGTAAGTACTCTTGTTTTTCCCGAACCTGCTCCAGCTAATATAAGTAAAGGTCCTTCAATCGTAGTCGCTGCTTCATATTGCTGCTCATTTAAAAGCTTTTTTAAATCCATTTAATCACTCCTTAAATCGAAACTACCCTATATAAAATCATTGTTTTATTAAGTAATTATATCACATTGTGCTTTGATATTGCCATTATTAATGAACAATTGTTTGTATATCAAATATTGTTTTCTTATTCTCAAAATGATACATAAAATGTTTCATTTTGAGAATACATATATAATTATTAGTTTATTACTATTACTAAGCTTGTAATATTCACATTGTGTAATTTGGCATAATATTTGCTATTATAGATTTAATGAAGCATATAATAATAAAGGAGGACACTATTATGCAAAAGAATCTCAAAACTAATTTGAATGAAATGGTAAGAGCAGCTGTTTTAATAGCTATCGGAATCATACTCCCTCTCTTTTTTCACACAATAAAGAACGCAGGTTCAATATTTCTTCCAATGCACATTCCCGTTTTAATTGGAGGTTTCATACTATCTCCAGCTTATGCAGTATCTGTAGGTATATTATCACCACTGTTAAGCCATTTATTCACCGGAATGCCACCTTTCCCTTTTGTATTCGTTATGATATTTGAACTTGCAGCTTATGGATTTTTCACATCACTACTATATAACAAAATAAAACTAGGTTTGTATCCATCTTTGATATCCTCTATGCTTATAGGAAGAATTGTAAATATTATTGGCGTATATTTTATTATTCACCTTTTCATGGGTAAACAATTCAAATTATCCATATTATTATCAGGATTATTTTTAAAAGGTTTACCAGGTATAATAATACAGTTACTTCTTATTCCTTTGATAATAAAAGCATTAAACAAAAGTTCGCTATTTGAGTCTAGGAGGTAGCCTATGAAAGATAAACAATATTTTAACGATTTAGCTCACAAATGGGATGAAATCTGTACACATCCTGAAGAGAAAATTAGATATGTTATGGATAAAATTAATATACACAAAGGCAATTCTGTATTGGATTTAGGAAGTGGTACAGGAGTTATTCTGCCATACATAGAAGAAAAAATAGGCCCTAACGGTAAAATTACTGCTCTTGATTTTGCAGAAAATATGATAAAAATTTCTAAAGAAAAATATAAAGACTTATATAAAAATATAAATTTTGTTGTGAATGATTTTTATCAATTTAAGACAGAAATATCATATGATTATGTAATAGCTTACTCATGCTATCCTCATTTTAAAGATAAGAAAGCTTTTTTTAAAAAAGTTAATGGACTCTTGTCAAATAATGGTAAATTTGTTATAGCTCACATTGAAAGTAAAGAAAAAATAAACAGCATACATAATGGAATAGAATCTAGCATAAACTCAGATAAACTTCAACCAATACATATGCTTGAAGATTTAGTTAAAAGCCATGGATTTGAAGTAATTTATTCAGAAGACAGTCAAGATTATTATATTCTTGTATGCAATAAATAATATCTATTACATCAAATACAATAAGCTGCTCTTAAGAGTGCTCTTAAGAGTAGCTCGTATTTTAACATAAACACTATTTATCTTTCCAGTCAATTCTCTCAAAGACCATTTTATATCCATTATTGCCATAATTTAAAGCTCTATTCACTCTGCTTATAGTTGCAGTACTAGCCCCAGTTGTACTAGCAATATCTAAATATGTTTTTTTCTGCATAAGCATTCTTGCAACCTGTAATCTTTGCTTTAAAGCATATATTTCATTTATAGTACATATATCTTCAAAAAACCTATAACATTCTTCTTTATTCTTTAAGCTTAAAACTGCATCAAATAAAAAATCCATTTCATCGCTTTTTAGCTTAGATTCAAACTCTGCCATGCACTCACCCCTTAATTAAAAATTATCTCACATACTTAAATTATACACTTAATCAATAAAAAAAGAAATGCAGATTTTAAACAATCTGCATCATAAAGTACACTATTCTATTATTGAAAAAACTTAAGTATTATTCCACCATATTGATATATAACTCCTGAGAACACTAATGATACAATAGTCATAAGTTTTATCAAAATATTCATAGAAGGACCAGAAGTATCTTTTAGTGGGTCACCTACGGTATCACCTACGACTCCTGCTTTATGTGATTCACTACCTTTTCCTCCATAATTACCTACCTCAATATACTTTTTAGCATTATCCCATGCTCCACCTGAATTAGACATCAAAATCGCCATTAATACACCTGAAGACACTGCTCCTGCAATAAGTCCTCCTAAAGCTTCTGCACCTAATAATAACCCAATAGATATAGGCACAACGATAGCTAATATACCCGGAAGCATCATCTCTCTTAATGCTGCTGCAGTAGAAATATCAACACATTTAGCATAATCTGGAGTTTCTTTACCAGCCATTATACCTGGCTTTTCCTTAAATTGTCTTCTCACTTCATCAATCATTTCATTTGCTGCTTTTCCAACTGAATCCATTGTAAGTGCTCCAAATAAAAACGGCAACATAGCACCAATCAATAATCCAACCAATGTCACTGGTTTAAGCAAATCGATTGATTGTATTTTAGTAGCTTGTGCATAGGAAGCAAAAAGCGCTAACGCAGTAAGTGCAGCAGAACCTATCGCAAATCCTTTTCCTATCGCAGCAGTAGTATTTCCAACCGAATCCAACTTATCTGTAATCTCTCTTACGCTAGCTGGTAAATGAGACATTTCTGCAATTCCTCCAGCATTATCTGCAATAGGACCATAAGCATCAACAGCCACAGTTAATCCTGTTGTAGAAAGCATTCCAACAGCTGCCAATGATATACCATATAATCCCAATGATGGATTAGTAGCTCCACCCATAACATAAAAAGAAATTATTATTCCGAAAGCAATAAATATTATAGGCAACATAGTAGACTTCATACCAACAGAAAGCCCTGAAATTATTGTGGTTGCTGCACCACTTTGAGTATGTTCAGCTATCTTTTTTACATGCTTATAATCTGCAGATGTAAACATCTCTGTTATCTTGCCAATTAACATACCAATAACAAGACCTGTAACAATTGATATAAAAGCTTTAAAATCTCCAAACATAACTTTGCTTAAAATAGCAGATGAAATAATAACAATTATTCCTCCAATATATGTTCCATTATTCAAAGCTGCTTGCGGATTTGAGTTTTTGCTTTTTCTTGCAAACAATATACCTATTACAGACGCTATGATACCAATCGATGCTAATAAAATCGGAAACAGTACTGGTTCATTATTTGGATACTTATTGCCAAATTTACTCACCAAAAATGTACCCAGTGTAAGAGAAGAAATTATTGAACCTACATATGATTCAAACAAGTCAGCTCCCATACCAGCTACATCACCAACATTATCACCAACGTTATCTGCAATAACAGCAGGATTCCTTGGATCATCTTCTGGAATACCAGCTTCAACTTTTCCAACCAAATCTGCCCCGACATCTGCTGCCTTTGTATAAATTCCTCCACCAACTCTTGCAAATAGTGCAATAGAGCTAGCTCCAAGTCCAAAACCTGTTAGATAAATTATATTATCTCCAAACAAAATATAAAAAGCACCTAAACCTAATATTCCAAGCCCAACAACACACAACCCCATAACTGCTCCGCCCGAAAAAGCAATTTGAAGCGCTTTGTCTTGACCATGTCTAGCTGCTTCTGCTGTTCTTACATTGGATTTCGTTGCTACATGCATACCAAAATATCCAGCTAAAATAGATAAAACTGCTCCACTAATAAAACAAATAGAAGTCTGCCAGTTAATAAAAAACACTATAACAACTGCGACTATTAAAATAAAAATAGATAAATAATTATACTCTCTTTTTAAAAATGCCATAGCACCATTATGAATATAACCCGAAATTTCCTTCATTCTATCATTGCCTTCATCTGATTTAATTATGCCCTTAGTTAACATGAAAGCAAAAAATAGAGCTATAAGCCCTGAAATTAAAATCAAAAACTCTGTATTCAATTTTACCGTGCCTCCCTATTACTACATTACTACATCAAATTAATTGCCATAACAATAATCGCAAATAATACAGATGTAACTACAGTTATTCTTGCCAACATAGTTTCTCTGGTTTTGATTCTATTTTTTGCAAAATAATTTTGATTTCCACCAGAAATCAAACTATTTATACCATCAGACTTTGTCGGTTGAAGCATTATTGCAACTATCATTGTTAAAGAAACAATAACTAATAAAACAACTAAAAATGTTCTCATTCTGTCCCCTCCTATTTTTTAATTCTTTGTAAATTATAAGCTTATTTTAGCACACTAAATTATAATTTACAACGTTAAGGGAAAAATAATATACTCTAAAAAAGGAGAAAATTTAAAATATCTTCTCCTTTTGGTAAAACTGTATTATTTCTTGATGTTATAGAAAGTGTTCATTCCTCTATATTCAGCAATTTCTCCTAATTCTTCTTCGATTCTTAACAATTGATTGTATTTTGCTACTCTTTCAGATCTTGATGGTGCACCAGTTTTGATTTGACCTGCATTTACAGCAACAACTAAATCTGCTATTGTAGTATCCTCAGTTTCACCAGATCTGTGTGAAATTACTGCAGTATATCCAGCTCTTTCAGCCATTTCGATTGCATTTAAAGTTTCTGTTAATGTACCTATCTGGTTAAGTTTTATTAATATAGAGTTTGCAGTCTTAGCTTTTATACCTCTTGATAATCTTTCAGTATTAGTAACGAATAAATCATCACCAACAAGCTGTATTTTGCTTCCTAATTTTTCAGTCATTATCTTCCATCCATCCCAATCTTCTTCTGCCATACCATCTTCAATTGAAATGATAGGATATTTTTCAACAAGAGCTACATAGAAATCTACCATTTGTGCTGGAGTTAAAGTCTTTCCTTCTCCTTTTAATTCATACATATTTGTTTCAGTATTGAAGAATTCTGATGAAGCTGGGTCAAGAGCTATATAAATATCTTTACCTGGCTCATAATTAGCTTTTTTAATAGCTTCAACAATTACAGATATTGCTTCTTCATTTGAATTTAGGTTAGGTGCAAATCCACCTTCATCACCAACTCCAGTTGACAATCCTTTTTCTTTTAAAATACTCTTTAATGCATGATATACTTCTGCACACATTCTTAGAGCTTCAGCAAAACTTTTTGCTCCAACTGGCATAACCATAAATTCTTGTAGGTCAACATTATTATCTGCATGTTTTCCACCATTCATAATATTCATCATTGGCATAGGTAAAACTTTAGCATTTACACCACCAACGTATTGGTATAAGCTTAAGCCAAGAGATTCTGCAGCTGCTCTTGCACATGCTAATGATACACCTAACATAGCATTAGCTCCTAATTTAGCTTTATTAGGAGTTCCGTCAAGTTTAATCATTGTGTTATCAATTGCAACCTGATCAAGTACATTCATTCCAATTAATTCTTCAGCAATAATATTGTTAACATTATCTACTGCTTTTAATACACCTTTACCGTTGTATACTGCTTTATCTTCATCTCTTAACTCTACTGCCTCAAACATTCCAGTAGAAGCTCCTGAAGGAACAGCTGCTCTTCCAACAGTTCCATCCTCAAGTACAACTTCAACCTCAACAGTTGGGTTTGCTCTTGAATCTAATATTTGTCTAGCAAAAACATCAATAATCTCAATATAAGTCTTCATAATGCAATTACCTCCATACATATATTAATTCTATATTTCATTGATATTAATTTAGAAATATAGATTTTTAACCACAAATAAGTGACTTTCCTGTCATTTCTTTAGGTACTTCTAATTCCATTTCTTCTAATATAGTTGGTGCTATATCCGCCAATATTCCTTCATCTCTAAGTTTCTTTGCATCCTTAGACACATAAATGAACGGTACCTCATTCGATGTATGTGCAGTCATAGGCTTACCATTTGAATAGTCAATCATCTGTTCGCAATTTCCATGATCTGCTGTAATAAATACGGTTCCATCCATTTCTAAAACTTTATTAACAACTTTTCCTAGACATTCATCAACCGCCTCAAGTGCTTTAACTGCTGCTTCAAAAACACCCGTATGTCCAACCATATCAGGATTCGCATAATTTAGTATTATCAAATCATATATATCCTTATTCAAACTATCCATTAACTTTTCAGTAACTTCATATGCACTCATTTCAGGTTTTAAATCATATGTAGCTACTTTTGGAGAATTTATAAGTATTCTATCTTCATTTGGATTTGGTTTTTCAACACCTCCATTGAAGAAGAATGTAACATGTGCATATTTTTCAGTTTCTGCAATCCTCAATTGCCTTTTACCTAATGAACTCACATATTCACCCAAAGTATTTTTATAACTTTCTGGCGGATATGCTATTAACACATCTTCAATTGTTTTATCATACTGCGTCATGCAAACATAGAGCAAATCAAGACTTTCTCTTTTAAATCCATCAAATACTTTATCATTTAATGCCCTTGTTATTTCTCTTGCTCTATCTGGCCTAAAATTAAAGAATACTACTGAATCTTTATTTTGAATTTTACTAGTAGCTTTTCCATCTTTCAAAATAACAGTTGGTAATACAAATTCATCAGTTTTATTGTCATGATAAGCATTCTCTACCGCCTCAAGAGCAGATGAAGCCGTCTCACCTTCTCCTTTAACCAATACATTGTACGCTAATTCAACTCTTTCCCATCTATTATCTCTATCCATAGCGTAGTATCTGCCAGAAACAGTCGCTATCTCACCTATACCTAATTCTTTCATGTATTGTTCTATTTCTTCTAAATACTTTTTAGCTGACTTAGGAGGTACATCTCTTCCATCTAAAAATGCATGCAAAAAGACCTTTTTGACTCCTTTTTCCTTTGCTAACTTAATCAATGCCTTCAAATGCTCTATATGAGAATGAACTCCTCCATCTGATAAAAGACCCATTAAATGTATAGATGAATTATTTTCAAGTGCATTATTAACTGCAGCATTCAAAGCTTTACTCTTGAAAAAATCACCTTCATCAATTTCTTTTGATATTTTTGTAAGAGCCTGATATATGATTCTACCAGCTCCTATATTCAAATGACCAACCTCTGAATTTCCCATTTGTCCCTCAGGAAGCCCAACACTTAATCCGCTCGCTCCTAGCCTAGTCTTTGGGTAATTATTGTAAAAATAATCATAATTAGGCATGTTAGCAGTTTTTACAGCGTTACCATCCTCATAATTCGAAATTCCTAAACCATCTAAAATCATTAACAAAACAGGTTTTTTTGCCATGCTATTTTCCCTCCTGCCCTCTACATTGCATATACTAATAATTTACTATTGCAGCAAAATCCTCTGCTTTTAAACTTGCTCCACCAACAAGTCCTCCATCTATATCTGACTGTTCCATCTGTCCCTTTATTGTAGCTGGTTTTACTGAACCACCATATAATATCCTAACTTTCTCTGCTGTTTCGGAATCATACATTTTGCTTATAACACTTCTAATATAGCTTATAGTTTCATTTGCTTGTTCAGCAGTTGCAGTTTTGCCTGTTCCAATTGCCCATATTGGCTCATAAGCAACTACGATTCTTGAAACCTGTTCATTAGTTAAGCCTACTAAATCAAGTTTAATTTGCTTTCCTATAATTTCTTCAGTAATGTTATTCTCTCTTTCATATAGTGTTTCTCCAACACATAGAATTGGAGTAATATTATGTTCAAATGCCTTTTTCACCTTTTTATTAACAGTTTCATCAGTTTCATTAAAATACTGTCTTCTTTCACTATGACCGATAATAACATACTCAACATTCATTTCACCAAGCATAACTGGTGAAATCTCTCCTGTATATGCACCATTTTCTTCGAAATACATATTTTGAGCACCAATTTTAATATTAGTTCCATCTGCCGCTTTGATAGCTGCATCTAAGCAAACAAAAGATGGACATATTATAACTTCACACTTAGCATCTTTAACTTTCTCTTTTAATTCTTCTATTAATTTAGCAGCTTCACTTGGAGTTTTATTCATTTTCCAATTTCCTGCTATTATAGGTTTCCTCACTTAATACACTTCCTTTCACTCTACTTATCATTAAGAGCAGCTATGCCTGGAAGTTCTTTTCCTTCTAAGAATTCAAGGGATGCTCCTCCACCTGTTGAAATATGAGTCATTCTATCACCAAATCCTAATTGATTTACTGCTGCAGCACTATCTCCTCCGCCTATTACTGTAGTTGCATCAGATTCTGCTAATGCTTTTGCGACAGCTATTGTTCCTTTTGCAAAATTCTCAAATTCAAATACACCCATTGGTCCATTCCATACTACAGTCTTAGCATTTTTAACTGCATTCTCATATAATTCAGCTGTCTTAGGACCGATATCTAATCCCATATATTCATCGCCTATATTCTCATCTTCCGTTACAACAGGTGTAGTATTTTCATTAAATTCCTTTCCAACTACATGATCAACTGGTAAAAGTAATTTAACTCCCTTTTCTTCTGCCTTTTTAATCATATCTAAAGAATATTGCATCTTATCTTCTTCTAATAAAGATTTACCAATTGAATATCCTTTTGCTTTAAGGAAAGTATATGCCATACCTCCACCAATAATCAAAGTATCAACCTTATCAAGCAAGTTATTAATAACATTTATTTTATCAGAAACCTTTGCACCACCTAATATTGCTACAAATGGCTTTTTAGGATTTTCTACTGCTTCACCTAGGAATTTAATTTCTTTCTGAATTAAATATCCACATACACAAGTATCTACATATTTAGTAACTCCAACAGTAGAACAATGTGCCCTGTGAGCTGTACCAAACGCATCATTTACATATATTTCTGCTAAAGATGCTAAATCCTTTGAAAACTCATCTCCATTTTTTGTTTCTTCTTTTCTATATCTTGTATTTTGAAGTAAAACAACATCTCCATCTTTCATACTTTCTACAGCTTTTATTGCATTTTCACCAACGACATTATCATCAGCTGCAAAAACTACTTCTTTACAAAGCATTTCTGATAAACGCTTTGATACAGGTAAAAGCGATAATTCTGGTTTTGGCTCTCCTTTTGGTTTACCTAAATGAGAACATAATATTACTTTTGCGCCTTCATTAATTAAATACTTTATTGTAGGAAGTGCACCAACTAATCTATTTTCATCTGTAATAACGCCATTTTTTATTGGCACATTAAAATCACATCTAACCAAAACTTTTTTACCTTTAACTTCTATATCCTCAATAGTTTTTTTATTAAATTTCATATACTACCAGCTCCTTAAAGTTAAATACTTATGAACTACCCTCCACTTACTTTGTTGAAGTGGAGGCTTCTTGGTCAATACTCCCAATAGAGCAAGTTGTCTTTTACGCATTCATCTCCCACTTATAGAAAATGGGAGACTTTTGCTAGTTGCGTTAAATTTGAACCTAATGCTTTTAGGTAATCGTTAGCTACCTATATTTGTAGCCCAAAAATTATAGTCTGTCAACAATATATTTTGTTAAATCAGCTAATCTATTTGAATAACCCCATTCATTATCATACCAAGATACAACTTTAACTAATTTTCCAGAAACCATTGTAGATAAACCATCAACAATTGAAGATCTTTCATCTCCTCTGTAATCCATAGATACCAATGGTTCTTCACTGAATCCTAGAATTCCTTTTAATTCACCCTCAGCTGCTTTTTTAAGAGCTGCATTTACTTCTTCAACAGTAGTTTCTTTTGAAACTTCGCAAACTAAGTCTGTTAATGAAACTGTAGGAGTTGGAACTCTTACTGCCATACCATTTAATCTTCCTTTTAACTGTGGTAATACTAATGCAACAGCCTTAGCTGCTCCTGTTGTAGTTGGTATCATAGATTCTGCAGCAGCTCTAGCTCTTCTTAAATCTGAATGTGGAGCATCTAATATCTTTTGGTCATTTGTATATGAGTGTATTGTTGTCATCAAACCTTTTTCAATTCCAAATTCTCTATCAATAATCTTAGCAAATGGTGCTAAGCAGTTAGTAGTACAAGATGCATTTGAAATGATATTGTGTTTAGAAGAATCATATTTTTCTTCATTAACACCTAAAACTATTGTTATATCTTCATCCTTAGCTGGAGCTGAAATTATAACCTTTTTTGCACCTGCTTCTAAGTGAAGTTCTGCCTTTTCTCTATTTCTGAATAATCCAGTACATTCAAGTGCTACGTCTACACCTAATTCCTTCCAAGGCAAGTCTTTAGGATTTCTTTCTGCATAAATTCTGATCTCTTTACCATTAACAACTATTGAATTTTCTTTAGCTTCAACTGTACCTTCAAATTTTCCATAAAGTGAATCGTATTTAAGTAAATGTGCTAAAGTAGCTGGACTAGTTAAATCATTGATTGCAACTACTTCTATTTCATTACTGTACTTCTTAAGAAGTGCCTTAAATACATTCCTTCCTATTCTACCAAAACCATTTATTCCTACTTTTACCATATTATTACCTCCTGTTACTGTTTTATATATAAATATTTAAAATAATTTTAATCACTCAGTTATATTATTATCTAGTTTATTTTTAATTATCCTAACAATTTCTTGTGCTGCACCCTGATCTGTTATTAAAACACTTTCTGTTCTATCTATTTCTGTGCTTATTATCGCTTTAGCCTTACTTTTACCTCCTGCTATCGCAATCAAAATAGCTATATTCTTGGTATCTTGATTTTTTATACCAATTGTCGGCGTGTAATATACTATTTCACCTTCATCGTTGAAATAATGTCCAAACGCCTCACCTACAGCACCTTTGCTTAATATCTCACAGATTAATTCATCTGGCATTCCTCTTCTTTTTGCCATTTCTTCAGCTCTTCCAATACCAAAAATCAAAACATCACTATTTCTTATTTTGTTCACTATATCGACAATATTCTTTTCTTTTAATATAGCTTCAAGCGCATTATAACTTAAATTGTCTGGAACATGAAGCAATTTATAATTAGCATTTATTTTATGAGCCAAATTTGCTGCTATGGTATTTGACTGAATATCGACATTTCTCCCTATACCACCTCTAGCTGGCAGTATTAATATGTTTTTGTACTTGCTACACTTCTGCATACTATCAGCTATTTCTCTTACACTAGAGCCACCAGTAATAGAAATTACGATATCATCTCGCAAAATAGTTTTTAAATAGTCACTAGCAACTTTTCCCATATCTTTTAAAACTGTCTTATCATTATCTAAGTCACCAGGAACAACAAATACCTTTTTTATATGTAAATACTTGCGTAGATCACTTTCAAGTTCACTTAATCCATTTAACTCATATAAAAATTTCTTGAGTTTAATAATTATTTCTTCGCCTTCAGGATTTATAAACATGCCTAAATTATTTATACTTATGAGTTCTGCTTCTTTTAAAAACTTTATTTCATTTCTTATGCATCTCTCTCCCAAATTTAGAATACTTGATAACATTCTTCGCCCAATAGGCTGATAATAATAAATTGTTTTCAAAATGTTATATCTTAGTTCAAGTAACTCTACCAATTCAGGCACTATCTTTTTCTGAAATTTAAGCAATTCGTCCATTTGAACACCTCGTGGGACAAGTTTGTCCACCATATCATTTTTTGCTCCCACGTATATTATAAACCTTTTTTGAAATTTTTCAAATAAAAAATTCAAAAATTGCTCAAAATTATACAAAAATCTTAGTTATCTAATACCTTCTTCTCTTACTTGATGACACGATTCCCAATTCTTCCCTATATTTCGTAACAGTTCTTCTTGAAATATTCATATTTTTTTCTTTTAATATTCTGCTGATTTTTTCATCTGATAGTGGTTTCCTTTTATCTTCCTTGTTTATAATATCTTCTATCATTCCTTTTACGCTCGTTCTTGATATGCTTTCGCCACCATTTCTTGAATATATTCCCGCTGTAAATAAATCTTTTATTTTTATAGTAGTGTTATTTGTACGAATATATTTATCCTTTATAGCTCTACTTACTGTCGATTCATGAATTCCTATTGCATCAGATATGTCCTTTAATGTCATTGGTTTTAGGTAACTGCTTCCATAATCGAAATAGTCTTTTTGAATTTTTATAATTTCTTGCAATACTGTATAAAGTGTATTTTTTCTATGTTCTATACTTTTTATTAAAAAAATAGCACTATTTATTTTGTTTTTTACATAATCAACAATTTCATCGTCATATTCAGTTTTAGATGAATTGATAATTTGCTTATATTTTGAATTAATATTTAATTTAGGAATTATATCATCATTCATAATTATATAATACTCATCACCTATTTTATTTATATAAGCATCCGGTACTATATATTTTGTTTCTTCTCCATTATAAAATCCACGAGATGGTTTCGGTTCTAGTGATTTTATAATATCTCCATATTCTTGAGCTTTCTTTGTGGTTATATTAAGTTTTTTGGCCATCTGTGCATATTTATTATTAGCTAAATATTCCAAACAATTATCAACTATAAAATAAATTTTGTCATCAATTATACCTTTATTCTTAAGTTGAATTTTTAAACACTCTTTTATATCTCTTGCTGCAACACCACATGGCTCAAAACCTTGTACTATACTTATAGCCTTTTCAGTTTTTTGCACAGACACCCCAAGTTCACTCGCTATTTCATCAACTGTACTGCCGAGATAACCCCTTTCATCTAGGCTTTCAATAACATATACGCAAATCTTTTTCATATTTTCATCAGTATTAAGATACAGCAACTGCTCTTTCAAAGACTCTTTCAATGTTTTTTTTAATGTAATAAAATTAAACGGTGATATTTTTTCTTCTCCATTGTTTTCATTAACATATGTATTTCTATTATATTCAAAATATTTAATCAAATTTTTATAATCAAATGCTTCCTTATTACTTTCATTGCATTGAAAATCTATTACTGGATTTTCTAAAATTTCCTTATCTATGTACTGGTTTAATTCATAAGCCGACATTTGCAAAATCTTTACCGAAAGTTGCATTTGTTGAGTCATAACTAATTTTTGTTGTTGAGTTAAATGAAGTCCAAATTCCATTTTCATAAATATCACCCTCATGTTCAGTATATATTCTAGGCTCTAAAATCAGGTAGTAGGGCTAATCTCTAGTCTCCAGTCTCCAATCCCCAATCTCTAATCTCTATCAAGGTAACAATCTGCTTTAGTGATTGGCAACTTCTGTTTAGTCTCCAATTCTAGGATGCTAGGCGACTAGCACAAATTTACAACTCAATCACCACATACTCACAATCAATAAATATTTTTATATAGCATTCAAAAATCGTGTAACGATTTTATCATTAACTAACAACTAGCCCACTGACCAACTGGCAGTCTTGTCTTAAAGAAATTGCGTAGCAATTTCAACCTTTACTATTCTCTGAATAAAGTTTCCTATTCTCTGAATAAAGTTTTTTTCTTTTTTGCTTTCAACACAATTATATCACAAAATTCTTATTTTTCATTATAAAAAAACTCAGCAAATAAGCTGAGTTTTTTTATTAACGTTTACCTTTTTCATATGGTACACCATCTGCTGATGGTGGAACAGTTTTTCCAACAAAACCTGCTAAAGCAAGCATAGTTAGTATATATGGCAAAGATGAATAAAGTTCCGTTGGCAAATGCCATCCAAATCCTTGTGCTTGAATTTGGAATGCCTCTGCAAAACCAAACAATAGACATGCCCACATAGTTCCTTTAGGATTCCAATTACCAAATATCATAGCCGCGAGTGCTATAAATCCACGTCCAGCAACCATACCTTCTTTATATATACCTGCCGTACTCAATGCCAATGTTGCTCCTCCAAGTCCAGCTAATACTCCTGAAATAATTACACAAAGGTATCTTATTCCATATACACTTATACCTAAAGTATCAGCTGCACTAGGGTGTTCCCCTACCGATCTTATTCTTAGTCCCAATGGAGTCTTAAATATTACAAATGTCGAAACAAATACCAAAATTATTGCTAAAATAACAAACCAATTTAATCCATTGATAAGCGGTCCAATTACCGGAATTTTATTTAACATCTTAGTTACTGCCCCTGGTAAATATGGAAGAACTCCTACTGAGTCAGTTTGACCACCTTTTCCTTCAAACAATACAAATATCAAAAAGCTTGCAAATGCTGTTGAAAATAAGTTAATAGCTGTACCTGATATAATCTGATCTGCTCTAAGCGTTATTGATAGAAAAGCATGTAATGCTGCAATAGTTCCTGCTGCAATAACTGCTGCTAATATTCCTACAAAATAATTTCCATGAGTTATATGTGTTCCCCAAACTGCGAAGAAAGCACCTATAGTCATCATACCTTCTAATCCAATATTAACAACGCCAGCTCTTTCAGAAAAAACTCCTCCAAGTCCAGCAAAAATCAACGGGGTAGCTAATCTAAGTGTAGCAGCTAATAGTGCTACAATAAAAGCTATTTTATCCATTAATAATTGCCCCCTTTCTTCTCTTTTCAGCAATGTATTTATAAACATAGTCTGTAGCTACAAAAATTATTACTACTCCTTGAATCAAAGAAACGATTTCCTTAGGTATTCCATTGATTTGAAGAGTTGTAGAACTACTTCTCAAAGCACCAAATAATATTGCTGACGCAATACATCCTATTGGATTGCTTTTAGCTAAAAGTGCAACTGCTATACCATCAAAACCGTAAGATGGAAGTGAAGTCATATCATTCATTCTAAGCATAGTTCCTGAAACATGCATAGCACCGCCTATACCCGCAATAGCTCCCGAAATAAGCATAGCTAATACAGTATTCTTAGCAATATTTATACCACCATACTCTGCTGCAAAAGGACTCAATCCAACAGCTCTGATTTCATAACCAATTGATGTTTTCCATAGTAACCAATATATAAAAATAGCACATGCAAGTGCAACAAATATACCAAAACTTGCTCTGCTCATATCAGGAGCAAATCTAGTAAGTTGTGCGCTCTTCTGAATTACAGCTGTAGCCGCTTCACCTTTTACAGTAAAAACTGTTCTAAGTATAACCCAATTGACAAAATATAACGCTATATAGTTCATCATTATAGTGTTAACTACTTCATTTGTACCAATTTTAGCCTTTAAGTATCCAGGTATTGCACCCCAAAATCCACCCGCAATAGCACCTGCAATTATTATTAAAGGTATGTGTATTATTGGACTTAATCCAGGTATTATTCCTACAATAGCAGCTGCAAGCATTCCAAGAACAAACTGACCTGCAACACCAATATTGAATAATCCTGTTTTAAACGCAACCGCATTTGCAACACCCGTAAATAAAAGTGGTGTAATATAAATAAGTGAATTCAAAGCTCTCTTTGGAGTTCCAAAACTTCCTGCCCAAACAACACTAAATAATTTTCCTACTGCAGTAAAATATTGAGTTATTGAATAGTGCTTAGCCCACATAACAAAAAACACTGCAATAAACATAGACAAAAATACTGAAAATAAAGGCAATGCAAGTCTCTTTAATCCTTCAATGATAGGATTAGTGCTCTCAATTTTCTTGCTCTTATCTGGTTTATTTGTTGATTTGCTACTCAATTCCTTCAGCTCCTTCCTCTATTTCATCGAGGGTTCCACCTGCCATCAATATTCCTAATTTTTGCTCATTTGCATCTTTTCTATCCAAAACTCCCACGATTTTTCCATCATACATAACTGCTATTCTATCAGATAATGCAAGTACTTCATCCAATTCCAATGAAACCAAAAGAACAGCTTTTCCTTTGTCTCTTTCTTGAACTAATCTTTTATGAATATACTCAATAGCACCTACATCCAATCCTCTAGTCGGTTGTGCCGCAATTATTAAAGCGGGATCCTTCATTATCTCCCTCGCAGCAATAAGCTTTTGCTGATTTCCTCCTGATAATGACGCTGCCGATACATCTGCATTTGGAGTTCTAACATCAAATTCCTCAATAATGTGGTTACAGTATTCTTTTACAGTCTTGTAGTCTATAACCCCTTTTTTGTTGAATGGCTCCTTATGATGACGACCAAGAATAGAATTTTCATAAAGTGAATATTTTAAAACCAATCCTCTTTTGTGTCTATCCTCAGGAATATGTCCAATTCCAGAATCAATAACCTCTCTTGGCGTTTTAGCATAAATATCCTTTCCATTCAAAGTTATTTTACCATTTTTAGCCTTTCTGAGGCCAGTCAATACTTCTATTAACTCAGTTTGACCATTTCCATCAACACCAGCAATTCCTAGTATTTCTCCCCCATTAACAGTTAAACTTAAATCATCTACCGCTTTAATACCTCTGTGATCAGTTGCTGTTAAATTTTCAATTCTTAGAATTTCTCCTCTTATATTAGCTTCTTTCTTTTCTACAACAAGATTTACTTTACGTCCAACCATTAACTCTGCTAATTCATCAATATTTGTATCCCTTGTTTTAACAGACCCTGTAACTTTTCCTCTTCTAATTATGGTTACCCTATCACTCATACTCATAACTTCCTTTAATTTATGAGTAATAAGTATTACAGATTTACCTTCCGACTCTAAATTCTTAATTATTTGTCCCAATTCCTCAATCTCTTGTGGTGTTAATACTGCAGTAGGTTCATCTAATATCAATATTTCCGCACCTCTATATAGAGCTTTCAATATTTCAACTCTTTGTTGTTGTCCTACTGAAATATCCTCTATCAATGCATCAGGATCTACATTAAATCCATACTTATCCGCAATATCTTTTACATCTTTTCTTGCTTTTGCTATATCTAGCTTAAGTCCTTTTCTAGGCTCAGTACCCAAAACAATATTTTCAGTTACAGTAAAATTATGAACAAGCATAAAATGTTGGTGAACCATTCCTATACCTAATTTTATAGCTTCATTTGGATTAGTTATTTTAACTTCTCTACCTTTAACAAATATTTTTCCTTTTTCCGGTTGATATAAACCATATAACACATTCATAAGTGTTGTTTTTCCAGCACCATTCTCTCCAAGCAAAACATGTGTTTCGCCCTTTAAAAGCTCAAAGTCCACATTATCATTGGCTATTGTACCCGGAAAAATCTTGGTTATACCTTTCATCTCTATAACCTTTTCCATTTACTTTCCTCCTTACAAGTCATTTTTGCTAATCGCAAGAAAAAGCTAGATGAAAACATCTAGCTTTTATTATACTATTTAATCAAAATTAAGACAATTATAAATTTTAATCTAATAGCTAGTAATTTTATGCAATATTAGATTTGTGGAGGTGTGAATTTTTTAAGCTCTTCCAGATTAGCTGGAACTTGGAATTTACCATCAACAATAGCTTTTCTGTATTTTTCAACTAAATCCAAAACATCCTTTGGAGTGTGCTTTGAAGTAGAAGGAGCTATATCAACACCTTTTTCTTTTAATCCTAAGCTTATAGCTTTTCCTCCTTTGAAAGTACCATCAACCATTTCTTTAGCCGCTTCATAAGTAGCAGTATCAACTCTCTTTACCATACTAGATAATAAATAATCACCATAGTCTGTAGTAACTGCCTGGTCCATATCAACACCTATAGCCCAAACATTTTTACCATTATTTCTCAACTCTTTTGTAGCTGAGAATAATCCTAATCCTACACCACCAGCTGCATGATAAATAATATCGCAACCATCACCATAAAGAGCCTTAGCAATCTCGTACCCTTTGTTTACATCACCAAAACTATCAGCATATTTTACAGTTTTTCTGCTTACTAATAGCTTACCAGCTTCAGGGTTAACAGCCATAACACCAGCTACAAATCCAGCTTCAAAATTATTGATTAAAGGAAGATCTTTACCACCAATAAATCCTACTTTATTAGTTTTAGTCATTTTACCCGCAATAACACCCATTAAAAATGAACCTTCATTTTGCTTAAATGTATAAGACTGTACATTTGGTAAATCAACAACAGAATCAACTATTACAAATTTTGTATCAGGGTTTTTCTTAGCAACAGCTTCCAATGCCTTTTGCATTTGGTATCCTACACCAACTACTAAATCTGAACCATTATCAACAAGTCCTCCAAGATTTGTCATATAATCCTCTTTACTTGTAGATTCAATAGGAGTATATTGAATTCCAAAATCTTTAACAGCTTTCTTTAAACCTTTATCAGCTGATTGGTTAAATGATTTATCATTTAAACCACCTTCATCAGTTGAAAGTCCTACTTTGATATTAGAAGTTTTCCCACCTGAAGACTTATTCGCAGTTGTTCCACAACCAACAAACATTGTAGCTACCATAGCTACAGACGCAAGCAATGCAGTAATCTTTTTGATATTCATCCTTTTCCCTCCTACTAATTTCATTATGTTTATTTGCTAGAATATATGTATTCTACAAATAATCATTAATTCCTTCTTTTTTGTGAAGAATATATAAAACATTTCTAAATATTATTATACGATAAATACTTTAATTTATGTAAATAATGCAGAATGAAATCAATTTTTTATTTCATTCTGCATATTTCTGTAAAATATGTTTTTATTTCATCATTGACTACTCAATATAATCTGCTTTTCTTAAAACATCTAATGCAGATTCTCCTTCTTCTTCATTAACAAGAATTATTGGACCAGTACATCCCATTCCGCTTTCAGAATAAATTCCAGCCTTCCACAATACTTTACAAGCATTTTCTAGCTCTAAAATATCTATACCAGGAATAGCAAATGTAACTACCTTTTTAGCTGGCATTTTAACTTCTTCATCCTCTTGAGTGTTTTGTGATTTCTTAATAACTTTATTTATAGCATCCTTTAGTCCTGCCTTATTTGCCTTCTTAAATTCTTCATTTGCAACACATAACACCTTGTTCTTTGCACATGTTGCACAATATCTTAATGCTTCAGCAATCAACGGTGCACCTGATGCTCTTGAAACAATATTTACAAGTTTATCATAATTCTCACCAATACCAGGACCATATCCAGCACCAACAGTTTCATATCCTCCACCTGTTGTAAATGATGAAAACATCTTAATCAATAAATTTCCTGTTAACGAATCGCACACCATAACATCTGGTGTACCTGCAAGCAAATCATTACCTCTCATTACAGCTCCACCATCAGCTCTTAGTGAATTTGAAAATTCAAACTCATACCCATTAGCTTGTATTTCTTTTAGTATTCTCTCAGTCTGTCTAGCACCTTCAATATTTAATATTCCCAACTTAGGGTTCTTAATTCCCATTGCCTTTGCTGTAGCTAATCCTGATATAGCATTAATAACCATACCTTCTACTCTATTAGTTGAAGTTGTTCCTGTAGTTGTCGAAATTATCATATCTCTACCTTTTCCTGGAGTTACAACTTTTCCAACAGTTGAAACACCTATTGGGAAATCAAAGTGTTGAGTTACACACCCATCTAATTCACCTGATTCCAACATTTCAACCATTTTTTTATGTCCTTCTTCTGCATTTTCTACTTCTACTAATTCGAAATCACAATCAACTTTAGACCCTATCAAAACTATTTCAAAATCATTATACTTGCTTTTTGCAATTTCAGCTGCTTTTATCATTTCATCTATTCCGTGTTCAGAACCCAAAATAGTTAATCCTATTCTGACTTTTTTACTGAAACTTCCACTTTTTACACCATCTGCTATTTCACTAAAAACTTCTGCAATCATCTTTTTTGCAGCTTCTTGGCTCATTAATCTCACCTCTTTTTCTGTAAGAATTATTCTTGCATTAAGAACTTAGCAAAATCTTTCATTGCATCTGCAACCATAGATTTAACTTCTTCTTTATTAATACCGCCTTCTTCAACTACTCCTGTATTCTTTTCAACTATAACAGATATACCATCAAATAAATTAGTCATTCTTCCTAAGAATAAACTTCCTTTACCTATTATCATAAAGTTTTCTAATTTACCTTCCAATATTGCATCCCTACCATGACCACATATTGGAACTCCAGATGGAATATGCCCCTGAGTTGGTGCAAATCCTGGCCAACCATGTTCTTTTACAAATGATGGTAATTCTTTTCTTTCTAATTGTTTGCTTTTAACAGCAAGAGCACCAATCATTTTAAAGTTTTGAGTTGGAACATCACCAGCTCCTGCAGGCTCAGTAATTTCTGAAGTTTGCATTTCTGGAGAAAATTTATTTATATCTGTAATCTTTAAATCTGCACTTGTAAGTGGATCTAAAACTAACGCTTGAAGTACTGCTTGTGGTGATGCACCATGACCAATAGTATGTCTTCCAACGATATCAGTTCTTATTACTGGATTAACTCCATCGTTCTGTGAAATAAGTAATGCAAATCCGCCTAAGCAATCTTCCATAATTGGCATATTCTTAGCTAAATGTGATTTTCCATTCATTCCTAATTTTGCAGTACATCCTCCGCCGACAACCACAACATTTTTGAATACACCTGATTTAACTAATGAAGCAGCATTAACTAATGAATGAGAAGGTCCTGCACAAAATCCTCTCATATCGATTCCTGTTGCACCTTTTAATCCAACTATTTCACCGATAGATTTAGCAATATTTCCGCCACCTCTTTGATTCATATCACCAACTGCTTCTTCTGAACACTCGATTATGTATTCAATCTCATCAATAGGAACATCTACTCCATCTAACAAATGTGCTAAAGCTAATGCTCCTGATGCTTTAACAGCTAAATTTTCAAGCATATATTCAGCTGATAAGTTCTCATCTACTTCATGTGCTCTTCTTACACATCCAATTAACTTATCTCCTTGATATAATCCTTCAGCACCATTATTTTCTACTAGATCTTTAATTTTGTCTATCTCTTCGCCCTCTTTAATTGACTCAGCTTTATCCTTGAACAATTTATGCTCCATTAATTTAGCTTTTACACTAGCTGCAAATGATTTTTCAAGTAAAACTAAATCAAAAACATCGCTTATTTGCATTAAACCATAAAATTCGTCTTGAGGCATTATTTCACCAAATTTACCAAATCTTTTAGCACCTTCAACATTTTTATTGTACCAAGGTTTTGGTGTATTTTCTAATTCATCTGGTGTCATATTACCAATATAAGTTTGATTTGGCGCATATCCTACAACATCTTCATAGCTTTTTAAATTGCTTCTAATTTCTTTCAAATATTCTGAATCTGGATTTGTAGCTCTTTCAACCATTTGTGTTGTTCCATTATGTATTACCATATCTGGAGTATTTACTAATACATAAGCTGTTTTTTTAATTACTGGAAAACTCATATAGTTTACCTCCTCATTCATTTATTATTAATATTTTATACAGTACACAATATGTACAACCCCTCAAACAAACGTGCTGTAAATTAGGCTGTAGGGAACAGGGACTAATCTCCAATATCCATCAAGATAACAATCTGATTTAGCGATTGGCGACTGGTGATTGGAGATTTTATTTTGTGCACATTGTGTACTGTACATTTTGAAAATATTGAGGAACAAATTGTCCCTCAATATTAACATTCATAATTTTAATTAATCTTCAAAAATTGTCTGACCATCAACTGGAGTTTGAAGTGCTTTAAGAGCTTTTTCAACTAGCTTTCTTCTTAAAACATATTCATCTTCCTTGCTTAATGATGGATTACCAAGTGGATGAGGAATTGCAATTGTAGGTACAATTCTATTTGCTCCAACAGTTAATGAAACTGGAGTAATTGTACACATATGAACTACAGGAATACCTGCTCTTTCAATTTCTTTAACTAACGTTGCTCCGCAACGAGTACAAGTTCCTCATGTAGAAGTTAATATAACAGCATCTACCCCATCAGCCTTTAATTCTGATGCAGCATATGCACCATATTTTTTTGATGACGCAACAGCAGTACCATTACCTACTGTTGAATAATAATATCTGTGAAGTGAACCTATCTTGCCTTCCTTTTCTAAATCTCTAAGAACATCAACAGGTATAACTCTATCTGGGTCTTCATTGGCATATACTGGATCATGACCACCATGAGCTGTCTCATGAGTTTCAGAAGTTAAATCCATTATGCCTTCTATATCATATTTACCTATTTTTGAAGCACTTGATGATTCTATATGATCTGGGTTTCCTTTTGGAACAATACCACCAGAAGTAACAATTGCTATTTTAGCTTTTGTTATATCCACAATTGGTGGACATGGTTCTACTCTGTCAAAATCAGGCATTGGGAATTCTGTAACAAATTCCTCTCCTCTTAATTTTTTAACAAGCATATCAACAGCTCTCTTTGCTCCTCTTTCTTCAGCAAAGAAATTCTTTCTAATGCCTCTTGGTATATATCCTTCTTCAGCTGGAGTTCCAATTTCTTCACCCTTTGCTATTTTAGCAGCTAATTTTGCCATAGCAGGTAAAGCTGTTCTCATACCAACTGCACTGTTTCTAGTTTCAACAACATATACATATTTTTTATACATATCTGCACCTGGATTTTCAGGATACATAGCTGTCATTACAGGAATACTAAGTTTTTCACTAACCTCTTTACATACAGCTCCACACGCAACACCATATCTTCCTGCATTAAATGCTGGACCAGCAATTACGATATCAGGGCTGTATTTTTTAATCATTTCAATTATAGTAGCCAATGCTTCATCTGTATTCTCTGCGAAATATGAGTCACCACAAATAACTGTAGCAACAATTTCCATATCTTCTTTCTTTAGCAATCCGTTTAATCCCATACCAGGACCAACAAATCCTTCTCTTACTTCTGGTTTAAAATCTGCTTTTTCTTCTCCACCAATTCCAGCATAAAATTGGTTTATATAGTGAACTACTTTAATCAATTGAATTTCCCCCCTTCAATGGAGTATTAATTTTATTTTCTGTCTTGTCAAATATTTATCAATTTACAGTGATATTATAGACTGTATTTTGCATATTCATCTCTTACTGATTTAACTTCATTAATGATTTCATCAACATCTAAAACCATTTCCATCATTCCACATTGCTCATCATAAACAGCTGGATCACAAGCGTCTTTGATTTCTGGTTCTAACATATGGAATGCTGGTAATCCTAATGCAACTCCTGCTAAAGGACCTGCAAAAGTTGGATCTCCTGCACATACAGTCTCTGCAGATAATCCTGATGCTTCTGCTTCTGCACCACCAATTACAACTATAACATTTTCAGCTCCATATTTTTCAGTTAAATCTTTAACTCTTTGTTGGATCTCCAGATCCATAGCTCCTGCAGCAGTTCAGACAAAGCATTCTGTTGAAGCAAATACTACTTCTGCTCCTGCTGATTTAATACAAGCCTCAATAGCTGGGCCAGGTATACCGTCTCTATCGCCGATAGCAATAACTTTTTTATCTTTTAACATTATTACATCTTCCTTTCTCGTTTTAATAATCATAAAATTTTTAGTTTGTGAATCCCAATTAGTATCCTTTTGCAGATAAGTAATTGAATCCAACTTCACTAGTCGCACCCGTTATTACCTGTATTTCTGCATTTATAGAACCATCATCCAATAAGCTTCCATCATGTCCACCAGCAATTGTATTTGCTGCATCTGGATGACCAATGACTCTCTTCATTGGAGGTAATGTAACAACTTCATTTGCATTACCATTTGTTACAACAGCATCTCCTTTTGGAGTAGAGTCTGCCAAACTTTGAGAACTTCCATCTTGACCTGCATATTCATCTGTAAGAAGTACTGTTTTAACTCCTTTATCAGTTATCTTATTACAATTCATAACAAGGTCAGCATCTGGATTACCAAATCCTTCTTCAGAAACTATAGCTGCATCTACACCTAAGTATTCTACTAGTTTAGCTACCCAGTTTGATGATCTTTCTTTATCTGCTAAATAAACATTTTCGTTAGTTAATATAACTCCAACAAAGTTAAAGTCTTTTCCATGTCTTTCATAAAGCTCTTCTATTATCGGATGATTTAAATGTACATAAGTTGGGTTTTTATCACAAGCAGATACACAGTTACCACTAACTACAGCACCATCAAATACTTCTGTTGGATAAATTAGTGTTGGAACAATTTTCTTTGCATCAACACCATAAACATAAGTATCATGCAATAATCCTTGGCTCTGAAGCATGTAAACATACACAACTTTAGGAAGTTCAGGATATTGTTTGATTTGCTCTAAAAGTGGTAATGTTTCATAAGTTTTGATTTCATCTGGCTCAATATTTTTACCAGCTTTTCCTAAGTAAGCTGCTGTTTTGAAACCTAACATTCTAACAGCTTCCTCATGCTGATGTTGATTAATACCTTCTTTTGGTTCTGCAATTACAACTAAATTGTTTGTTTTAGAAAATGGAGTATATTTTGCTCCAATTCCAGCCATATCAATTATACCTTCTTGGAATCCTACTATTTTACCAGTAGTTACTACTGCAGCACCTTTTAAAACATGAGTTCTTCCTGAACCAACAGTGTCAACTTTATTGATGAACCCAGGGAAAATTCCCCCTTTTCCTTCAACTTTTACTCTTGGCTCAATAACATCCTTAACAGGAATTATTCTTACTTCTTCGCCAGGTCTTGCTATATCAAAATCAATACTAGCAAGTCTGTCATCATCGCCTACTTCTTTTAATAGTTCTTCTTTGTTTACATAAAGAATACCATTGTCAATCTTTGTTTCTTCACCAAATTGAATATCTTTGATGAATATTTTACCTAATTCTAGACGCATGAGATTCACCTCCCAGATAATATTAAATAAATACGTCATCATTTATTTATGTAATCTGAGTGAAGAAATATTTTATTTTCCTCACTCAAATAATAACTTTAGTTATAACTCTAAAATGGTAAATAATTCACAAATATTACTAATCTTCTCGGTTCTACACTTCCACCTTTATAAGTAGTAAATTAAAACTTTTGTTTCAACAAATTGCTTCAACAAAACTAGTTTTCTCAATTAAAGAGTCTCATAATACTCTTTGATAAAGTTTTCAACATCATCTAATGTAGAAATCTTATCAGGAGTAATTGTTGCTACAACTTCTCCATTATTGTATATTTTCATTGTTGGAAGTCCTAAAACTTTTTGTTTAATAGCTAATCTTCTAGCACCTGAGATATTTAAACTTGCAAATTTAATCTTATCAGAATATTTTTCCTCTAAGCCATGAACTCCTGGCATTAATTGCTTACAAATTTCACATTTGTCACCCCAAAAGTCAACAAATACAGGTTTTTCTGAGTAATTTTGAACTTCTGCTTCCCAATTTTCTTTGTTTAATTCTAACATATTAACTACCTCCTTTATATTTGATACACATTAATTTTGTGTAATATTAACCTATACAATTCAAAATTAAATATAAAATTAAAGATTTTGAACATAATGTTCTGCTTGTGTAGCTGCTATTGCACCATCTGCAGTTGCTGTAATAACTTGTCTTAAACTTTTCTGTCTAACGTCTCCAGCTGCAAATACACCTGGAATATTAGTTTTCATATCTGCATCCGTTATTATTTCTCCTCTTTCAGTCATTGTAAGTTTATCCTTAAACAATTCTGAATTTGGAACAAATCCAACAAACACAAAACATCCTTGTACATCTAAATCGCTTATTTCACCAGTTTTTCTGTTCTTAAGCTTTAATCCACCTAAAATGCCATCATCATCTATAGCTTCTTCAACAACGCTATCCCATATTATGTTTATCTTTTTGTTCGCAAATACCTTTTCTTGAACAGATTTATTAGCTCTGAATTCATCTCTTCTATGAATAATTGTTACAGTTTCAGCAAACTTAGTTAAGTACAATGCTTCATCTAATGCTGAATCTCCTCCACCAACAACAGCTACATCCAATTCAGTAAAGAAATCTGCATCACATGTTGCACAATAAGATATACCTTTTCCTCTTAACTCAACTTCATTCTTAAACCCTGCTAATCTTGGATTAGCACCTGTTGCAACAATTACTGTCTTTGCTTCATAAACAGCGTCTCTTCCTTTTAATTTTTTAATTTCACCTTCTAATTCTAAATCAACAATTTCATCTTTTATTATTTCTGTTCCAAATCTTTCAGCTTGCTCTTTCATTCTTGCTATTAAAGGTTTAGTAGTATCTTCAATAGAACCAGGATAATTCTCAAGTTCTTCAGTTGTTGCTGCTTGTCCTCCGAACTTAGCCCTCTCGATTAATAAAGTCTTCATCCTTGCTCTTCCGCCATATAACGCTGCTGCAAGTCCTGCTGGTCCACCACCAATAATTATAGTATCATATATCTGTGACATATCAATTCCTCCTTTAGTTTAATGCATGGAATATTAAATCATAATCTATAACTTGAAAGTCATACAAGACTTCATTCGTATATTCAGGTACGGGTGCAATACTTAAAAATTTTTTCAACTCCATAATGCTATTTTCTATCAATTGTAAAGATTTAAAATCTACTTGCTCATACTTCTTTTTTGTTACACAAACAGTTCTATACGGTGTTTCATTTGGCTTAACACTACTCATTAACGGATGCGTTAGCAATCTGTATCCTAAATGTATTTTATCTCTAACAACTTTGTATACACTCTCTACATCTCCATCAACGAAAGTTACATCATAATATTTACTAAACTTCTTTTTTGACAAAGGATTATTGGTAACAATAATCAACGGTTCTATCATCATTATTCTCCTCGAATCTATTAATTATTTATTACAGAACTCAAAAAAGACAGAAATAAAAGCATAATAGCCTTTATCTCTGTCTTGATACCTGAGAGTATTACTCCTTCGGTGCTTACCGCTTTCCAGAGCTATGTCCGTAATCGATACTTTTGCCTGAAAAATTCATATTTAGCCGGCTAGACTAAATACTTGTTCCTTCGGCTATTTTAAGGAATTCCATACCAAGCAATCATACAGCACTGTACAGTCTCAATAGTATTTTGCCTAAAAACACATATATTATTCCTTAAAATCATCTCTCGAAAACTTCATCCATACATATATATTAAATTTTCACTAAATTTCAAAAACAACCTTACTTTCTTAAAGCTTTGATACCATATATTAATTATAATATAATTAATATATAATTTCTAGGCTTTATTGTTACTTTTCTATTAGTTTTTTCAATACTTTCTATTATAATTTGATATAATTCGTCTTTTTTTTCAAAAATTTAAGACTTTTTTCAGAATTGCTTATACTACTTCATATTTGGAAATTCAACTTGTCTCAATGCCTCATATGCAATTATAGCAACAGTATTTGATAAATTCAAAGACCTATCTGTTGTATTTATCATAGGCACTCTAATACATCTATCCGGATCACTATTCCTAACTTCATCAGGTAATCCTGCTGATTCTTTCCCAAATACTAAAAAATCGCCCCTATTATATTTCACATCTGTATGATACTTCTTCCCCTTTGTAGTACAAAAATAAAAAACACCATCTTTATATTTTTTTCTCAACTCTTCAAACGACTCGTGAATTTCAACATCAACATCTTTCCAATAATCCAATCCCGCTCTCCTAACTTGTTTTTCATCTAAACTAAAGCCCAAAGGTTTTATAAGATGTAATTTACAATTAGTCAAGACACAAGTTCTACCTATATTACCTGTGTTTTGTGGAATTTCTGGTTCAAATAATACAATATTAAAATTTATATTTTCTCCCATGTTTTTTAATATTCCTCCTCAAATAATTTAATAATCACTCTTACCAAGCACTACTCCTCCTAAAATAATTTAATCGTTGCCATTACCAAGCACAAATTTTTCTATAACCTTAGCTACTCCATTGTTATTGTTAGAATCTGTTATATAATCAGCTTGCCTTTTTATAAATTCATCTGCATTTCCCATAGCAACACCCAAACCTGCATATTTTATCATAGATAAATCGTTTTCACTATCTCCAATGCAAATAATCTCTTCTCTATTTATGTTATAGTATTCACCTAAAGTCTGTACAGCTTTACCTTTAGAAACACCCTTGCACATAACCTCAAAGTTATTATAGTAAGAGCTAACGACTTCAAAACACCCCATATCGATAAGTTCTTTTTTTGCTGCTGTAACTTTAGATAAATCATCATCAGTACCAACACATTTTAATATTTCATATTTGTATTTATTAAATATATCTTCCCAATCCTTCACAATCACTATATTTACTTTTTTACCTTCTGGTAATACTTTATTAGCTAATGTATAAAAATGTGAAGAATAGATGATTTTTTCTGTGAAAATTGTATCTGCAGTATAGTAATGGGGATATATATCGTATTTTTTTAAGACCTTTAAAACATCAATGCATTTATCATATCCTAATACATTTTTAAATACCACTTTATCTCTATCTTTTTCCCTTATGAAAGCACCATTTGAAGAAATCACAGGTGTTTTAACATCTAATAAACTTGCAAAATGCTCAGCTGAAGTGAATATCCTACCAGTACTAACAACAATTTTAACCCCCATATTATACGCTTTCTTAATAACAGCTTTGTTTATTTCACTAATATTTTTATCATCATTAAGTAAAGTTCCATCCATATCCATACATATTAATTTGTATCTCACACACTCACCTTTTTCCTTATAATGTATTTTATTTAAATATGTTTATCAATTTTCAATCATATTATACCAAATTTTTCGCAATTGTATAAGGTATCTAAAAAAAATACCAGTCGGCATGGTAA
Organism: Clostridium tepidiprofundi DSM 19306; assembly: GCF_001594005.1. GTDB lineage: Bacteria > Bacillota > Clostridia > Clostridiales > Clostridiaceae > Clostridium_AC > Clostridium_AC tepidiprofundi. Next base: position 21,561 of record NZ_LTBA01000012.1, on the reverse strand, counting down.
TCTATTTTAAATGTCTGTTAATCCAATTTATTATATCTTCATATACTTCATGCTTGTTTAATTCATTTAGCATTTCATGCCTTCCATCTTTGTAAAGTTTCATCTCTATATCTCTTATACCTGCCTTCTTGAATAAATTATATACTTTCAAAACACCTTTACCATTTTTTCCCACAGGATCTTTATCGCCTGAAAATAAATAGATTGGTAGTGTCTTAGGCACCTTACTAATATTTTTTAAATTACAAATTTCACTAATTCCGTTAAATAAGTCTCTATAACTGGATGTTGTAAATGCGCCTCCACATAATTTATCTTCAATATATTTATCAACTTCTTTTTCATCTCTATTCAACCAATCATAATCTGTTCTAGGTGATTTAAATTTATTATTTAAAGAACCAAATGTCAATTTTTGAAGTTTCATGCTCTTTGTTTTTAAACCTTTTTTATTTATTTCTCTATTGGATATTAACAATCCTAATTTAATTTCAAAAGAAGTATTATATCCAGTACCCGATAATATAACACCATCAATACCCTTACCATACTCAATTATATAGCTTCTAGCCAAAAAAGATCCCATACTATGACCTAACAAAAATATTGGTATGTCTCCATTTTCTTTTTTTATTATATCAGTTAATTCATGCATATCATCAACAACAATTTTCCACCCATTCTTTTCTGCAAAAAAACCCAATTCTTCATCATTTAAAGCTGTCTTACCATGTCCTCTGTGATCATTAGCATAAACAACAAACCCCTCTTCCGTTAAAGTTTTTGCAAATTCAAAATACCTTTTAGCATGTTCAGATGCACCATGTGCAATTTGAATTGCAGCCTTTGGAGTTCCTTCATTTCCTTCCCACTTGTATACAAATATATTTTGCCCCATTTTATCCTTAAAAGTAAAATTGCTTTCTTTCATGCGTATCCCCTCCACATATTGAACATCTAAAAATCCTTCTCTACATATTATCAACCAACTACTTTGTGAATCTGTTTAATTAATTTATTCTATATATAATATTTTTTTCCTTTAATTATGTCATGTAATATTATAAAACCAAGCTCATTTCACCAAAACAAAATATCGAACCGCTAAAAAACGAACTAGTTTTACTAAAGCAACATACCGTCACTTCAAGTAGAGACTCTGATCTACTCGAAGCAAAAGCTCCAATCTCCTAATTATAGAAGTAGTTACGTGTAAAACTAGCCATCCCTCTATGATACTCTTATATCATATATTATGATACTCTTTTTATTATATGTTTCACACTTAAAATCATTAGATTATTTGAAATAAACAAAGAATTTAGTAGGATTTTCTATATATTACGCAATTTTATGCTATTATGATAATTGACTTTTATAGTGCAAAGAATTATAAATATTGTGTACTATTTATATAAATAGTATATCGTATTTGCTCATTTTTAATATACTATGATAACTATTTAAGAGGAGGAATTTCATGACTATAAAAATTGGTATAAACGGATTCGGAAGAATAGGAAGAGCTGTTTTAAGAATAGCTCAACAAAAACTTTGCGATAATTTAGAAATAGTAGCCATAAATGCTAGAGCTGACGTAAATACAATGGCTCATCTATTTAAGTACGATTCTTGTTTTGGAAGATTTAATAAACAAGTTACAACTTCAAATGACGCTATTATAATAGAAGGACACGAAATAAAAATAACACATGAAGATAAACCTAAAAATATTCCATGGAATAAATTAGGAGTTGATATAGTAATAGAATCTACAGGTAAATTCAAATCTAAAGAACAACTATCAGAGCACATTTCTGCTGGAGCAAAAAAAGTTATTTTGTGTTCACCAGGAAAAAATGAAGATATTACAATAGTTATGGGAGTTAATGAGGATAAGTTTAATGTCATAAACCATAACATAATCTCAAATGCATCATGTACAACAAATTGTCTTGCCCCAGTGGTTAAAGTGATTAATGAACAATTTGGAATCGTAAAAGGGCTAATGACTACAGTACATTCCTACACAAATGATCAAAGAATACTTGATAAAACTCATACAGATTTAAGAAGAGCTAGAGCTGCTGCCGAATCTATTATTCCAACTACAACTGGTGCAGCTAAAGCAGTTGCTAAAGTACTTCCAGAACTTGAAGGAAAATTAAATGGTTTTGCACTTAGAGTACCAACACCTACCGTTTCAATAACAGATTTGGTATGTGAAATAAAGAAAAACGCTACAGCGGAAGAAATAAATAATGCTTTCAAATTTGCTTCAGAAAATTATTTAAAAGGCATATTAGGTTTTTCTACAGAGCCTTTAGTGTCCATAGATTATAGAGGTGACGATAGGTCTTCAATCATAGATGGACTTTCAACAATGATTATCGGTAACAATATGATAAAAATAGTAGCTTGGTACGATAATGAATGGGGATATTCTAACAGAATTGTTGATTTAACAAATTATATAGCTTCAAAACTGATTACATCAAATATTTTAAGAATAGCATAGCAAAACTAAAGCCCCTAGACAGTTTTGTCTAGAAGCTTTAGTTTTACACATTCCATAAATAATAACGTAATACACTAGTATATTTAACTTGTTATTTATTTTTATATGCCTTATATGTCTTGCATAAGCAATTTTTCAAAATCAATTAGGCATAACTGGTGCGGATAACAGGACTTGAACCTGCACAGCCAAAAGACTAATAGAACCTGAATCTACCGCGTCTGCCTATTCCGCCATATCCGCACATTTTTTAATATTTTATATACATTACACATATAGGGTAATGCTTAAATTTAAATATGTCAAGCAGCACCATTAGTAACGTCGTTACCTTCCTCTTTCGGCATTTCATCTTTTGGTACTTCATTTTTATTTATAGGTCTCTTTTTAGTTCCTTTTCTTATTATACCGTTTATTGGAGGTATATAATCTTGACTTATAAGCTCTTTTTTTACAAATACACCATCTTTGTAAACATTCCTGTATACCTTAACTTTAAATCCTCTATATGAATGTTTCTCAATTTTCTGTTCGTCCTCATACATTTTTGGATCTTCTATAATTTTATTTTTAGGTTCAAGAATTTCATAAACATCATTAAATACCTTATAAGACCATCTCTTAAGCGTGCTATTTGAATATATATTAAAATGCAAGCGTTTATTATATATAAATCCCTCTATATAAATCGGATATTCTAGCGTGTTAACAAATTTAAAATCTATATTTCCCCAATCTACAGTAGCATCTCGTCCAATTGGAACATATGAAGACGCAATTGTATGATGTTTCCTTTCCGTTGGGTCTATATGCGCTAACAAAAGCGCATTATAAAGAGTACTAGATACTTGACAAATTCCTCCACCCAGTCCATTTACAAGCTTATCCCTTATTATAACATGTGCTGCCTGATATCCCTTATCAGCTGTTCTTTTACCTACAACACCATTAAAACTAAATTCTTCGCCCGGTAAAAGCAATGTACCATTAATACTTTTAGTTGCAATTATAATGTTATTACTTCTAGCCACTCCTGAAGTTCTAAAACTTGTCTCATAAGAAGAAATTTTGCTATCTATCTTACTCAAAACATCTTTAGTATATTTGGGAACAATATCCCTTACAGGTGCTTCAATTGTAATTATTTCGTTTTCATCAAACTTACCATTTATTTTACTTAATATTTGATTCTTAAGCTTTTCTTCTTCTAAAGTTTTACCAACAACTTCTGGTGTTACATTGAACACCCCTCTTTTTACCATAGTTATTTTAGCATCAATAGGTTCCCTGTTTATATCTTTCTTCATGTTTTCAACAATTTCATCTATAAACCTATCATTGTATTGAAATCTTAATTTAAATATCTTCTCTTTTGGATTATTAATCAATTTATATTTTTGAAACATACCTTTATCCTTTGCATAAGCGTAAGCTTCCTCTACAGTATCCTGTATATTATACTTAGCATTTAATTGTTCATAATCTATATGGTATTCATTTTCTCTATACTTTATAATTATTTTTTTCTTAAGTACTTTGTCTGAATAATTCCTCTTTATAATATTCATTGCTTCTTCTTTGGTCATACCTGATAAATCGGTATCTTCAATTTTAACGCCCTTATAAATAAGGTCATTCCAATCTTTAACAGTAAAATATACATAGCTACAGTAAGCTGAGCTAGTAATAATTCCCGCTAATAAAATAAGAATAACTGCTATCTTCTTCATATATAATCTCCCTTCTGATGCACAAGTACATTATACTACAATTGAACTAATAATCCTATAATATTTTACGTAAATTATGTTGAAAAATATAGCCAATAAAATTGTTTATATTTTTCGTACATGTTACAATATAGTAAATATAAAAGACTTTTATTCTTTTAATTAAGGAGTGATATTATGAACTACAATACTGATAAATTAAAAAAATATCTATATGACATACTAACGATCCCAAGTCCTTCAGGTTACACTAACACTATAATGAACTACATTAAGGATGAACTTGATAAATTAAACGTTTCCTATACTGTCACCACAAAAGGCGCAGTTATAGCCACAATAAAAGGTGAAAACAATGAATATCAAAGAACTTTTTCTGCACACGTAGATACACTAGGTGCAATGGTTAAAGAAATAAAATCAAATGGTACATTAGCTCTTACACCTCTAGGTGGATACATGATGAATTCTATAGAAGGTGAAAATTGCACAATTGAAACAGTAGATGGTAAAATATATACCGGAACTATTCAAACAATCAAACCCTCTGTCCACATTAGCGGTTCTGATGCTAGAGAATTAAAAAGAATACCAGAAAATATGGAAGTAGTAATAGATGAAAAAGTCTTCTCAAAAGAAGATGTAGAAAAACTCGGAATAAATGTTGGTGACTTTATATGTTTTGATTCTAGAACAATCATTACCGAAAGCGGATTTGTAAAATCACGTCATTTAGATGATAAAGCAAGTGTAGCAATACTTCTTTCAACTATATCTTATCTAACAGAAAATAATATAACACTACCTCACACCGTTAATTTCTTTATAAGCAATTATGAAGAAGTTGGACACGGTGCTTCTGCAGCATTACCTGAAAAAACAAAAGAATTTATATCAGTAGACATGGGTTGTCCAGGACTAGATCAAAACTCTACAGAATATGCAGTGTGTATTTGTGCTAAAGATTCTTCCGGTCCATATGATTTAGATCTACGAATCGCTCTTACAAATCTATGTAAAAAACATAATATAGAACATAGAATAGATATTTATCCTAATTACGGTTCCGATGCCTCTGCTGCACTTAGAGCAGGTTGGGACATTAAAGCAGGTTTAATTGGAGCAGGTATATTTGCATCCCATGGTTATGAAAGAACTCACATGGATTCAATATTAGCTACATTAGATTTAATAGTTAAGTATTGTCAAACTAAAGCATCTCCAGAAAATAACTAGGACATTTGAAATAAAATAACAAGTAAAATATATCACCATATTGATTTGTCGTTTTTTGAAAATAACTAAGTAAAATTGTAGGCTAGTAAGCTATGACACTACTTCAACTTACTAGCCTCTTTTTCATACTAGGAAATACTCATATTTGTATATTTTAAAAATTTATCATATTCTTCATTTTCATTATCAAAATTATGCTGCAAAGTAAAACTAAAGTCATCAAAATTTTGAAAATCAATTTCAACTTTTCCCTTAAACATATATGTTGCATTTCCAGAAAATTCGGCACTAAATACACTTTCTTTCTCTTTTGTAATTTTACATTTAATCATACCTCCATCATTATATACATTCAACGTCCTTTCAAACCTACATGGTTCATTAATGCATACAACTGTTGAAGATGCCATCATTCCTGTACCACAGGATTTCGTTAATCCTACCCCTCTCTCATACGTTTTAACATATATACTATTTTCATTTAATATTTTAACAAAACTCACATTTATACCCCTTGGAAATAATATGCTAGAATTATTAGTCTTCACGCCTATCTCCTCTAGTTTATTTACATCTATGTTATCCACAATAGCAATCAAATGTGGATTAGATACACTTATTGAACTAAATGCTAGTTTATCTGAAAAATCGAGTATTTTATTAAACAAAAATTGCTTCTGACTCGTGTTAATAGGTATATTTCTTGTATCACTTGATATATTATTTATTTTAACTTTAACACCTTTAATATTTTCATAAAAACTCGACAAATATTTAACTTCGTATTGCTCATACATTGTTTCTATTTTTACTACATTTCTTGATAACATTTCAGAAACATATCTTCCAACACATCTTAATCCATTCCCACACATTTCCGCTTCTGAACCATCAGCATTGAATATTCTCATTTTCGCATCACATTCATTGCTTTTGCAAAAAAATAAAATTCCATCAGCTCCCACTCCATTGTTTCTATCACAAAGCTTTATTGCCAATTTTTTTCTATTTTCTTCTGAAAAATTATATTGTTTATTATATTCATCTATAAGTAGAAAATCATTTCCTGAACCATGACATTTTAATATTTCAATTATCATTTTTAATTATTGCTCCCCTCTATCATATTTATATATTCTCATTATATTCTTACTAAATATTTTATGATATCTTTTGATTTCATATTTACACCTTCAAAATTATTATAGCATAAATACAAATGTGTAAACATAAACAAGCCCCACCCAATTACGGTGGAGCTTCACAATTAATTTAAATTAAATTTAACTAATTCATATATTTCTCTTTCATTATCTCTTCTGATTACATATAATTCTTTACCATCTTCTGACCACATACTTTCATAATATGTGTACTTACTCTTTAAATCAAAATTCTCACATTCACTTCCATTAACAACTTTATTCGCCCAATCGTTAAGCTTATCATTATCAACTACAAATTCTTTATTTGTAATAGCATATTCCTTATTTTGCTTAATGTCATATATCCATACAGTAGAATATTTCTTCTCAACATAAACATTTTTCTGCTGAGTATCTTTGTCAAACGTCTCTTTCTCACTTATAATCTTAACATAGCTCAAGAAATTGCCATCAGCTGACCATGAAGGATATTTACCATCATCTATTATGTTGTTTTTGCCTGATTTTAAATCTTTAATACATATCTTTCCTTTAAATTCATATGCTACTTTTGAGCCATCCTTAGAAACCATAGGATCCTTGCCTTCAACAATACTTTCTTCTGAAGAATCCCTAACACTGAATTTGTAAATAAACCATTTAACATCATTTGAGTCAGTTTTATCTATTTTAGCATATATAACATCTCCATCAGGAGTATAATTAGGCTTTTCAATAATTGCATTTTGAGAATCAACTATCTTTATTTCATCGCCAGTTTTGATATCCTTTGAATATATTCCATCTTTTTTACACAAAAGAACCTTTGAATAATCTTTAGAATATCTTGAATCATAGCAATTTGTCATAACATTGTTTTCTTCTTTTATGTTCTCCATATGTGGTTTTTCAATAGTATCCTCACTCAAGTTTGGTGATGCTGCACTAATTTCCTGATTTTTTAATAAATTATCAATTGCCAATTTATCAAAATCATAACCTGAATCTATGCCATTTGGTTTGGTAGCTTTAATATCTTTGCCATCCTTATTATCTTTGATAGTTTTGATATCTTCTGCATCTTTGATGCCTTCAGCATCTTTATTATTTTTAACATCACCATGCTGTTCATTGACTTTACTATCTTTATTTTTAGTAGCGTCAGTGTTTTTATTCTCATATAAAGAGTCTTTATTCTTTAAATTATCCTGTTTAGACACATCTTTATGAGTATACTTTTCTGTACTCTTCACACTGCTGCTTTTATTTGTAGCTATATTTTTGTTTGCAGATGTTCCTTTAGCTAACAATGTAGCATTATTATTTATCTCCACCATTTCCTTCTCATTTTTATCTACAGTTTGAATATTCCTAGTAATATTTGAACTTTTAGAATTATTTTCATCTTTATTTTTTTGCACGTCACTTTTTTCAATTTCATTAACAACTTCTGTTTTTAAGTCTTCTTCTGCCTTTAACACATTTTTATCAGCATTACTGCTATCACTTAATTTAGATATAGTAACAACTTCACTTACAGAAATTGTATTATTTTTATCGTTTTTAGCTAAAAAGCTCGTATTCGAATTAACTTTAACAAATGTGCCCCCAATTAGAACGACAATTGCAAAACTTGAAGCAATTTTCAAATATCTATTGACTTTATGCTTCTTTCTATTTTCACTGATATCTACAATATTTTTATTGCTACACTGTGACATTATTTGTTTTTTCAAATTTTTCTTAAAATCATAATCTATTTCTATTTTTTCAGCATCATTTAATAGCATTTTTTCTATATCACACCTGTCTCTTTTCATTTATATCACCTCCTATCATGTTAAAATAAGACTTTTTAATCTTTTTAATAGCCCTTGCTACAGTAGATTTAACAGTGTTTTCAGAAATATCTATAGCTTCAGCAATCTCTCTAAATTTCAGCCCACCATAATACCGTAATCTAATCATATTTTTTGTTTCTTCGGGAAATTGATCAATTATTTTCTTCACCTGAGCAAATTGATCCTTTATAAGAACTTCTTCATATCCTTCATCTATTCTTCCTCTATCAAGAAATTCTTCTATAGGTATAATCTTGCTATTAACTCTATAGAAATCAATTATACAGTTATGTGCTATTCGGAAAACCCAATTTTTACTTCCTTCTACGTTAATAATTTTTTCTCTATTTTGATATATTTTAGTAAAAACAGTCGATATAATATCCTCAGCATTCCATTTGTTTTTAACCGAAGAATATATATATTTATACACACTATCGTAATATGTATCATATAATTCCTCAAATAACTTATCATAATTCATAAATAAGGGTCCCCCTAAGAATTCTATATTTCTTCCCGTATTCTACTTAATATACGGAGTACATCAAATATTAGTTGCATTTTTTTATATTTTATTATTGTATTATTGCTTGTACACCAATTAATTACATACAATTATACATCTTTATTGACATAAGTCCAAATTTTATTTTTCCTTCTCCCATACAATTAGCTTATAAAATAAAATATTTGTTTTTTATCTTAATAGTACTTTTTTATCAGCATATGTATACAAAAATAGTTTAAAATGAAAAAAAGCACTTCTATAACTTTTTTACTTATAGAAGTGCTTTTTTACAGTGAACTCGTTTTGCTAAAGCAAAACATCGAGACTTCAAGTGGAAAATCTACTCCACCCGAAGCAAAAGTGAAAAGAAAAGGAATAGCTATTTATATAGTTTGAAAGAAATATTATAATAAAACTATATTTGCCTTTTTACAGTCTTTTATCATTTCTTCAGACCATATAGAAGCCTGAACTTCCCCTATATGAGCTTTTCTTAAAAAGAACATACATATTCTTGATTGCCCTATACCGCCACCTACTGTTAGAGGAAGTATTTCATCAACTATTTTTTTATGAAAATCTAATTCTAACCTATTCTCACAGTCTGCAAGTTTTAGTTGCTTTAATAAAGAATCCTTATCAACTCTTATTCCCATTGATGAAAGTTCAAAAGCTCTTTCAAGTACAGGATACCAAAATATAATATCCCCATTTAGCATCCAGTCATCATAATCCGGAGCTCTACCATCATGTTTTTCACCGGACTTTAAGTATCCACCTATTTGCATTATGAAGACAGCTTTCTTTTCTTTACAAATTGCATTTTCTCTTTCTTTTGGAGAAAGTTCAGGATATAAATCTTCAAGTTCTTGGGTAGTTATAAAGAAAATATCATCTGGTAAAAATGCTTTTATTTGCGGATATAAATTTTCAACATAACTTTCAGTAGCTTTGAAAACACTATAAATACTTTTAACTATCTCTTTAAGGTTTTCAAATGTTCTTTCTTCTCTTGTAATTACTTTTTCCCAATCCCATTGATCTACATACACAGAATGAAGGTTATCTAAATCTTCGTCTCTTCTTATTGCATTCATATCTGTATATAATCCTTCACCTGATTTAAAACCATATCTGTATAATGCCATACGTTTCCATTTAGCAAGTGAATGAACTATTTCTGCATTTCTTCCAGATAAATCTTTTATATCAAATGAAACAGGTCTTTCAACACCATTTAAGTTATCATTAAGACCAGTTTCTGGCCTTACAAATAATGGAGCTGAAACTCTTGTTAAATTCAACTTTTTTGCAATTTCCCTTTCAAAAAAATCTTTTATATGTTTAATAGCAATTTCTGTATCTTTAAGACCTAATGATGGTTTATAATCACAAGGTATAGTTAGTGCATTTACATGTTTAATCATAAATTATCCCTCCACGTTTAAATTGTACTATTTTATCTATGTTTTTATAGTTCCAACTACCAATCATAAATATGTACACTATTAATGATTAGTACTTGGAAATCTTGATGTATAAACTTCATTATGAAAGTTACAAATCAAAAAGTTGTAAAATAAATTTATTTCATATGAAATAGATAATAAAAAAACTTTCCATCCTCATAAACAAAGGACGAAAAGTCAAAATTCCGCGGTACCACCTTAATTAGCCAATAATAGCTCACTCCTACCAGTACATCATAATACTGGCCCTATGTATAACGGTTAGGCTCCGTCCACACCTACTTTCTTTAAAGATTTCAGCTAGAAACTCAGAGGGGTTCTTCAATATAGGCTTCGTATCGAACTTCCACCATCATCGACTCGCTAAAACTACTTCCTAAATTTACTCGCCTCATCACTGTTTTTAATTATTTTTAAATTTTTAGATTTTTGAAATTACAAACATTATATCTTTCATTTTGCGAATTGTCAATAGGTAAATTTTAGAATACCTCAATAGCTCTCCACTAGCCAATTAGTAACTAGCAGTTTTATCTTGAAGAAATTTCGCAGCAGTTTTAATCTTTACTATTCTCTGAATTAAAGTTCACTATTAAATATTTACCAACTAAGGTTTTCTATTCTCTAAATCTATAAAACATCTTTTAGATTGAATTTAAGAAATCGTGTAACGATTTCATCATTTACTATTCACTATTCTCTATTCACTATTCTTTAATTAAAAGTTTTCTATTATTTGCAAAACCTATGACTTCCTATAACCTTAATAACCGGTCTAGACCAAATCCACTTATTTGTTGTCTTAGCAGGATTATAATAAAATAATGCTCCACCAGAAGGATCCCATCCATTGAGTGCATCTCTTGCTGCCTTTATAGATGTATCTCTAATTTTTGCGTTGAATTGACCATCAACAATCGCTGTAAATGCACCTGGTTGATAAATAACTCCTGCTATTGTGGAAGGAAACTTTGGACTTCTTGTTCTGTTTAATACAACAGCCCCAACTGCAACCTGCCCCTCATATGGCTCTCCTCTTGCTTCACCATTAATAAGCCTTGCTAATAACATTACATCTTGACTATTTGATGAATACTGTCTTGAAGATGTCGTAGTTGGTGCCTTTATGTATATTCCTAATGCTTCTAATGTCTTTTTACCCACTATTCCATCAACAACAAGGCCATTTTTTCTCTGAAAATACTTTACTGCCGATAGAGTTTTGCTCCCATAAATTCCATCAACAGATCCATAGTAATATCCCCATCTTTTCAGTTTAGTTTGGATCAATTTTACTGTTTCTCCTTTTGAACCATATTTATAAACCTCCGCATTTACTATTTTGGTGAAACTGGGCAAATAACCCGAAATCATAAAACTTGTAATATAAACTACACAAACAATGGCTATTAATTTCATAATTCTATTTTTGTTGCCTATCAAAACTACCCCTCCAAAACAAATACTTTTGGTATTATATTGTGTAAAGTATAAAAAAAAATACACAAAAATGTGTATTTTAACTATATTTTTAACTTCTTTTTTAAATGAGGAGATATTATTTCATCCAATATATCATTGATAATAACTATACCGCATAATGTTCCCTCATCATTTACAACAGGCAATGCAGTTAAATCATATTTTATTATTAATTCTACCGCTTCACTGATATCATCACAATCTTTAATACTAATAATCTCTTTAACCATAATATCATTTATTTTACTTTCAGGAGAAGATACAACCAAATCTCTTAAGGAAATTAAGCCCTTTAATTTATAATCTTCGTCAACGACATAAACATAATATAGCACCTCATCATCAGGTTTCATTTCTCTCAAGAGTTCTATAACTTCTTGTACTGTTATATTTATATTGAAGCATATAAAATCTTTATTCATTATACTTCCTACAACATTATCCTCATATTCTAAAAGAGTTCTTACCTCTTCTTCGTCATCTTTTTTAAGATTGGATAAGAGCCTTTCAGTTTCTTCATAGCTAGCTTCATCTAAAATATCTGCTATTTCATCATTAGGCATGCGTTCCAATATTTCAATTGCCTTTTGCTCTTTTAACGATTTTAATATTTCAACTTGCAACTCTGAATTAATTTCTTCTAATATCTCAGCTGCAAAATCACTATCCAAATATTCAAGTATTCTGTTTCTATAATCCTCATCAAGTTCCTCAAGTATATCAGCTAAATCAGCTGGATGTAACTTAGATAGTTTTTCATATGGTACAGTCAACTTCAAACTAGCATTATCAACTTCAAGCGACTGGACACTCTCCCATAAAACAATATCATCTACAGGTTTTTTATTAAACAGTTTAAATATACATTTAACTATATTTTCAACAGAATATCTTCTAGCTACTGCTAATATCCCTGAATCTACAGCCAATATCCTAAGTTCACCACAAATTTTTGCCATTCTTAAATCATTTACTTTTATAACTTTTTTACCATTTACATCAACTATCTTTTTATTTAGCAAATGTTTTGATAAGAGGTAAGAATATTTCATAGGAATTATCTCTTTTACTCCCCTTACTTTAATGACTATTTTAGAATTTTCCCTATAAAAATCAATATTTCTAAATTCATAATAGTACATTTCTTTATCTCTTCTGATTTTATACCCTATTGCCTTAGGATAACCATTTTCTGTAGTTACATATATATCGTATAATTTTCCTATGCAATCATCAAACTCATCATACACTTTCCTGTATAAAATCTCATTAAGAAAAAAGCTTGTTAATTTTCTCAAAGCTATCCCTCCCTAGTGTATACAGAGGAATAACTTTGTATATTAAGCACATTCAATAAATACTAAACCACTATACTGGCCTATTTTACAAACTACTTTATCGTCGAAACCCACTGATAAGACCTACTATCAGCTTAACTTAACATCAATCATACATTGCTTTCGTAAGTTATTCCTCTGAAACCAATATTAAATTTTAAATTCTGCGTTATGTTAATACTGTGCGGTTCAGCAGATTCCATCTCTCAATCACCTCATAATAATTTCAAAATTTAAATATTTATACTCTAAAAAATAAAAAGCCTTAAAGGCTTCATAAGAAATGAAACCTTCGTTGAGCTTTGACACTATATAGCTTTGGAAATATTCCAGCTACATTAGATAAAACCTTAATACGGCAGTATCTGTTGACCCATTGGCATCTCTCGATGTTTCGGGGCAGCAGCGTATATCTATATAGGAGCCTCACCTAACAAAAGTTTTAAGATATATTACACTCTTACAAGAAAATATGCAATTTCACCTAACAAAAGTTTTAAATGTATTACTATTACTATTATATTATAATAAATCAATAATGCAACACATTGTTTCAAATTACTTTATATTTTTACGTTATTATGCTAATATTATTACTACATATTCACTACAATTAGTTTTTGGAGGCAACATTTTATATGAAAAAACATAATGAATTTTTACCAATTTGCAAAGAAGATTTAAAGAAAAGAGGTATTGAACAGCTTGATTTTATTATCGTAACAGGCGATGCATACATAGATCATCCATCATTTGGGACAGCGATAATAGGGCGTGTTTTGGAAAGCGAGGGTTTCACCGTTGGTATCATTGCACAGCCTAATTGGAATAACATAGATGATTTTAGAAAATTAGGAAGGCCAAAGTATAGTTTTTTGGTTAATTCCGGTAATATTGATTCCATGGTTAATCATTATACTGCTGCTAAAAAGAAAAGGCATAACGATTTATATTCCCCCGGTGGTAAAAGTGGCAAAAGACCTGATAGAGCTGTAATTGTATACTGCAATAAAATAAAAGAAGCCTTTAAAGATATTCCTATAATTATAGGTGGAATAGAAGCAAGTCTTAGACGTTTTGCACATTATGATTATTGGAGCGATAAAATAAGAAGAAGTATACTTTTAGACTCTAAAGCCGATTTATTGATTTATGGCATGGGAGAAAAAGCAGTTATTGAAATTGCAAATCTTATGAAATATGGTATGAACATTAAAGAAATAACAAATGTTAGAGGCACAGTTTATTTAGCAAAAGATATAAACAATATAAAAAATACTCTACTAGTTCCTTCTTATGAAGAAGTACTAGATAGCAAAAAAAAATATGCTGAAAGCTTTAAACTTCAATCACAAGAACAGGATTCAATAAGAGGTAAAACAGTTATTCAAAAGCATGGCGATAAATACATAGTTCAAAATCCGCCTCAAACACCATTGACTATTAATGAAATGGATAATGTTTATAATTTACCTTATGTTAGAAACTATCATACAATATATGAAAAAGAAGGTGGAATACCTGCAATAAAAGAAGTTAAATTTTCCATTACTAGCCATAGAGGATGTTTTGGTTCTTGTTCATTTTGTGCAATAACATTCCATCAAGGAAGAGTAATACAAAAAAGAAGTCAAGAATCTATAATTGATGAAGCTAAATTATTAACCACTTTTCCTGATTTTAAGGGATACATACACGATATAGGTGGTCCTACTGCAAATTTCAGAAATAAATCATGTAAAATTCAAGACAAAGTGGGTGTGTGCAAAAATAGGCAATGTTTATTTCCAACACCATGCAAAAATTTAATAATAGATCATTCCGAATACTTAAACTTACTTAGAAAGGTTCGTTCTTTACCAAATATAAAGAAGGTATTTATTCGTTCAGGAATACGCTATGATTATTTAATTTACGATAAAAACCCACAATTTTTTGAAGAATTATGTAAATATCATATCAGCGGTCAACTTAAAGTAGCACCAGAACATGTATCTAATAATGTATTAGCTCAAATGGGTAAGCCATCTGAAAATGTATATAATCGCTTTGTCAAAAAGTATTTTGAAATAAACAAGAAACTTAATAAAAAACAATATCTTGTTCCTTATCTCATTTCAAGTCATCCAGGAAGTGATTTGAAAGCAGCAATTAGATTAGCTGAATATATAAGAGATATGGGATACAATCCTGAACAAGTACAGGATTTCTATCCTACACCAGGAAGCTTATCCACTGTTATGTACTATACTGGAATAAACCCTCTTACAGGTGAAAAAGTATATGTACCTAAAACACAAAAAGAAAAAAATATGCAAAGAGCATTACTCCAGTTCAGGAATCCTGAAAACTATAATCTTGTTAAAGAAGCATTAATAAAGGCAAACAGAACAGATTTGATAGGTTATGGTAAAAATTGTTTGATACCACCTCATCCTAAAAAGAATATTAAAAATACCGGTATTAATAACAAAAATTCCAAAACATCTACCTATATGAAATCCAATAGAAAACCCAAAAATTCAATAAGGAAAAAAGCAAGAAGCAAAAACAAAAATAAGAAGTAAGAGAATTATTCTCTTGCTTCTTTATCTATTATATCCTAAAATAGTTAATCCATCTTTTATGCAACTTATTTTCAAAGGAAAATCCGGTCCTCTTTCACCATCAATATCTGTAACAATACCTTCTTTACACTCTATAAGCACATTATCTGTCTTAAAATAAAGTATACCTTTAACCCCATCTAGATGCTCTCCTTTTATCATTTTTATAAAAGCATTAATGATATTTTTCATTATATCCGCCTTAATTATGATAACATCCAACATTCCATCATCAACTTCTGCTTTATATGCTAAATTAAAATTTCCAGCAGTTCTTCCATTGAAAACTAACATAAGGTACATATCACCATCATAATCCATTTCTTTTGACTTTACTCCAATTTTTAGTTTTCTGAAATTAGGAAGTTGTTCAATGCCTTTAACATAATATGCTAATTTTCCAATGGTATTTTTTAGATTCACATCCGTCTTTTGTGATACATCTGTAAACAAACCTGTACTTGCAACATTTATAAAATATTTATCATTTATCTTACCAATATCGACTTTTTTCTCCTTTGAATTTATTATCTGCTCACAACATTTTTCAATATTTTGAGGCATACCAATAAACTTTGCAAAGTCATTTGCTGTTCCCGTTGGTAAAATAGCAATAGGTAGATCAATACCCATATTCTTCATAACATTAACAACATTATCAACTGTGCCATCTCCACCTGCAACTAGAATATATTTATATTCATCGTCAATATCTTCAAATGCTTTCATTAAATCATATTCAAACCCCATTCTAAATGGACAAATCGTATATCCATATTTTTGATGAATATTAATAATAGAATCCAATGCATCTATAACAACATTCTCCCCCGAATATGGATTATATATAAATTTGACCTTTCTCATAAAATCTCTCCAATCCATTTTTTATGAATTAATTCAATACCATTACCTATCTAATTCAATCATATCTCTATATGAACATTATACCATCTAATACAAAAAATCCACAAGATAATAAACAACATTCTTGTGGATTTCTGCATATTTCAACAAACACTATTTAAAAACTTGGAATACTTGGCTCTGATATATCTGATAGTGCTTCTCCTGCTTCATCCTTTATTGTAGGTTCCACAGCAATATCACCTAATGATACTATTCCTACAAGTTTTCCATTTTCAACGATAGGTAATCTTCTTATTTGTCTCTCACTCATTAACCTAGCTACTTCATCAACATCCATATCTGTGGTACCACAAACAGGATTGGAAGTCATTATATCCCTTGCCTTCTGGAGTTTGCAATTTTCGCCATCAACAACTGATCTTAAAACAATATCTCTGTCTGTTATTATTCCTATAACCTTTTCTCCATCACAAATAGGAATAGAGCCAACATTGTATTCTCGCATCAATTCAGCTGCTCTTTCAACATTATCTTCAGCATTTAAACTTGCAACTTGCCTAGTCATTATGTCCTTTATCTTCATTATGAACACCTCCCTCTTTTATTTTGTCCATAATATTTAAATTTATAGATAATTCTTTTTTCATAAATTTATAAAGTATAATATATTAAAACTTAGGGCTGTTGATAAAACAGTTTTATCAACAGCCCTAAATATTCTATTTATTCAAACGGTCTTTCTATAATTTGTTTAACAATAAACTTATAATTAACCTTTTCTAATATTAACCTCTCCTAATAAAACATCTAGTATTCCAGTATATCTTCGCTTACTAAATCCATTACTATCATATTGTATAAAATTTATAGTAACATATACATAATAATTGCATTCATCAATTTTCTCTTCATACTTTTCACTCTTTTCGTTTTAATTCTTCATTTATTTCACTTATAACTGATTGAGCATTGATTTCCGTTTTCATAACCTCTGTTTTTATTTTCAAGTAATTTATATAGTTTCCACAAATTACATCAATATTCTTAATAACATCATCTATTATATCACCTAAGTCATCCGCTCTATCAAGTGCATCTTTTATATCACTCTTACTCGCAAATGCAATCTTATTTAGTTCATCAGCACCTCCTATAAGCAATCTATATGAATTAACCAATTTACCTAATAAATCTACTAAATTATCTATATCACTATAATACGCTTCAATTACAGTACGATGAGACAAATATATCACCCTATAAGTTACTTATACAATTAATATATTTTTCAACTTTTTAAAATATTACATACATTTTCTGGAACGACCTCAGAGGTGCTATCAGATAATGTAATAGTATCCAATAATTATCATAATGTATATTGAAATCAGTATAGCTCCTTCAAACCAATAAGTTTTACCATCTTGAAATACAATATATGACATTCCAACAGCGATTGCTGTCATCAAAATTTGGAATCCAGAAAAGAATAATGTCATTTTAATACCCATAAAATATGAAAATATAATTATTATAGGCATAACAAATAATGCCATCTGAATACTCGAACCAATTGATGTTTCAATACTTAAATTTATTTTATTCTTAACAGAACTCATTACAGCCGATA
This sequence comes from Clostridium tepidiprofundi DSM 19306, assembly GCF_001594005.1. GTDB lineage: Bacteria > Bacillota > Clostridia > Clostridiales > Clostridiaceae > Clostridium_AC > Clostridium_AC tepidiprofundi. The sequence continues at coordinate 3,186 of NZ_LTBA01000012.1, read as the reverse complement.
CCATTTCTCCTACATTACCAAGTGTAGGCACTAATATTACTCCTAAAAACTGTTCTGACAAATCATAACTCATAGCAACTTCTTTTAGATTAAAAACTAATCTTTCACTTATGAAATATAATAATATAGCCACAATAACCAAACAGATAAGTATAAAAATAACTCTCTTATTGAATTGAAATCCTTCTTTATATTCTCCTTCGCTTACAATAAACAAATTTCTGTGTGTATATAATGAAAAAACGAGTCCTAAAATATATACTCCTATCAAAACAAATGCAACTTTTACACTAATTGATATTTTTACTCTTCCTAATAGGACACTATATCTATTAATCGACGCCATAACAACCATTGATGAAAAAGCTAAAAAAAGCATATTAAAATTCGTTCTTGCAATTATTTTATTAAAATTCTGTTGCCCATATTTTACTCCTCCACAAATTACAGCTATTCCTAATCCTAAAAGCATATTAGAAATAATACATCCCATTACAGCTGACTTAGCCATCAATATCATACCATATCTAACAGCCCATATTCCCATAACAAGTTCTGGAAAGTTTCCTACCGTCGCAGCAAGAAGTCCTCCTTTTTTTTCACCTATAAACTCTGATACTTCCGTTGTAAGATTACCTAATAACATTGCTAATGGAACTACTGCTATCGAATAAATAATAGCATTAATCCACTCATTTGATATATTCACCATTAGAGAGGAAAAAGCCAATATCATTAACAAAAACATTTTTTTTGTATTCATCATTTATTCCCCATTTAACTTTTTCTCTCTAACATACTATTCATTAATGACTTTTTAGTTACTACTTTAGCTTTACTTGATGTTGCAGGATAAGTCAATTCAAATTCATTAATAACTTTTTAGTTATTACTAGTGCATACTTTATTAATTACACTACTAGTGCATACTTTATTAATTACATAAATCAATTTAAGTAAATTATTTACAAATACATTTTTTATTGATTTAGTCATTTTTAAAAATAACAAGTCAGTATTCTGGTCTATTTTGTGCCATACTGCACCATCAGAAGTCGCTTATAGTTCACTTCCATATGCCTTATTTGAATGTGCCTAATATTAAATTTTTCAGTTTTACACCTGTAGGCGTTGCTGCAAGTCCTCCTAATGCAGTTTCTTTTAGCTCACATGGCAGTTGTTTTCCCACTTTATGCATTGCCAAAACAGCATCATCAAAAGGAATCACACTTTTAACTCCACTCATAACTAAATCTGCAGTTGTAAGTGCACTTACAGCACCTGCAATATTCCTCTTGGCACATGGTACTTCAACCAATCCAGCTATAGGATCACATACCAAACCTAAAATATTCTTTATAACTATTGCAGCAGCATCTAGTGCCATTTCTGGTGTTCCTCCCATCATTTCAACCACAGCAGCTGCACCCATAGCTGCTGCCGAACCACACTCTGCCTGGCATCCTCCTTCTGCACCCGACAAAGATGCATTTTGTGCAATTAAATTACCTACACCTGCAGCAGTGAATAAAGCATTAATTAAATCATTGTCATCTTTATTCAATTTTTCCCCTGCTGAAATTACTACAGCTGGAAGTATTCCACATGAACCAGCAGTTGGTGCAGCAACAATTCTTCCCATAGTAGCATTTACCTCTGAACATGAAATCGCTCTTGCCATAGCCATTACCATAAAACTACCTGTCAATGAATTATTTCCCTTAGAGTATTCATAGAGCTTTTTAGCATCTCCACCTATAAGTCCACTTATCGATTTCACATTGTTTTTAAGAGCATACTCTGAAGACTCCTTCATAACATCTAAATTTCTTTTCATCTTATAAATTATTTTTTCTTCACTGTTACCTGTTTCTTCTATCTCGCATTTTAATGTATATTCCCAAATACTTAAATTTTCTCTTTTACAAATGCTCAGCATTTCCACTCCGTTTTTCGCAAACATTATATTATACTGCTCCTTCCTTAAGAGGATTAATTCTCTTAATTGTGTTAATGTTCCCCATTTTTTTTATTTTTGAAAGCACTTCATCTGGTACAATAGTATCTGTTTCAAAAACCATTACAGCACCAAGCCCTCTGCTATTTCTATATACATTCATAAATGCAATATTTATTCCTTCATCATAAATAATAGTACTTACCTTTGATATCATTCCTGGCACATCTTTATGTGTAATTATAAGCGTTGGATATTCTCCTGTGAATTCAACTGGTTCTCCATCAACTTCGAAAATTAAAATATTTCCTCCTCCAATTGAAGAACCTTTTATTTCAACTATTCTTCCACTTTGTTTGGTAATCAAGAATTTTACTGTATTAGGATGTACATCCCCTAAATCTTCCTCTGTAAATTCAAAATTCAATCCCCTCTCCTTAGCAATTTCAAATGAATTCTTTAATCTTGTATCCCATGGATCCATACCTAAAATTCCTGCAACTAGTGCCTTATCTGTTCCATGTCCTTTATATGTTTTTGCAAATGATCCGTGAAGCACGAAATTTACACTCTTAATATTCTTTCCTGCAATTATAGCTGCAATTTTTGCTAATCTGGCAGCACCTGCAGTATGTGAACTAGAAGGTCCAATCATTACAGGACCCAATATATCAAACACACTATAATTCTTCATAATATAAGACCGTCACCTCCAAAAATATTCTCATTACTCCATTATAGTTTATTTTTTCTTTTTGTCATCAAAATTAATTAATTAAATTGCAAAATTTTTTAACAAGAAGGGGACAAGAAAGGGACAAGAAAGGGACGGTTCATTTTTTTAAGCTATAAATGTGCAAAAATGCTAGCAAATTTTTACAGTATATAATTATACTTTTCCTATGCAACTTTTAATAGGCTACATATTTCTTGTTTAGTAAAACCTTCTTGTGATTTATCACAGTTCCAAGAAATCAAGGCTTCTTTAGAATTATTTCTAGCAATTTTTAATCCTTCACTAAAGGAGGTATAATTATCACAGACACCAAAAATACAATATAAATATGCTAACTGAGTTATGATTAAGTATCTTTTTATTGCCCTAGAACTTCTTATTTGATATTTATCAAGATTTAACTCCATTTTATTTTGACGAAAAAAAGTTTCTATTGTCCATCGACAATTATACCTTTGAAAAATTTCCTCATCACATAAACTGATATCTGTTG
>NZ_LTBA01000011.1 GCF_001594005.1 Clostridium tepidiprofundi DSM 19306 | reverse complement strand
GTTTTAAGATATTCTTCATATCTGCAAGCAATACTATGTGGTAGCTCAGGTATAAAATACTTTATATTTCCATTAACAACTAGATATTTAAGAAAAAATGTTTCAAGTGGAAAATTCACATCTATATAATGAGCTTCACCAGTAAGAAATATTTCATATTTTGGAATAGCATCATCCAGTATTTTTATATGCTTGTGTGTATCACTTAATTCAAATGATGTATAATTGCTTTCAGTTTTCTTAGAGCAATTAGGAGAGCTTGTACAGCCTGTAATTATAAAAACAATACAAACTAATAAAATCTGAAATCTTAAGAAATATTTACTAATCATAGCTTATATTTACCTCCATTGTCATAAAATTTAATATTATTATAACACATAACAGTATATGCAACTATAAACAATTACTATAAATGAGCAAATTTCAATACATTAAATGTAAAATAATGTTTTAGTGCGATTCTAAAACATCATCTAGTACAGTAAAACAGTAAAATTCAGTATTACAAATTGAAGATCAATAACAGAACTAATTGTATTTAAAAATTTTTTGTGCTAAAATGACTTTGGGTGGTATCATTTAGAGCTGCACCGAATTGAGATATTAAATTTTTGAGGATTTTACTGCTTATATCTTTTTAGAATAAGACTTTTGGTGGTGATATTTTGATAATAGGTTTTATTGGAGCTGGTAAAGTCGGATTTAGCCTTGGTAAGTATTTTTCTTTGAGGGGAATTAAGCTTTCAGGCTATTATAGCAAATCGAATCAATCCGCTTTTAAAGCATCTGAATTTACAGGTTCTAAGCATTACACAAACATTGAAAATTTAATCAAGGATAGTGATATGATTTTTATTACTACTCCTGATGATGAAATATATAACATATGGGAAAAAATAAGCAGTTATAATTTAAATAATAAAATAATTTGTCATACAAGCGGTTCTCTTTCCTCAAAAATCTTTTCTGATATAGACAATTCTGAAGCCTCTAAATATTCTATCCATCCAATGTTTCCATTTTCAGATAAATATGAAACATATAAAAATCTAAAAGATGCTTATTTCTCAATTGAAGGTGATATGAAAAATATTGATAAAATTAAAGCTCTCTTTAGCTTGACTAAAAATAAATTTTTTATAATAGATAGTGAAAAAAAATCTCTTTATCATTTAGCAAATGTAGTTGTTTCAAATTTTGTTCTTTCACTAATAGATATTGGAACAAACTACTTAGAAAAATGTGATTTTAACAAATATGAAGCAATTGAAGCATTAATGCCTCTTATTATGAGCAACATAAATAATATTATGCAAAATGGCATTGAAAATTCTCTAACTGGTCCAATTGAAAGAAATGATTTAGGTACCATAAAACATCATTTAGACATGATACCATATGAGGATAGGGAGCTTTACAAGATTCTATCACTCAACCTAATAGATATATCTGAAAAGAAACATGAAGATAGAAATTATAAAGAGCTTAAAGATTATTTGAGGAGGATTTGAATATGAAAAATACAGTAAGCACATTCATTAATGCTAAAAAAAGTGGACAAAAATTGGCTATGCTAACAGCTTACGATTACTCTACCGCTAAGATGTTTGATAACTGCGGTATTAATGGTATTTTGGTTGGAGATTCATTAGGTATGGTTTGCCTTGGATACAAAGATACTTTAAAAGTAACAATGGAAGACATGCTTCACCATACAAAAGCAGTAACAAGAGGAGTAGAAAATGCTCTAGTTGTTGGGGATATGCCTTTTATGAGCTATCAAACATCAGTATATGATGCTGTTAAAAATGCAGGACGCTTTATCAAAGAAGCAGATGCACACGCTGTTAAATTAGAAGGTGGAGCACAAGTGTGTGAACAAATAGAAGCTATAGTAAAAGCTCAAATACCTGTAATGGGACATCTTGGTTTAACTCCTCAATCCATCAATATGTTTGGTGGATTCAAAGTACAAGGTAAAAATGAAGAAACTGCTAAAAAATTAATTGAAGACGCTAAACGCCTAGAAGCTGCTGGTGTATTTTCAATCGTATTGGAATGTATTCCTGCAAAATTAGCTGAAATAATCACTAATGAAGTATCGGTTCCAACTATTGGTATAGGTGCTGGAGCAGCATGTGATGGTCAGATATTGGTTTATCATGATATGCTAAATATGTTTGGAGATTTCAAACCTAAATTCGTTAAAACATTTGCAAATGTAGGTAGTTTAATTACAGAAGGTGTCAAACAATATATAGATGAAGTTCAAAACAGCAAATTTCCTGAAAAAGAACACTGTTTTAGCATAAATGAAGAAACTCTAAAAAAATTATATTAACTATATTATGGAAGGAAGTGAAGCTGCTAAAGCAGCGAATAAAATGCTTTTTGTTAAAACTATTAAAGAAATAAAACAAATCATAAAAAATTGGAGAAAAGAAGGACTATCAATTGCTTTAGTTCCAACGATGGGTTACTTACATGAAGGGCATTTAAGTTTAATAAAAAAAGCTGCCAGTGAAAATGATAGAGTTATTGTAAGCGTATTCGTAAACCCAACACAATTTGGTCCAAATGAAGACTTAGATAATTACCCTAGTGATATAGAAAGAGATAAAAAACTATGTGAATCAGCTGGAGCATCACTTGTATTCAATCCAGAAGTCAGCGAAATGTACTATGACAATGCATGTACTGTTGTAAGCGTAAAAAATCTCACTTCAATGTTATGTGGTGCTTCAAGGCCTGGACATTTTGATGGTGTATGTACTGTAGTATCCAAATTATTTAATATTACTACCCCTGATAAAGCATACTTCGGTGAAAAAGATGCTCAACAGCTTGCTGTTATAAAAAGAATGGTAAGAGACTTAAACTTTGATGTTGAAATCATTGGATGTCCAATAATAAGAGAACAAGATGGATTAGCGAAAAGTTCAAGAAATACATACCTTTCGGACAAGGAAAGAAAAGCTGCCACAGTTTTAAGCAGAAGCTTGAACAAAGCGAAAGAAGCACTCTCAAAAGGAGAAAAAGATGTCTCTGTAATAAAAAAAATAATAATAGATGAAATTAATACTGAACCTCTTGCTAAAATTGATTACGTTGAAATAGTGGATAGTTTGTCGCTTTCAGAAGTATCAAAAATTGAAACTCCTGTTCTTATAGCTATTGCTGTTTTCTTTGGCAAAACAAGATTAATAGATAACTTTACATGGGACAATAACTAAAGAAGGGATGATGAAAATGCAATTAAATATGTTAAAAGCAAAGATTCATAGAGCTGTAGTTACTGAAGCTAAGCTAAATTATGTTGGAAGCATAACAATAGATAAAGATTTACTCGATAATTCAGGTATTTTAGAATATGAAAAAGTACAAATAGTTGATATTGATAATGGCAATCGCTTCGAAACATACGTTATTGCTGGTGAACCTAAAAGCGGTGTTATTTGTCTTAATGGTGCTGCTGCAAGAATGGTACAGCCTAATGATAAAATAATTATAATGGCATACTGTTTAGTAGACAAAAATGAATTAGATAATTTTAAACCAACAGTAGTCTTCGTAAATGAAGATAACACCATTAAAGAAGTTAAACATTACGAGGAACATGGTGAACTCAGGTAAAGGCTAATGCCTTTTCTTGAGTTTTTTTCTTTTTTGCTAATAATTTTCATATTTACGCACATAATAAGTATGAAAATTCAATAAAAGGAGATGTGTTAATTGAAAGGATTAGATATTACTGCACTCGTACTAGTTATTATAGGAGCGGTTAACTGGGGACTAATTGGTTTCTTCAGATTTGATTTAATCGCTGCACTTTTTGGAACCATGTCAACTTTTACTAGAATTATATATGCAGTAGTAGGCATAGCTGGTTTATATTCAATATCATTTTTTGGAAGAAGAGACGAACTTGGAACCACAGATGAAGAAAGGTAGAAATATACCATCATATTAAATAACGATATCAATGTATATCTTCTGTAAATTTTCAGTTTAAACCCTTTACGATGGAATTTAAAATAATTGTTCCATTCGCAAAGGGTTTTTGATATGAATTTAAGGCATTAAAAGAAAATATACTTCCCAAAACAAAACATACTTCTCAAGTTATAAAATTCATATTTTTGTCTATAGTAGGTTCTATCAGCGGGTTCCGACGATAAAGTAGTTCGCAAAATAGACTAGCATACTAACTAATTATTTTTTTGAAAATGCCTAATATGTTATAATAATTGTATAATGCAAAATAATAATATTGAGGTAAAGAGCTTATGAATAATGAAATAATTTATAAAATTAAAAAAATCACAATTGATGAATTATTAAAATATCATAATCCAAATGTTGTTTACAATTACTGTAAGCAATGTCCCGACTATAATAAATTTTGGTCATGCCCCGTATTCAACTTTAGTGAAAAAGAATATATAAAAAAGTATACTTATGCTTACATAATCAGTGCAAAATTATATACAAAAGAAGCACATTCCAATAATGATGAGTCTCAAAATGACATAAATCTTTATTACAATAGCTTGAGAAAAATATTCGATAAAAAATTATTAGAATTAGAAAAAAACTATGAAAATACTGTTTCATTATTTGCAGGAAGGTGCTATATATGTGAAAAATGCAGCAAAATTTTAAACAAACCCTGCATTCATCCTGAATATATGCGTTATTCACTTGAATCTCTAGGAATTGAAGTAACTAAAATTGTTGAAGATATTCTAAATGATAAAATATTATGGAGTCAATATTCTAAACAAGAATATATTTTACTCGTTGGAGCATTACTCTCAAAGCACAATATTGCACTCAATCACACTAATATATTCAAATAAAATCCTGGTACCTTGTTTTCTCTCCTACCACCCAGTACCTGAAACAGATACTGGTATACATATGTCAAATCTGTACTAGCCGTCTAGCAAACTAGCAAACTTTTATTATTTCCTCGCCCCTTATTTTTCCCTAGCACCTGAAATAGATGCTGGTTGCCAAGTTACAAATTTGTGTTGGAGACTAGAAATTGTTACGCAATTTCTTCAGAAAGAAGATTGCCAGTTACAAGTCGGCTAGTGGCTAGTTAATGTTGAAATCGTTATACGATTTCCTAAATGTATATAAAAACATTTGGTGATTTAAGAAGTTGTGAATCTGTGCTAGCAGTCTAGCCCTCTAGCAACCTGGCAAACTTGCTTCATTCCTAGTACCTGAAACAGATACTGGTTTTCAAGTCACAAATCTGCACTAGCCGTCTAGCCCTCTGGCCCTCTAGCAAACTTTATTTTTAAATAGATAATAGTTTTCAAGTTGTAAATCTGTACTGGAGACTGGGGACTAGGGACTAGGGATTTGAGATTAGATAAACTGGAGACTAAACCAAAATCACCAATCGCCAATCACCAATCGCCAATCACCAATCGCCAATCACCAAAGCAGATTGTTACTTTGATGAAAACTAATACCTAGAATTTTGTTCTTAAATATATGCTAGTTTTCAAGTCACAAATCTGCACTAGCCCTCTAGTAGCCTGGCAAACTTATTTTAGCTCCTAGTACCCAGAACCTAAACAGATAATGCTTCTCAAGTCACAAATTTGTACTGGAGACTGGTGACTAGAGATTGGAGACTAAAAAATAGTTGCCAATCACCAAAACAAATTGTTACTTAGTTAGAAATTTTAAGTCTGCACTGGTTTATTTTTTCTATATTTAGCTAATACTAATCACATAGAAGCTTCACTTTTAAACTCATAGAAGCTTCACTTTTAAACTCAAATTTATGAGGTGATAATGTGTTTGAAAGATTATGCAAAAATAATAATTATGGTAATTTAGTTAATGGAGATTGGGTATTTTCAGAGAAAAATATTGATATCTTTTCACCCACAGATGGAAAACTCTTAGGTAAAATTCAATCTATGACTAAAAAAGAAATAGATAACGTATTAAATTTAGCAAAATATGCACAGAAAATATGGGCAGAAATTCCACTAAATGAACGTGCTAATATATTGCATAAAACAGCAATTTTGATTGAAGATAATATAGATGTATTATCTAATATTCTGCAAAATGAAATTGCCAAAAACAAATCATCTGCTGAATCTGAAGTAAAAAGAACTGCAGAATTTATAAAATTTACCGCCGACGCTGGAAAACACTTAGAAGGTGAAACAATAGATGCAGATAATTTCCCTGGTTTTAATAAAAACAAAATATCATTTGTTTCAAGAGTGCCAATTGGAACCGTACTTGCGATTTCACCATTTAATTATCCAATAAATCTATCGGCATCTAAAATTGCTCCTGCTCTCGTGGGCGGAAATAGTGTTGTTTTAAAACCTCCTACCCAAGGTGCAATAAGCGCTTTGCATTTGGTAGAACTATTTGAAAAAGCTGGTCTTCCAAAAGGAGTATTAAACACAGTAACAGGAAAGAGTTCAGAAATAGGTGATTACCTCGTAACCCACAAACATATAAACTTGATAAACTTTACTGGAAGTACAAATGTAGGCAATCACATTGCAATTATAGCTGGAATGGTACCAATGATTATGGAATTGGGTGGAAAGGACGCTGCAATAGTACTTAATGATGCTGATTTAGATTCAACTTCAAAAGAAATAGTATCAGGAGCATATAGCTATTCAGGTCAGAGATGTACAGCAATTAAAAGGGTTATAGTATTAAATAAAGTAGCTGATGAATTATCTGAGAAAATAAAACAAAGAGTTGAAAATTTAACCGTCGGAACACCACAAGAAGATGCTATAATTACTCCTCTTATAAATAATTCTGCTGCTGACTATGTTCAAGAACTAATTGATGATGCAATAGAAAAAGGTGCTAAATTACTTGTAGGAAATAAACGCTTTGATAATCTGTTTTATCCAACATTATTTGATAATGTAACTGAAAATATGAGACTTGCATGGGAAGAACCTTTTGGACCTGTACTTCCAATAATAAGGGTTAACACTATTGATGATGCAATAAGAATAGCTAACAAATCCCAGTATGGACTCCAATCATCGGTATTTACCAAAAATATAGATGATGCTTTTTATATTGCAAATAAATTAGAAGTAGGAACTGTTCAAATAAATAATAAAACTGAAAGAGGACCAGATCATTTCCCATTCTTAGGAGTAAAATCTTCCGGCATGGGAACACAAGGAATTAGATATAGCATAGAAGCAATGACGCGTCCAAAATCTATAATTGTGAACTACTCGCCACTTACTTCGTTGAAGTAGGATTTTCTTACCACAACCTTATATATTCAGTTTTATAAGAACTTTTATATTTTCGTTATATTTTAAAAATGCCTAAAGGGCATTGAACCCTTTCAAAAATGGTGTTATTCATCTCCCACTTATAGAAGTGTGAGTCTTGTAAAATCGATAAAAACACGGATTTAAATCCGTGTTTTTATTTTTCTTTCAAATTCTTTTCTATTATATCTCTTACATCTTCTAATAACTTAGCAGATTCTTCCCTTGAAAGCTCTTTAACCTCTATAGGCTTATCAAATATAATTTTAACATCAAACCTTTTGCTTTTTTTATCATATGCTTCAAGTGATTTATAAGTACCATCTATTGTTACAGGCACTACAGGAACTTTAGCCTTTAAAGCCATCTTTAGACTTCCTTTTTTAAATTCACCCATTTTACTTCCTTTACTCCTTGTCCCCTCTGGAAATATAGCCATACTATAACCTTGTTTTAAATTCTCAGCCCCTTTATTAATTGCCTTTAATCCTTCTCTAGGGTTTTCCCTATCAATGAAAACACAGTGCATTTCATTCATCCAGTAAGGCATTATAGGTAACTTTTCCATCTCTTTTTTCGCAACAAGCCCTATCGGCTTGCCCACAGCAGAAAGCAATGCTGGAATATCTAAATTGCTTTGATGATTTGAAACAAATAAGCAACTCTTGTTTGGTATATTTTCTCTTCCTATAACCTCTAAATCAATACCTATACTATCGATTACAAAATTTGCCCATTCCATAACAACCTCATCAAGATACCTATTTGCCTCATCAATATCTCTTTTCTTAATTTTTTCATATTTAATCTTGTAAAAATTGGCTTTTATTAAAAAAGCAATAAACGAACTATAAAAAAGAAACCTTTTCATTCTCTCAAATCCTTTCAAATTCTATTCTAGTAATTTTTATAGCTATATATAAATTATACATACTTATATTGTTTTATTCAATCATTAATAATTATAATAATACAAATCGACATGGTAAATATTATGTGATAGAATGTGGTTATACAACTTCATTATAAATTGATATTTTTACTGTACGATGAAAGGGGAATTTTCATATGAGTTCACACAAGAAACATAGTATTACTCTTATATTAATAGCTATATTAGTAATTATGTCCTCAACATATAAATTTTTATTTAACAGAACAAACAATTCAATAAATGTGCTAAATAATGCAAATCTTAATGATAAACTTATTGTGCATTATATAGATATAGGTGAAGGTGATTGTGAACTAATTCAGATGAATAATAAATTCATGTTAATTGATGCTGGCTCAGGAAAATATAAAAACAGAGTATGTAATTACTTAAAAAGTTTAGGTGTTAAAAAAATAGATTATATTATTGCTACTCACCCCCATGAAGATCATATTGGTGGAATGTATAAAATAATTGATTCATTTGATATTGGCACATTTATAGCTCCTAAAGTTACAACATCAACAAATACATTCAAAAAAATGCTTGTTGCTTTAAAGAAGAAAAAACTCTCCATTAAAACTGCCAAAGGAGGAATGATATTTCAGCTAGACAATAATGTCAAATGCGAGATTGTAGCTCCTAATAGCAAAAAATACGAAAAGCTGAATGATTATTCTGTTGTGCTTAAAGTTACTTATAAAAATTCAAGTTTTCTATTCACAGGAGATGCAGAAAAAACAAGCGAAAAAGAAATACTTTCAAAAGGGTATAATATAAGATCTGATGTCTTAAAAGTTGGCCATCATGGAAGCAATACATCATCGACTCAAAGCTTTTTAAAAGCTGTAAATCCTAAAATTGCTGTGATTTCCTGCGGAAAAGGTAATGAATATGGTCATCCTCATAAAAATGTTTTAAAAAGATTAAATTCGATAGGATGTAAAATATTTAGAACTGACCTAGATGGAACAATAATTTTAATAAGCGATGGAAAATCAATATTCAAACTAAAAAACCACAACTAAATCTTAGTATCCAATCTCCAATCTCTAATCCCCAGCTTCCAATACAGATTTGGTATCTGACTACCAGTATCTGCATATTAGATACTAGGAGATAAAAAAGATGTTGGGGAATACTACACAAGTTTGCTAGTTTTCCAGACGGCTAGATTGCTAAAACAGATTTATGACTTGATTGTTATATGCTTACAATCGGCAAATGTTTTTTAGGCATTTGAAAGAAAATAACAAGTCAAAGATGCGACGTATATTTTGTGAAATACAAAGAGTTGGGTTCCGCTGATAGTAGGTTCTATCAACGGGTTCCAACGATGAAGTAGTTCGCAAAATAGACTAACATACTGACTAGTTATTTTTTGAAAATGCCTTATATTACATTTAAGAAATCGTGTAACGATTTCAACTTTAGCTGACCACTAGCAAACTAGCCAACTGGCAATCTACTATTGAAGAAATTACACAGTAATTTCGAAACTAACCACTGGTACTCTTTATTAAAGAAATTGCGTAGCAATTTCAACCTTTACTATTCTCTATTCACTAATTAAAATTCTCTATTCACTAATTAAAGTTTTCTGAATGGGTCTTTTTCATCAAAAACAAAAATAGCTCCAAAAAACAAAAAAATGGCTCCACGGAGAGGACTCGAACCTCCAACCTATCGGTTAACAGCCGAGTGCTCCACCATTGAGCTACCGTGGAACGTTTTTTACCTGGCAGCGACCTACTCTCCCACACAGTCTCCCATGCAGTACCATCAGCGCTACAAAGCTTAACCTTCGTGTTCGGAATGGGAACGGGTGTTGCCTTTACGCTATAACTACCAGATACTTAACTTGTTAATAAACCCTATATTAAACATAGAGCTGACTTGGTGGCAACCGGAGTAATTCTTAACGCAAATCACAGATTTGCTAAATTACTCGTTAAATGTCATTTAGACATTTAACCCTTTACGCTATAACTACCAGATACTTAACTTGTTAATGAACTTTATATCGACTAACGACAATCATATTATATTAAATACTTTGAGCTTTGTCAATATTTTTTTTATTTTTTTATACCAGTTATTATAAACAGCTCTAAATCAATTGTAGCTAATATATTTCCTATTGTAATATTTAATTTTACTATTTTCCTATATTAGATAATGATTTAAAATCACACTAAAATCTTATTTTACATTTAATAGATTAAGATTCGCTTGTCTATGATTTAAATAGAAAACTTCAATTCGTAATATGCAATATTTATATTTATATTTAATATACATATATTTTGTATTAATATTCACTATAAAAATCTCTACATGCTGCATTTTTTCATTTTAATATATGATAAAAATCTAAATTACGAATTAAAGACAAAAAATTAAAGAATGCCTCTAGACATTCTTCGGTAATTGATAAACTTATTTCCAATTCATATTTACAATATCCCACATCATTTTTGAAATACGAGCAATTGTTGTTATTCCATAAACATTATTTGGCAAATTGCAACTCATTGCAGTAAAAATAAAATCCCCCTTGGAAACAGTCAACAGTGCACTGTCAGCCTCGATTCCATCTAGCCTTCCTGCTTTATTTGCAATACTACACCATTCTTTCTTTGGAATATAAAACGGTATTTTGTTCCTTCTCTGCTGTCTTCTTAATATTTTTAAAAGTCTTTCACTATGTTCCTTATTCAAATAAGAACCTTCATATAATATTTTATAACATTTTGATAATTCAAAACTTGTACTATAATTTTCACCTTCATCATCAGTACTCAATCTATCAGAAGTTTTCCTAACCAATTTTGTATCATTTAAGCCCATATCTAAAAATATTTCATTTATTCTTTCCTTAGTTATCAAGTCAATAATCTTGTTTGCAGCAGTATTATCACTTTGAATTAACATTGCAATTAATAATTCGAGCAAAGTATAATCCTTTTCTTTAAATTCATGTATTATTCCACTAGCTCCCTCTTCTATATCATCTTTTCCTATTCTGATATTTGTATCTAAAGAAAATTTATTGTTTTCAATTTCTTTAAACAACGCCATAGCAACTGGTAATTTAATACATCCTGCACATGGCATTTTCACCAAATCATTAAATCCATAAACATAACCATCTTTCAAATCTTCAAAATAAAAACTAAAATTGCCCTTCCTTGAATCAAGATATCTTTTAAGTTCCTTCATAAAAATTATCCACCCTCCACATCAATATACATTAAACAGAAACAAAGCCTCATCAAACTGTCTAATTATTTTAAATATTGAATTTTCACCATCACTGTTATTATAATATTAATCTTGTTTATAGTCAATTTTCAAAAAATTATAATCTTATATAAAAAAAGCAAATGATAAAATTATAACTCCTACAAACAACCTGTATACCGCAAATACCTTCATTGGCTTTTTCTTTAAATAGCCTATAAATTTATCAACAACTATAAGTGCAACCAAAAATGATACAATAAATCCAACTACTAAAGTAAACACTTCATTTGATGTAAGAGTAAAACCGCTTTTCATAAGCGAATAAGCAGTTGCCCCAAACATTGTTGGTATAGCAAGAAAAAACGAAAATTCTGCTGCAGCCACTGTGGACAAACCAGTAATCCATCCTCCCATTATAGTTGAAGCTGACCTTGACATACCAGGCCACAAAGCTAAACATTGGAAACATCCTATTTTAAAAGCTTGTTTTAAATTAATCTCATCCACATCAGGCGTAACATAATTATCCCTAAATCTATTCTCAATAATTATCATCATTATAGCTCCAACTATCAATGCTATTGCAACAGGAACAGGCGAAAAAAGCAACTGGTCTATTTTGTCAGCAAATAGTACTCCTAAAACAGCTGCTGGTATAAACGCAACAATTATGTTCGTCCAAAACTTTAAACCTTTCTTCTCCAATTTAAAAAATCCTACTAATGAACTCCATATTTTTTTCCAATACAAAACCACTATTGCAAGTATGGCACCAAGCTGAATTACTATTTCAAATAAATTTGCAAATTCACCTTTGAAATTTATGAAATTCCCCACAATAATCATATGTCCCGTAGATGAAATTGGTAAAAACTCCGTTATTCCTTCAACAATTCCCACAATTATAGCTTTTAAAATCAAAATCAAGTTTAAAGTCATATCCAAATCTCCTTCTCTTATAATTGTAAAAATAATTAGTCCCAATTACACATTATACTATATATTCAAAACTAATCAACTCTTATATTATTCTGTAAAACTATTTTGCGTTCTACATTTTTCCCATCTTTAGAAATACTTATTGTATTCTCACCCGGTTTAACATCAAACTCGAAGAAATAATTCTCGTTTACATTTATCCAGTCATGTCCATTAATCGAATAAAAATAATCTTTTACCTGAACACTATTTTTAAATGCACCCCCTATAAACGATACCACTCCTTTCTTACTGTCTTCCTTTGATTTTGACAAAATAAAAGTAATTTTATCATCTGTTTTATTATTTACATACTTTACTAATGGCGAAATATTAAACATAGATTTATCATTAACAAAAACTGTTGGCGGAATAAATCCTTCCTTCGTACAAATTTGAGGAATTTTACCCTTTGGAATAAATGTTATATAAGCGTTAACATTCTTATTATCATTGTTATTGTTAATTGGAATAGAATATGACCAAAAATACTTTTCCATTTTAGACAAATACTTGCTGTCTTTTTTATCATATGAATATGTTTCGTTTTCAAGCGATACAATTTTTTTTGCATCAATAGCATTAACATTTTCTATTCCATTATATATAACATCTATAGCACTTAGTGGTTGTCCATTTCTTTCCATTATATTCTCATTTAAAACATCCACCATAATCCATTTGCCATATTTTTTGCTCCAAACCTCAAACACCTTATATGCACCATTTCCTTTAATGACATTTTCTGTTCGTAGAATACCTGACCTTGCGTAAATATTTAAAAAAGCAATTCCCTCAGTAAATAACGACTTGAATTCTTCACTAGAAACATTAATTTTTTTCTCGCTATTCAATTCTATATATTTAGCTTCTTTATTATCACCAATTTTGTTAATAATATTTGTTTTATCATGTAACCATATTAAATAATTTAATGCTGTAATTAAATCATTTTCATTGTTAACAAGCTTGTCTAATCTATATTTTTTGCCAAAATCCACTACAATATCATCATTAAAATTCATATAGTAAAAGTGAATATTGTTTCCTTCATAAAAGTTATCCCATTTTGTAACCTCAATATTAAGCCTTTTCTCTGAATTTTGTCTCATAATACATCCCTTCAATGAACTTGCCAACAAAACAACCGTTATAATAATAAATGCAATAACCCTAGGTAACATTTTTTTCACTATATCATCTCCCCTATTACTTCTAATTTTAATATAATATTGAAAATATATGTCAAAATGATAACTTATAGTTTCACTTAAACTCATACTTAACTTAAATGAAGCCATTCCAACATTTAAAAAAATTACACAGTAATCATAAACTTCACCATATTCTGAAATTCTGTACTACATATAGCTTACTATTATTATAGTGAATTATCAAATTTTTTCATAAAAAAATTGCCCCCTAAGGGGCAATCTCATTTATCGATTTTACAAGACTCCCACTTATAGAAGTGAGAGATTGAATCTTTTGCTTCAGATGGAGTAGAGTCTCCACCTGAAGTCTCGATGTTTTACTTTAGCAAAACGAGTTCACTTAGAAATAGGGCCTGCATTCACTATTTCATCTGGAACATTTTTATATCTCTTGAAATTCTCTTCAAATTTTTTAGCAAGCTCATTTGCTTTAATATCATACTGTTCTTTATCTTGCCATGTATTTTTAGGATTCAATATTTCAGATGGTACTCCCGGCACTTCTTTAGGAACAAGGAGTTGAAATACATCATCTTTTATATATTCCGCTTCTTTAAGCTTCCCTTCAAGAGCTGCTTTTACCATTGCTCTTGTATATGAAAGTCTCATTCTTGAACCTACTCCATAACCTCCTCCAGACCATCCTGTATTAACCAAATATACCTCAGTATTATATTTATCAATTTTTTCCCCTAATAGTTTTGCATAAACATAAGGGCTCATCAACATGAAAGGCTCTCCAAAACAAGCTGAAAATGTAGCAACTGGCTCAGTTATTCCTCTTTCAGTTCCTGCCAACTTGCTTGTATACCCTGACATAAAATGATACATTGCAGCTTCTTTTGTAAGTTTAGATATTGGTGGCAATACTCCAAAGGCATCTGCCGTTAAAAATATCACTGTATTTGGTTGTCCACCTATCCCTGATAGTTCTGCATTAGGTATGTACTCAATAGGATAAGCTCCTCTAGTATTTTCAGTATATCTTGCATCATCATAATCAGGGCGTCCTTCTTCATTTATAACAACATTTTCTAATACCGAGCCAAATCTAAGAGCACCATATATTTCTTTTTCATTATCTTTATCCAATCTTATTGTTTTTGCATAGCAACCTCCCTCAAAATTAAAAATCCCCTTGTCACACCAACCATGCTCATCATCACCTATTAATTTTCGCTCAGGATCAGCTGAAAGCGTAGTCTTTCCTGTACCTGATAGTCCAAAAAATACTGCCGTATTTCCATCTTTACCAATATTAGCTGAGCAATGCATAGGAAAAACATTTTTCTCTGGCATCAAAAAATTCATTACTGAAAATATGCTTTTCTTTATTTCTCCCCCATATTGACTTCCACCTATAACTACCATCTTTTTGTTAAAATCTATGAATATGAAGGCCTCTGAATTAACACCATCTTGTTTACCTTTACATTTAAATCCCGGTACTACAACTACTGTGAATTCAGGTTTATGGTCTTCTAACTGTTCTTTTGTAGGTCTTCTAAATAATTGATTCGAAATCAATGCTTGTGAAGCAAGCTCATTTATTACTCTTATAGGAAGTCTATATTCTTCCATAGCACCTGCATAACCATCAAAAACATATAATTCTTTATCAGAAATATATTCGGTAACCTTATTATATAAATTATTGAATATCTCTTCTTCTATTGGTAGATTAACATCACCCCAATTGATTTTATCATTTATACTCTCATGCCTAACTATAAATCTATCCTTGGGTGATCTACCTGTATATTTACCAGTTTTTACATCTAATGCCCCTGTTTCAGTTAATACACCTTCTCCATTAATAACAGCTTTTTCTATCAATTTAGGTATTGATAAATTTCTATATACATTTTTAGATGTTTTGATATTTAATTTCTCCAATTCTTCTATTATATTTACCATAATATACTGTTCTTATTAAAAAAGTCATTGTAATAAGAACCCTTCACCCCCCAAATATTAATTGTTATATTTCTTATCGCAATAACATATTT
This sequence comes from Clostridium tepidiprofundi DSM 19306, assembly GCF_001594005.1. Classification (GTDB taxonomy): domain Bacteria; phylum Bacillota; class Clostridia; order Clostridiales; family Clostridiaceae; genus Clostridium_AC; species Clostridium_AC tepidiprofundi. Next base: position 58,691 of record NZ_LTBA01000011.1, on the reverse strand, counting down.
TCCACATGTACTTATAATAATACATTATTTATAAAAAAATTCAAGTATATTTGCAAAATATATTATTATTTTTCATGATATTTGTTATACATTTAACTAGAAATGAATTATTTGTGTAGCACATTTGTCATTATTTAAAAAAATAACATGCAAAAGCATGTTATTTAATAAAATAATTGAAAGTCAGGAATATGAATTATTTCATTATCCTTACCATTATAATATTCATGAACTAATTTATTTGCTTTCTGATAATTCTCCGTAATAATATCAATCACATACTGATCAAGAGAATCATTTAATCCTTCGTATGCTTTCAAAAGATTATAGTAACCCCTCTCAAGATTATCTCCCATAGTTATATAATAACATCCTGCATTGTTTAGATTTAAAACATCACTTTCATCTGCATGATATGCCAATCTAATTTGTTCAATAGCCTCCTTGGACTTGCCCTGTAACATATATAGAGTACCTAATGTCCTGTGATACTTAGGTACAGGATCATTTTCACTTAATTTATTGCACTCTTTTAACAACTCAATAGCTTTTTCCTCTTCTTCATGAACAAGTTTCTTATCCGCATTATCACTCAAATATTGTACTCTTTTTTGTATATGTATAGAAGCCATACTATACTTAATTTCTGGGTCATCCGGTTTAACACTTTCAGCAAGAGTAAAATATTTAAGTGCTTTATATAAATCATGCTCTTCATACCAATGATTAGCAATATTAAGCATAATATTATAATTATAAGGCTCCAGCATAAGTGCAGTTCTAAGATACGGTTTACCTGTTTTATTAAATTCATCTGCTTTGTCAATTTTATTGAATTTATCTGCTCCATTAAGCTTAACAGTTTTATTCTTTTCATAATCTCTAATACTGTCCAATATCGCAGGCATCAAAAATCCATAATTATCAGGATAATTTGGATTTGCTTTAATGGACTTTTTGCAATAAATCAAAGCCTTTTCAAAATCATTTTTCCCCAAATAATACCACGATGCAGTATGGTAAACTCTAAAATCCTCTTTGTTACTACTAATAATGTTATCAATTATGATATCTGCTTTATCATTCTGACCAACATTTTGAAGAGCATATGCCTCAATTAATTTGACCTCTATTTCACCCACATCATCGCCCTTAACTTCATTCAATAGTTTAATAGCCATATCAGATGTACCCTTTGCTTTTGAATAAATTTTAGCAAGCCAAACTTTATATGCATCATCAGAACTATTCTTCTCGCTTAATTCAGTAATATCTTTCAGTAATGAATCCTGATTATAAACTGCTATCTGAGCCAATACATCGTAAATTTTATATTCATCCTTATCAATATCCCATGCCTTTTTGAGCATTTGATAACCTTTGCTTTTTTCACCAATCAACAAAAGCATTCTTGCATAAGTTGCAGTATCATAAGAAGAATTTAAATCTACAGGATAACTCTTTATTAATTCATATGCTTTATCGACTTTATTGTTATTCATATATACTACATACATTATTTCTCGCAGTTTTTTATTATCAGGATACTTCTTAAGTGCCTTCTCGCCATCAACTAAAGCCTCCGCATACTTGCCATTCATGTATTCAGTGAAAATTATATAATTCAAAGTATTCTCATTCATATTTTTGAGTTCTTTAGCTTTAGTAATGTATTCCTCCGACTTTTCAATTTCACCTTTAACCGAATAAATTTCAGCAATTTTAGCAAACCACAATGGATTTTCATTATCTTTTTCATGCAAATCATTATACACTTTTATTGCATCATCGTAGTTTTCATTGTAGTAGTAACTACTCGCCTGTTCACTCAATGCATTCAATCTAGCTTCCCTACTCATAACTAAATTTATATTACCATTTCCTAATACTCTTTCTCTATATTGAATAAGACTAAATGAAATCAACAATGCTGAAACAATCCCTATAACCGATAAAAACATTTCTTTTTTATCTTTTCCATACAATTTCACATATTTCACCTCGTTTCAGTTATATAATAATATTCTAACAAATTAATATAAAAATTTCCACAGGTTAAACTTGAAAAAAATAATTATTTATGTAAAATGTTAGACAACACACTATTATTGATATACAATATTACTGTGTAATTTCTTCAGGGCTAGAATGCTAGTTGACCAGTTGCTAGTAGGTAATTTTAAGTATATAGTAATCAAGTTGTAAATCTGTACTAGCAACTAGCGATTATATATTGGAAATTTATACTAGCTCCTGTAAAAAGTTTGTGAGGTGAAATAATGCGAAATTCTAGAAGAAAGAGATTAATTAATGAAAGAAAAAAAAGACGACGTAATATAGCTTTCATTACATCTGTAATTATTATAATTGCTCTATTTGGAATTTATTTTGTATCAAATAAGTCTAGAAGCACTAATAACAAAAACGAACTAGGTAATATTGTTATACCTAAAAACACACCAAGCGACACAACAGATAAAATAACAAATAATGATAATGAATCAGATATTAAAAACAATAAAACAACAAATAAAGGTGAATATGAAAATAACATAGATAATAAAAAAGAAGACAATACTACTGAAGTTGTTATATCTTCAGTTGGAGATTGCACCATAGGAACTGATGAAAAGTTCTCTTGGCATACTTTCACAGATGTTTTTAATAAGCAAAAAGGCGATTATTCATACTTTTTCAAAAATGTAGTTAATTATTTGAGCAACGATGACTACACAACTGCAAATTTAGAAACCACATTTACAAATTCAAATGATAAAGCCAATAAACTTTTTACCTTTAAAGCTCCTCCTAGCTATGCTAAAATACTAAAAGAGGGATCAATTGAATCAGTAAATGTTTCAAACAATCACACATTTGATTATAAACAAAAAGGATTTGATGATACACTAGAAGCTCTTAAAAATGAAAACATTGAATATTTTGGAATGGACAATAAACTTATCAAAAATATTAAAGGTGAAAAATTTGGATTTTTAGGATATAAGGCATGGGGTATTACCCCTCAATTCAAAAACAAATTAAAAAAAGACATTGAATATCTAAAAGAGCAGAATTGCATTGTAATAATCAACATACACTGGGGAAAGGAAAATCATTATGCACCAGAATCATATCAAAGGCAAATAGCGCATTTAGCAATTGATTATGGTGCCGATATTATAATAGGCCATCATCCTCATGTTATACAGTGCATAGAAAAATACAAGAACAGATTTATTTGCTATAGTTTAGGTAATTTCTGTTTTGGAGGGAATAATAATCCTAAGGACAAGGATACCTTTATTCTTCAACATAAATATGTATTTAAAAACTCTAAACTTATAAGACTAGGAATTAGAGTTATTCCATGCAGTGTTTCTTCGGTTAAAAATATAAATGATTACTGTCCAACTCCATTATATGGTGATGAAAAGAAAAGATTCTTTAAGAAACTTACTTCTATCACACCCAGTTATGGTTTTAAAGTAGACAATGATGATTATCACATAATAAACATAAGCGATTTAAAATAAGCAAGGTGGTGTTTAAAATACAAGCGAAATCATTTATTAGCATTATAACATCAAAATTAATTTTAAAGATGTCAAAAACATTTTTAAAAGGAGGTACAAATTTCCCAGGAAAAGTTGCACTTAAAATCGATAAAAATATTCTAAATACAATATCAAAAAATTACAAAGTAATATTGATTACAGGAACTAATGGTAAAACAACTACAACAAATATGATTTACAATATTATTTCAAGCACCAATCAAGAAGTAATTACCAATAGCTCTGGTGCTAATATGTTTTCAGGTATAACCGCTTGTTTTGTAGATAATTATAAATTTACAAACAATAACGTTAAATATGCCGTAATAGAAGTTGATGAAGCAAATGTAAAATACATAACAGAATACATTTCACCAGAAATAATATGTATAACCAATCTTTTTAGAGATCAATTAGATAGATATGGTGAAGTATATACAACACTTGAAAAAATACTGTGTGGCATTAAAAAGTCACCAAAATCCCTTTTAGTATTAAACGGTGATGAATCTCTTTTAGGAAATATAGATGTTCCAAACAAAAAAATATATTATGGATTCAACTGTGCTATAGATGATACAATATCTGTGGATTTGAATGCTGATGCAAAATTTTGTAAATTCTGCAAATGTAACTATAAATATAACTTCGTTACCTATAACCATCTTGGTGATTATTACTGCACCAATTGCGGATATAAACGACCTGAATTAGATTATCATATAGACAAAATAGTTGAACAATCAAAGTCTGGTTCAATAGTTGAAATAAACAATAATGAAATATCCATAAATCAACCCGGAACATATAATATATATAATGCACTCTGTGCATATACTGTATCAAGAGTGCTTAATATTGAAAATAATGTAATTAAGCATTCACTTCAAAAACAAAATAGCAGCTTTGGAAGACAAGAAACAATAAATATAGAAGATAAAGAGTTGAAAATTATTTTAGTAAAAAATCCTGCTGGATATGATCAAGCAATAAATGCCATTTCTCTTGATGAAAGCAAAATAAATTTAGCATTCATGCTAAATGATAACTATGCTGATGGAAGAGATGTTTCTTGGATATGGGATGTAAACTTTGAAAAATTAACCTCTTTAAACGTAGACAAAATAATGATATCAGGAATAAGATTATATGATTTAGCCGTAAGATTAAAAATTGCAGGTTTTAATAGTGATAAATTTCATATGTGCAAAGACTTTGAAGCACTGTTAAGTGAAATAATCAAATGTGATGAAAAAACAGTTTATTTGCTTGCTACGTACACTGCAATGATTGATTTTAGAAAATTCTTATACAATAGAAAATATATTAAAAAATTATGGTAAAAAATATTGAAATCAAATTTTAAAAAAGGATGATCAATATGGAATTAAATATATGTCACCTGTATCCTGACCTACTAAATGTTTATGGTGATATGGGTAATATTTTGATATTAAAGCATAGAGCAGAAAAAAGAAATATAAAAGTGAATATTATCAATATATCAATCAATGATGCTTTTGAACCCGAAAAATACGATATAGTATTTTTCGGAGGAGGGCAAGATTTTGAACAATCAATAGTATCTGATGATTTATTAAAAAACAAAGCCTCAGCTATTAAAGAATATATCGAAAGCGGAAAGGTTTTTCTATGTATTTGTGGAGGATACCAATTATTAGGCAAGTACTATACAACTCCATCTGGCGAGAAATTAAAAGGTCTTGGAATTTTAGATATATATACAGAAGCTGGTAAAAAAAGATTTATAGGAAATACAATAATATACAATAAAGAATTCGATGAAACCTATGTTGGATTTGAAAATCATTCAGGTAAAACCTATATAGGTAACCTCAAACCACTTGGTAGGGTTATAATTGGGTACGGTAACAATGGTGAAGATGGCTATGAAGGTTGCATATACAAAAACACATTTTGCACCTATTTTCACGGTTCACTTCTATCTAAAAATCCTGAACTTGCCGATAGACTCCTCAAATTAGCTCTACAAAATAAATATGATGAGGTTGCCCTCTCTATGCTTGATGATTCTCTAGAACTGATGGCAAAAGAATTTATTATTACAAGAGAAACCAATGGAAATAATTAATATACTATTTAAAAATAGTATAAACCATTGTATGCTTAAAAGCTGCCCTTTGCAAGGACAGCTTTTGCTTTTAGACAATTTTACTAATTGATTCTGTTCATTAAACTGTTAAAACAGCTTTCACTTTTAGCCACATATCTTTATCGAGCCTATAATACTCCCACTTTTATATCTTTTCAATAACAATATTATCATTTACAACATCTACTCCAACAGCTGAACCTTCATATATTTCACCTTTTATTATTTTTCTAGCAAGTGCTGTTTCTAACGTATTCTCAATATATCTCTTGAGTGGTCTAGCTCCATAAATAGGGTCATATCCTTCTTTTGCCATTAATTCCTTAGCCCTATCAGTAATTTTAAGAGTAATATTCTTATCCTTTAGTCTAGCTCTTATATCATCAATAAATATATCAATAATTCTTTCGATTTCATTGATATTAAGCGTCTTAAACATGATAATATCATCAAGTCTATTTAAAAACTCCGGCTTAAATCTTGCCTTCATTTCATTCATAACTTTAGCCTTTGTATTATCATCAATTTTATCTCCCTTTAGATTTTCAAGCAAATACCCACTACCTATATTCGATGTCATTATTATTATACAGTTTTTAAAGTCAACAACTTGCCCCTTATTATCGGTTAATCTTCCATCATCCAGTATCTGAAGGAATATATTAAACACATCATCATGAGCTTTCTCTATCTCATCAAATAATATTACACTATAAGGTTTCCTTCTAACAGCTTCAGTCAACTGCCCTCCTTCTTCATAACCAACATATCCTGGAGGAGCACCTATAAGCCTTGACACCGAATATTTTTCCATGTATTCTGACATATCAATCCTTATAATATTTTCCTCACTATCAAAAAGAGTATTCGCAAGTGTCTTAGCAAGTTGTGTCTTACCTACTCCAGTTGGTCCTAAGAATATAAATGAACCAATAGGCCTTCTAGAATCTTTCAATCCTGCTCTAGCTCTAATAACTGCATTTGAAACAGCTTTTACAGCTTCATCCTGTCCAATAACTCTTTTTGAAAGCTCATCTTCAAGTCTTAAAAGCTTCTTTCTATCTCCTTCAACCAATTTGTTCACAGGAATACCGGTCCATTTTGAAACTATCTCAGATATCTCATTTTCTGTAACCTCTTGTTTTAATAATGCATTACCACTAAATTCCTTTAATTGTTCTTCTTTTTCTGCTATTTGCCTTTCTAAATCAGGAATAACACCATACTTAATCTCAGCAACCTTATTTAAATCATATTCCCTTTCAGCCTTTTCAAGAGTGCCTTTTGCTTCATCAATCTTCTCTTTCAAAGCCCTAAGTTCTTGAATTTTTGCTTTTTCCTTTTCATATTTAGCAGTATATTCATCATCCTTTTCTCTCAAATTGCTAAGCTCTTTTTCTATTGCTTTCAATCTTTCTTGAGAAGGTTTATCTTTTTCCTTTGATAATGCCTCCTTTTCTATTTCAAGCTGGAATATCTTTCTTCTAACATCATCCATTTCTGTTGGTAAGCTATCTATTTCTGTTCTTATCATTGCACATGCTTCATCAATCAAATCTATTGCCTTATCAGGCAAAAATCTATCTGTAATGTATCTATGAGATAGCTTTCCTGCTGCTACTATAGCATTGTCGTGAATTCTAATACCGTGGTGAATTTCAAATTTTTCCTTAAGCCCTCTCAGTATAGAAATAGTTTCTTCAACAGTAGGCTCATCAACAATTACCTGTTGAAATCTTCTTTCAAGCGCCTTATCCTTTTCTATATACTTTCTATACTCATCAAAAGTTGTAGCTCCAATACAATGCAATTCCCCTCTAGCAAGCATTGGTTTGATTAAATTTCCTGCATCCATAGCACCTTCAGTTTTACCTGCACCAACTATTGTATGAATCTCATCTATAAATAAAATTATTTTACCTTCACTCTTTTCAACTTCCTTTAAAACAGCCTTAAGTCTTTCTTCAAATTCTCCCCTAAACTTTGCTCCAGCTATTAATGATCCCATATCTAAAGAAAAAATAATTTTGTCTCTTAATCCATCAGGAACATCTCCTCTAACAATCCTCTCAGCAAGACCTTCTACAATTGCTGTCTTACCAACTCCAGGCTCTCCAATCAAAACAGGATTATTTTTAGTTCTTCTAGATAATATTCTTATTACCCTTCTTATTTCATCCTCTCTCCCTATTACAGGATCGAGCTTATGCTTCTTTGCCTCCTCAACCAAGTTTCTTCCGTATTTAACTAAAGCTTCATAAGTTCCTTCTGGATCATTTGTTTCAACTCTTTGATTTCCCCTTATGCTTGATAATACTTCTAAAAATCTCTTTTCAGTAATATCATATCTATTTAATATCTTTCCAACTGAACTATTTTTATCTATATCCATTATTGCAAGCATAACATGTTCTACACTAATATATGAATCTTTAAACCTCTTAGATATTTTCTCTGCTTTAATAAAAATCTCTTCAAATCTTCTTGTAGGATAAACACTAGATGCTTGTGCACTCTCACCTAATACTTTAGGCATTCTATTCAATTCTTCTTCTGTATCCTTAACAATATTTTTAACGTTTATATCCATCTTTGATAAAATATTAGGCACTAATCCATCTTCTTGAGAAATCAATGCCATAAAAAGGTGAATACTATCCATTTGTTGATGATTAAATCTGACAGCTACCATATGTGCATCATTAATAGCCATTTGAACCTTTACAGTTAATTTTTCAATATCCATAAAATCAACTCCTTCCATTTTTATTTCTAATTTTATATTGCCAAAAAGATGTAAGCCAAAAACAACTCACATCTTTTTCTGCAATCTAACTGCCAAATCAAAATATTTTAATGAATCTGCAATATTATTTAACTTATAATACATATTTCCCATATAAATATATCTTTTATAAATTTCTTCCTTAGTACCGAACTTCAAAAGAGCATCTAATGCTAAATTTATATACATCTCTGCTATTGAAAATTCTCCTTTTTTATACGAAACAATAGCCTTAAAATAATATGCCTTCTCAATATGCTTAATATTATCCATTTTAATTGAATAATTCAATGCATTATCACAAATCTCTCTAGCTTCATCAATAAAATCTCTTTCTAATAATTCCTCAACAGACATAAGCATATAATCTACAAAACAAATAATATCATCTTTCGGAAAATATTCAAGACATTTTTTTATATAACTAACACCTCTATCTAACAATCCTATATCAAGCATAACAACCGCATAATTGTAGATAGCCTGTGCCTTAAGCTTATCATTATCCTTATAGTATTCATATGACTTCTTTTCATAAAAATCAAATTTAGTATTATCTAATCTCAAAGAAAGCATTGCAAGCATATGATATATATCTGCTTTTTTCCAATCTTTATTAACAAACTCTATAAACTCCTCAATCTTCATAGCAGTATTATATGCTTTTTTGTGATTTTTAGTCATAACATATGATGCTGCTGAATTGTACAATGCAACTATCAATATTTGATATTCCTTATCGCTCTTATTTGGTTTATCATACAAAGATTTTTCAATATCTTTATAATAATTGATAGCTTGCTGATACTCATTATTTTCATAAAAATAAGCTGCCATATCAATATAAAAAACAAGTCTATTTTTTTCACTATATGCCTTTTGATATAAATCATAATACTTAATGCATAAACTTTGTATTTCCACTTTATCCTTATCCAAACAATAGTCAAACAATATATGCATAAATTCAATAGCCATATCAAAGAGTTCATACTTTTCACAATAATCCAAATTCTTACTAATCTCTTCTTTGTATTCAGGAATATCCTTGTTATCCTTCAAATACTTAAGATTATTATTTAATTGTTCTTCTATAGATTCATTTAAATAATCATAATCCAAATCCAATTTCTCACATACAAATCTTATAATCCAATCTTCAGGTTGAATTTTGTTGTTTTCTATACAACTCATTTTAGAAACTGATACCTTATCACCACAAAGCTGTTTAAGCGTATATCCTTTAAACACCCTAGCTCTTTTAATTTTTTCTCCCGTTGACAATATCTCCATATTCCATCACCCATTCATAACTTTAACTATCCTTAATAATCCCCTGCTTTCTAAACATTTCAACACCCTCATTCAAATATTTTGCTGCCTTTTTATCATTACCGTGATCAATGTAATATTTTCCAAGTGTTATTGCAATCTCTGAAGCTTCTTCTAAGTATTCCATACTTTTCGCAAATTCAAGTGCCATAGCCAATGTATTTTCTGCTTCTAAATGTTTACTCTCCAATAAATCAATCCTGTACTTCAACAAATAATATCTAATAAGTGCTTTGTTGTTCCCATTTTCAACTTGATTCATTATCTCTTTTAGCACTTTTTTGCTTTCATCTATGTCTTTGAGTTTAATATAATTATTACAAATATTCACCAAAGTATCAACTAATTTATTATCATTATTCTTAATTCTTATGCTCTTAGCATTTTGCAAATGAAGCATAGACTGTTCAATATTATCAAATTCGTAAAATAATTTACCCAAATCATTTTCAATTTCAGAAATATAATAAGAATTATTCAACTCCTTATATGTTCTTAAAGCTTTTTGAGAAAAAGTTATTGCATTTTTAATATCCCCTTTTTCGACATATTCCTTCGAAAGCAAAATAAGTGATTTTGCATATTCTCTTTTATTGTTAATCTTTTTAAATTTTTCTTGAGCTAAAAAAGAGTATGTTATAGAATTATCCATATCCTCAAGTTTGAAAAATGTATATGCTATGTAATAATAAATCTCTCCTAATAAAAAATCATTTCCTATATCATTATCTATAAATATCTTTTCAGCTTGCTTAAAATAACTACTCGAAGAATGATATGCCTTAAGCTTTAGTGTTATTATCCCTAAATTCAAAAATGTATTTATAGTTTCCTCATATTTATTATTTTTTATGAAAATTGCATTTGCAGATAATAAATATTGTTGTGCAATGCCTAATTCATCTTTCTTAATACAAATCTTTCCCCTTAAAAAAAGATTCTTAGCTTTCCTATACTCTAAATGATACTTTTCTGCATAATACAAGGACTTTTCAACATATTCCTCTGCTAGACTCAAAGAAGCATCAAGCAAATATGTCTCTGCAATGTTCTCATAGTAAATACAAATATTTTCTGCTTGACTTTCCTCTGATTCCATTAAATATTCGACAGAAGTATTCAATGCTTCTGCTAAATACTCTAATAAATCCATGCTTGGATTTGATTTACCTGTCTCCACTAAGCTAATTTGACCTGGTGTAATCCTATCCCCTGCCAAGTCCTTCAAAGTCATATTAAGACTTTTTCTTTTCCTTTTGATTTTTTCCCCTAAAGACAATATTTCCATAATTAATCTTCCTTCTCATAAACTAAATTTAATTATATTAAACAAAGCAAAGAATATTTTCCTTTATTATACCACAATTTATGCTTTGACTGCAAAAAATCCCATAAAATATTAAGAATTTTAATTTTCTTATATATGTACTTGTTTTTAATACCACAAAACGACTCCTCGCAACAATAATAAGCTACAAGAAGTCATTATTCAAAAGTGAACTCGTTTTGGTAATATAAAACTTCAACACTCCACCTGAAGCAAAAAGCTTCAATATCCCACTTATAGAAGCGGGAATATTGGAGAACCAAGCAAAAGCTATCTAACTATGTGTTTCATATAATCATATACATCTTCAGCAGTATTTCTAACCACCCTAGCGGATTTTTTCATCTTTCTTCTTGTAGATCTATCAGCCTGTGGTATAAGCATCATACCAGCTGTAAAACCTATCATTATGCCAGTAGTAACTCCTTTTAAATATCTTGCCCTCATACTTTACACATCCTTTCTAAATCTTCTTATTTATTAGGATATGTATTTTTTGAATTATTAAACATAAAAAGGAGTCTTAGAAATTTATAAATCTAATTAGCTTTATAATCCTCCTCTTACCCACCAATTCAGAAATATACCCAATACCTTCCTTTATTATTCTTATTATGTCATCTTCACCTTGCCAATTTTCTAGAATAATTTGCTCTGGCACTTGATTGATAATCATATCGAGTGCAAAAAAGGCAATTGCTATATCATCTATACTTCCTATAATAGGAATATTGTCAGGCAATATATCTATTGGTGAAATCAAATAAGTCAATATACCTCCAACTATAACCTTTGTCTTAATATTAACCCTTTTATCCTTAAACAATCTAATCAACAATGCTATTAAATCTGGTAAAATCAATGCATACTCTGCTATTTTTTTATGTTTCTCGGGTATACTTTCCTCTATCTTATTTTTTAAACAACTATATATATCCTCTTTTTTGTTTATATTTTCATCAATATTATCTATACATTCTTCTTTATATTCTTGTTCCTTTTCATTATTTATTGTCGAAATTTTATCTTTAAGATTCTCTTCATCAACATTATTGTACTTATTATACTTATTCTCAATATTATTTTCCTTAACAGTGCCACACTTACTGCTCTTTTTCAAACTCTCTAATGTATCAACTTGCTTGTCCTTAAAATAATTTATATTTTCAACTTGAGCTTTTAATTTATGTGCTTCTGTATCGAGCTTTTTGATTTCAAAGTTTACATACGGAATAATTTTTGATAACTTATTTAAATCAATATACAAATTTCCTTCTTTAAATGAAATACCTATAACATTAAGATCCTTTAAAGCAATCTTTAATATTAAATTCTTAAGCGAATTCAATATATAAAGCTTAGCTACTTTTATAGTCTTAATATTTATACTGATAATATTGTCATCAACACCATTTATGATCAACTCTGCCGAAAAAGAAACTGTAATTCCTTTTTTGTATCTTCCCTGCACACTTAAGCTATCACCTATATTAATATTATCTATCGATAATTCTTTTAAATCTATATATTCATTAAAAACGTCATCAACTATAGTAAGCAAATCTCTTTCAGTTATTTCCACATTAACAGATGAAATATTCATTGAAATTCCCCCAAAATAAAATTTGTACCACCTTTAGTATACATTAATTATCCAATTAAGGAAATAGCTAATTTTGCAAAAATTACATAACCAACATTTAGGATTTTCGTTGGACTTACATACAATATTTAATATATAATAATACCACTCGTAAGTTTTTTCTACACTTATTAAGTTGGAAAATTCATATTACAGCATTTCAGCTTATTTTATAAAACAGTAGTTTATTACTTATTAGCAGCACTAAAAGAAGCACAAAAATACTATAATATCTCACAAAACAGTAATTTGCTACTCATATATAAACATACTAAAAAATTATGGGGAGTGATAATATGAATAAAAATAAAAACAAACTATTTATTTTTCCATTAGTTACAGCTGCTATTTCTCTAGTCATGTTTGCCATATTAAATTTTGGTTTCATCAATAATAAAGACAAGCTATACATTAACTTTATATCAGATTTATCAAACAAAAAAGTATCAACTGTTTATGTAACCGATTCACCTAAAATTAAAGTTAAATTAACCAATGGAACTATTTACGAAACTGATAATCCTAGAACCAATAATTTTAAAGAAATTCTATTAAAACAAGGCGTAAAAGTATATGAAAGCTCATTTAATTCTTTAAATGAATCATTACCACTCGCAATATTTGTAATTTCAATTGTTTTCATGATTGTATTAATGATTAAAAACTCAAAAGTAAAAGCAAAAGGTTTATTTGCGGCCTCATCAATAGATGCTGAAGCCGTTTCAGATATAGGTTTTACATTTGAAGATGTTGCAGGCAACGAAGAAGCAAAAGAAAGCGTTAAGGATGTTGTTGATTTTCTTAAGTCACCTGAAAAATATTTAAAATACGGTGCTAGAATGCCAAAAGGAATAATACTTTATGGCGAACCAGGAACAGGAAAAACACTTCTTGCAAAAGCAGTCGCAGGAGAAGCAGGAGTTCCATTTTATGCGGTATCTGGTTCGGATTTCGTTCAAATTTACGTAGGGGTTGGTGCAGGTAGAATAAGAAATCTATTCAAAAAAGCAAGAAGTCATGGAAAAGCTGTTATATTTATAGATGAAATAGATGCAATAGGTAAAAAAAGGGATAATGGAAGATCAAGTGGTGGTTCTGATGAAAAAGATCAAACACTAAATGCTTTATTAACTGAAATGTCTGGTTTTAATGAAACAGAAGGTATAATTGTTATTGCAGCAACAAATAGATTGGACATGCTTGATAATGCATTATTAAGACCCGGTAGATTCGATAGACACATTGAAGTCACATTGCCTGACGTAGCTGCTAGAGAAAAAATACTAAATCTGCATCTTAAAAATAAACCGACTAAAGAAATTAATATTAAAGAATGGGCCCAAAAAACTTCTTATTTTTCAGGTGCAAAATTGGAAAACTTAGTAAACGAAGCAGCTATATTAGCATGCAAAAGCAATAAAGAATTCATAGACGATTCAGATATGGATAAAGCCTTTTCAATAGTATTAGCAGGTTATGAAAAAATAAATAGAGATCATATAAAGGAAAAGGATAAAAAAATAACAGCAATACACGAAGCTGGACATGCTTTAATAACACTTAATGTGCTTCCAAACGAAAAGATTTCAAAAGTTACAATTATACCAAGCACAAATGGAGCAGGCGGCTACACTCTAAGCATTCCTGAAGATCAAATGCATCAAAATAAATCTTATCTATTAAAAAGATTAATGGTTCTATTAGGCGGACGAGCTGCCGAAGAAATAATGCTAGGCAAAGACAAAATCACAACAGGAGCTTACAATGACCTTCAAAGGAGTACTGAATTAGCATCATCAATGGTAACACAATACGGTATGGGAAAATCTTTAGGACTTTTGAACATATCTGAGCTTAAAAAACATGGAATTTCAAGTGAAGGTGAAGCATTAAAAGAATGCAAAGAACTAATCGAAAATTTATATGAAGATGTAAAATCAATATTAGTAAAAAATAAAGAAACATTAGAAAAATTAGCAAACAAACTTATCGAAAAAGAAACATTATATTATGAAGACCTGATTAAACTACGATAATATAAAGAATAGAGAATAGTAATTATTATGTATATCTCATATTTTCTAATTGTATAATATGTAACTTTAATATACAATATAATAAAGATACATTGAAAAGTATAAATTATATATTCTTTACAAAAGTAAACATGTAATACATTTTTGCAGTATAGAGGTGATTTAATTTGGATAATTTAAAAGATATTAGATGGAGACAAAGATTTGAAAATTTTGAGAAATCCTATAAGCTTTTAGAAAAATATTCAAAACAAGAGATTAAAACTGAGTTAGAAAAGGCAGGAATAATTCAGTTTTTTGAAATGACTTTCGAATTGGCTTGGAAAGTTTTAAAAGATTATTTGGAAGCCGAAGAATTTATAGTTAAGAGTCCTAGAGAAGCGATAAAAAAAGCTTTTCAAATAGGTTTAATTGATAATGGTCATATTTGGATAGATGCTCTTTCTAATAGAAATTTAACAGTCCATACTTATGATGAAGATTTATCTGATGAAATGTTTAAAAAAATAATAGAAGTGTATTTTATAGAATTAAAAAAATTATATGAAAAATTGTCAAAGGAATTATAGCTATGTATGGATTATTAGATAGGGATATTAAATATATTTTAGAAGCTATAGGTAAATTTGAAGAAATTGAAAAAGTAATTTTATTTGGTAGTAGAGCGATGGGAAATTATAAAAAAGGCTCTGACATTGATATAGCCGTTTCAGGAAAAAAAGTAACGATAAATACAATTTTAAAATTAAGCGATTACTTGAATGAGGTTTATCCATTACCATATTATTTTGATATAATACATTATGAAAATATATCAAATGAAAATTTGAAAAAACATATTGATACTTATGGAAAAGAAATATATATAAAAAAGTAATCAAGTTACAAATTTGTACTGGAGACTAGAGACTGGAGATTGGAGACTAAAACAAAATCACCAATCACTAGTCGCCAAAGCATATTGTGACTTTGATGAAAACTAATACCTAGAACTTTGTTCTTAAATATATGCTAGTTTTCAAGTTGCAAATCTGCACTAGCCCTCTGGCCCTCTAGCAGTCTAGCAAACCTGCTTCATTTCTAGTACCCTTTTAAAACAAGATTTCTAGTTATCAGTGGGCTAGTTACCAGCTAATGATAAAATTGCTACGCAATTTCTTAAATTCAATATAAAAAGAATCTGCTGATTATAAGTATATATCAATCAAGTTATAAATCTGTACTAGCAGACTAGTACCCTGGCAAACTGGCAAACTGGCAAACTTACCCTAATAAGATACTAGTTTTCAAATTGCAAATTTATATTAGAGACTGGAGACTGGAGATTGGAGACTAAAACAAAATCACCAATCGCCAAACAAAATCGTAACTTAGTTAGAGATTAAAACATAGTACCTTTTCTCCTGCCCCTAGTCCTGGCTCTTGATTTGTTCTTGCTTTACTTTCTTAATAAATAGTGACGATACAACAACTCCTCCAATCAGTCCTCCTAAATGGCCAAATTTATCTATACTGCTCACAGTTAAACCAATTACAGCATTTATTCCTATAACAAATAATATATTTTTCAAAAGTTCTTTTCCAATAAACTTTCTCATATTAAACGCAAAAACCAAAACTGCCCCTAAAAGCCCAAAAATTGCTCCAGAAGCTCCTATTGAAACAGTTGTCAGAAACATAGAACTCAAAATAGAAGAACAAATACCCGAAACAAAATATATTATCAAAAATTTGCCTTTACCGTAAACCTTCTCAACTAGTGGTCCTACATAGTAGAGGGCCAACATATTAAGCGATATGTGTAAAATACCGCCATGTAAAAACATAGCAAACAACCATCTATAAAATTGACCATTTAATAACAGAATATTAATGTTAACGTTAGCACCCATCATATACAAAATTTTTGGACTCATACTCAATGGATTTCCACCATTCTTGACATTAACAAACATCAAAACAAAGTACACTAAAATATTAACAAAAATTAAAAACATGGTGCTCTTACTGCTTTTATATATTTCTTTACCTTTCCCATTATTTATGTCAATTCTTCTCATTGACAACTTCAAATCATTCAGCACATCAATATTTTCTAATCTATTGAGAACAATATCATTTGCCTGAGAATCTATAACAGCAACATTAGTAATAAGCTCATAATCATCAGCAAGAATATTTCTCCAATATTCCTCACCCTTATACGCTACAACAACATATATTATTTCGACTCCTGTACCATTGTACATAGTGTTATTTAATATCATATCCTTATATGCATTTCTGTAGTAAATGTTTTCTTTATTTAAAAATATTAAATATATTTCCCTGTCATACTCTATTCTCTGCACTGCCCATACAGTTGGAATTTCTCCATTGCTATCTAATTCAATAACCTTATATCTATTATCTAACAATATATTTTGAATCAATATGCTTTCATATTTCATATATTTCTCTCCTAAAAATTATTATCAAACGATTGCTTCTATTACCAAGCTAGGATTTTGAAGAAGATCTATTTCGTAAAAAGGAGTAGGTTTTCTAGTCTCACTATCATACAATATTCTTATTATAGGTCTATCAGGATATTTAGAATTTTGCCTTATTACATATCCTTCAATACCACTTGATAATCTAACACAGCATCCCAAAGGATAAACAGCAAAAGTATTTCTAAAATTATTTACTATTTTTTGATCAAACATTGTTCCCGTTCCAGCCATAATAAGTTCATATGCTTCATTTGGACTAAACTTTTTTCTATAAGTCCTATCATTGCTTATTGCATCATATACATCACAGATAGCTACAACTTTACCAAATTTTGATATTTGTTCATCTTTAAGTCCATAAGGATATCCTTTACCATCAATTCTTTCATGATGTTGTTCTATAGCACTTAAAGCTTTATTTGAAATTGAAAATTGTTTTTCAAGCATTTCTTTACCATAAACAGGATGCTTCTTTACCTCGTCAAATTCATCTTCTGTAAGCTTACCCTTCTTACATATTATTCTTCTAGGTACTCTTGTTTTCCCAATATCATGAAGAATTGCTCCAACAGCTAAATCCTTTAATTCTAATTCATTAAACTCCATAGATAGCCCTAAAAATGTTGCCATAATAGATGTATCAATACTATGCATATAAGTATAATTATCATATGTCTTTATATCATAGAGACTTTTGGTAATATCCCCTTCCTCAATTATATGCTCTACCATATCTTCAACAAAACTAATAGACTCCCTTGTACCTTTCCTATCCCCATTATTTATATTCTTTACAACATTCGATATATTTTTCATAGCATTTATTTTTATTTCTTCTAATCTACTGTCTTCAACATAAACATCATCAAGTCTATAATCATCTACATATATATACAGTACTCCAAGCTGTTTTAACTTTTTTATGTAATTGGCTGTAAGCTTTACACCTGCTCTCAATAGAATACTTCCATCATCTGTATAAATATTCTTCCCCAATATTTCATCTTCTTTAACTTTTTCTATAAACTCAAGTCTCATGTGGCCTCCTAAAATTTATATTCTTCTATTTGTTCATCATTATATATTATACTATTTTATTTAACAATTTCCAATATTTCGACAAAGAATATCAAAATATATTATATTAATTGTCCTTATTACAATCCTTCTTGTTTTTGCACTCATCACATATAGCATTCAACACGAGCTCACCACTCAAAAGTGTAAATCCTGTTTCTTTCTTTAGTATCTCCTTTATCTGAGGCATTACACAATCATATTCAACTTTTTTATTGCAAATCTGACATTGCACTACATGTTTATGCCCCCTATTTTTTAATATATAGCTATACTTACCCCTGCCCAAATCAAATTTGTTCACAATTCCATTCTTTACAAATATATCAAGAGTTCTATACACAGTTGAAATGTTTATATTTGAATATCTTTTTCTGCATAATTCAAATATACTTTCAGCATTAATAGGAAAATCATTTTCAATTAATATTTCCAATATACTTACCCTTGCCTTTGTTATTTTTATATTTTTATTTTTCAAATATGCTACAGTATCCAATGTACTCTCTCCTCATTTAATAATTCTATTACATTTTACAACAGAAGAGAAAAAAAATCATCAAAAATAAAATCCAGCAGAATCTTTATTATTCTACTGGATTTTATTTAATTTCATATTTACTTAATTATATCTTCAACAATGTTTATTATATTGTTCTTGAATTTTTCAAGCCTCATTTCGGCATCGTTGCTGCTTTCTCCCGTAACAGAGAAATAGATTTTCATTTTAGGCTCTGTGCCTGAAGGTCTTACAACAAACCATGAATTGTCTTCTAATGTAAACTTTAATACATTTGACTTCGGAAGATTATCAATACCAGTAATATAGTCTTTTTTATCAATTATATTAACACCATTAATTTCATCACCAATATTGTTTCTAAAGAAATCCAACACTTTAGCAATTTTCTCTCTTCCTTCTTTTCCTTCAAGCTTTATAGAAACAAGTTCTTCTTTGTAATATCCATACTTTTCATACAATTCAACAAGTGCATCATACAAAGACATACCCTTATTCTTATAATAAAGTGTCATTTCACATATAAGCATAGCAGCTATTACAGCATCTTTATCTCTTACAAAATCACCTGCAAGATATCCATAGCTTTCTTCAAAACCAAATAAGAATGACTTATTTCCACTTTCATTAAATTCTTTTATTTTTTCACCTATATATTTGAAACCAGTAAGTACTTCAATAAGTTCAACACCATATTCATTTAAAATTTTTCTTACCATATCAGTTGACACTATTGTCTTAACAACTACATCTTTATCGCTAAGTTTCCCCATTTCTTTCATTGATTTTACAATGTAATTCGTAAGAAGTATTCCTGTTTGGTTACCAGTTAACGTTTTATATTCACCTGTGCTGTCCTTTATTACAACTCCTATCCTATCGCAATCAGGATCAGTTCCAAATATTATATCTGGCTTAAGTGATTTTGCCATATTAAGTGCATAATTAAATACTTCTTTTTCTTCTGGATTAGGGTAAGAAACCGTTGGAAAATTACCATCAGGCAATTCTTGTTCTTTAACTACTGATAAATTTTCATAACCTAATTCCCTCAAAACTCGTCTAACAGGTATATTACCACTTCCATGAAGAGGTGTATAAATAATTTTCAAGTCCTTAGCATGTTCTTCTACCAATTCTTTTCTTATTGTTAAACTCTTTACATTGGAAAAATACGCTTTATCAACATCTTCTCCAATAATATTTAATAAACCTTTTTCTATTGCTTCATTGTAGTCCATTATCTTTATTACAGAGAAATCCTTAATTTTATTTATATAAGAAATTATTTTTTCAGCACTATTATCAGTAATTTGCCCACCATCTTCTCCATAAACCTTATATCCATTATACTCTTTTGGATTATGTGATGCAGTTACAACAACTCCTGCTTTACAATTTAAATGCCTTATTGTAAATGAAAGCATAGGTGTTGGTCTAAGAGAGTCAAATAAATTTACAGTAATTCCATTTGCACAAAAAATTCTAGCTGCTTCTTTTGCAAATTTTTCAGAATTATTTCTTGAATCATATGCTATGCTTACAGAGATTCTCTCCCCTTTATACTTATCTAAAAGATAATCGGAAAGTCCTTGTGTTGCTTTTCCAACTGTATGTATATTCATTCTATTGCTTCCAGCACCCATAATTCCTCTGAGTCCGCCTGTACCAAACTCTAAATTCTTATAAAATCTATCTTCAATTTCCTTCTCATCTTTAATATTTTTAATCTCTTCTTTTAATTCTGAATCAATGAATTCAGAGTTTAACCATTGTTCATAATTTTGTCTATAACCCATCTTAATTCCTCCTAGCAATATTACAATTTTTCTTATTTCAATTATTTGTTTTATTATATCATATTTTTCTTAATATTGTTAATCATTTGATTTTAGTTATCGACTATACCTGAAAAATATATAGCTATCAAATAATAAATAACAAATAATAAATAACAAATAATAAATAATAAATAAACAGACTAGTTATTTTTTTTAAATTCCTTATAACGAGAAAGCTATCAGATTTCACTCTGATAGCTTTCTCTAAAATATAATTGAAAATCTCTGTACTAGCACACTTGTTTTATCCTAGTACCTTCTTTCTTCTCCTAGCACCTATTACCTATTACCTATTTCCTAGACACTTCATTAATGTAAATATTATTTTATTTCTTTTAATACCTCAATAAGATAATTCCACATTCTCTCAGCAGAAGAAATACTTAAGTGTTCATCTGGTGTATGAACATCATATAAATTTGGTCCCATAGAAATCATATCTAATTGACCATTGAATTTATCTCCTAATAATCCACATTCAAGGCCTGCATGTATTGCATCTATTTGAGCATCTTTTCCATACATATCCTTATAAACTTTAAGGCATATTTCTCTCAACTTTGAATCTGGATTGTACTGCCATTCTGGATAGTCAGATAAAAATTCGATTTCTGCTCCAACTAATTTTGCAATAGCTTTTCCTCTTTCAGCTATTTCATATTTTAACGTTTTAACAGAACTTCTTAGAGCACTTTCAAACACTATCTTGTCCTCTTCTGTTGTAACAACACCTATGTTTGTTGAACTTTCAACTAATCCCTCTATAGCCATGCTCATTGTTTGAATACCATTTGGTATTATTAGTAATGTCATTATTGCTTTAGAAGCAGTTTCATCAGAAAATACTTTAGTTACTCTCTCATGCTCTTCAAATGTTAAGCTCACATCTGGATCTTGAGCTTGTAATTCATTCTTAAATATTGCATTCCATTCTTTTACCTTTTCTTCTAAAGCTACTTTGTTTTCATCCTTAACTAATATTACAGCATCAAATTCACGAGGAATTGCATTCATTTTAGCTCCACCATTTAATGAAGCCACTTTAAAATCAATAGCAGATTCTAAATCATTCAAAAATCTTGCCATTAATTTATTTGAATTTCCTCTATACTTATTTATTTCCATGCCAGAGTGTCCACCTTTTAGACCTCTTATCTTAACTAAATAAGTAACATAATCGTAAGGGGCATCCTCCCACTTTATAGGAAGCTTAATTAATTCCCTAACACCACCTGCACAGCTTACTAGAAGCTTTCCTTCTTCTTCTGAATCTATATTTATCAAATATCTGCCACTCAAATTCTTCGGATCTACTGCAATAGCTCCACCCATTCCTGTTTCTTCTTCTGTTGTTATCAAAACTTCAAGTGGTGGATGTGGTATATCATCTGATGCTAAAATTGCTAAGCAGAATGCAACTGCTATTCCATCGTCAGCACCCAATGTAGTTCCATCAGCTCTTAAAAAATCTCCATCAACAATGAACTTAATTGGATCTTTTTCAAAATCATGAACAGTATCTAAATTCTTTTCACATACCATGTCCATATGACCTTGTAAAATAACTGTTGGTGCATTTTCATATCCTTTTGTTCCTGGTTTCTTAATTATAACATTTAGTGCTTCATCTTGAATCACCTCTAAATTATGCTTTTTAGCAAAAGCTACAAGCCAATCTGAAACCGCTTTTTCGTTTCCTGACCCTCTAGGAATTTGGTTCATTTCCTTGAAATACTTAAATGCTTCATAGGAATTAAGATTTTTTAAGCTTTCTAACATTTTACATCATCCTTTCTAAAAAAACATCATTTTTAATCCAAAAAAAATCAGCGTAACACCACCAATATAATCAGCATATCTGCTGATCATATCGATTTTCTTCAAGGATTTTGAAATAATAAATGCAGTAGCCGACACCGCTAATGTTGTAACTCCTATAAATAGCGTATACATTAATAACATAGTGAACCCTTGTATATTATTAAGAGCCGTAAATCCAATTACCGCTGCATCTATACTTACTGACACTCCTAGTATAAAATACATTTTCGTTTTTAGCAACATTTTATCTTCTTTTTTTTCCATACCTTCCTTAATCATCAGTATTCCTACTGTTGCAATTATTACTCCTCCTATCACCTTAGGCACTGAAACAATATATGTGTTAAATAAATAACCAAAATACGCACCAACAAATGCTAATAAAAATTGAAAAAATCCAAATGATATAGTAAACAAAACTTTATTTTTAAATGTAATATTCTCCAAAAGTCCCAAGCTAATAGCTACACCAAAGGCATCAAGCGCTAATGCAAGAGAAATTATAAGCAATGAATAAAAAGACATAATTCTCCTCCAAATCAAGTATATCAAAGATAAATAGCAAGCTACATATAAGTACATTTGCTGTTTATATCAATATACATCAGTTAGTTTTTGTATTTATAACGCTAATAATTCCTTCTTTTAGTTTTTCACCATTTCCCTCTTCTATACTGTCATTTATTATTAAAATGTAACAACTATTTTTTAAAAGTTCATGCTTTGGAATAAGCATTATATTATATTTTCCTGATTTCTTAATATCAAAAGCTACTTTTTTACCAGAAGAAGCCTCTATAAGTTCTATGCTATCATCAATAATGTTATTACAATCAATTGACTTTGAAAATACAATAGTGAATTTTTTATTTAGTGGAACATCATAAAAAGTTTTAATTTTTTTGTAATCATAAATGCACAAAGAATTAAGTAATGTTTTTGCCGCTTTCAGTGAATCAGCACCATCAATCATTAAATCAGGTTTAACACCTATATTATTAATTTTATTTCCCAAAGGCGAAAAAAATTCTTCAGTAGTGATCTTGATTGCACTTCCATCGTAAAGTCCAAACATTATCTGTGCAACGCCCTTTCCAAATGTTTTAGTGCCAATAAAATATGCCTTTTCATAATCTTTAACTGCTGAAGATAATATTTCAGAGGCACTTGCTGAATACTGATTTATTAGAAATATTGTAGGCTTATCTATAATCTCGTTTTGGGCAATAGCAGTAAGCTTTTGCTCTTTTCCTTTTCTATCCTTAACAATTAAGCAAGTATTATTACCTATAAAATGTCCCGCAATTCGCCTTGCAGTTGACATATATCCTCCACCATTATTTCTTAAATCGATAATATAACTATCAATATTTTGAGTTCTAAATTTTTTTAAAATATCACTAAAATACTTATTAGTATCTGTGCTGAAAGAATGAATAACAATATATCCTATATGCTTATCAATAACCTTTCCTTCAGCACTAGGAATCTTTATTTTTCTTCTTTCTACATTAAAATATAAGTTTTCATTTTCTCTTTTTACAAGCAATTTAACATTTGTACCCTCTTTACCTTTTATATATTTTACCGCATCATCTAATTTCATACCAGTAAGCAAATTATCATTAGCTTTTAAAATAATATCTCCTGATTTAATACCAGCTTCTTCAGCCGGTGAACCCTTTATTGTCTCTTTTACAAGCACACCTTTTTCATCAACACCAACATATACACCAATACCACATATATTCATATCTATCGAATTAATAAAATCATCATACTCTTCTTTTGACATGTATTTTGTATATGGTTCATTCAACGCATTAACTATCTCTTCTGGAGTATTTAGATTTAAAATTTTATCTGGTACATCTTTGTAATAGTAATACTCTATACTACTTCTAACCTGATTTAGTACAATTTCTTTAGTTGTACTACCCTCTATAGCAAATATATTTGTAAAATTTAAGTTTATAATAATAAATGTAAAAAAAGCTATTATACCCCCTAATTTTTTACCACCAATATACCTTGATTTCACATATACTCCTCCTAAATGAACTCATTCTGCTAAGTTAAATGAACTCGTTTTGCTAAAGCAAAAAGCTTCAATACAATGCTTATATATGTTAAAGCTTCAAATATTTCTTAAGTTTTCTCCTTAAACAAACTCTTACCTTGTAAAGTACACCTTGCATTTGCTTAAATCAGCATCCTTATTAACAATCTTTTCAGGCTTTAATACAAAATCATATACTTTTGCTTTACCAGGATTAACCTCAATATTATCTATTTCGAATAATCCTCCCCCAACAAAATTATTCTCATTATCTTTTATGCTTATAGGAAGTTTTTCAATTTTAATTTTTTTATCTGTTCCGTTTCTTACCATCAAAACAATAGATATTGAGCCATTTCGTTTCTTTGAAAATGTTATAGTGCTCAAACTAACATCACCTTTTTTTACTAAAGAAAGACTCTTAATGTGATTCATTATATACTCTCGCATCTCAAATGATAAATTCTTGGGAAGTTCTTCTAGTTCAACATTTACTGTTTTCAATGCTTTAATTTCTTTTTCAAACTTAATGTTCCAATCATCCTCTTGTATTTTTTCTACAAATACATTTTTCTTGTCAAAATACACTTTATAAGGTCTTCCTCCCATAGATGGAATAATGCCCAATTCCTTCATATCGATAGTTTGCTTAGCGAGGACATCTCCTTTTTTGTTTGTAATTACCAATGGCATAATATCTAGTGATATTTGCTTTGAAAAACCATTTCTAACATATACACTTACCTCTAATTTATCTCCCATATCATAAGTATATACGCCATTTATAGATACCTCTCCAATCTTTAAAGGTGGCAAGTTTGATAATTCATCTTTAAGCATCTCCTTATGTAAATCGGACATAACAGTATCATCAACATTGTTAAGTGAAAGTTCTATATCAACCTCTTTACCTTTGTTGTCAACTTTTTTATCATTATTCATATTTTTCCCTCCATATCTAATATATGCATACATAATATATACAATCTATACTCTCTAATTCTACTACATACATTATAGTTTATACAAGTTTGCTTTATTTTTCAATGTATATATTTTTCTTCAATTCCTAATTTAGATTTTTATCATATATATTACAACGAAAAAATGCAGTATGTAGAGATTTTTATAGTGAATATTAATACAAAATATATGATATTAAATATTTACACTGCATATTACAAATTAAATATATTTTTATTGATATAGAAATATTAGGAGGAATAACTCCTCCTAATATCAAACTTTCTATTCTTTATTTAAGTTCCAACTAACCTCTACATTTCTGCGTACTTTTTCACCATCAGCTCCATCATATACCCATGCCTCAATTGTATATTGACCATCTGGTATAGTATAATCTTTTATTGGCAAGCTCCATGTATTGTCATCATTAAGTTTAGCTGTAAGTGTAATTAAATCTGCAAATTCACCTTTGTCATTCAAATATCTACCTTCTGAATTCTTTATCCTCACATATACATAAAACTCCCCGTCATTATCATATTCTCCATCACTCTTAGTATACGTTCCCTCTATTGTATTTAATTTTACATGTAATATTCTTTCCTGTCCATCAGGTTTTGTTATAGTAACAACTTCATTACCACTTCTATGAGGCACTAAAACATTTAATTTCTTTACTATACTTCTGCCTCCTAATTTTAAAGTAACCTTCAATTTAACATTTACATCAGATGTTGTTTCTCTGCGTACCGTACCATTTGATTCAATATCACTTGAATTTGAATCCCATTTTATTTCAATATTTGTACCAGGTATATCAGTTGGTAAATCTAAATCACCATAAGCCACATAAATCTCATTTCCTGAATTTCCATTCTTAAATGATACAGCATCACCATTTTTATATCTTAAATATAAACTATTTGCAGCAGCTCTAAGTTGCTCTTGTCCGTTACGATTTCCTTTATCGTAAAATCTACAATTTACAATTCCAGCTTCTATTAAAGCTTTTTTCAATGATTCAAACTGATTATCAACATCTCTTTGAGAACAGTTCCTATACTGCTCAGCATTATTAAAAAACGTTCTCGCTTTATTATATTCTGAATTTAATATATCATATTTTTTCTCATATGCCGGATCATCAGGTTCTAATTGTTCCAAGCCTGTTTCAGCATCTATCAATAATTCATGTAATTTTCTTGCATCTATCAATACATTTATATAATTTTTTTCATCTATAGGCTTTGCAACATTTCCTACATCATCGACAAAAATCAATACATAATTATATTTAGGAAGCGTATCATAATCCGTAGCAATGAAATTTGAGTATAGCTTGTCAGTTGGTATTCTAGTATAGTTATTAGAAGTATTAAACCATTCTTTTTTGTTAACACGAATCTTTTTTGAATACCTTGACTTACTGATCGCCTCTTCAAGCATTTCAACAGTTATTGAACTATAATCTTCAATTTCTTCATTTTTAGGAACTAAATAAGCATAACAATCCTCATTATTTGAATACACTTTTATATCTTTACCAGCATTTCCATTATCAATATTTTCATCAAATATTTTTTTGTTAAAAATCGCCCATTCTGGATATTTATTGTCAAGTATAACAGCTTCATCTGATGGTTCAGAAACACCAACACCATTTTTTATAACTATTCTATATCTTTCTGCTTCATCTGCAATAATATCATCAACAATAGGAACATCTATAGTCTTATTCTTTCCATTACCCACCAAATAAGTTACATGATGAGAATCCAATTCAGCCTGTCCTTCTTCCGTATCATAGTACCACTCTTCTCCACTCTCTGCGAGCCAACCATTTAAATTAGTAATACTATTATCAAATATTTCTCCCTCTGGAACAACATAAGCTATTTCTCCTTTAGGAATAGGCTTATTCAATTCAATCTTATCGCCTGGTTTAACTTTAGTTTCTGTAATAACTGGTTTATTTGGCAATCCATCACTTATCATATCAATAGCATAACCATCACTTGAAATATAACCTATTACGTTCGGTCTTTCTCCTCTTCCATCCGGTGATGCATATCCACTAAATTTAGTAGCCACATAAACATTATATTTAGCCTGCTTAATCAATTTCCCTAAACTATCTTTTATAAGAATTTTTTTAATATCATTACTGCTCATACCTGAGCTTATTAATTTATCCTCAAGTTCACTAAATGACCAATTATTATCGTTAATATCAATATCATCATCAACAGGAACAATTGAATCTTGAATCATATTAAGTTTATCATTTGAATTAATAAGATATAATCTATATCCATTTATATTCAACTCAAATTCACTATTATTACCACTTATCTCTGAATGTAAAAATTCATCTACATAACAATCCTTTAGATTAACTCCTATATTCGTATAATCCTCATCACCAGCTTTAAGAATAGTTGGTGCATCTGGTATCTTAATTTCAGTAGGTAAACTTTCACCTTTTTCACCTCTTGTAATAGTTAAATAGTAATTCTGCTTTCCTAATGTATCAATATCAAGTCCTTTTAAAATAGCCTCATTATATCTACCATCTTTGACAACTTCTGCAGTTGCAAGAGGCTTTTCTAAATACTTATCCTCATAAATTTTTACAACATCGCCTACAACTAGCTTAGGTGGTTTTGCATACAAACTGTTCTCATATTCACTTCTAACAACAACAATATCAGCTTTATTATCTGGATTGTTGTATACAATAACATCATTGTTCTCATTTAACATCTCTGAAGGTATTACAAGTTCTAATTTGATTTTTTTATCATATCCCATTACTTCTCCTTCATAGAAATATGAACCTTTGCTTTTTTCAACGTTTTTCTTGTCCCAATCAACTGCAAGCTCCTGCATTGTGTTGTCATCCATTATTGCCGGAACTTTTTCTGGTAAATATTTTTTTTCTAATATTTCCAATTCTTCATTTACCTCATCATAAGAAACTATCTTCTTTATATCTTTAATCTGTTCTATATTTCTTTTAGGAGGTTCTTTTGTTATTATTTCAGGTTCTACAACACCTATTCTATCTATCATCAATCTATATAGCTTATTATCACTTACATAGTATAGGTAATTATCAACTATATTTATATATGTCACTGTGTCATCTGATAATTTTACTTTTTCTCCACTACCATCTATATTTATTTTGTAAAGTTTACCATCATCAAGTGCGTTGCTGTAATATATCCAATCTCCATATGCATTAAGATGATATCCTTTATCAAATTTTCTAACAACACCTCTAAGAGGGACTATTCTATCATCATCTAATTTCGCTTTATTCAAATCTCCCTCACTCGTAGTATAATATATCCAATCTCCAACTACTTGGATAGCTTCCATCCATTCATTATTCAACTTGCATCTCATTAACTTACTTTCTGAAAGCGGAGTAGACTTATACAAATCCTTAATCATGTATGGCTTGTTTTCATCTGATACATTTGTATATATTATTTTATCTCCAATTACATTTATATAAGCAGCTTCATCTTCATAAACATCTGTAATAGGCTTTCCATGCTTTCTGCCATCTATTTCCTTGGTAATAAAATTGTTATCTACTTTACCATCTGGATTAATCTTTATCCTATATATTCTTCCTCCATCAGAGTGATTACTATAATACACCCATCCATTATAAACAGTAACATATGCCGCCATGTCATCGACTAACTTTTCCCTTGCAGATCCATCTGCTTTCACTCTATATAGCTTACCATCATCAGCATAATTACTGTAGTAAATATATCCACTGTATGAATTTATATACTGTGCATAATCATTGCTCATTGCATTATCAAATCGGCCATCGGTTTTAAGCTTATATAGCCTATTATTATCACCTGTATTTACATAGAATATATAATTTTTCTTATCTGATGCAACATACCCATTATTGATTATATTGCCAGATGAATTCCCATATTTATTATAATCCACATTTTTGCCAATATCACCAGTATCTATATTTTCATCAGGTTTCCTATAATAATCATAATGTTCTAACTTCAATTTATTATGTCCTCTAGTTGAATATACTGTATCCAAAATTGTAGTCGCTAAAATATAATTATCTTTCGACAAAATATACAATTTCTCATCTTCATTGTTAAAATTATTAACAACCGAATCCCCTATTTTGTATATATTGTTATCATCTTCAAATTTAAATTTTTCTGCACCATATACTCCTTTAACATCAGATATCTTTACCATTGTATCTTCGTTTTTCTTAAAAACATCTATATAAACATTGGGAACTATAAATTTATATACATTATTAACCTCATCCCATTCATAAGTAAAAACCTTTCCATCTTTATCTAAATAATTTAATTTATCGTATAAATGAACCTTTTTATTATCCTGTTCTCTTATGGATGTTGTGAATTTAAAATATAACGATATTTTATCTTCTATCGATTCCCTACTATACTTATCTCTATGATATATTAAATATTTTTCACTCATTAGTTTTTCTCTGACATCATCATAAACCTTATCACTAAAATATTCATTCTTCTCCTTATTAAAATAATCTATCGCATAGACCATATTATCTACTATAATAAATGCACTTTCATCATCCGGAAATTCAGAATAAATATCTTTAGATTCAGTACCGCTTTCAGTAGTAAACTCCATTTTTACAGGTATCTTAATATACTCACCTTTATCAGACTTTACTTTTTTAGTTACAATTAAAGTATATTTCTCATTGAATTTATAGTAACTTTTAGGTGATACTAATACTGTCTTTTTGTTTTTATCAAGAATAACATTTATAGGTACTGTCATCTTCCTACTATTCAAAACCTCAATATTATAATTTTTTACTGAATACTTATCTAAATTCTTACTAAAATTTATTTTCCATACTTTATTTACAGGAACATTATCTACAGAATTATATATTTTATATTTATCCTCATCATCAGCGAAACACATGACAGGTTTCATGATAAAAAACAATATTAATATGAGTAAGCCAACTTTCCTTCTCAATTCGAATCACTCTCCCTACTTTGATATATTGAATTGTATATTATCAGCACTACTTCCAACATTCAACACACCACTTGCAACCTCATTATCTTCGGCATCATAAAAATGAACAATTGCATTATCTGTCAAAATAATAACTTCTGCTTTAGCACCTATGTACACCTTTTCATTATCATATTCACTGAATTGATTCTCAACCCAATACTTAACTGCACTTTTCAAAGAAGTATTCTTCACCTTAATAACCTTGATGTTAGATAAATGTTCATTTCCCACCTCAACCTTTGCAGTAGCATAATCATATTCAGTAGACTTAATAGTAAATTTCATTCTTACCGGTTTTGAGAGCTTATTGCCAGATACATCCTTTATATCATCAGAAACATATAAAGTATAAGTTTCTCCAAAAACATATCCTTCATCTGGAGGAATAACTTCTAAAACCGTGGAATCATCAAGCTTCGTTTTCAGTTTTATATCCATCTTATTTCCATTACTGTCAACAACTTTAACTGAATCATCTTTGATTGAATTGGTATCTATATCTTTATTAAATTTTATACTCCAAATCTTATTAGGTTTTACATCTAATTTAGTATTTTTAATGCAGTATTCATCACCAAAAACATAAGTAAAATCCAAAAAATTAAATAACAATACTATCATTAAAAGTAGTTTGCTGAATTTTATATATTTCAAATAATCACCATCTTTCACTTATTTATCAATTCCTTAATACTCCCATTTCCATAAGACTATATTAAAGCTTTTTGCCTCAAGTAAAGTAGAATATTCATATGAAATCGCAAAGTTCTACATCAGCAAAACAAGTTTAATCTACTTGCTTCCTATTCTTTCCGTCAGCTCTTATTTTGTTTATTGTAATACTTCTGCTTTCTTTATCTTTAGTAAAATAAATCCAATCTCCTATAACATTTATATTTCCTACCCTATCAGCTGAAATCTTATACCCACTCTTAGAAATAATTTGACCAGTTATATATTCTTCTTTTCCACCAGAACCATCTGTTCTTATTTTGTAAAGAAAATTATTATCAGAAGCATTTTTATAATAAATCCATTCTCCATATACATTTATATTAAATGCCATATCATCTGATAGTTTTGTATATTGAGTACCATCTGTTTTGATTTTATAAAGTTTTTCATCATCAGAATAGTTTCTAAAGTAAATCCAATCCCCTTGAATATTTATATGCTTAGCTTCAAAATTAGTTAATCTTGTATTTTCACCAGTCATAATATTCAATCTATAAATCCTGTTATAGTCTGAGACATTCACATAGTATATATAGTTTTTGTACATATTAACATCTTCAACCATGTCTTTGGTAACTTTCTTAATTTTGCCATCTAAAACATATTTTCCTCCTGCATACTTTGTTTTAAATCTAGAAAGGAATCCTGTTTTAGCGTCTATATAATATACATAGTTACCCGCAACCATAACATCCTTTATATCTCCAAAATTTATAGGTTTTTTATCACTAGAATACTGATAAATTGCACTTTTTACACCTAGTCCTCTTTTATCCATCCTATATATGTTTGTAGGATTTTTTTCATCACCAACTGAAACAAAATACAGATCTTCACCAACAATATTTATGTACTCTATATTCTCCTTAGATGATATTTCTTCTTCTCCAACCCCATCCGTTTTGATCCTATATATTCTCCCTCTTTTCTTTGGATTTCTGTAATAAATCCAATTTTTATCCTTAGCAACAAGTCCTAAATTAGAAATATTTCCAGGTGTATTTCCTAAAACAAAATTCAAATTACTAACAACTCTATTGCCAGAAGATGAAACATCTAATTGACCCTCCGCAATTAGTGTTCTCTTATCATAAGCCAAAAACTTCACTTTAACATAATTTCCATCAGTCGCACATTTTACAGTTTGTCCTATTTTTTGAATTGATGTACCATTTTCAATAGTATAATAACATACATCCGGAACCGTCGTAGTAATCTTAATATTTTTAAATAAAGTCATACCATTTCCAATGCTTACATTTGCAGAAGCCATAAAAGGATTTGTTTCATGTATTAGTTTACCATTTCCAGCTAATACTGTATACTTCTCACCATCCCCATCCTTGTATGAAAGTTGAGGAAATGACGAAATCAATGAATAGCTTATAGGTCTTCCTGTAAATAAATTTATAATTCTAGTTGAACTAACATAATAAACGCTAGCACTTTTGTTAAGTTGTGAATCTATTTCAGCAAAATTTGCCGGTTTAACAATATAATCAATCGAATATGCTTTATCACCTATTATAACAGAATGTGGTGGAACTTCCGCATTTGCTGTCGAACCGAACATAATAGCTGTAATTATTGCTGCAGATAATAGTTTTTTCTTCATTCAGTATAACCTCCTATACTTTTGTACCTTCAATAAGTAATTCAGAATTTTATAGTAAATATGACTTGTTATTTTCTTCTAAATGCTTTATTGAAGTTTTATACATATATTGTATATACATTTATTTATACACACTTACACATAAGTTATCGTAAGTATTTGTGTTTTCTTAATTAGTATAGCTATTTTAACATTATCCAATATAAAATTAGCACTTAATTTTAAATATACAACTTAATCAGTATATCTGTCTTAACAATATCCATATGGATGATTTTTATGCCATATCCAAGCTGTCTCTATAATAGTTTCCAATGAATCATATTTAGGTTTCCATCCCAATTCTGATTTTGCTTTATCACTTGAAGCTACCAAAACTGCTGGATCTCCAGCTCTTCTAGCTGCAATTTCAGCTTTGATTTCTTTTCCTGTAACATTTCTTGCTGTTTCTATAACCTCTTTAACCGAAAATCCTTTTCCATTGCCTAAATTATAAATTTTGCTATCATTACCGCTCATCAATCTCTCAAGTGCCAATAGATGTGCATTAGCTAAATCTGAAACATGTATATAATCTCTAATACATGTGCCATCTTTTGTATCATAATCATCACCAAATACCATTATTTTTTCCCTCTTTTTAAGAGCAACTTGCAAAATTATTGGTATTAAATGAGTTTCCGGATTGTGATGCTCTCCTATTTTCCCACTTATATGTGCACCTGCAGCATTAAAATACCTAAGTGCAGTATACTTTATGCCATAAGCATTGTCACACCACTTTAATATCTTTTCCACCGCCAACTTTGACTCTCCATATGGATTCGTTGGAAATGTCTTGTCCTCTTCAACAATAGGTATATTTTCGGGTTCACCATACACCGCTGCTGTCGAAGAAAATACTATGTACTTTACTCCATGTTCTTTCATTGCACCCAATAAATTCACTGTTGAGCCAATATTGTTTTCAAAATATTTTACAGGTTCTTGTACGCTTTCACCAACTAATGAATCAGCTGCAAAATCAATTACTGCATCTATTTTATTTTCATTAAAAACCCTATGTAGTGCTTGTCTATCTCTTAAATCACCTTTGTAAAATTTTCCGCCTAAAAGAGCCTCTTTATGCCCCTTTTGGAGATTGTCGAAAACAACAACATCATGTCCATTTTCTATAAGTTCAGCAACCATGTGACTTCCTATATATCCAGCTCCGCCACAAACCAATACATTCATTAATTTCACTCCCTCTTCTACAATATATGCCTAATTATACCACAAAATGCACCCCTGGGGTGCATTAAATTAGAATATAAAAATTTTCTATTATATATCTCTCTTCTTTGTAATACACACCCCAGGGGTGTAATTTTTTCCATTTTATCTGTTAAATGCTTTATTTAGTTCTAATGCATTATTTAAATTAACTTTTGAATACATTATTTTTTGAAACTTTTTTATTGTCTGGTGATAAATTCCTTAATATCAAGTGCTGTAGAATTATTATCTATAGCAATTCTTTTACTTCTCAATTATATGATTTAGTTGAAAAATAATCTAATATTTAATTATTTTTCAACATTAAGTTAGTCAAATTGGTTAAATTCTTCGATGGAGTTATATCTTTTATTTCATTATTCTGCAATTCTAGAATAGTCAAATTTGTTAAATTTTTCAATGGAGATATATCGGTTATTTGATTATTTTGCAGCATTAAATCAGTTAAATTATTAAAATTTTTCAATAAAGATATATCTTTTATTTGATTATTATATAATATTAATTTTTTTAAATTAGTTAAATTTTTTAATGGTGTTATATCTGTTATTAGATTACTATTTAAATTTAAACTAGTTAATTTTTTTAATGATGTTAGGCATTTTCAAAAAAATAACTAGTCAGTATGCTAGTCTATTTTGCGAACTACTTCATCGTTGGAACCCGTTGATAGAACCTACTATCAGCGGAACCCAACTCTTTGTATTTCACAAAATATACGTCGCATCTTTGACTTGTTATTTTCTTTCAAATGCCTTATATCTGTTATTTGACTGTTATCTAAATTTAACTCAGTTACTACATTAACATCACTTTTGAAAATATCTCCAGTAGATTTATTTATAGCCTCTCTTATTTTTTTTCTAAATTTTTATCTTTGAAAGTTATTATTTCATCTTTCTTATTAGAGTCATCTTTCTCACTAAAGTCATCTTTTTTATTTTCAATAGTACTAATACTTTTAGTAGAATTTATTTCTTTATTTTTATTTGTAACAATATTATCATTACCAGTACATCCAACTAAAAGTAACATTAATATTATAATTGGTATCTTTTTTTACATGAATATTTACTCCCTTCTTTGCCATATTTTAACATAATCATATTTTAGCGCAGTTGATATATAGGTATTTTTGCATATCCCCCTATTAAGAAATTTGTACTTATTACGAATTACCGCTCAATTCATTTATATTATTATTATTGACGTACTATTTCAGATAGAATTGTATTTTCGTCACAAACAAAATATTCAATTGAATTATGCAGTTTAAAATAACGAGTCAATTTTAAATTGTTATCATTTTTTTAGATTATACCATTTTACTTATAATTTATCAATTGATATTTTTAAATCACCCTCATACCTTTAATTGTTTTAATATCTCTGATAGATTCTGGAGTTCTCATATTATATATATTACCTTCATTGTAACTATTTCCATATTTACGAACTCAAATTCTTAATATTAGGTCATTTTATATTAAGGAATATCGCAATCATATCGTAAGAAGTATAATAATATGGAATACTTCTAAACAGAAAATATATAAATAATAGAAATATCTCTTTTTATTCAAAAAAATAAAAAGAGATATAAAGAAATATTTTGTAATTAAAAAAATATAGAACAAAATATAGTTTTTAGATTTATATTAAAAATTATAGATTAACTTGTTTTTTACAAAATATTAATATGATTACAATTTCAGGATAACAGATCGTAAATAATCTAAAAAACTATATCATTAAAGAATAAGAACTATTGTTCAATATCAGTTACCTAATTACAATTTCATATTCATTGCTAGAAGGATATTTATTTTTATCTAAGTTTAATCTGCTTTTAAGTATTTCACTTAATTTTAGCGTGATTATTGTACCTCGAGGTATATTATTAAATTCATAAATTATTCTCTTGTTTCCTTCTTTCTCTTCTTGATGTTTATTGTATTTCTCCTGTGAAATAATCTTTAAATGAGAATCCAAACTGTCATTTGGATCCCCACCAGTTAATGTACCTTTCATAAGTATTTCTTTAGGCAACACCCTTTCTTTGTTGGTAAATTCGGCCAACACGATTTTGATATGATTATCGGTTATATAGATGGTGTTTCCTCTAAGTTTTTTTCCGTTCACTGTTAATACATAATTCCACTGCTTTTGTGCAAGTATTACTAAATCATCTTTACCCATAAGTTCTCTTAATTTATCAGAATAATATTTATCAAACATTTCATCAAGTTCTTTTTTTCTTACATTCAAAATTCCATCAAGAGACTTTCTTTTAGATATACATTCCTTAATTGATGTCTCATATCTTTTTTTATTAATATTTATAGTGCCACACAAAATTATATTAATCGTAATTGATACTATAGTAATCATAAATAATACTTTTAATAAGAGAGAATGATTTGTTTTTTTATTACATTCCATATGCTGTACCCCATTTAATTATTTAATTATTCCCGCAATTCCAGCACCAATTCCAATCTACACAATTCTTTTTAACATTTATATTAAATTCCTTTCTTACCTCTCCAGCTCCTGATAATGAATCCTTTACTAATACAATTATTTTATATTCACCATAGCTCTTAGGGTAAAATGGAATTTTATTTATTTTACTGTAAGAACTCAACATTTGCCAGTAGCCATCATGAATTGCATATACCTTATACATCAATCTTTGATTAGCTTTAATTCCATTATTATTACATTTTGTATTAACATAATCAGCTTTGATTTTTAAATAGTGCATTTCATGGGAAGTAATTGCTTCTTTATTGTTGATAATATCCTGGACATTCATATTATCTATGCTTATCTTTTCTATATTTATTTTTCCCACTCTGCTATCAAAAATCTCTATTGGATAAGCCACTTCAGCCTCATACGAATTAGGTAAATTATTGTTAATACTTCTTCTTCTAACTCTTGCATAAATTATATATTTCCCTGGGTCTGCTGGTGTCCAATTTAATTTATTAGCTTCATTATCTTTAGCCAAACTTCTATACTGTTTAATTAATTTTTTCCCTCTAGCATCCCATAATAAAAAAGCATATTCAATATCGTTTTTATCTGTAATATTTTTTTCACCAATATTAGCAGTAAAAGTAAATTTTGAATTAGTTGGATATTTACCTTTACTATCTTCTTTAGTATTAGTAGTATCCATTATAATATTTAATTTCAAATTACTATATGATGATTTATTGTAATGTAGACATTTCGCATCTTCATATTCTATTGAGTACTTGCTTTTAATCGTAACACCCACCAAATAGTTTCCATAATTAAATTTAAAATTATCATTTTTCTCATTTATTTCATAATAATTTTTATATTTATTGTTGGTAGACTTTCTAACAACATCTCCATAATTTTTTATTGTTTTTGACCAAACATGTGGTTCACTTATCGTGAATTTCATTATTTTATTTTCATTTTCATCAAATCCACAAGGTTTACTTTTAGCTATCTTTGCAGCAACATGTGTGTTATTATCATCATTCCATATTTTTAAAGCATCAAGCTGCAAATATTTATTGTTCTCTGAATTTACATATACTTTTCTCTTTGCAATAGGTTTATCATAAGAATCGTATGCAACTATATTAAAAATGCCACTTCTTTTAGGTGTCCATATCCATACATTTCTATCCAATAAACACAAATCAAGCCTATCAATGTTCTCATTTAAAGCCGTATCATTGTAACCCACTATTCTTATTGCATGAATTAAACTAGAATCATTTTTAATAGTGAATATAAGGAAAGGAACATTCTGATACGCCACAACTGGTGAATCTGTTACTTCAAATGTTTCCATAGGAAAATTCTCTATATCATCAAACATACTGTTTAGCACATTATTTATATTCATACTGTTTCTATTTATAGTATTTTTACTTATACTACTTTTGGTTGCACTTGTACTATTTTTGGTTGTATTACCGCTTGTATTACTTTTGTTTGTACTATCCCTGTTTTTACTACTTGTACTATTTGTGTATGCATTATTTCTATTTATACCATTTTTGCTTGTACTTGTATCTGCATTACTTCTGTTCGTACTACTTTGGCTTATACTACTTCTGTCTGTGCTATTTTTACTTGCACTACTTATATCTGTACTACTTGTGCTTGTACTTGTATCTGCACCACTCTTGTTTGTACTATTTGTGTCTATATTATTTCTGTATCTGCCATTTATTTTTGTATCATTTATGTCTGCATTCATAATTAATGGAATATAATTTGCATACATAGCGTTATTCCATAAATCAAAAGAAGTTATTATTTTGGTTTCTTCTAAAGTATTATCAGCCTTTAAATAAAAAGTTTTGTAAAATTCTCTGTATGTTCTGCCTTTTTTATACCTTACATAAACTTTATATATACCTTCATTTTTCTTTAAATAGGGTTTGTAATATGATTCATTATATTTATCAATATTCCTCAAATTCCATGTATAAACATATTTTTTATTTCCATAACTTAAATTTATGGCATTGCTTGTCTTACCTGTCTTGCTTGTCTTGCTTGTCTTATTTATATCATTGTTATTTGTACTATTCTTGGTTTTATTCACAGCATGGTTTGTTCTATTTAATGTTGAATCAAAATCCTTCACAAGAACCCATCCATTTCCTGAATTACCCCATATCTGAATGCATTTTTCTATATTTTGGTTACCATTGTATTTCACCTCTACTATTATTTCATTACCTTTCGCTAAAATATTTATAAAAGAACTATCTATAAAAAAACAATTCACATTCCCTATACACTCTACTTTTTTTTCTTCCGAAGTCGTTACTGCCTTTACACTCAAGCAATCCGATACATTAAAGATTATTATTGCAAAAATTATACACACTATAAAATATCCTGTAACTATACTTTTTTTTCGCATATTCTATCCCCCACTCCCCAATACTTTCATAAAACTAATTTCAGTTCTTTGCTATCATTATTATATGTTCTTGATTATATTCGCCTGATTATATGCTCTTGCCTTTTTTGATTTTCATCATATGTTCTTACCTTTTTAATTTTCATCGATTTTACAAAACACCTCTTCTATAAATGAGAAATTGAAGCTTTTGACTCAAGTGGAGTAGAGTTTCACTTGAAGTTTCGATGTTTTACTTTAGCCAAAAGAGTTCACTAATGTTTTTTGCTTTTACAACTAATTGATTTTTTCTTACTTTTAGGACTAATATCTGCCTTATTCAATATTGCTCCAATAATTCTTGCATTTACCTTCTGCAATAACCTTTTGCTTGTTTCAATTTCATTCCTAGTGTTCATTCCTGCCCTGATAACTAATATGCAACCATCTACGTACTGCGATATTACCTGAACATCACTAGAATATTGAATAGCTGGTGTATCTACTATTATAAAATCATATTCTTTGGTGATTCTCTCAAATAGTTGTTTCATATTGTTAGACATTATTAATTCAGATGTACCTTCTGTGTCTTGTGTGTCTTGTATATGTTGTATGTTTTCTATATTTTCTATTCCTTTTATGTCTTTTATGTCTTTTATATTTGTCCTGTCTGTCCTGTCCTTTGACACTCGGCTTGTACCATTTTTGTTCAAACCTGATGGTAAAATATAGAGATTATTGATTTTGCTTTTAGCAATTGCTTTATCATTTAGAATTGCCTCATTACATATTGATTTACTACATTCTATTGTAGTATCGTATAATGCATTACTACAAGCTACTTCATTATATGTCGCTACTTTATTACATACTAATGCTGAAACTTCATTGCATGCCAATGTTGCTACTTCATTGCATGTCACTACTTTATTATTTGCTTCATTCATTGTATTTATATATAATTGCCCACTATTATTTTGACTATGAAGTATTGTAATTAATCCAGTACTATTATCTAAATTAAACACATCATGAATATTGGGATTAGTAAAATCACAATCAATAAGCAATGTTTTTTTACCACTTTTAGCCATTATTATTGCTAAATTTGCTGCAATCGTCGTTTTACCTTCTCCTCTCTTTGAGCTTGTAATAAGTATACTTTTAATATTTGAATTAACACTTGAAAATTCAATACTATTTCTTAATAATTTGTATACTTCAGCTTCATTTTTCATTTTTCCCACACCACCATACCATTTTGATTTGGAATTGAAACTAGCACTGGAATATCTAAATATTTTTCTATTTCTTCTTCCGTTCTAACTTTTGTATCCATGTATTCAAGTAAAAACACTATTCCAATTGAAATCATAGCTCCCAATAAAAAAGCAATAGCAATATTTAATTTTCTATTTGGAGATACAGGCACATCTGGAATTGCTGCTTTATCTAGAATATTAAGTTCACCAGCAGGCAATACTCTATTTGCCTCTACTGTAAAGTTTCTAGTAAGTTCATTCGCAATAAGCATTGCATCTGTTCTATTGTTATTTTTCACTTTAATTTCCAATATTTCTGTGTTAGCCTTAGGCGATACAGTTATAAAACTTCTAATGTCTTTCATAGTATACCCATCTAAATTATCAGCCGTCTTTTGTAATACTGTATTTGACTGCGCTATTTCAGCATAAGTTTTAACAAGCTTTTGATACATTGTAACATCACCATTAGTATACTTATCTTCATAAAAAATTCTTGCTTCCTCTTTACCTATTACTATGCTGACTTTTGACTCATATACAGGTTTAATTACAAAAAAACTGATTAATGCAGAAATCATTGTTGAAAACAGTGTTACATAAATTATAATCCACTTTCTTTTAAGAATAATATGTCCCATCTCTAGTAAATCAATTTCCATTTCCTCATTCATAGTACTCCCCCCTCTCTAGAATATATTTGAAAAACACACAAAAAATTCACCCCAGGGGTGTAATTTTTTCCATTTTCCATAAATTTCTTTACAATTAAACATATGTTCGCTATAATTAATTATAGAACAATTTTTGGAAAGAGGTTGTAAAACATGAGCAGTACAAGTAACATTACAAAAATAAGTATGAAAAACAATCATACAAATAAAAATAAGATTATATTCCATATAGATGTAAATTCAGCATATCTATCTTGGACAGCAATATATAAACTTCAGCACGGCTCAAAATTGGACTTAAGGGAAATTCCATCAATCATAGGAGGAAACCCTAAAAGTAGACACGGCATAGTTTTAGCAAAATCTATTCCTGCCAAAAAATACAAAATTCAAACAGGAGAAAGTTTATTTAGTGCAATGCAAAAATATCCTAAGCTTATAGTTGAACCTCCAAATTATAGCTTGTATTTAAAGAACAGTAATGCCATGTTAGAACTTCTTAAAGAATATACTCCAATAATACAAAAATATTCTATTGATGAATGTTTCTTAGATTTTACGAATATGGATAATCTATACCCTGACTATGTAAAACTTGCTCATAGCATAAAAGAAAGAATAAAGAATGAATTAGGATTTACAGTAAATATAGGTATATCATCTAATAAACTCTTAGCAAAAATGGCTTCAGATTTCAAAAAACCTGATAATGTACACACACTTTTCCCTAATGAAATAAAGAAAAAAATGTGGCAACTTCCAATAGAAGATCTGTTCATGGTTGGAAGAGCCACAGCACCTAAATTAAGAAAAATTAATATTAATACCATAGGCGATCTTGCAAATTATGATATAAATCTTTTAAAAATAAAATTTAAAAGCAATGGTATACTTATGTGGAACTATGCTAATGGAATTGATGAATCTGAAGTTATAAAAAGTAACCATATCAACATGAAAAGTGTTGGTAATTCTACAACAACTCCTTTTAACATAGAAAATAAGAATGATGCACATATGGTTATTTTATCCCTTTCAGAAACTGTTGGTATGAGACTTAGAAATTCCGAAAATTGTTGTTCACTAGTTTCTATTTCAATAAAAAATAGTGATTTTATAAGCTATTCACATCAAAGAAAGCTGTTTAGTGCAACAGATTCCACACAAAAAATTGCAGAAACTGCATGCAAGCTTTTTGATGAAATATGGAAGGGTGAACCCATAAGACTTATAGGAGTTTCTGTTTCTGAACTTTGCAGCAATGATTTTTATCAAACTTCTATATTTGAAAATGGTAATGTAGAAAAAATAAGAAAACTTGACAAAACAATAGATAGCATAAGATTGAAATATGGCAGTAACTCAATAGTAAGATCCGTTTTTTTACATTCAGATATAAAACCCTTAACTGGTAGTATGGAATAAATTACACCCCTGGGGTGAACTTCACCCCAGGGGTGTAATTTATTCCATAATTATATCATTCTACCAATATTATAAACCAAGAAAGCTACAATCCAAGCAACTGTTGTTGAATATAAAGCTGAAAATAAAGCCCATTTATGAGAGTTTGTTTCTCTTCTGATAGCTCCAATTGCTGCTACACACGGAACATATAACAAGCAGAATATCATAAATGAATAAGCCGATAATGCTGTAAAGTTACTTTGTATAGCCGTCTGAAGTGTTCCTCCTGATACTGAATATACTGTACCCATAGTACCAACAACAGCCTCTTTAGCAAGTACACCTGTTATAAGTGCTACAGCTGATTCCCATGTTCCAAATCCAAGTGGCTTAAATATTGGAGCAATAAATGAACCTATTCTTCCTAGCACACTTTCTGCTGAACCTGGCTCAATTCCTAATGGCATAACAGATAAGAACCAAATTAATACTACAACAACAAATATAACAGTACCAGCTCTTTTAACAAAAGCACTAGCTTTCTCCCACATATGAATCAATACGCCCTTAACCGTAGGTACTCTATATGGAGGCAATTCCATTACAAAATATGATGATTCACCTTTGAATAAATATTTACTAAACAATTTTGCTGATAATATTGCAATTAAAATTCCAATAGCATATAAACTAAACACTATAAAACCACCAGCATTAAATATTCCAAACTTTTTACCCGCAAAGAAAGCACCCACAAACACACCGTAAATCTCCATCTTAGTAGCACACGAAACAAATGGATTTATAAGTATGGCAATCATTCTATCCTTTTTACTTTCTAGCGTTCTAGTTGACATGATACCAGCAACATTACATCCACTTCCTATTATCATTGAAACAGCTGTTTTACCATGAAGTCCTATAGATTGCATAAATCTATCCATAACATAAGCTGCTCTTGCCATATAACCACTTTCCTCTAATATTGAAATTATTAGATACATAAC
This sequence comes from Clostridium tepidiprofundi DSM 19306, assembly GCF_001594005.1. Classification (GTDB taxonomy): domain Bacteria; phylum Bacillota; class Clostridia; order Clostridiales; family Clostridiaceae; genus Clostridium_AC; species Clostridium_AC tepidiprofundi. The sequence continues at coordinate 15,121 of NZ_LTBA01000011.1, read as the reverse complement.
TGCAATTAATGGAATAAATACCAATACTGAACCTAATCCACCTATAATTCCATCAACAACAAATGACCTCAATAACTCTGGAGAATTTGCTAATGCTTCTGATGCCCAATCAGCTAGTACACCAAATCCTTCATCAACTAATCCACCTAAAAAATCATTACCAAATGACATAGTAATTTGATACATAAAAAACATTATACCTGCAAATATAAGAAGTCCTCCTACTTTATGAGTAACAACCTTATCTATCTTATCCGACCATGTTTCTTTATTTTCGTCATTCTTTTTTATGCACCCTCTCGTAGATTCAGCAATAAATTCATATCTTTTATCAACTATTGCTGCATCTGGTTCATATCCAATAGAAGAAGTTATGTTATCAATCGATTTTTTAACTTTATCTATAATTTTACCTGATTTATCATTTTCCTTTATGTTATTTAAAACATATTCATCATTTTCCAAAAGTTTAAGAGCTGTCCAATCTGCTGGATAATCCAATCCTGCAGCACATTCATTTAACGAATCACTAATTTCATTAATTTCCTGTTCGATTTCTTTACCATATTTAATTTTACATTTATGTTTACCCTTATTATCTACTACTTCAATAACATTTTTAAGTAGTTCTTCTATACCTTTTTTTTTGCTCGCAACTGTTGGAACAGCTGGAATATGAAGCGTCTCCGAAAGCTTTTCATGATCAATAAATATATTTTTCTTATCAGCTTCATCTGCCATATTCAAAGCTAACACAACATTTGTATTCATTTCCATAAGTTGAACTGTTAAATAGAGATTTCTTTCAATATTTGTTGAATCAATTACATTGATTACCACATCTGGTTTGTCCTTTAATATGAAGTCACGAGCAACCACCTCGTCCTCTGAATAAGCCCCTAAACTATAAGTTCCTGGTAAATCCACTATTTTTAGCTTTCTACCACTGAAAGTCAATTTACCTTCTTTTTTTTCAACAGTTACACCAGGCCAATTACCAACATGTTGATTTGATCCTGTCAGAGCATTGAATATACTGGTTTTGCCGCAATTGGGGTTACCAACCAAAGCAACAATTATCTCAGAATTCATATTTTGTAACCTCCCCTTATAATATACTTAATATACTCTTTTTGCTAAAGCAAGAGATGAAATCAATATTCATTCTCAATAATTTCTCAAAAAAAATTACATTACCATAACTTTCATAGCCATACCTCTCCCAACTGCAATTCTTCTTTCACCTACAGCTACTATAAGAGGTCCTGAACTATTTTTAATCATCTTTATTTTTGAACCCTTATTAAGTCCCATTTCCATAAGTAGTTTGTACACCACACCTCCACCTATAATATCTTTAACTTTTACCATATCGCCAGGTTTAACAAAAGTCAAAGGCATACTAATTCCTCCTTTTTTTGGCTCACAAAAATAATAATTATTTTTTATCTCCTATTGACATTTCTTAGCTGGACTTACTTCTTGCTAATTATTTAACTAGCTAAATTAAACACAACATTATATTTTAATTAGCTAATTTAGCATTTATACAAATCTTTAACCTATACTTTTGCTCATACATTTTCATTTTCAACTTATCACTCTACAATAAAATTATAAATCACACCTAAGCATATTCTCGTATGTTCTATGTGTAATCTGTCTCTACAATAAAATTATAAATTACACTTATACTTGTACAACTATATCTCTCGCTTCCTTTTTCCTCAAAGTTAATTTGTATCCCCTGACAATAACCTCAATAGGATCGCCTAATGGTGCTTTGCCATTCACCTTTAATCTTGTCCCCTTAACTATACCCATATCCATAACTCTTCTTCTCACGCTACTTCCTTCAACAATTTTTTCAACAACACACTGACTGCCAACCTTAACCTTATCCAAAGATACACTTGACATACAAACTCTCCCTTCTAAATTTATTAATATCGATAATAATAATGATCTTACCAGCATAGCCAGTACAACTAGTACAGACATTCCTAATTATATGAATCATAAAAAGAAAATACATTTGCAAATAAGATACTTTAATTACATTTATTCACTTAGTAAATCTGCACTACTCTTACCATTGCTATTATTAATGTTACTGCTATTATTATTCCTCTCACTACTGCTATTACTAACATTTCAGTTAATGATGATAAATTATTGATAATGGTTAATATTCGTTAATGAAACTCATTATCAATAACATAGTAACTCATTTTTCCAATCATGTCAATAGATATTTTGAATTTACATATAAATCAAATATATTAGTGAACTCATTTTGCTAAAGCAGACCATCAAAACTTTAGGTGGATACTCTACCAAAACGCTAGTGATACAAAACTTGCTGATGAATGTAGAGCATTGAACTTCTGGTAAATACTCTACTTCATCTAAAGTAAAAGCTTCAATCTCCACTTATAAAAGTAGAAATCTTGTAAAATCGATAAATCAGTACATTATTAACATGAAAACTCATTGACAATTAACATATTTTAGTTAAATAGCTCAAGCAACTTGCTTAATTAATGCAGAAGGTTCTGTTCCTCTTATAATAAGCTCTAATATATGTTCCTTAGATTTATTATATTTTCTGAAAAGTTCTATAGCTTTATCGGGATTGTGATATACTTTCCAATAACCACACAATATGCAATTTTCTCCGCAGTTATTCATAAAACCTACAACATCCTCTATTGGATATCCAAGAAATATACCAACTTCATGTGGACAGGCTACCTCAAATCTCCTCTTCAATAAACTTAAAAATTTATCTATTCTACTCCAATTTTTATAGCCAAATCTTTTTAAAAACCTAATATTTTTTTCTTCATTTAATGCTTCGCTTAATTTATGTGAATCATAAAACATAACTAAAATATAGCCATCCGTTCTTTTTAACTCAAAATATCTTAAATTACAATAATCTTTCAGTTCATATTTATAATTGTCCCATGCATAATATAATCCCTTATCATTCCTAGAAAAACTAATTATTGATGCCGGTTTATGTCCTTCTATAATAGGTGCTACATTAAAAATTATTGATAAAAATAATAATTCCTTATCCTCTCTATACTTTGCTAGTTCAATAAACTTTTTATAAACGTCGCTCGTCATAAAATCAATTCACCCCATATCACAAAAATCATTCAAAAATAAATTCAAAGTCATTCAAAAATAAATTCAAAGTCAAAAAGTTATATAAAAACTCTGCCTACATCATAAAAACTCTGCCTACATCCTTTCAAGTACAACTTTGCCCTTTTCAGTTATCTCTAATATATTTAGTTTAGTATTACTAGAGCATCCACAACTTCCATTGCACCCACCACAAGAACTACAACTGCTACAAAAATTATTTTTATTAACTTTTGTCAAATAACCCATTTCAATAAGCTTATCTACCATATGTGCCACCAATTCTTCACTTATACCTAATTTTTGTGATATAGTAGCTACCGAATATTTTCCTTCTTGCGCAATAATCCCAAGAATTTTAAACATCAAATCCCCTCCTATCATGTAATAAATACAATTAAATGCAATTGATTATTTTTCGCTATTTGATATTGATTTTCATTATCAAATAAATAATACCACTATACAATATAAAAATCAACCCCTTTTCACACCCCTGGGGTGTAATTTTTTTCATCTTTGGAAATTATTCCTTTATTAAAATGACCCATTCTCTTGTTCATGTATATAGATGTTAAAAATGTGAGAACGAACATAATAGCTGCAAGTATTAAGTGAGTATTAAATATAGTAGTTTTGTCCTTAATCAATCCCAATAATGGATATGAAACAGCTCCTGCTAAATTAGTTAAAAGACTAACAAATGATAATATCGTTGCTCTCTTGTTTGATGGAATGTATTTATTTAAATATTTTCTTGTAGTAGGTCCATATAAGCCTCTTGCCATTTGTTGAAGAAGCATTGCAAAGACACCTATCCAAATTTTCGTTAATCCTAAAATAGTAAACGATACAATCATAAGTGATGACAAAAACATAAGACTTCTTCTCTTGGTAATAGCTATTATTTTATGACTTCTATTTGATACTAGTCCTGCAACGATGTTAAACACAAAGAAAATTATCCCAAAATACTCAACTGGTATGTGTACATCTTCAAAATATGGCTGAAACAAGAAAAATCCTTCTCTATAAAACACATAAAAAACCATTAAAAATAATATTATAGCCTTTAATTTTTCATGATTTAGAACATATTTACCACTTTCATAAATTTGTTTTAAATACTTTTCGCCATACTGTCCTTTTTTATCTTCAATTGGAGGTTCATACAAAGTAAAGCTTATCACTATTGTAATAATCATGAATATAATTGATACAATTATTGGTAAATCTTTATTGTACTTATATAAAAATCCTGCTGCTAATGAGCCAACTGCCTGTGCGTAAAGCAAGTATGCTTTTGCTTTTCCTTCTATTCTTTGAAATTCATCCTCTCTTCCTATTGCTTTTAAAGAATCATATATAAGTGCAATATCTGAGCCTGACTTGAATGTCATTCCAAGTGCAAAAACTATTTCAGCCAATGCTAAAGAATAAAAACCTTTTCCGAATATATACATAGTTAAACTAATACCCCACAATGCCGGTCCAATAATCATGCTTATTTTCCTACCAAGTTTGTCTGAAATAGCTCCAGTTGGTACCTCAAAAATAACTACAGCAATGCATGATATTGAATTTATAAGCATTATCTGTGTAAAACTGAGTCCTTTTGAAAGCATGTATACCATTATGATAGGCCCAATTATCAATAAATCCGAAAATATAGTATACAAATAATATCCTTTAATGTTCCTTTTTAATCTTTCCATCTAGTTCACCCCCCTGTTTTGTTGTAGTGTTTTCTTGCGACACAATATGGTACAAAATAGACTAGCATACTAATTAATTATTTTTTTATTTTTAATTCTTAATGGCATTAAAAATAAAAAAAAGCCTAAAGAACAAATCTGCAAAAACCGAGACTCGTCCTTTAGGCTTTTATCCTAAAAGTGTAACCAACTACAATGTGGTCTTGTACCGCTTGGACCAGACACTGCGAAAACTTGAACTATTCAAACAAATTTCCCATATAGTTTATTGCTTGCTACCTTGATACATAATTCGTAATTAAATTAGTAACTTCAAACTTCACAGCCGGAACCCTAGATACACTCTCAAAATATTGAATTTACCAAATATTATATATACTATTCTATGCATTGTCAAGCAAAAATTTACCCCTGGGGTGCAAAATTTTCCATGGAAATTTTTGCACCCCAGGGGTAATATTAAATGTATTTTATCAAAAGCTTAGTTGTATTTTCTATTGCTTCTATATGTGTTCTTTCATAATGATGTGTCGCATCGACACCTGGTCCAATACATGCAAATTTGAAATCATGTCCCATTTTAATTCCCTGCGTAGCATCAGAACTATAACTATTATATACATCAACATTGTAACTAATATTATTTTTTTCTGCAATATCCACCAATTTATTTCTTAATTCATAATCATAAGGCGTTACCCCATCCTTAGCTGCAATACTAACACTAAACTCATCTGATGCCTGTTCTCCCCCAACAGTTCCAATATCTATAGCAATAAATTCTTCTGTTTTTTCTGGCACAAATGATATTCCATGTCCAACTTCTTCATAATTACTCATCAAAAAATTAACTGTATATTTAGGTTTAATATTATTATCTTTAAAGTACTTACATATACCCAAAACTATACCCACAGCCGCTTTATTATCCAAATACCTTGATTTTATAAATCCACTTTCTGTTATTTCAGTTAGAGTATCAATATGTATATAATCCCCAACATTAATTCCTAAATCCAAAACATCTTCTTTACTATTTACTCTTTCATCAAGCCTAACCTCCATATTTTCTTCAGTTCTACTATCATTTCTAGAATTTGAAGGAAATATATGCGTTGAAGCTTTCACTGGCAATATTGTTCCTCTTACTTTTTTGCCATGTCTTGTTTCGACAAAAACATTAGCACCTTCAAGTGTGTTAAATGTCCCCCCTGCTATTCTAACAAATTTAAGCCTTCCATTCTGTTTTATTGCCTTAACCATAGCCCCTAAGGTATCAACATGTGCAGATATAGTTTTCTGCTTATCATCATTTTCACCTTCTATGGTAGCTATTAAAGCTCCTTTTTTAGTTTTTATTGTCTTTATCCCCATATCCTCAAACTGTTTCTTTAATTCTTCTATTATTTCTGCTGTCTTCCCCGATGGACTTTGAATATTAATATATTTCACCATATTATCAAGTATATATTGAGTATTAATTTCCATTTTAACCCCCTCCTTGATTATATTATACCCCAGGGGTGCAAAATTTACCATGGTAAATTTTGCACCCCTGGGTGTTATTCAAATAAAGAATATCCAAAATTCATATGAGCATCTTTATCACCATTATACGCTTTTGGGAACAATATAACATTTTTAAATTCTATAATTCCTTTTCCTTCTTTAAATGTTTTACTTTCCTTATACATATTTTCTGGATAATGTTCAATCCCCTTTACTACTGTTTCTGTCTTAATTAAAGCCTTACCATCTTTATCCTTCGATATTTGCACTATCTTTACAATAGCAGTATACTCTTTTCCATCAATAGTTACTTTTTCTTCCCATTTATTTCCTTCTTTGAGTGGTAACTTTAACACTGTCTGTTCTCTTATTATCGATTGTGAATGTCGTCTCTCTTTATTTTTCTGTTTCTCTTTAACATAATCACTACCAATTTCATATTCTTTTTCAAACATCAGCTCCTCTTTTGAAGGACCTTCACCATCACTCATATCCTCGATTTCACCTTTAAAATCAAGTATCAATTTATCATTTTTTTCATCTACATTACTTAAAGTTAATACATGTCCATATTCAGCAGTACCACTATATTTCAAAACTGTCCCCTCAACATTTGGAAAATATTTCGCAAGTTCATCACTATATTTATGTTCTTTTTTACTTTTATCAATATTTTTATTGTTATCAGACTTAGTATACTTTTTATTATTATCTTCAACTTTGGTATTATTACCTTTACTCATTGCATTTTTATCATCTGCAGTATTTCCACATGCTACAACTGAAACTGTCAATGCCGTTACACATGCTACACATACTATTTTCTTAAGAATTCCTTTCATAAAGAAACATTCCACCTTTCAATAGAATTTTTAATTTTCCCTTAATTGCTTTGTCTTACCAAGCTTGGTAACTTAATTATAAACATATTAATAACTATATTGGTTACAAATTGGTTAATATTTTTACAATAACCCTTGTTCCTTTGTTTTCCTCGCTTTCAATAATTAATTCACCACCATGCATTGATATTATTTCTCTACATATCGCAAGCCCTATACCATTTCCTGACCTATTTGACTTTCCCTTGTAAAACTTTTGTGTAACTTTGCATATATCATCTTTTGATATTCCAATTCCATTATCTACTATTTCGACAAAAACAATTTGTTTTTCTTCATGTTCATCATATTTATCCTTTTTGTAGATATTTACTTCTATATTCCCACCAATATTCGAAAATTTTACAGCATTATCTATAATATTTATAAATACTTGCTTCAGTCTATTTTTATCACATTTAACGACACAATTCTCACTATACGAATTAATCACCAATTTAATATTTTTTTTATCAATTCTATTCTTAAAATAGTTGCATACATTTCTAATCAAACTATTTATATCAATATTTTCAAATGTTAAGCTTATTCTTCCTGATTCAAATCTTGAAAAATCAAGAAGTTCCTCTACAAGTTCTATAAGTCTACTAGCTTCATCCGATATAATTTGTATACCCTGTTTTGCATCATCAAAATTTTCCACATCTCCAGATAAAATTATTTCACTCCACCCTTTTATTGCAGTTAAAGGTGTCCTTAATTCATGTGATATCGATGATATGAATTCATTCTTAACCGCATTGCTTTTTACTATTTCATTAGCCATATAATTCAACGTATCTGAAAGTCTTCCTATTTCATCTTCACTTGTATTACATACTCTTTTAGAAAAATCTCCTTTTGCCATAGAAATAGCTGTAGATGTTAATTCCTTCACAGGATTAATAATTCTTTTCGCTAAAATTGAACTTAATAAAAATGATACAATTATCACAAATATGCCTATTGACAATGCAAACAACTCAATTTTTAATACATATTTCCCCATTTTTTGCGTCGATATAATATATCTCAACACACCAACAATATTGTCTCTCTGATATAATGGAATTGATATGCTCATTATACTCTCATCATTGAAATATCCCTTTACAACCCTTCTTTTCCCAGTTATTGCATATTCAATATCTTGGTACTCATTACCCTTATACCCATTATCTTTATACTCATTATCTTTATATTCATCATATTTATCCATATATTTATTATATTTGTATTCATTATTCTTGTACCTATCGTTACTACTTTCAGAATATTCATGATATTTTAATCCATTTGAATCAATAACTAAATTCTTATTCTTGTCGAAAACCTGCATGTACACATACCTGTCCTTAGATTCATTTTCAAGTATATATGTAGCTTTTTCATATATACCTACATCAGAAAGATAACTATTATACAATGAACCACAAACATATGCTTTATTCAGCAACTTTTGCTTCACACTTCCATAGTAATAATTTCTCAATCCTAATATAAAAACACATTCAAAAATCAAAACAATCATTATTATAATTATTCCGTTTTGAATATATATTCTAGACTTTATACTTTTCATTTTTCAATACTCCATATGTATCCATGTCCCCAAACTGTTTTTAAATATCTAGGGTTAGCAGGATCATCTTCTATTTTTTGTCTTATTCTTCTAATATTAACATCTACAATTTTCATATCCCCTATAAAACTTTTTCCCCACACTTCATCTAATATTTCATTTCTGCTAAATGTCTTTTCACTATTATTTATCAAAAATTCTACAATAGCGTACTCTGTTGGTGTTAAAGAAATTATTTCACCATTTTTTTTAAGCACTCTCCTGTCCATGTCCAATTCGTATATTCCAATATCAATAACTCTTCTAGTTTTATCAACGGCACTTATTTCTATCCTTCTAAGTAGCGATTCAATCCTAGCAACAAGCTCTCTTGGACTGAACGGCTTTACTATATAATCATCGGCACCACTACTCAATCCTATTATTTTATCATCTTCTTGTCCCTTAGCAGTAAGCATTATTATACCCATTCTAGGATACTCTATTCTAAGTCTTCTACACACCTCAAACCCATCAATATCTGGAAGCATAACATCAAGAAGTGCTATACTTATACTCTCATCTGCTTTTTCAAATGCTTCTTCTCCTCTTTCCGCCTCTATTATTTCGTATCCTAATTTTCTTAACTTAATTTTGACAAAACTTCTTATAGACATTTCATCTTCAAGTACAAGAATTTTAATTGCCATACTTTATCTCCTTTCTAAAATAGGCTCCAACTCATTGACACTATCCCATCTATACCAAAAATATTCTTGTTTTTTAGAACACTCATTTGACAAATTATTATATTGCAAATTTCGACAAATACCTAGTTCAGGAATTCCATCATTATCTATATCATTTATATTTAACTTTTCATATGAAATATTTTCAATAAAATGAAAATATCCACCATGATAAGAATATACATTCAATTTTTTATACTTGTCTTCTCTTTTTTGCATACCTATAAATATATCAAGCTTACCATCACCTGTTATGTCTTCATATTTAACCAAATCCAATCCAAAACATTTTACTGCAATATTATTAATTTCATACCAAACACCTTTCTTTTTTTTTAGTATAATTACACCATACTCATTTACTTCATTTTCTTTCTTATACAACAACATAATTTCGTACATTCCATCGGCATCAATATCTAGCATTCTAACTGCATTTTCACCCATTTGACTCTGTGCTAATGTCAAAACTCTACCATTAGTCAAAAATGTTGATGTTATTTTATTTATATCCTCACCATTAAAATATTTATGAGGTCTCTTAATCAATTCTTCTGGAGATTTTGCTACTGAGCATGCAGTATTTAAAAATAAAATACTTACAATCAACATAATAGTGCTTAGTTTTTTAACCATATATTTGCCCCCTGTTTTAATATTTTCACCAAGCAAACCGCCCTCATCTATAATAATTCAATATACACAAATAAGCCATATTATTATAGTAAATGGCTTATTTGTGTATTATTTGTCTCATATTTCTAATAAATTTTATAATTTATGTCATATGATTTCCACAAATCATGATATGCTTTGTATAAAGGATACTTTGTTACACTGTATAATGCTTCTAATTCACATATATGAACTACATGATAGAATTTTGAAGTGTGGACAGTATTAACAACATTAGTATTAACATCAGTATTATCATTATTATTATCATTATTAAAATTAGTATTAGCATTAACATCAGTATTAGTATCAGTAGTCATAAATCCTAAATGGTAAGCACTGATATTATCATAATCATAAAAATGTAAACAGTAGTTTAATGTTCTCATACCTTCTACATATAATTCTTTTGCTTGCGAATTTGTAGAAACACAGCTCAAATCATAGAGGCCTAGCAACGTAAACATAAATCCATTTAATGTATAAGAAGCTGGTTCTGTAGGATATTCCTCATAATATGGATGACCATAGAAATCTTGTACTAACCCACCTTCAGAAACATCTACCGTAAGAGGCTTTAATGCCTTCTCACAAACATACAAATATTTTCTATCCCCAGTTAGATGATACATCCTTACCAAAAGAGAAATAGCTTGTCCTTGTGCCATAGCCGAACCCCATGGCTTTTTAAGAGTAACATTCATTCCTCCAACAGTAAAGTCATAATAATTAAGCCATTGATTAGTTTTGTTGTCTATGTTATTAACTAGCCAATCTGCCTGATTTTTAGCCAATATATAATGCTCTTTCCCTTTTCCCTGAATATAGAAACCATATTCTTGTAATCCAACCTGAGCAATAGTTACTGGATTATATATATACTCATCACTATTTGATAATTTTATCTTAACTACACCATTTTCATCTAATTCTTTAAATCCAGTGCTACAAATAGGAGGTAATTTTGTAAAATATAAAAATTCTCCAAAAGGACTATATTTTCTTGTAAACATATTATCATCTTTTGTAACTGTAAATTCTCTAGCAAAATCTTTTCTGATTAAGTCACCATATTTTCCCTGTATACTTAATGCTTTAATATGAATCTTATATTTTTCCCTAACATTCAATTTTTTGTCAGGTTTAACAAATAACACATTGCTATATGTACCAAATGAAGTTTTTAATAAATTATTTTCCCTGTCATACAACTCAAGTGAAAAATACGAACTGTTTATTTTAATATTTTGGCTATAAAAGACATAAACTCCTTCTTCTTTAGCAATAACATTCTTAACCTCTACAAACTTTGACTTTGACTTTGAATTTAAATTTGAATTTGAATTAATATAAAAATTATTTCTTTGATTATTCCCTGGAAATTTTTGTGCAATATTATTAAGTAACAATACTGCAACTGCAAATATAACAAAACCTAAACACATAAGTATAACTGTAATATTAAATTTACTTTTAGTTTTAATGGCAATCTCCATGTTATATAGCTTCCTGATTTCTAAGATTTGGACAAAATTTTTTCCCCAAATTCTTCATCTTATTGGACTAATGCAAACTCCCCTAATTAAGTGAACTCGTTTTGCTAAAGCAAAACATCGAAACTTCAGATGAAAACTAGATGAAAACTCTACTCCACCTGAAGCCAAAATCTTCAATCTGCCTCTAATCTGCCACTTATAAAAGTAGGAATCTTGTAAAATTGATAAACTAGCTGAAATAGCTTATTTACAAAATATATTTCTTTTTTATTGATTTACGTAATTAAAAAAGTCTGCACTAATAAGATGGTGGTATATCAGAATTCAACTACTAGAATAGCAATGTATCTAAATGTGATTACTTAAGGGTTATTTAGTGTTATTTCTAATTTGCTATTATCAATATTTTTTCTGTTAATTAACCACAAATCAGGTATCACACCTACCTTTCTTTTGTATTTTTATATATTCGGCTTGAGAAAACCTCCGTTGCTTGTCTGGGTGGTAGTTCACATAGTAGAATTTTCATTTCAATAGGTTGTCCACAAATAGATTTTGCAAAAATATTACTTGAAAATCATATCTTATTAGCTTTTGCTTGTATCAATTTGTTTTTTATAATAACTACAAATGCAATTTATTATAGCAACCTCTTTTGTAGAAATTTTGTGGAAATTTGATATTTGTATACTACATTATACCATGTATCATGGATTTTCGCACAACCTATTGAATATATAAAATTTACCATGGAAATTTTTGCACCCCTGGGGTACTACTTCCAGAATTTAGAAACTCTTCTTTCTATATCTTTAAGATTTTTAACATACACAGCATGACTCCATTCCTCTGGAAATAATTTTCTGTAATTTTCGTGTCCAAACCTTTCATCAATAAGCACAACAACTCCTTTGTCGGCATCAGTTCTAATAACTCTGCCAACTGCCTGCATTACCTTGTTCATACCTGGATATACATATGCATATTCAAAGCCTAAATTTAATTTTTCATCAAAATAATCTCTTATAATGTTTCTTTCAAAACATATTTGTGGCAATCCAACCCCAACAATAATAGCACCACTTAATTTATCTCCAACAAGATCTATTCCCTCTCCAAAAATACCTCCCATAACCGCAAAAGCAACTAAAGTATCTTCTCTTTCAATTTCGAATTCTTTTAAGAAATTTTCTCTTTCATTCTCTAGCATGTTGGATTTTTGAATAATAACTTTTATATCTAAGCCTTCATTTTTGGCAATAAATCTATAATAAACTTCCTCCATATACCTATACGATGGAAAAAATATCAAATAATTTCCTTTATTGTTTTGTATAGTTTTTTCAATAACATTTGTGACCTTATCATACGTGAATTCTCTATTTCTGTATTTTGTTGATATTCTATCATTTATAAAGAGATGTAAATTTTCCTGTGGAAATGGAGACTTTAATCTCATTCTATATGAATTTTCATCTCCACCTAGTATTTTTATAAAATAAGGCAATGGAGTCAAAGTAGCAGAAAACAAAATTGAAGCCTTTCCTCTCTTCATTGCCTCTTTGAGAAGATATGATGGATCTAAACAGAACAATTTCAATTTTACATCATCATTGATTTTTTCATAATACGTAACATATCTGTCATCGTAAGTTTCCGAAGTTCGTATGAACGAAAGCGCATCAAAATAAAACTGCAACAGATCTTCTCTAAAATCAGCTTCTGGATTATCAACAAGCCATTCTTCAGCTTCACTTATGAACTTTCTAATACTAGTATAAATATCCTGAGGAGCATCCTTCTGAAGATAAAAATTTTCTTTTTCGCAAAGCTTTCTTCCCTTAACCATAAATGAATTAAGCTTATTCAAATACTTTGAAACCTTAGGTGCTAATTCCTTTGTTTTCTTTTTTAACTCTAAAATTGGCTTTTTATAAATTTCCGCTGAAAACATCTCTCGCGACCTATCAACTAAATTATGTGCTTCATCAATTAAAAAAATATAATCGCCGCTATTATCTTGAAAAAATCTTCTCAAATAAACCCTTGGATCAAATGCATAATTGTAATCACAAATAATACCATCTGACCACAATGCTACATCTAGTGAAAACTCAAATGGACAAATCCTATATTTTTGCGCATACTCCTCTATAGTTTCTCTAGTAAACTCATCCTTATTTAATATATCAAATATAGCATCATTTACCCTATCAAAATGTCCTCTAGCATACTCGCAACTTTCTGGATTGCATCCCACTCCAGGATTAGGACATATTTTATCCTTTGCCGAAAGAGTTATTGTCTTAAACCTCAATCCATTTTGTCTCAATTTATTAAATGCATTTTCAGCAACTGTCCTAGTTATTGTTTTAGCTGTTAAATAAAATATTTTTGAACTCAATCCTTCTCCCACCGCTTTGATTGATGGAAAAACAGTTCCTATTGTTTTTCCTATACCTGTTGGAGCTTGTGCAAACAACTTTCCGCCCTCTCTAATAGTTGAATACACTGCAACTGCAAATTCTCTTTGACCTTTTCTATAATTTTTAAATGGGAATCCCAATTCCTCAATAGATTTATCTCTAATATTTCTCCAATTGTATGTCCACTTTGCCCATATAAAATATCTATTAATTATGTCATCAAAAAATTTTTCAAGCTCTTCTATTGTGAAAATTCTTTTAAACCTTTTTATATTTTTTGTATCCAACTGATAATATGTAAGCTGCACATAAATTTCTTTAAGTTCATTCTGAAGTGCATACATATATGCATAGCATTTTGCTTGAGCCCAATGTACTATATTATAATCTTCCTCAATATATTCAAGTGTCTTTGTTGTCGTCTTGATTTCATCAACTATAACAACACCATCATATTCAATAATGCCGTCAGCTCTCCCTGCTAATTCAATAGTTATGTCATCTTTTTCAAATACATGAGAAAGATACACCTCAGCATTATACTCATCACCCATTGATTTTTGAACTTTCTGATGTGCTCTTGTTCCCTCTATAGCCCTACTTGTACCCATAAATCTCATGTCCAAATCTCCACTTCGTAGAACAAACTCAACAAGATTTCTAACAGATATACTTATAGTGTTTTTGGTATCCCTAATGTTTTGTATACTCATGGTATCATTTCCTTTTTTTGCACCCCTGGGGTATAAAAATTTTACAGGAATGTAATTTTTTTATACCCCTGGGGTCAATGTCATAAACTTAAGATTGAATAAAATGGAAAATTAAATAATAAATATTCAGAAAATAAGATTTTAAATAAAATTCCTTTATAATCAATATTGCATCATTAAGTATTGACGGAGGAATTTTATTATGGCTAAAATTAATAATTTTAAAGAAGGAATTAAAGC
>NZ_LTBA01000010.1 GCF_001594005.1 Clostridium tepidiprofundi DSM 19306 | reverse complement strand
TCTAGTCTTCCTCAATTATTTAAACCTCCTCAAACAATATAAATTAGTATTCCACTAATAATATTCGTTGAGTACATATACATATTTATAACATTTTAATGCGAAGAATTTTTAATCTTTAGAGCTGATCGGAAAACGAAATTAAAATAAAGTACAATAAAATCAAAATATGTATTATCTCATTGTTTTGAATGTTAGTAACTAACAAATACAGAATTAATACATTAAAAAGGTTTATAACAATAAAAAATATGTACTTAAAGTACTAAAGATATATAGCAAAAATCTTATTAAATTTATAAAACAAACATAATTTTGGAGGAGTTACTTATGGACAACAAAAAGTTTTTTGATGCAATGGAACAGGATATACTTACAGCTAACATCCCTGAACAAGAAAAGCGTAAACTCATAAAAAATTTCCTTCACCTAAAAAAGCAGAAAATTAATTTAATGATTACTGGTGCTACTGGAAGCGGTAAAAGTTCAACAATCAATGCTTTATTTGATATGGAAGTAGCCAAAGTTGGTGTTGGTGTTGACCCAGAAACAATGGAAATAGCTAAATACGAATTGGACAATTTGGTTCTTTGGGATAGTCCAGGTTTAGGTGATGGTAAAGAAGCAGATAATAAACATGCAAAAAATATAATTAAAAAGTTAAATGAACGTGACCATAACGGAAATCTCTTAATTGACTTAGTACTAGTTATTCTTGATGGAAGTACTAGGGACTTAGGAACATCATATGAATTAATTAATAGTGTGATTATTCCTAACTTAGGAGAAGATAAACAAAACAGAATACTGGTTGCAATAAATCAAGCTGATGTTGCTATGAAAGGACGTTATTGGAATTACGAGGAAAACATTCCGGAAGAGCCTTTGAAAAAGTTTCTCGAAGAAAAAGTTATTTCTGTACAAAAGAGAATAAAAGAAGGAACCGGAATTGATGTTACTCCAATTTATTATAGTGCAGGATTTAAAGAGGAGGGTGAAGAACAGTGTAGACCATATAATCTTTCAAAGCTATTGTACTATATAATAAAAGCTACACCAAAGGAAAAACGATTATCTTTTGTGGAAAATATAAACAAAGACGCAAACATGTGGAAAGATAATGATGATTTAAAGGATTATAGAAAAGGAATATTAGAAAGCTTTGGTGAAACAGTAAGAGATTGTGCAGCAAATGGTGCTGATATTGGAGGAGAAATAGGTTCAATTTTTGGTTCAGCTGGTAAAATAGCAGGTAGAGTTGTTGGTGGAGTAGTAGGTGGAGTAGTAGGTGCTGCAAAATCAATTGGAAACCTTATATTCGGATCATCAAGTTATAGTGGTGGTGGATGTTATATTACTACTGCTGTTTGTGAAGAAGATAATAAACCCGATACTTGCTATGAATTAACTCAGTTTAGAAAATTTAGAGATGAGTGGCTTATTTTTCAACCTGGTGGTAAAGAATTAATTCAACAATATTATCGAACAGCTCCCAAAATAGTTGAAAAAATAAATATGCAAAATAATCGTTCAGAAATTTATGCAAATTTAAATAAAGAATATCTATCAAAGTGTCTAAAGTATATTGAACATCAAGAATATCAAGCATGTAAAGAACTTTACTCAGATATGATGTATTACCTATATGAGGAGAGTACAAGATGGTAACAGCTTATAATACTTATCGTGTTAATGAAATAAATAAAAAGCTTCAAATAGCAAAATTTCGCCCACTTGATATAATGGTTACAGGCGTAACCGGTGCTGGAAAATCAACAACATTAAATACATTTTTTCAAAAAACCGTAGCAAAAGTAGGAACAGGTGTTGAACCAGAAACAATGGGATTAGATACTTACAGCTTGAATAATAGTATTCGATTTTGGGATACCCCAGGACTTGGAGATGGTGTGCAACAAGATAAGGTACATACAAAAAAATTGATAGAACTTCTTTACAAGACATATTCTCTTGATAATAATACCTATGGTTTTATTGATATTGCTCTTATAATTATTGAAGGATCAAATAGGGATATGGGGACTACTTATCAGCTATTAAATGATGTAATCGTTCCTAATATTCAAAAAGATAGAATTTTAGTTGCTATAAATCAAGCTGATATAGCAATGAAAGGGAGACACTGGTTACCAGATGTAAATAAACCTGATGAAAAATTAAAATCATTTTTAGAAAGACAATCACTTTCCATTCAAAAAAGAGTATTTGAAACCACTGGAGTAAATATAATAAAACCTGTATATTATTCTGCAGAGTATAATTTTAATATTCATAAATTATTAAATATGATTATTGACAATATGCCTTTGCAACGCAGAAAATTAATGAAATAGTTATGGATATAATTCAAATGAAGGATAATCGAGTAGGAGGTAGATAGTTATTTTATCTACCTACCTCAATGTCATCAACTTATAATTCAATATATTTACAATCAGGAACTCAAATTTTATAACTAGAGTTTCTGATTATTCATTTATAAATTATTTAATTATTAAAATTTCATTTTTATTCAGTTTACACAAAATTTTTTACACTCCTTATCTTTTTGATTAGTAGTGTAATCTTTTTGTAAAATATTTTGTTTTAGTATACTAATATTTTACTATAAATCCCTTACCTTTAGAAGTTAGAGATTTATTTTTTTATAAAAAAAGAACTATACACTAATTATTTAGTGCAACAGTCCCTTCTCGATTAGCAACAAAAATTATATTCCAGTCTATGTAAGGTATCTGACCTCTTATAAAAATCGGAATATTGATAAATACTATTTGTTGCTTACTATAATAAACTTAATACATCATTTATGCTAACATTTATTGCTTGTTTCTCATTTGGAAAAATTTACACCCCTGGGGTGTTATATGTTATCCATTCTTCAGTTTCATTAATTCCTTCTTCTAAAGTATACTCTGGTTCCCAACCCATGAGCCTTTTAGCTTTAGAATAATCGCATTTCAGCTTCAATATCTCACTTTGAGGATGTATATGCTTTACATGATTTATTTTAACTCTATTCTTAGATATTATTTTTGCAAGTTCATTTATTGTTACATCTCTACCCGTACCAGCATTGATTATTTCCCCATTGACATTATCATTTAATCCTGCCATAACAACAAATCTTGCACAATCCTTAACATATAAAAGATCTCTTGTTTGATTTCCAGTACCATATATATTGAGTTCCTCACCATTTAAAGCTCTATTAATAAAAATAGACACAACCCCACCTTCTCCATTAGATTTTTGAAAAGGTCCATATGTATTAAATGGTCGTATAACAACAGTAGGCAACTTGTAAGCATAATAATATGAAAGCACCATATTCTCAGCAGCTATCTTGCTTCCTCCATATGGTGAAACTGGTTTCGTTGGATGTAACTCATTAATTCCTGTATTTCCTGCCTTATCATAGACCATGCAAGTACTCATAAAAACAATTTTGCAAGGATGTCTATCTTCATTAGTATCAAATATCCAGTTCTCACCATCCATTCTCGCATTTTTACCAAACATCTGAACTTTTGCTTTTTCTAATATATTGAAAGTCCCTACTGTATCATTATAAAAAGTATCTCTAGGATTATCTATACTATCTTGCACTATTATTGATGCACCTAAATGATATATTATATCAAACTTCTCTCTACCAAATAATTCATTTAATAATTTTTCATCTTTAATATCACCTTTAATAAATTTGAAATTATCGTTATTTTTAAACTCATCTATGTTCTCTAACTTTCCATTTGATAGGTTATCTAAAGCAACAACTTTATGTCCATCTTCCAAAAGCCTTTTATTTACCCATCTACCAATAAATCCTGCTCCACCAGTAACTAATATATTCATTTATAACTTCCTCCCTACAATCGCATTTACTATCCTTTCTACCCCTTTGCCATCTATAATATTTTGGCCTTTAATACTCATATCTTTTCTCAAATTAAAATTCAACGCAATATTGGTAAATGCATCAACAAAATTTTCTTTATCCAAAGCATTAAACCATCCAACATTATTCGTCTTAGCCAACTCTTTTGCTAAAACCAAAGTTCTCATAATATGTCCCATTCCTATTTTAGAGCCTCCATCAGCTCTTATTCCTATCTTCATAAAATCACCTTTTAGCAATATAAAATTAAATTATTTACCAATAACAACTTGCTAAATTAATCCTTCCTTTATAAGCAATTCTCTCACACTTTCTTTACTTATTGGATTTATATCATTAGAATTATAACTACCAACTTTAACCCTTTTTTCTTCACTATAAAGCTCATTAGTATAACTATATGAAGGTAACACCGCATACATATTTCCCAAGTCAAAAGCCAACTCTGACTCTTGAACTGTCATAAGTTCTTCGAACCTTCTTTCTCCTGCTCTCAAACCAATAGTTTTTATATCAATTTCTTCTTTTTTAAGATCTAATTTATTACAAGTTTCTTCTATAATTACTTCCGCTAAATGTTGAAGTTTTATTACAGGCATTTTTAATATAAATACCTCTCCACCAACAGATTTTTCTCCAACATCTATTATAAGTTTTACAGCTTGACTTAACGTCATCATAAATCTAGTCATTTCCTTATCAGTAATAGTAACTTTTCTATATTCTTCAATCTGTTTTTTAAATAAAGGTATGACTGAACCTCTAGAACCCATAACATTTCCAAATCTAACAGCAACAAATTTAGTCCTGCAATTTCCCTTACTAAAATTAGCCGCCTGTACTAATTTTTCAGCCAATAATTTCGTAGCACCATATGTATTGGGAGGGTTAATAGCTTTATCTGAACTCGTAAATATAACAGCCTCTACATTATTATTTAGTGCTGCCTTAATCACATTTTCCATGCCTTGAATATTTGTTTTTATTGCTTCTGTAGGATTATATTCACAAGAAGGTACGTGCTTCATTGCAGCTAAATTAAAAACAATATCTATATCATTCATCGCTCTATTTACTCTATCATAATCCCTCACATCACCAATTAAATATCTAAACTCTGAAACATGATCTAACTCTTGTTCCATAATATATTGCTTATATTCATCTCTACTGAATATTCTTATTACATTTGGTTTTTGCTTAACTAACTCTTTAACCAAGCCTTGTCCAATTGTTCCAGTTCCACCTATTACAAGAATTTTCTTATCAGTATAGTATCCCATTATAATGTCACACTCCTATCTAGAATAATATCTTATAACTTTCTCGACTGCCATTATTACATCATTTACATCATTTTCGGTCATAGATGGATAAAGTGGAAGAGTTATTATACTATTGTATACATCTTCTGAAACTGGGCACAATCCTTTCTTATATCCTAACTTCTTATAATAAGGGTGAAAATATACTGGAACATAATGTACATTTACTCCAATATTTTCAGCTCTTAAGGCTTCAAATATTTGTTTTCTTGAACAAGTTAACTTTTCCAAGTTTAATTTTATAACATAAATATGCCAACCCGAATTAGAATAATCCGCTTCAAATGGTACTGTTATACATTCTAAATTTTCAAAAGCAGCATTATATGTATTTACTATATTTCTTCTTCTTTCAATGAATTTATCTAATTTTTTAATTTGGCTTAATCCTAAAGCACATTGTATATCTGTTATCCTATAATTATATCCAAGCTCTATTTGTTCATAATACCATGAACCATGATTATCATACATTAAATCCCTATCTCTTGTTATACCATGTGTTCTAAATAAGTTTAACTTTTCATAAAATTTTTCATCATCAGTTACTATCATTCCACCTTCTCCAGAAGTAATCGGCTTTACTGGATGAAAGCTAAATTCCGTCATATCTGCAAGTTTTCCTACTTTTTTATCTTTATATTTGCTCCCAAGTGCATGAGCTGCATCTTCAATTATTATCAAATTATATTTATCTGCTATTTCTCTTATTTTATCCATATCCACAGATTGTCCTGCAAAATCTACAGGAATAATAGCTTTAGTTTTCTCTGTTATTTTAGCTTCGATTTTATTTACATCAATATTATACGTTTTATAATCAATATCTACAAAAACAGGAATAGCCCCACAATATAATATACAATTGCTAGAAGCTGCAAAAGTTAACGGCGAAACTAAAACTTCATCGCCTTCACTTATTCCTGCTGCTAAACAAGCTATATGCAATGCTGCTGTTCCATTTGAAACTGCTACAGCATACTTTGTTCCAACATACTCTGCAACTGCCTTTTCAAAAGCTTTAACAGTAGGACCTGTAGTCAAAAAATCACTTTTTAATACATCTATTACAGATTGTATATCTTCATCATCTATGCATTGTTTCCCATAAGATAATAAAGTCTCTCTAATTGGCTTTCCACCATTAATTGCTAATTTTTCATTCATACTCATTCTCCATTACTCCAAAATTCTTAGAAAATTTTCATACTATAATGCTTTTAATTATTATTTACCAATAATTAAAATGCTACAGCTTTAAAATTTTCTATATAAGCTCTATCCCTATATTAAAAACTTTTTTGCTGCACATCTTTATTTATATTCAATAATCTAGGCTCCCTTTCTAACAAACTAATAACATCATATATATTAATTATATCTTTACCATTATATAATCTATTATATAAAATATTTATCAATGCAAAATCTTCTTCTTGATCCACACATAACCTAATATTATAATTTTTCAATTCAATAGGTATCGGAAATACTCCTATCTTAAAATTTTCTGGATTTCTATACATATATAATGTAACATGTTCTCTAAAAATTTCTTTTTTAGCTAATTTATCTGCTTTTTTTAGTGCTTCATAAGAAAACACTTCCGTATCTAATCCTCTTATGAGTCCATATTCCGATTTTGGACTAACATAATCATAACTATTACTTTTGAAATATTCTATTACATCATCTACCAATTTAGGATGAATAAACGGACAATCCGCCGTAATCCTAACTACAATATCAGCATTGACTTTATATGCTGATTCTAAATATCTTTTTAGTACATCATTTTCTGAACCTCTATAGTACTTTATATTATTTTTTTCTGCTAATTCAACTATTTTGTCATCTTGTTCTAAAGTCGTAGTAGCTATAACTATTTCATCTAATTTTTCACAACATTTCAACCTATTTACCAAGTGTTCCAACATAGGCTTATTACATAACGGCATCAAAACTTTTTTTGGTAACCTAGTAGATCCCATTCTAGCTTGAATAATACATACTACTTTACTTTCCACTCATTTTCACCTTCCTAATAATATTAACTCAATGGCAACTAAAATTTAAATTATAATTAAATTCACCTAAAGGTTAAAGCTGAAAATTATATAAATATTACAAGTCCATTATTCTGTAACTCTAAAGATTTCGTAATATTTTTTTATATTTATATTGTAAATCATCAAAACTTTACATTTATAATATAAAACTACTTAAACTTTCTAAGAAGCGAGCAAATAAGCTTTGCAACACGTTCCGCTCCATTTCCATCTATCATTTTCCATGCAGTATGTGATATGAATTTTAATTTATCAACATTACAAAATAAACTCTCAATATTTCTTATTCCCTCAATTCCATATCCTAAATCAACAATAATTCCGTCTTTATCTAACCGTTGTACATAATACTTCATATATTTCCATTCAATTGCTGCTACCGGTATCCCTAAGCACATAGCTTCATAACTAGTTATTCCTCCTAAAGTAATAATTAAATCATTGTTCAAAATAACTTTTCCTACACTAGTAGGATTTTTAATATAATTTATATTATTAGATTTATACTTTGAAACCGCTTTTATTCTATCATCTGAAAATGCTGGCCCTAAAATAACATTAAAATTTTTACTGAGATATACAGGATTATTATAAACAGTTTTCACAAGCAATTCCGTGTAATATGCCGGATCTGAGCCACCAAAACATACAAGTATATCATTAATATCTTTCTTATTCCATGATAGTTCCGGTCTTAATTTTACAATTTCTGGTCTTACCATGTGATATTTAGGTCCTTCAAATACGATTGTTTTATCATCAATATCCCATTTATGTAAAAATGCATCGCCACTAATTAATATATCCGGCTTATACTCACACACATTCCAGTCGTTCAAATGAACAATACAATCAAATCCCCTATTCTTATAATAAACATTATCCTCATAACTTAAATCTAACAAATCCGTAACTATAACATTGCATTCCTCTTTGCACTTTTCAACAATTTCCTGTATTATATTTTTTGCTTCCATTCTGTTTTTTGCTCTAAAATTTATTGCTTCAGGTACATAAAATTTATCCATTAGTTTTTCCGATGTTTCATAAACCACCGCTAATTTTCCATGAAAAAATTTATGTATTTGAAAAGCCAACGTTCTACATCTACTTAAATTTCCTATCCCAATTTTATCATTACCCGCTGAATGAATTAATATCATTTTAAATACTCCCACTTTAAAACAGTATTTGTCTCTAAATTTCTATTTACTCTCATACCAATAATTTTTTCTTTATCATAGGGCTGTATTCCCCAACCTGGCCTTAGCATCTTTAAATGATCTTCTGTTATTCTTTCACCTTCCTTTATACTCTTTCTTAGAACTAAAGACCTTGTTGATTTAAGCTTTTCATCTAATTCACATTCCAAAACCCTCTTTCTTGGATGTCCCATAGCAACTTCCAAATTTCTTATTTCCGTAACCAAATCCTTCATATCAGTTGGATCCATACTAAACCAATGATCAGGTCCTAGCATTTTTCTATCTAAAGTGAAATGTTTCTCAATAACTTTTGCTCCTAAAGCTACTGCTCCTAGTGTTGCTGTTATTCCTACAGAATGATCTGAAAATCCAATAATACATTCTGGATAAAGAACTTTTAAACTTTCTATAACTTTCAAATTCATTTCATTCATAGGTGATGGATATTGAGATACGCAATGCATAATTACTATTTTATCGCATCCACCATTAAGCAAAGTTGAAATAGCTCTATCTGCTTCACTTAACGTGCACTTCCCTAAAGACAACATCACAGGTTTATTTATTTTAGATATTTCTTTGAGCATGTCTAAAAAATTAACATCTGAAGCTGCAACTTTAACACAAGGTACACCTAAACTTTCTAAAAAATGTAATCCTTCTACACTAAACGGAGTAGAAAATGGTATTACTCCCAATCTTCTTGCATAATCAAAAACTTCTTTATGAACTTTTCTAGGTAGAGCTAACCTATCAAACATCTCCCCTATCGGTTCCGATTTTCTGTATTCTTCATTTCCCCAAGTAATAATTCTGTCTTTATCTGCTAATAATTCTTCTGACGTATATGTTTGAAACTTAACAGCATCAACACCACAATCTGCCGCTACTTTTACCATCTTTTTTGCTAATTCAACATTTCCGTTATGATTTGCACCTATTTCAGCCACAATAAAAACTGGCGAATTCCCGCCTATATTCTTATTTAATATAGTAAATTCTTTCATTTTACTCTCCTTTTCTTACCAAAAATATCCACCATGTATGTTTTTCAGAAAGATTATTTTTCCATAAATCATATCTTTCACTACTTTCAACAACAAATCCCGCTTTACTAAGCAACTCTTTAGCTTCATTATATGACAAAAATGTATAACATATATCGTTATAATCCCCCGATGACGCATCAAGAATATATGTATTATTATCAAATTTTTTCCCTTTTCCATAAAGATAATCTTCTTTAGTTCTAAAATTTATAATCATTTTACCTTCATTTTTCAATATAAAATTTATTATTTTTAGATCTTTTAGCATTTCATCTTTTGTTCTATAAAAAATAGAACCCCAGCATATTATCAAATCAAAAAATAAAGGACTATAATGATTAGATCTCAAATCTGCTATTTCCAAAGACTTCAATCTATCATTATCACCTAAAATACTACTTGCAAATTCAAAACACTCTTGGCTATAATCTATACCGTAGGTTTCAAATTTATAATCCATTAAAAGTTTTAAATGTCTTCCTGAACCAAATCCTATATCTAACGCTTTCTTGTCCTTATTTTCATTAAAATTTGAATAATTTCTTGCAATAAAAGCTACAACCCTTTCATTAGGATATAGCATTTGATGTTTTTTAATCTCTTTTGACCATCTATCTTTATTTTTTTCATCATAACACTCTTTTTTGTTAATATTAACCATTTGATATTCCTCCTACATAAAGTACTATTTATTTCTTAAGTATTTTAAACATACCCAATATACGATCAACTTCAGCTATCGCTTGCTCTATCGTTTTACCAGTCGTTATAATAAACCCTCTGGCATATACATCTTTACCGCAAGTTACCTTATTTAATATATCACCAGATTTGATATTACACTCATATTTCAATATATTTTTTCGATAACTTAACATATTCCTATTTGGAATATCTATAACTTCTCCTTCAGATATATCTAAAAATCTCAAAAATATTGGTTTCAAAAACTCTGCTTGAAAACTATTTTCTTCCTTAAGATGCATTTTAATTCCATTTCTCAAAAAATTAATCCCGGTTGCACACGGTATAATATAGTTCGAATTCAAAAGTCCTGCAGGTCTTCCTGAAAGTTCTATGGGAATAATTTCATTACCATGTGTAACTAATATATCCGCATTTACCATGCAATTATTAATTCCTAAAATTTTACAACACACCTCAAGTCCTTTTCTAATATCATTAAGCATATCATTGTCTATTCTTGCCGGTGCAATGTATCCTATTTCCTGTCTATAGGGCAATTCAGTCAAAAGTTTTTCTCTAACCAACACTAATGTAAATTTACCATCTATAACTACTCCATCAACTCCAAATTCTTTTCCTTCAATTAATTCTTCTATTAAACTATCTTCATTCAAACAATTATCCAGATGTTCTTTTATCTTCTTTTCTATTTCTTCTACACATCTAATCACAACAACGCCTCTGCTACCTGAACCATACCTAGGCTTTAAAATACAAGGTATCCCTATTTTCCTCACAGCAACTAAAACTTGTCTATATCCAGCAGCAACAATCTGACGTGCACACTTTTTATTAGCCCTTACAAGTGATTTATTAAATTTAACTTTATCAACGCAAGTATCTGCCGCCAGTTCTGATATACCTACTAATCCCATAGCATCATTAACGGCTCCTACAGTAGTTAAATATCTTCCAATAGGTGCTGGAATTACGGCTTTTATATTATATTTTTTTGCTATATTCACAACCTCATTCTTATTCTTAATATCAACTACTTCTCCAACATCAGCTATCTTAAACCCTTCTGCATCTTTATTCCTGTCTAAAGCTATAACCCTCAATCCTAAATTTTTAGCTTCTCTTATGCTGGGAACTTGTTCATTACCTGCTCCAATAGAAATTACATTTTTCACTATATTCACCCCTAACCTGAAAATCCCAAATTAATATACAATTTGCCTTCTCTATATTTCCATTATGATTACTTCCCGCTTCTGCTATTATAAAACACGGATTATTATCACCAATTGTGTAGTTACCCACTCTTATATTTTTCATAATATCTGCTCCTAACATCTACTAAATTTCTTTTAATAATTTCTCTTTAACTAACAAATCAGCAGTGTTTTTAATTTCCCTAAAGCTTAAACCTGAATGATTTGCAATATCTAGCAAGCTATTATTACCATCACTTTTATTTAATATCCAAAACATTGCAGCATGACTAGTCAATAATTTTTTTTGGCAACAAATTTTGTTTCAGTCTTATTTTTAACGTAATCTGTAATTCGTATCAATCTTTACATTAGAAATTTGTAGTTCCATAGTTATTTCTTTATACAAACTTGTAAATACTACCGATTTTGTATCATTATGCATATCAGATTTTATAACTATAACATTTGTCTTAATAGACTCTATTGGATTATATCCATATGTATTTATCATCTATTTCCTTTTGTATTATAAATTGCTTATACTCCTTTGTACTTAATATTCTTATCACAGTAGGATTTTGTTTTAATAATTCTTTAACCATGCCTATCCAATTGTTCCTGTTCCACCTACTACTAATATCTTTTTATTATGATAATAGGACACAATATAATCTCCAACTTTTCTTTAACATTAACTTTTTCATTTTTTCTTATATACATTTACAACAGGTACTCCACTACTATAATCAATACTATACTTATATAATTTTGTTTCTTTTTTATATTCACAAAACTGAAACTTATTTTGTTTAGTACTTATTCCAATATTATTTTCTGCATATTTAAATAAGTTAAAAAAATCAGCACCTAGCCCATGACTAGTAGAGTTAAAAATTTCACCATCAACCTTTTGATCTGAAATTTCCTCATAATGGACCTTCCCTTTTATCTTATTAATTAAATTCTTTTTTTCTTCACAACTAACTAAGAAATCCGAAGTTCCATGAAATGCTATCACTTGACAATCACCAATATAATTATCATATAATTTTGATAGATTTAAAATTTCCTCATCATAAGGAATATGTTTTGCTAAATAACTAAATTCTTTATATATTCTAATATTATCAAACGTTTGATATAATAATCTGTTGTTAATAAGATACTTTGGAAATATCCAAGCAGAATTATCTATTATACATGAAATTAAATTTGGTGCAATAGCATTACATAAATAAGAAATATAAGCCCCATGAGATTGACCTAATAATACAACTTTATTTTCATTAAAATTAAATTCATTATCCTTTAATATTGCACTAACAATTAATATAGCTGTAATATTATCAACTGCCTGCATAATTCCCATATCATTAAAATTTGCTAATGTCTCATCTAATTCAACATTACACATTATAGGCAAATTATATTTCCTAGATATTTCAAATATTTTTTTGACATTTATACTACCATTTTTATTTAAAAATATAAATTCTTCATTGTTTAAAAATTTTTCAATTCCCATCGTTTTTAAATCTATCGTTACTTTATTGGAATCTTGCATAAACTCAAAACCAAAATAATCACATTGAATAGTAACATAATTATATCCATCCGAAAAATTTTTTCTCATTTTCTTATAAACATTTGAATTAGCTGTTGCTCCGGTTCACAAAAATAAATGTTTAACTTCCTTTCTTTTTCATCATAAATACTTGGATGTCCAACAATTGTTATGTTATACTCTTTTGCCACTTTTCCACCCCTTTCGTATATGAAAATTAACATATCAGCAATATTTCGATATTGCATCCAAAAGTTCCATTTCATATGTTCCTTTTATTCTTGCTCCTTTGCTACAATTTACGAATCTAATATCTTTATTTTTACAAATTGTATTTTCAATCCAATATTTAAAATATAAAAGTCCATCTGTAGTATTGAGCACTTCACCATTAACTGACATGACCTTTTTATATAAAATATCTACTAAATTTCTTTTAATAATTTCTCTTTAACTAACAAATCAGCAGTGTTTTTAATTTCCCTAAAGCTTAAACCTGAATGATTTGCAATATCTAGCAAGCTATTATTACCATCACTTTTATTTAATATCCAAAACATTGCAGCATGACTAGTCAATAATTTTTTTTGACTTCCAATTGCTCTATATAATCCTCTTTTGCCTAGCTGAGGTTCGCACTTAGGATTCAAATTTATGTAGGTAGCATTATTCTCAATAACATATATAATTTCAATACACTTTTCTAACGTATCTTTTAAATACTCAGGTTTTACCAATTCAAAATTATCTGCTGATGTATGATACTTTTCAAAATTACCACTAAAAAGTCCTCTAGTCAAGCATCCTACTGGCAAATTAAATCCTGGCGAACAAAATTGTCTCTCATCACTTCCCCAAGGTACAAACTCCTTTATAGTATAATTCTGTTTTGAATCTAATAATACTTTTTGCACAATATTGTCAATTTCAGTATTTCCCATTCTACTTTTTTTATATAATACAGGATTATTGTCTCCACAACATGTAACAACCAATCCATACTTTATATTTGAAACATTTTTCTCATTTCTACTTAGCCACGTTATTGAACCTATGGTTTCAGGAATAAATAAAAACCTATAAGATTTCTTCAATTTCAATTTGCTTATAATTTGAGCAATATATGTTAGTACAACAATACCACTTAAGTTATCATTACACATAGAAGGATGACAAACATAGCAAGTAAACAAAACTTCTTCTTCTGTTTCACCCTTAATATAGTATTCTCCATAAGTAAGTGACCCCTCTTCAAGCGAAGAATCTATAACAACTTCATACATATCATCCTTTAATTTATCATAATCCTTTTGAGATAAACAAAAACCCCAATTCTCATTATAATAGGATGTTAAGTATGGTATCCAATCTGGATATTCAGGTAGCGTGTATAAATGCTCCCTAAGTTCTTCCAAAGTCAGTTTCTTATTCACTGGTATACTATAATTCAAAACATGTAAATTACTTTTCTTAAAATCAATAACTTTATCGCCTTTAGAATTTTTAACATAAGCATCTCTAATATTCCACTCTTTAGGAACTGTCCAATCAAAAACTTTTGTACCAGTTGGAACTTCGTGTATACTTAGTTGTATATGCTTACTAATAATTTTTAGAGTTTGTCTTACTCCATCACCCGTTATGCTTCTGCAAATAGGATACAACTCTTTCATTAAATCATACATTTTTGAACCTGAAATTTCATTTATTTCCAATATATCCTTATCCATTTTTATTCCTCCAAGTTACTTAACTATATTTTACCTATCAGACTTCAAAAGAAACCGAATATCTTTATCCAGCAATTTCATAACTTCATTATATAAAACATCGGCTTCGACCATCAATATAGTACCGTTCCCTAATAAAACTTTATTCATTAATCTATTATCTAATAAATATTTTTCTAATCTTGTTGTATCTAATATAACATTTTTGTTTAAATCCCTAACAAAAAAAGTAGATTCACACTCATAGTATTTATCTATGTTTTTTATTTTACCTCTAAAAGTTTTCATATACCTATAAGGTACTCCATAACTCTGTTCTATGTAATGAAGATATGTACTAGAAAAACTTGCTCCCAAAAATACAATTTTACCTCTTAATTTATGCAATTTTGCAAATATAGATCCATTTCCAAAAGAATCCATATCTATATCTAATAGATATTCTGAGTCTTTTCCATATACCGCTGAAGAAAAAATCGGATGAATGGTTCGCATTACACCGTCTTGTTTCCTAAAGAACTCATTTAAAACACCTACTGTTCCTTTGGTATTACATACATCAAAAACTTCTCCTTTACAAAAACTATAAGAAAAAGTCGGCATAATTATATTACCTTCTTCACCTATTGTTTCTCTCATAGCTTTTACAAATGAGCTTAATAATTTATTTCTATCTTTTAAAACTAATTTTCCAAAAACTCCAATGTCGGAATGTACAAAAATCGAATCACCTGATTTAATTCCAACTTGAATAAGAGAATTTTTCAAAGCATCAATACTTATCTTTAATCCATTATATTCAAGTAAAACCATATCCTTATCACATTCACCATATAATTTTTCACTTCTACAAATATTCACAGAACCATTTTGGCTCATTTTTATCACCTCTTATTCAACAATTTAACTTTTAATTTCTTATAAATATTACACTAATCACTAATCACATTTAACTAACTAAATTAACCCAATTCCTTTTTCAAACAAAATGCAACTTTTCTTCCTTAAAAAGCAATAGCTTCATGTGGAATCTGTATTACAATATATTTTCTATCTTTTAATTGGCTAATCTTATCATAAATATCGTCAACCACATAACATATGTGATAAGCACCTTCCCCTTGTCTTTTAAGTATATCATCTATAGGTGAACCTTTTTCTAAAGGGGAAACCAATTCAATTTTATGCCCATTATTTTTCATAAATTGAATATAAATTCTTCTTTTTAAATCTTTAAATGTCTTATCTTCTCTCTTATAACCAAGGTATTCAAATTCTAAAATTGATTTTTCTATATCCTTAACAATATACCCTATATGATCTATATTCATTTTTCTATCAGCTCCGAATAACTATTTTCTCTTCGAATTGTATCTTTTAAATCAATATAATACTTTTTAATTTCATCACTTGATTTTTCAATCAAAGTATATCCTAGTTTCTCAAATAAATTTTCAACTGGCTTATTCTTCAATGTAGGTATATAATAGGCATACAATCTTCTGTATCCTTCCTTGCTAAGTTTTTCTTCAATATAACTAATAATATCATTTTCTATATTTCTTCCCATAACCCTACAACTAAGCAAAAAAGTATCTAAATATGCTATTTTATTCTCATCCTTTTTAACTATCACGACAGATACTTTTCCATTATCACCAAATTTATCTTTTACTGTTATAACATAAACATCATAATCAGATGAGTTTATAAACTTTTTAATATCATTACTGCTATATCTTCTCGTAGTAAGATTGAATTGATTAGTTTTTTGTGTCAGCTGTGAAATCCTTAAAACATCATCTTTACCTGCTTTTGATACTATTATTTTTGTTTGAAGATTCTGTAAAAATTCTGATAAACTAATCGCATTTTTTTTAGCTTTTTCTCTTTCAAAATTCTCTCTATACATTTTAGTTTTATTTTTGTCTTCATCCAAAGTGTTTAGTGTAAAAAAATACTCAAAATACACTTTATTTATAAATTCTTCTAGTTTTGAAGTATCACTTGGAAACTCAGGCACATCAACTTGAGATACCATACTAGATACATTTTCTCTTTCAATAGGACTATCGTCTATAAAAACCATAGAATCTAATCCAATATTCAATTCCTGTGATAATTCTATAATATTTTGCGACTTCAAATTCCAATTTATTTTGACTGCTGCAAAATCCTCTACACTTAATACCATATTAGGATGTTTTTCAAACATTTCTATAGCATCCTCATAATTATTTTTAGATACAATCATAAGTATTACACCTAAATTCTTCATTTCTTTGATTCTTTTCTGAAAATCTCTATATCTAGCACCTTCTTTAAAATCCGATAAAGAAACCCCCTCAATACCTACCTCACCAATTACTCCCCCCCAAAGAGTATTATCTAAATCTAAAATCAATGCTTTCTTTTTGCTCTTTTGAGCATATATATACTTTTCGATTTCTTTTTGTATTAACTTTTCACCCAAAGCAGAAAATTTTATACCTGCAAGATACCATAGTTTAGATGAATAAAACTTATTTCTTCCTAGTTCTTCAATTATTTTTTTTAAATCAAATATGTAGAAATTATCATACTCATCATTTAACCTACATAAATTTTTATACCACAAATATTCTATAAATCTTTCAACTCGCGTTTCTTTGAGTGACTGAATCTTTTTATGTGGTAAATCAATATTAGAAACAAAATATATCTTAGAAGGATTGCTTTTAATACTATTTTCAATATAATCAAAATAACTTTTAACTTCATTTTCACACATTTCAACACTATTTATTTCTTTAAAAAGTTCTTCCCCATCTAGAAGTAAAAAAACATTTTCAGGTGCAAAAGAATACATTCTTGAATCCAAATCTATTAATTCACGGACCCAATTACCATATCCATTACATAAGTACACTTCATGTTTTTTTGAAATTCTTCTTATCAATGTATCTACATTAATATTTGATAAAATCGCAATCTTCACTATACCACCTCAATATACTTAAGAAATTCCGATATTTCCTCTATTTCAGCAACCTTTTCAAAAGGTAAATTAACATCAAACTGCTCTTCTATTTCAGCAATTATTTGTATATGTGCAAGAGAATCCCACTCTTCTATCTCATCCCTTCTTGAATTTATTGTTATATCTTTTTTATCGATGCCTAAAACATCGGCAATTATATTTATTAATTCTTCCATATTACTACTCCTCTCAAAGCAATTATTCATTAAAAAAGTAATCTTCTAATTTAGCATTAAGCTTCTATTTATATATCAGCAATATTTCGATATTGCATCCAAAAGTTCCATTTCATATGTTCCTTTTATTCTTGCTCCTTTGCTGCAATTTATAAATCTAATATCTTTATTTTTACAAATTGTATTCTCAATCCAATATTTAAAATATAGAAGTCCATCTGTAGTATTGAGCATTTCACCATTAACTGACATGACCTTTTTATATAAATTTTCTTTAGTTTTAATTTTATTACCTTCATAATCTCCACAGTGAGTTTTATTATTTACGAAAGCCAAATCCTGCCCCACTAACATAATCGTATCAGCTCCACATTTTATAGCTATACTCATTATCGCTGTTGCAACTGATTTTCCAGTATCAATAACTAGGTTATTTCCAATTTTATGATTATAAAACATATACTTAGGCCCATTATAGCTTTTAACTGCCTTATGATTCGCAGTACTTAAAAAACATAATGGTATATCTAAATTCTCATATCCTTTTATCTGATTATAATATACAACATCTTGTGGATCAATTATACAAATCATATCTGGTTCAATACCCTTTTTTAAAAGATTCTTTAATACTCTAGCAACTGCAAATATAATTACTTTACCCTTAACTAACTTAATATTATTAATTTCCATATCCAAAGATGGTCCAGCTGAAACAAGTAAAATAGGTTTATGATTAAGACTAGTTTGCTCTATAAATTCTTCAATTCTATTATGAACTACATTACAATTTAATTTATAATTTTTATCCATAGTATCCTTAAATTCATCTACAGCAATTCTAGCAATCTGAAATCTGTTAATAGTATTTTTAAAATCATCATACTTAGAAGGTAAAACTTTTAACGATTGTTTATGTAAAATAAAATCCTCAACTCTATCTAATGCTCTAGCAAATTGCTGAAAAAACTTATAATCACCTATATGTAATTCAATTCTTGTATCCTTTAATACCTTTTTCATTACTTCCTTTTGAGAAGTTAACTTAAATAGTTCTTCGTCTAAATCAAATACTTTTATCTTACATTTAGAATCAACCCTATTTAGTAATTCAATTATATGGTATCCCATACCTAATCCATAAACTACAATCACATCTTTATTCTTAACAAGACCAATATGATTATCTATAAATACTTTGGATTCTTTGATTGGATAATACTTACTATGAAGTAATATACTATTTACATTTATTGTTAAATTATTTTCCTTGGTATCTATAAACTCAATATTTCTGCCAAACATATCCTTCATATTACTTTGCTCCTAATTATATGTTGTAATTTCAATGATTTCATTTTCAATTTCTTTGATTGCAGGTATTATTTCATATTCAAACAAATCTCCAATCAAAACAAAATCTTGATTT
Organism: Clostridium tepidiprofundi DSM 19306; assembly: GCF_001594005.1. Taxonomy (GTDB): domain Bacteria; phylum Bacillota; class Clostridia; order Clostridiales; family Clostridiaceae; genus Clostridium_AC; species Clostridium_AC tepidiprofundi. Next base: position 60,012 of record NZ_LTBA01000010.1, on the reverse strand, counting down.
TGAAAAGCTTCCACTATTTCTTTTAACATATCATTCATACCATCCAATGTAATTTTCCCTTTATGAACATCTTTTGTAACAATTATAGCCTCGTTAATCCATTCTATGCCATCTATAATAGGTACTAAAAGTTCAGCTCCTTTTTTTTCTTCCCCTGATTGAAAAAAAACTACTGCTTTTTGTATACCATTTATTAAATTCTCTATATAATCTCTTACCATATTCAAGGTTTCAAATGTATCACTCACTATCTATTCCTCCCGTTTAGTTTACAATTATTATTTTTTACATTAACTCTTTTATAAGATCTTCAATATATTTCTTTGATTCTTTCATAATCTTATTTAATCCCTTGTATAATTCTCGATTCTTTGTCGCAATCCTCTTACCTTTTTCTCTTTCTGTTTCATCCTGTTTACCTTTGTAAGTCAAATCAGTCATGATACGGGCAACTAAAGGTACATATAATTTCTTTAGGATCTTTACTTTTTTTACTTCTATATCTAACTCATTGTCTATTTTATCTAACTTACCAATAATGTAATCAATATTAGAAAAAATCTTTCCATCATAATAATCGTACATCATAGTAGTATACTTTATAGCTTTAAATGATAATATCTCCACCCTATCCATGGCTAAACTAATCTTGTTAAGATTTTCTATTACAATTTTCTTATCTATTGAAGAAGATTTATTTAGTAAGTTATCAATGTTCTTATTTAATGGAACTTTTACTGCATATTTTTCTATAGATTCTTTCAGTGGTTTAACTATAGTTCCTTTTATATTTGCCCCCCCTTCTGTGCTATTAACAAAATTAACCAAAGGATACTGCTTTATTATTTTTTCCATCTGTTTTCTATAAATATCCAATACCTGTGATGTACGAACTTTGTTTCCATATACATCATCTACATAAATATATTTAGTTCCAGTTGCAATAGTATTCTCATTACCTAAACTTGCGATATCGGCATGATATCTATCATTAGTATAGGCAAAATCTTGTCCAACAAAAATAATATTATTACACCCTAAATAAACAGCTAAACTTGCACATACATGAGCCACAGAACCCCCCTGCAACAATACATCTACTTTGCATTTTAGCAATTCTTCAGTTATACCAATAAAATCAATATCACTAAAAAATATTTTTTTACCTGAATATTCTCTAGTGACCTTGTAATTACTCACTTCTTCAAAAACTAAAGGAACATCACTATCAATTGCTTTTTCAATAACTTTATAAGAACCTTCTCCTGGATCTATAACACATACAAAATCCGGTCTAATACCAATATCAATTAAAGTTTTTAAAGTCCTTCCTCCAGTTATAATTAAAAATTTATCTTGAAAATCTTTTAATAAGTGTATATTTCTCTCTAAAGAAGGACCAGCAGACACAACTATAGCAGGTACCCCTTTAAACTTCTCTTTGAAGTTATTAATTATAGTACTGTGTAATACTATTTTAATATTATTTATATATGATTCAAAAAAATGGTGTGTGTGATATAAAGCAGTATTCAAATTTATAGCTCTTTCATTTATAAAATCAATAAAGTTTTCATAAAATAAATTATATTCTTCTGTATATAATTTATCATAGTTGGCATAAGTAGCTAACTCTATGTTATTAATGTGTACATCATCGATATTGTAATGTAAAAATTGATTTAAATCTAACTCCATAGAATTAAAAACAATGACTCTATCATCTGCAAATATTTTATTAATATACTGATTATACAATATATTCTTTAATAAAATCTTTTCATCTGGTTCAATAATAATAATCTTATTAGTACAGGTTAATTCTTTCATCAATTGTAAAATATGTTCCCCTGTTCCAAATCCAAAAACTATAATTATACTCTCTGAATTAATATTAGCTAAATTACTCATAAACTTATCAATATCTCTCTGAACGTTATATCTACTTCCTATATAAACAAATCTACCATTCTTTTTTACTCTTAATACTTTTCTATTATCTTTACTCTGTTCTAATATATAATCCTCATTATTTTCTAATGGATATTTCTTAAAAGTATCAATCAAATCTTTAGTCACTTGGTTCATTTTAATTCCTCCACAATTTTTTATACTCATATCACTTGTTATCGTAAATTTTGATAAACACTTTAATAATACATAAGAGGGACAGAAATTATTTTCTGTCCCTCTTATGTATTATTACTATCTTAATAACTGAAGCACACCTTGTGGTTGTTGATTTGCTTGAGCAAGCATAGCCTGTGCAGCCTGACTAAGAATATTATTTTTAGAGAAGTTCATCATCTCTTTAGCCATATCTACATCTCTTACTCTACTTTCAGATGCTTGTAAATTTTCTGACGCAGTACTTAAATTGTTTATAGTATGCTCCAATCTGTTCTGAACTGAACCAAGAGTTGCTCTTTCACTTGAAACCGTTGCAATCGCAGTATTAATCGTTGTAATTGCATTACCAGCACCACTAGCTGTTCCTATATTTGCACTACTAATCTTTAATCCCTTTGCAGTCATGTCGTTGATTTTTAAGTCGATTGTCTGACCCTTATTAGCACCAACTTGGAATTTTAAAGCACTACTCTTAAAAGAACCTGACAAAAGTTTCTTAGTATTAAACTCTGTTTGAGTTCCTATTCTCGTAATTTCGTCCCTTAATTGATTAAACTCTGAAGCCAATGCTTTTCTATCAGCACTTGTATTTGTTGCTGTTGATGACTGAACTGACAACTCTCTCATTCTTTGAAGAATGCTATGAGTTTCATTCAAAGCTCCCTCAGCAGTCTGGATTAAAGAAATACCATCTTGAGCATTCCTTTCTCCTTGATTTAACCCTCTTATTTGTCCTCTCATTTTTTCAGAAATAGCTAGTCCTGCTGCATCATCTCCAGCTCTGTTAATCCTTAAACCTGAAGATAATTTTTCCATTGCCTTTCCTGATTTTACAGTATTAACCATCATGTTTCTGTGTGCATTCATTGCATTTAAATTGTGATTAATTCTCATAATATATTCCTCCTTGAATTTTTAGGTGAAACTCCTTTTTCACCACTTTATTTTGTTGTTATAATTTATATCGAAATAAATCATTATAACTTTATATTTATTTAAAAAAATTATATCATTTTTTTTAATATTGACATATTATTTGATTTACCATTGTAGGAAGAATAAGCTTTTTTTGATCTTGTTAAACCATTTATACGTGATTTTATTTCTAGCTTTTCCCTTACAACCATTTCTTTTAGTTTTTTATCTAATTCAAGAATATCTAGATGAATACATATATATTTAAATTCTTTATTCGAATAGCTCATATCACTAATATTTTCTATCAATTCTTGCCTTTTATCTAAATAACACAGCAAATTATCAAATTCCTTTTCATTAACTGCGTCTATACACTTTAAAGTTAATTCTTTATACTGTTGTAACATTACTTTTAACATTATTCATCATCCCAATATGTTATTATAGTTACTACATACCTCCACCAAGTTGTTGTGCTAGCCAATCAGATTGTGCATTCATTCTGTTCATAGCAACTTCTAATTTTGAAAACATTTTATAATAATAGTTCTCTTTATCTGCCATCTTTTTATTTAATTCCTTTATTAACTTATTTTTTTCTTCAATTTGTTTTGTAAGCAGATTATTTATAAATGATGTATCATCTTTTATTCCAGCTTTCTGCAGTAACGCCCCTTTATTTCCATTATTATCACGAAATGTACTAATATTATCTTGTATAATATCATTTATTCTCTGGAAAATACCCTCTTCTGAATATCTCTCAGACCTTTCACTACTTGATAACGTTCTTGAATATGTTGGTTGTGAATCTGATTTTTTTACAAATAAATTTAATATCTGTTGCCCTTTATTTTTCAATACCTCTTTAAATTTTGTTTCATCAGAAATTATAATTTTGCCTCTTTCAATTACATCAGATGATGTATCAAGCCCAATCTCCTTCTTAGAAAAATTTATTCCTGCACCTTCAACAGAATCAAAAAATGCTCTTCTTAAAGATGTAAGCATATTTTCAAGAACATTATCATTTTTAAGTATACCTTCCTTAGCTTTATCTTCCCACTTCTTTATATCATCCTTTGACATGTCTTTCTTTTGTTCATCTGTTAGTGGTTTATAGCTATAACTTTTCTTTTCTTCTAACTTCTTGGATATTTTACCAATAATTTTATTATACTTATCTATAAAACCTTTTACTTTGTCATAAACATCATCTACATTCGAAGAAACCGTAATAGATGTTGTTCCAATATCTTTTATATCATACTTAACATTATCTATAATAAAATTATTATTTGCTCTTGTTACTTCTGTTGCACTTGTTGCTCCCGGTGGTGTTATCTTTACAACAGCATCTTGCCCATAATTTGCACTAGCCATAGAAGATAAACCTATTGCTGAACTTAAAGAGGCATCAATGTTATCTATTTTAACTGATGCTGCACTACCATAATTACTTGTTTCAAGTGTAAACTTTCCTGTTAATTCACTAAAACTAGCAATAACATTTCCATCTGTATCTGAATTAATCTGCTGAATAACATCATTAATGGTTTTATTCTCAGCATCATCAATAGTTATTGTCTTTGTCGTTCCACCATATGATATTTGCATACTCACTGTGCCTGATATAGAAGTATTCAAATCTGAAAGCTTTGTAGCAGCTGTAGGATTTAATACTTTATTTTTTAAATTATCCAAATCTGAAGCAACCGTCGAATTTGATGTTATTTTTACTGTATTGGTTGTTACTGTATTAAACTTTATTTTTCCATTAGAAACAACAGCATATACTTTACCATTCAAACTACTGTTTTGAGCAATTTTATCATTTATATCGTTCACTCTTTGTTCAACTGTCATATCGGTATTTTTAAGGTTTATTTGACTAGTTGTACCACCGATATCGAATTCAATAACATTATTTTTCCAGTTAGTATCTGTAAACCCTAAACTTTCATTTCCATTTATTCTTAAACTAACACCATCGACTTGAGCTTTTTTAGCAAGTTGTGCTACATCAACTGTGTAATCTCCTTCTTTTGCTCCAGCTAATGCTGTCGCATTTGCAATAGATGAATTGCTAGTTGTTACATCAAAGCCTGCAAATTTGTTTGGAGATAAAATATAGTTATCACTAAGAACATCAAAATACTTATCATTAAACGATTTTAAATCGTTTATTATATCCCTATATGCTTCCTGCTTCCATTCTATAATTTGTTTGTCCTGTTTTATAGCATTTACCTTAACTTTATATGGCATAACCATTTTTTTTACCATATCATCAGTATCTAAACCAGTTGCAAGTCCAGTTATTCTAAGCATATTACTGCTACTTACTCCACTTATATCACTCATTTTTATTCACCCCCAATTGCTATTTTAATTTATATTTTTACTAAAAAACCACACCCACTAAAGATAGGGACTAGGAATTAAAGCAAGTTTGTTAGTCGACCAGGCTACTAGAGGGCTAGTGCAAATTTGCAACTTGATTACTATCCACTTATAACTAGCAACTGTTTTTTATATTGCATAAGAAATCGTGTAACGATTTCGTCGTTAACTAGCTTACTAGCAAACTGATAACTGGCAGTCTAATTTCAACCTTTACTATTCCTTATTCTCTATTCACTATTCTCTACTTAAGTTGTTCTTTATTTTTAGATAGTTTTTCTGCCTCATACCACATATCCCTTATTTCTTCAATAAGTGGAATAACTTCATCAATTACTTTTAAATCCTTCTTAATATTTGCATCTGTAAGTCTTCTTACTATAAAGTCATATATGCTCATCAACTGCTGTCCCCATTCACCTGCTGCTTCTACATTCAAACTTGCCATAAGCTCATAAAATATATCCTGCGTTCTTGTTATGTTATTATGTGCTTTTGGTATATCCTTATCCACAATAGCTTGTCTAGCAATTTTTGAAAATTTAACTGCACCATCAACAAGCATAAGAAGAAGTTGTTCTTTAGAGGCATAATTAACGCTGTTATTCTTGTAAACATTGTAAGCATTACCATATCCTGTTGTCATGAATTTCACCTACTTTCTAATATCTAAAAGTATTCCTTCTTTAATATCGTTATCATTTATAGATTCTTTAAATGCATCAATTTCTATGTTTTTGTATTCAATTTCCTTTATTGCTTCTACTGTGATTTTAGAAGCTTTGCCAGAAAAGAATTCCTCAGTGTAGTTATTTCTATTACTACTGTTTTTGTCTTTCTTCTTCCTATTTTGTTCCGAATCAACTTCGATTTCCTTCTTGCTATGGACAATACCCGACTTTGTAGTTTTTTTCACTCTATCCCTTATTTCAATATCTACTTTGTTAAGTCTGTACTCCATAGAATACGCTCCCCCTTTTTTAGGTACTAGGTGCTAGAATCTCCAATCACCAGTCTCTAATCCCCATCAGAAATTTGTGACTTGAGAACCAGTATCTGTTTACAGGTGCTAGGTGCTAGGAAACAAAGCAAGTTTGCTAGTCTGCCATGTTGCTAGAGGGCTAGTGCAAATTTGATATCTGCTTAAAAATTAGGTACTAGAAACTAGACGGTAAAACAATATACCAGGGATTAAAGCAAGAATGCTAGATTACTATTTGGCTAGACTGCTAGTACAAATTTGAATTTCGAATACCAAATTTTATAAACTAGCAACTGTTTCCCTATTTTTGGAAATTGCAGAGTAATTTAGACATCAACTAGCATACTAGAAAACAGGCAAACTCTTTTAAAAAATCGTGCAACGATTTCATCATTAACTAGCACACTAGTCCACTGAAAAACTAGCAATCTCAATTCAAGAAATTGCTACGCAATTTCAACCTTTACTATTCTCTATTCCTTATTCACTATTCACTGAACCTACTCACGCTTTTTCATCTAATATGACTCCAACCATTTTACACATCTGAGCCACCATGTCTAGGATCTTTTCAGGGGGTATCTCCTTTATAACCTGTTTTGTTTTATCATCAACTATTTTAATTATCAAATCATTAAAAACCTTATGTCTTTCTATTTCTATATGCGATTTATTTTTCTCTAAAATCTTATCCAATATGTCTGCTGCATATTTCACATCTTTTTCAGAGTATTTTTTTGTATCATCATCTACACCATTTAATCCATCACTATTGTTAACTATGTTAGCATTTGTAGCAATAGCTTTATCATCCACATATTGATTACTATTAATATTTCCACTAACACAACTTATTTTATTTATATCCATAATACATAATCCCCCATAGAATATTCTGAAAATCCCCCCCCTTAATCGTTCTTTAGTTTTTCTCTGAAACTTTTAAGCATAGCAATATCATATTTAACTGCGCTTTTGTTTTCATCTGTTACTTCTTTAATCAATTCTTTCCTCAGTATAGATACTTCTTTTGGAGCATCTATTGCTATCTTAACGGCACCTTCCTCAATCTTAACGATAGTTATTTCTACATTATCTCCTATCTTAATAGCTTCTCCCTTTTTTCTCTTTATTACGAGCATCTTTATTCCTCCTTAATCAAAGGATGCTTAATCAAATATCTGCTATCATTTAGTATAACCTGCTCTCCAAGTTTTTCTTCAATATTTATTATGATAGGAGCTCTTAAATTTACAGTTATCTTTTTTATATTCGAATTCAATGTTACTGTATTATATACACTTACTTGACTGTAATCTCTAATCTTCAATTGTTTTAGCTTGTCTTCATTTAAATCGAACTCATAATCCTTTACTACATTAAAAGGAGAAACTACAATAAAACCTACTTCATTATTTTCTGTGGAATGAAGTATATTAAAAAACTCGTTATCTTCAACTGGCAATATAATAAATTTTTTTAATTCTTCAAAACCAGGAAGTCCATTTTTGAAATAAATTATTTCATCTTCATTAAATTGTATGGTACCATGGTATTTTGTTTCAAATTTCATTCTTATATCATCTCCAAACACTTCCGTAATGTAGGTACTAGGAACTACAATTTAGTCTCTAATCTCCAGTCACCAGTCATCAGTTCTGAATACAAATTTGTGACTTGAAAGATAACATCTAGTTAAGAATATAGTTTTAGGTATTAATATTCATCAAAGTCACAATCTGCTTTGGCAATTGGCAACTTTAGTTTAATCTCTAATCTCCAGCACAGATTTACCATTTGTATACCAGTATCTGTTTTAGGTGCTAGAAATGAAGCAAGTTTGCCAGTCTGCTAGACTGCTAGTGCAAATTTGTAACTTGATTACTATATACTTATCACTTATCTAGTAGCTAGATACTAGCAAACTGGTCAACTGGCACTCTTTATTAAGGAAATCGTGTAACGATTTCATCATCAACTAGCAACTAGCCGACTAGAAAACTAGCACTCTTATTATTTGAAGAAATTGCTACGCAATTTCAACCTTTACTATTCCCTATTCACTATTCATTATTCTCTGAACTTATTTTACCTTAAGTAGTCTATAAGCGATGGTTGTAGTACTCTAGCACTTGTTTGCAGTGAAGCCATGTATACTGTTTGCATTGTTGCATATTCCATTGTTTTTTTAGTAATATCTATATCTTCTGTTTTTGACAGTATTTCTGTCATATTAAAGTTTTCTTCTTCATTCTTTTCTTTTGCACTATCCATTCTGTTCTGCATAGCTCCAACTTCTGAACGTACCTTCAATAGATTACTAATTGCAGATTTTATATCTTCTAAATCGCCATCTGTTAAATCATCTACTGGATTGCTACTTCCTGAAGGTCCAGGATTACTATCTAAATGATCCACAATGTTTTTTAATATAGTTCTTAAATCTTTTGAATTACCGTTTTTATCTTTAAATTCTAATATTTCCGAAGCAGTTACATTGTACTTCATTGTAACACCTTGAGATATCTCAACATTTAATTTTTGAGATATCATGTTGTACTCTGGATCAGTGGAATTTAGCTCTCCTCCACCTTTTTTAAAGTATACCAATTTAACATTATTGCCATCATGTACTGCATCAAGTGGCTTAGTAGTACCTCTACTACCTCCAAAAATATATTTACCATCAAAATTTGTATTCAATATCTGAGAAAGTTCTCCTACTTTCTCATTAATTTCATCTTTTATAGCTTGTCTCTCACTATCACTATATCCACCATTTCCAGCTGATATTAAAAGCTCGTGCACTCTTTTAAGTACATTACCAGCTTGATCTAATGCCGTATCTGTTGTGTCAAGCCAATTTATCGTATCGTTTATGTTTTCATTATATTGTTTATTAGTATTTATATCAGTATGCAACTGCATAGCTCTTGCTACTTTGAATGGATCATCTGAAGGCTTTCTTATTTCCTTACCAGACGTCATCTGTTGCTGCAAAGTCTGCAAATTAGCCATATTTGCAGTCATATCCCTTAAAAAACTGTTTGAAAGCATCTTGTTTGTTACGCGCACTAATCTCACCTCTCATCAAGTTATCATTCAAAACCCAAGTAAAACCAAATAAACGCAATGTAGAGTGCTAGTATTCCAGTGTACTAGAATGCTAGTAAAGGATGTTTTGCTTGTAGCAAAACCAAATAAAAATTTGTTACTATATAAAAATTTTTATTTAGCTGATTAATTATAAGTTGTTTTGTTAATAATTTAGATATACGGAGGTATATTCATGATAACAGAAAACAATAGCATTATATATAAAAAATGTTTTAAATTTTCTCTAGAAATAATTGATATATATAGAATACTAGTTTATCAAAAGAAAGAATTCATTATGTCTAAACAACTTCTACGTAGTGGAACAAGTATAGGTGCAAACTTAAGCGAAAGTTTCAATGCTCAGAGTAATAAAGACTATGTCTCAAAATTATACATTTCTTTAAAAGAAGCTAGTGAAGCACATTATTGGTTGAAACTATTAATTTATTCTAACTATATAGAACAAGAAGTCGGCAATTCACTAATCAAAGATATATCAGAAATCATACGAATCTTAAGTACAATAATAAAAAATAATAAGAGAAATCACCAATAAAGCTAATGAATTAACTAGTAAACAATCATTAAATATTGTCTATTAAAAAGAAAATAACTATCAAGTAATGCATCTTCTCTAGCCGCCTAGCACTCTAATAATCTAGCAATCTTATTTTTTACAAATTCAGGTGTTTAAGTTGTCAACCTTAATAGTTCTTATCTCACCAGTCCATTAATGACCACATCTAAAAGTTGATCCACCACTGAAACGATTTTTGCATTTGCTTGATATGCATGTTGATATTGAATCATATTTGCCATTTCTTCATCTAATGACACACCAGAAATAGATTCTTTTGATTCTTGAAAGCCTGCTAACAAATCATTTTGATTCTTAACAATTCTCTTTGCTTCCTGTTCTTGTACTCCTAATTCATCTATAATGTCCTTAAAATAACTGTCAATCTTCATTCCATTTATGTTGCTCTTTATCGTTTTTACTCCCGTTCCATCATCCACTAAAGAAGCTGGTCTAACATTACCCGTTAGGTTTTCAATGAAAGTTTTTCTATCCATTGTATCAGTAACATTTTGTATTCCATAAAGCTTATCTCTTAACTGAGCTATTGCAAGTGCTCTGTTTCCATCTGTTTCACCATCTATATTGTTATCAGCTTCATACGCGAATTTATCATCATTAGTCCTTGTTTTGATTTTCATAACATCTTTTAGTATTTCTTCATTAACCGAAATATTCCCTGCTGTAATTTCAGACTCTCCTGATAACACACTTCCCAAATTGGAAATGCTGCCACTATTAACATCATATTTAGCTATATCTTTATTCACAAAGAAAGGCATATAATCTGTATCAGGTGGTTGAACAGGATTAGTATGTCCACCTGGATTTTTAGCATCAACTATTCCACTGTGAACAGCATTAACTGCGAATGCAATAGCCTTTGCTAGTTTATTTAGCTGACTAACATATTTGTCTACATCATTTTGAACAGACATATAACCTTTAAATTCCCCTCTAGCAGGAACAAACAATCCTAATTTTTCCTTCAGTTGTTCTTTACTAGAAATCTCTACTTCTAAACCATCAGTATATGCTGTACCGTCTTCTCTGCTCCACAGCACTCTTGTTTCATCGATTTGTTTGAATATTTCTTTTCTTTCATCTTCATTTGATATAGAACTAATATCTAATGTAATTTTATTTCCTGGATCATCTGAATTACCATTTTTAAGATATTCAATAGTAATTGTTTTATAATCATTGGTAGTACTTATCGCACTAATATATGAAAATCTGCTAATAGCATAGTTAGGTTCTTTTCTTATAAGCAATTTTTCTCCACTGCTAGGAACACCATCAACTTCCTCTGGATTCACATCAACTGAATAAAATTCTCTTTTAGAAATATTAATATTCATAACCTTACTCAATTTATCTAATAGCAAATCTCTTCTATCCATCAAATCGTTAGGCTCTTGACCTGCAACTTTAACACCAATTATTTGTTGATTTAACTGATCTAACTGATTCAATATATTATTTGTTTCAAAAACAGTCTGCTTTATTTGCATTTGAGTATTTCCTTTTAGTTTTTTGAATTGATTGTATGTATGATTTAACTCATCTGCTAATGCTGCTGACTGATTTGCTACAACTGTTCGTGCATTTGACGTTTGAGGCTGTTTAGATAATTGTTGCCATGCATCAAAGAATTTACCTACCAACGTCGAAAGTCCTGAATCCGAAGGTTCATTAAAGATATTTTCTATTTCACTCAAAAATTTATTTCTTGCTTCGTACTTACCTAATGTACTGTTCTCATTTCTAACCTGATAATCTAAAAATTCATCCCTTATTCTGTTGATTATCTTAACAGTTGCCCCAGTTCCTTCTTGACCCGGTCCTATATAGCTATTCATACTTGGCATATCAAACGGTCTTGTCGTTTCTATAACAGCTCTCTGTCTAGAATAACCTTCCGTATTTGCATTTGCTATATTATGAGATGTTACCCCTATTGCCTTTTGTTGCGTAGACAGTCCTCTCGTAGAAATATTAAAAATCGAAAATAAACTTGACATCTAATTACCTCCTAGATTTTCCATATGAATTATAGGTATTTGGCACCTTAGGAGAGGGATTCAAAATATTTAACATCTGATTTGTATAACTCAATCCCTGTTTCAATAAAATCTCATTTGTTTCATTTTGGAGTTTTATCTGATAAAGTATTTTTCTGGTTTCTCTATAGTTGTTCTCTAATTCTTTATCATCACTGCATTCAATAATTTTACCCATTTCTTTATCTCCGCACAGTTTTCTTCTTTCCATTTCTAAAATAGCAATATTTTTATTAGCATTTTTTATTTTATCAACACAACTCTCCATCCCAAATACATCTTTTTTTATTATACAATTATACTGACTTTCTAATTCGCTTAGCAGACTTTTGAAAGCTTCAATTTCCGAAACAAGTATCTCTTTTAATTCTTCAATCATAATCAATCACCGCACCTATATTTCATTGCCTTGCATTATATCAAACATCTTTTTTGCTACTAATTTTGAATTTCTATTGTACGTCCCATTTTTCACTTCTGTTCTTATCTTTTTAACATTTTCATCAGAGTGTATACTCTTCATGTTTAATACATAATCACTCATAGCTCTACCAAGTGAAGATATTTCTAAAGTATCTCTTTTCTGTTCGTCCACCTTTTTAACATTAACTCTTTTACTCTTACCGTAAATGCTCATAACCTTATTAGCCGAAATTCTATCAATATTCACTCTCTTCACCTCTAATGTACTTGAAATTTCCAAACTACTAATCTCATTCTTATTATCGTATATATACAAACAAAGTTTACACGTTTTTTTAATAAGACTCTCACTTCTATAAGTGAGAGATTGAAGCTTTTTGCTTCAGGTGGAGTAGAATCTCCACCTGAAGTCCCAATGTTTTGCTTTAGCAAAACAAATTCACTCAAAGAAATTGCCCCGCAATTTCAACCTTTACTATTCACTATTCTCTATTCTCTATTCACTAAAAAAGGGTCCCTTCTTCAGGGTACCCAAATAATTTCTTATTAAATTCTCTATTTCCCTAAGCTCTTTACTCTTTCCTCATTGCTAACAATGCTTGTGATTCTTACACCAAAGTTTTCATCTACAACAACTACTTCACCATAAGCAATCTTCTTTCCATTTACAAGAATTTCGACCGGTTCTTCTGCCAATTTATCAAGCTCTATTAATGAACCTGTTCCCAAATCGAGTATCTCTTTTATATTCTTCTTACATCTTCCAAGAACAACGGATATCTCAAGTGGAACATCTAAAATCAAATTTATATTGCTTGATACTTCAATAGGTCCTGTTGAAGTAAGTGTTTGAAACGACGCTTGTTTTACATTAACAGGTGGTTGTACTTCTATTGGTTTTTCTTGAACATGTGACCTTTCAGCACTAGCAGCAACCTCCTGTTGTATTTCAGTATTTGTTTGATAATGCTGCTGACTTTCAGAAGCCTGAACATCTGAATTCATATTATTGTCAGCTTCACTATCATCACCCTTATCATTTCCCATCATTATACTAACTATTTTCTTAGCCATATCAATAGGCAATATTTGCATCATAGTGCTATCAACCAAATCACCTATTATAAGTCTAAAAGAAACTAAAACAACAGGTTCATCTTCTTCAATTTCATCAGCTAAATCATTTGTTTTTTCATCCCATATCTTTGAACTCGGTGGTGAAATATTTACTTCTCTTGCAAACATTGTAGCCATTGAGGTTGCTGCCGAACCAACCATCTGATTCATTGCTTCAGAAACAGCACTGATTTCTATTTCTGATAATTCAGTAAAATTTTCTATTCTTCCATTTCCACCCATCATTAAATTAGCTATGACTGCAGCATCTGTAACTTTTAACACTAATAGATTTTTACCCGTTATACCACTTGTATATTTAACATCCAATGCAATATTTGGAACTTCAAAACTTTCTTTTAATTTCTTCAATGTTACTACTGATACAACTGGTGTGGTAATATTTACTTGTTGACCAATAATAGTAGAAAGTGCCGTAGAAGCAGAACCCATAGATATATTACCTACTTCTCCTAGCAAATCTTTTTCTATGTCAGTCAATACTTCTTCATCAACATTAGTAGTTTCTGTTACATCTGAACCAGTGTTATCAGCACCGCCATTTAAAAGAGAATCTATTTCTTCTTGTGAAAGAAATCCATTACTCATAATCATCCACATCCTTATCTATAATATCAAGTATCTGAACTCCTCTATATTTACCAATTACACCTGGTTTAGCATAAAAATAAGGTTTATTCTCAATATAAATCTTAATTGGATCATTTATCTTATTATCTAAAGTAATAACATCTCCAGCAGTTAACTTAAGGAATTCCTCAACCGAAATATGTGCATTTCCTAGAACACTCGCGATGGATACTTCCACAATATTTAGTCTTTTTCTAACCAATTCTTTAGAATTTTCAAGTAATTCTTGATTATTTCCCCTAAACCAATACTGAACAACCAATTTATCCAACACTTTTTCTATGCTCAAATACGGAATACATATATTTAAAAAAGTATTATTCTCTCCCATTTCAACAGAAAAAGTAATTAATGCAACTGCTTCATTGGGAGCTAAAGTCTGATTTAAAGCTGGATTTGTTTCCAATCCTTCGATTTCAGGTACAACTTCTAACACATCTTCCCATGCAAGATTCAAATTTGAAATCATTCCCTCATTAATTTTTCTGATAATATTCTTGTCAATATCACTAAATTCCCTCGACTTTGTCCTTCTTTCTCCATTACCTCCTAACAAAATATCTACTACCTGATAAACAAATTCAGGATTTGTTTCAAATAGTATGGAACCACTTAAAGGTGGCATTCTAAATATAGTCAATATAGTCGGATTTGGTATTGAATGAATAAATTCCTCATAAGTAATCTGCTGAATAGTTTCTATTTTTATCTTAACAGAAGTTCTTACTTGAGCAGTTAAATAAGTAGAAATAATCCTTGCATAATTATCATGAATAAGTTCGAGAGTCCTTAAATGCTCCTTAGTAAATTTTTGTGGACTTCTAAAATCATATAACTTTACCTTATGTTTTTCTTCTTCGGATTCTAACTGTTCTGGTTCAAGCTCTCCTGAAGATAAGGCAGATAAAAGGGCATCTATTTCACTTTGCGATAAAACTTCTGCCATAAAATTACCTCTTTCATATATTTATTATTTTTAACTTAATATAAGTTTATCTATATCAATAAGTGTTACAATCCTATCGAGAAAATTAATAATCCCCTTAATGTATATCTTTCTTCTAGATTCTTCAAGATTTTCAACTTTATCTTTATCTACATCAAGCACTTCATCAACTTGATCTACAACAATTCCAACTAACTCATCTTGAATCTTTAATATTATTATATTTTGTTGTTCTGTACTACTCTTATCTATATCAAGTAGCAAATTTATATCCAAAAGGGAAATTACATTTCCCCTTAAATTTATCAAACCCTTAATATATTTTGGTGCTTTAGGCACTTTTGTAATTTTCATAATATCATTTATAGTTTGAACTTTTTCAGTTTCTACTGCGAATTGCTCATTATTAAGTGTAAAAACAACTACTTGCATAACACACCTCCCTAGCCAACCACTTTTTTAATAGCTTCAAGTACCCTATCTGCTTGAAATGGTTTGACTATAAAATCTTTCGCACCTGCTCTTATAGCATCCATTACCATTGTTTGTTGACCCATAGCACTACACATAATAATCTTAGCATTAGGATCAAAAAGCTTAATAGCCTTTACTGCTTCTATGCCATCCATGTCCGGCATAGTTATATCCATTGTAACAATATCAGGTTTTTCTGCTTTATATATCTCAACAGCTTTAACACCATTACTTGCCTCTCCAACCACTTCATATCCATTTTTTTCTAGTATATCCTTAATCATCATTCTCATAAAAGCAGCATCATCAACAATTAATACTTTTGTAGCCATTCTCTATTCCCTCCATTAATTTATTCCTATAGCATTTAATATCTTTTCAAGCGAACCCGGCATAGGTATATAATAAAAATGTCCACTTATTTCAGAATCATCTTGGAAAAATGATGTTTCCACATCAAGAACATTATCATCTAATTGTGCAGATTCAATAAATGTAGTTGAAAGTATTGCTCCTAGCATATCATATGTAACTGCTGGGACAGAAGGCATAATAACCAAATTTGTCATACGTGCAATCGCATTCATATATGAAGCAGAAATAATATTACCTATCTCACTTAATACCGAAATCCCTAATTCAGTTAATTCCTCTTCTTTCCTCCCAGTTAAAGATTCTACCATCATAAAAGCAGTTTGTCTATCCAATACAAACAAAATATTTCCTGGTGTATCACCAAGCACTCTTACAATAACACCAACAACAACCTCTTCGTCACCTATTTTATCAAATATATCTTCAAATCGTACAATATTTATGTTTGGTACGCTCATATCTATTTTAGTATTAAGGAGTTGTGAGAGTGCAGTTGCTGCGTTTCCTGCTCCAATATTTCCAACCTCTTTTAGTGCATCTAACTGCAACGAATCAAGTTTAGTAAACTCCATATAATTCCCCCTTATATTAAGGCTGCTACATCAAGTATTAAAGTAACAAGCCCATCACCTAATATAGTGGCCCCAATATATTCTTTCAACCCTTTAAGAGTTTTTCCAAGTGGTTTAATAACAATTTCTTGTTGACCTAAAAGTGAATCTACAAGAAGCCCTACTGTCTTCTCTCCAATTCTTACAATAACTATATAATTTCTGCTATTCTCATCAGGTTCAATTTGTAGTTTTTCATTCACCCTAATGAGAGGTATTACATTTTCATTGTAAATTATAATCTCTCTATTATTAGTTTTCTTAATTATATCTTCTTTATAATCTATGACTCTATCAATATATCCTAAAGAAATTGCCATAGTTTCTTTACCTATCTTTACAAGCAATGCTTGAATTATCTGTAATGTCAAAGGTAATTTGATTATAAAGCTTGTACCTTTTCCTTCCTCACTGACCACATCAACAGTTCCACCTAATGCAGCAATTTTTGTCTTAACTACATCCATTCCAACTCCTCTGCCAGATATGTCGGTAACTTCTGTATTTGTACTAAATCCTTGATCAAAAATCAGATTTCTTATATCATTATCTGTCATGCCTTCTGTATTTATTCCTTTTTCCTCTGCCTTGCTTTTAACCTTTTCTATATTTATACCGCCGCCATCATCTTCAACTTTAATAACGGCCTTTGTTCCTTCTGGATAAGCTATCAATCTTATTTTTCCAACTGGATCTTTTCCCTTAGCAATTCTCTCTTCTCTAGATTCTATACCATGGTCAGCAGCATTTCTTAACAAATGTATTAGAGGTTCTCCAATCTCATCTATTACTGTTCTGTCAAGTTCAGTTTCCTGTCCTTCAATAATCAGTTCCATATCTTTATCTAGTTCAACTGATAGATCTCTTATCATCCTCGGAAATCTGTTAAACACAACTTCGAGAGGAAGCATTCTTATCTTCATAACCAAATCTTGAAGATCTAGTGTTGTTCTTGCAACTTGTTCCAATGTTTCATTTAGCTCAGTTATTCTAAGATTATCAGTAATCTGTTCAAGTCTTGTTCTATGAATTACAAGCTCTGATACCATAGTCAAAAACTTATCCAATCTTTCCAAATCTACCCTTACAGATTGGTGAACTTTCTTTCTGTTTTTTTGTATTTCCTTGGTTTTTTTAGCACTTTTATTACCCGATTTTTGCGGTCTATCTTTTTGTGTAGCTTTAGGCACACTGCTACTATTGTTGGATTGTTGTGTTTCATTAACTTCTGTTATAACATTTTTGCTTCCAATATCTATCTTATCCACGACAATTTCATCAATTTCAGAGATATTATTCAAAATATTATTTACTTCCTCATATGAAGCATTTGACAAGTATACAAGATTTATATCTCTATCAAAATTTTCATTTTCTAAATCTTCAGCACATGGAACAGATTTGATTATTTCTCCATACTCTTCCAAACTCTTAAAAATCAAGAACACTCTTGCCGATTTTAAAAGAGTATTTTCACTCAAAACAATTTTTATTTCAAATGAATTTATATTTTTATCCGCGGCTTGTTTTATTACACTCAAATCATACTCATCTAAATCCATTCTTTGTTTAAACTTTTCTATGTCCTCATTTTTATGGTCTGACATATCTGACTTGCTATCCTGAACATCATCAGATGCATTTTCTACTGTCAATTCATCTTCTTCAGCAATGGAATGTAACTCACTAATAATATCCTCAACAGGAACTGCTTCATCAATTCCTTCCGAAATATTATTAACCATCAACTCTAACGTATCAAGACATTTAAATAATACAGTAACGACTTTTTGAGTAACTTGCAATTTGCCTTCTCTAAATTCAGATAAAACATCTTCCATTTTATGTGTCAATTCTGCCATTTCATTAAATCCCATAGTAGCAGCCATTCCCTTTATAGTATGTGCCACTCTAAATATTTCGTTTAGTTTATCAATATCATTAGGTTCTTGTTCCAATTGGAGAAGAGAATCATTTAGCGTCTGTAAGTTATCCATAGATTCTTCCAAAAACATCGATAAATATTGAGATGTATCCACGTCCATCCCTCCTTACAATTTCTTATACATGAATGTTGAAGCCTTTTCAAAACCATATTCTTTATAGTTGTATATGCTTTCTGTCGCTCCAACAAATAACAATCCACCTTTTTTAAGAGAATCAGAAAATTTTCTATATATTTTTTCTTTTACATCTTGATTAAAATAAATAACAACATTCCTGCATATTATTATGTCAAATCCTTTTTCATATTCATCTAAAATTAAATCGTGTTTCTTAAAAGTAACATTTCTTTTTATTTTATCATCAATGACATATTTATCGTCTTTTATATTGAAATATTTATTTAAGTATGTCTTCTTAACATTTTTAACTTCATTATAGGTATATATACCCTGCTTTGCTCTCTGAAGAATGGTATTATCTATGTCAGTTGCAAGAATTTTATGATTCATACCATGTGATAAATCGTCTAAAATCATAGATATCGAATACGGCTCAGCACCAATCGAACACGCAGCACTCCATATCTTCAAACTCTTACTCTGATTTAAATAATTATTCTTTAAAAGCTTTTCAAAATCATTGAATATATCTGGATTCCTAAAGAACTCCGTTACATTTATGGTTATAAAATCCAAAAACTTTTGACGCTGCATCTTGTCCTTTTTCAGCAGTTCTATGTATTCGTCTAAACTATCAATCCCAATCCTTGACATCAGACTTAATATACGCCTATGTAATTGGTTCTCCTTATATGCCGTGAGATCTATGCCAAACTCCCTTCTAACCCACTTCTTAAAATTATCAAAATCCATTATTTATCAGCCCCTAAAACAATTTTAGTAATGTTTTTTGCCATATCGTCCAATGGAATAACATAATCAACCATACCAGTTTCATACGCTGCCTTAGGCATACCATAAATGACGCACGTGGATTCATCTTCTGCAAATGTAATTCCATTATTCTTTTTGACTTCAACAGTACCATCTGCACCATCTCTGCCCATACCAGTTAGTAGTACACTCAACAGATTGGAACCATATACATTTGATGCTGACTTAAACAATTTATCGACTGCAGGTCGTACTCCCCACATAGTTGGTTCATCGTTTAAATGTATTTTCCCATCTCGTTTCACTTCCATATGCAAGCCACCTTTGGCTATATAAACAGTATTCTTTTCTATTTTCATATTATCCTCTGCTTCAACTACTTTCAGTTGACTTTTGGAGTTTAATCTATCTGCAAATGCTTTAGTAAAACCAACAGGCATGTGTTGCACTACAAATACAGGAACATCTAAATCACCTGGCAAATTAGTAATCACCTTATAAAGTGCCTTTGGTCCTCCAGTAGAAGCTCCAATAGCAACAGCTTTAATATCAACTCTTCTCCTTCTAAATCCACTTGTCTTATTTTTTGAAACATTAATATGATTTCTGTTAATACTTCTTTTCCTTGTAAACAATCTCTTTCTTGATATTGTATTATCGCTATTATTCTGTGAAAAAGCAGTTCTTATTTTATTTATTAATTCATCCCTCACGTCTTCAATATCTAATGAAATACTTCCTGAAGGTTTAGCAATAAAATCGAAGGCTCCACAATGAAGACAATCCATTGTAAGCTTTGCAGCAGTTCTTGATACCGAACTGAGCATTATAACCGGAATATTAATATTTCTCCTCTTTATTTCCTTTAATGCTTCTATACCATTCATTTTAGGCATTTCAACATCAAGTGTAATTACATCTGGATTGCACTCAGGTATCTTTTGAAGCAATTCTTCTCCATTTTTAGCAATACAAACAGCCTCCATATCATTTTCCATATTTATCATATCAGATATCAATTTTCGCATCAACGCCGAATCATCAACAACTATTACTCTTATTTTATTCAATGCTATCACTCCATTAAATTACTTTAATGCCTTGTCCAACTGTTTTAATAGATACCGTCCCCTTATCAGTATCAAAAATCATAGTCCTACCTTTATTGCCCCCTACATCTTCACCAATTAAGGGTATAGATAATTCCTTTAAAACCTTTTTAACTGCTGTGCTATTGCGGCTTCCAATGTCCATAATCATACTCTTATCGGAAAAATTAAACATTGAAGCTCCTCCTGCTATTTTTGCCTCAATACTATATTTTGAAGCACCAGATTTTATCATTTTATCTAATAAAACTGGAATGGCTAAATCAGCAAACTTATATTCATTAGTTATTTTACTAAACTGTTTGCTGTCTGGAAGCATAATATGAGCTAGTCCCCCTATTTTTTTCCTCTTATCAAATAATGCTATACCTACACAAGAGCCTAACCCTACTGTTATTAAGACATCAGGGGAGTTACCAACATTCAAATCAGCAATTCCTATTCTTATCTCTTTAGCTGCCATACATTCCACATCAAATATTAATCTTTTCTTTTTCTTCTTCAGTAAGTATAGCACTCAAATTTAGGAGGATTATTATTTTTTCATCACATTTTACTAACCCTTTAAGATATCTCTTTGATATTCCAGAAATTATTTCAGGTGGTTCCTCAATAACAGACATGTCAATATCCATTACTTCTGAAACAGAATCTACAAGAATACCTATTTTACTTTCATGTTGTTTTACTACTATTATCTTTGATTCACCATCAACGCCACTATTTGAAAGTCCAAATTTCTTAGCTATCGAAATAACTGGTAAAATACTGCCTTCATAGTTTATTACGCCCTCAACAAATTGTGGTACATCAGGAACCCTTGTAGGTTCTTGATATCCAAGTATCCTTTCAATTTCCATGATGCTTGCAGCATAGTTTTCATTCTTAATATTAAATATAAGAATTTTTAATGCATTATCGCTCATACAAATCCCCCTTTATCATAGGTTGAACTTATCAACTGTAAGTTCCCCATTTTTATCTAAATATGCATGTATATCTCTGGCTGGTTTTTCTAATATATACTCTTGTAATCCAATGGCAAATCTCGTATTTTGATAAGCAATATCTGCCCATATATCTCCATATTTTTCTATTACTAACTTTGTAGAAACACCACCTGAGCTTCCAACACATTTACATCTTATCTCATTTCCTGCTTTAATAACACCGCCTCTCGCGATACTTTGTGGACTCTCAAAATAGACACCATCATGTGCAATAATATTCGAAACATATTCACCCTTGCCAGTAAAATAAATCGATCCCGAACTATCAATATTGCTATCTTGACAATAGTACACATACACATTAACTGGAACAGTAAGTTTGGTAGATACAACAGCTATTTCTTTTTCTATGAATTTTACCATTTCATCAAGCTCATCAAAACTAACAATGCTTAAAGGACCAAGACCTACTAATTTTTGTTTTACTATATATGCTAATTTATTATTTTCCTGTTTACATTGCAATGATTGAATAAGAATTTCATTGGAAAGTTTAGTTATATTTTTGAATTTATTCTCAATAAGTATTTTTACAATCTCTCCATCTTTTGATTTTTTACCTACCAAATTATGCTGTTTAACTTGAACACATGTATCCTTGAGTACATCAATTAATTCTCTAAATTTTTTCAAATTCTTTATATATTTTAATCTGAAAACATCTTCGTCTCCTGCAGCAACATCAGAATTAATAACATTTGCTCTCAAATAAACATCTCCCCTAGCTACAACATAAGAGTCTGCAACATTTTTATATATCTCTATGTCTCTTCCTGCTTCAACCTTCATACCTTCCATTACTGCACCATAAACTATAATATCTCCATTAAATTTTATATTTCCTGTCTTCAAATCTACATTCCCATTGACCTCATGTATTTGTTTTACAAAAAAAGTCGTTCCTTTTGTACTCGGTTTACCATCTCTAAGTGCAATAACCATTACATCATCTTTTATTTCGCAACCTTCTCCAGCCTTTAAATGGATTACTTTGCCTTTCTTATGCTTTATAACCTTACCAGTTACATCGACTCCATCTCTACCTTGCTTACCTCTCTTTAAAAAAGCAAGTGTATCTCCCTTCTTTACACTTACAATGCGACCTATCGATTTATAATCAACTTTTCCTGTGCTATCCTCAACTAATTTATTAGCATTAGTATTGTATTTAATATCCAACTCATCATCAATATCGTCAATAACTTGAATTCCCTCTGCTATCAGAATATGCTCTATTTTTTCTTCACTACAACACTTTTCCAACGCTCCTTTCTTAATACCGTAAACTACATTGTTATTTCTCAATTCTTTTATTATTTCTTCTTTTGTATACTTTGGTGGTAATTTCTTTTCTTTAATTTCAGCAATTAAATTTACTTCTCTACTTTCATCACAATCTTGTAGCTTGTATACAATTTCCGGAATATATTTTATATTAATATATGCCTTCATCTTATCAGGTGTAATACTTATATTCATTACTCTCTTAGAAACAGTTTGATCAAACTCAATATCAATAACAGTATAGTCATAAACTTCAACTGCTGTGTTTACCTTTTCACCATTAATTATTAAGTTTATATCCTTGCTTGGCCTAATAATAGCAGGTTTACCTTCATTTTTAGGATTTTTAACAAGAATTTTTCCTCCTACAATACGCACTGTCCCATCATCTTCATTAGACACTTCATCCAAAATAACTGAAATAGTTGCCTTTTTTCTAAAAATACTTTTTTTTTCTTCTAAAATCTCATACTTAATATTTTCAATTTTAATATCTAATTCCTTAGATGCTTTCTCTAGACATTCATCAATAGAGTTTCCAGTAAAAATTTTCGTTATCACATTACCACCCCATAACATACATATACACTCATAGATAATTTATCGTTCATTTTTCTATTTTATTTACAAAAATATATTATTATTATCAAACTTATATAGATTTTTTATATTATCAATGTCGCATAAAATAGCATCATTAAATTTTTTCATAAGCTTCTTAATCAAAAAATTACTACTTGAATCAAATTTAATATCATCCACCTTGTTAATAGGGAGTATTTTAGGAGATGTTCCCGAAATAAACAGTGCATCCAAAGTATTTATCTGTTGAATTTTTATGTTTTTTTCTATTACTTCTATGCCTAACAATTTTGCACATTCTATAATTTTACCCCTCGTAATACCCGGTAATACTTCTTCATTAGGTGCAGTATATAGTGCATTGCCTTTTATCATGAATATATTAGACCTACTACCTTCTGTAATATTATCATTATTATCTACAAGAATAGCCTCATAAGCATTTGCCTTTTTTATTTTGCTATTAACACTTTCTCTAAATTTATTGCTAATAACTTTAATATTAGGATCTTTTCTCTCTCCGTGAAATATAATTGTTTTTACTCCTCTTTTGTATTCTTCTTCAGTTGGATAATAATGACTTATAAAATACATAATAAATACATTCTCACTATTATTATTAAATATTAATTTAATATTTCCTTCAAAAATTTTATTGTATTTTATTAATTTTTTAATATCATTAACAATTTCACTCTTTTCGATATCAAATAATAAGTTTTTTTGTTTTGCAGAATTATGTAATCTGTCTATATGCTCATTTAAGAATAGAGGAACACCATCTATTATTCTAATTACTTCATATAAAGATTTTCCATCTTTTATAATATCTTTATTGAATTTATATGCTTTTTCTATTTTGTGATTTATAACAAAATAATCATAAATGCACTCTGACATGATTTCAACTCCATTCTATAAAATTATTTCCATTTAAGTATTTCTATAGTATCATGCTTGTTTTTATAATTAATCAAATAAGGATGTCCCACTAAATTAAACAATGGCAAATCTGATAATGAATCAGAAAACATATATGATTCTTTAAAATCGACTTCAATATTTTCTTTTTCTAAAACCTCCATAAGTCTATTCACTTTCTCTTGACCTTTGCAATTCTCACCTAACATTTTAGGCATATGAATACCATTTTCACAATAAAATCTAGTACCTATGACTTTATCAACTTCTTTTATATTATATAGCTCATTGAGATAAAACTCCGGTGAAGCTGAAATAAGAAATATCTTATATCCCTCTTTTTTTAATTTTTTTATCATATTCATAGCATCTTCATAGAATATATTGCTAAGTCTTTCACTATAAAATTCTTTAACTAATGATTTCATATGTTTTTCTTCTATTCCATCTATGAAACGCAGAAAATTTTGTTTAACTCTTTTTTCATCGAATACCCTTAATGCATAAAGCAATACTGCTGCTAAACTCCTAGGAAGATGAATTATATTTTTAGGATTCTTCTTTATCATGAATAAATAAAATTCCATCAATGTTTCTCGTTTAGTCAATGTGAAATCCACATCAAATATTGCTAATCTTTCCACTCATAACACCTCTTAAGTATTTGTATATTTTAAAAGCCGTGCATACGCATCGGCTAATAAATTATTCTTCACTTTCAATTAAACTTTCATAATATTCTCTTGCTCTCTCAAATTCATCATCATCTGGAAGCACAAGCTCACCAACTTCATCATCACCAATTACTTTGAATAAGTATAGAGTTTCATCCTGTGGATTTTGAACAACTGCATATTCATCATCATTAAATTCAAATCCATCGATTATTTCACAATGTATTATATTACCTTCTTCATCTTCTAAATCCACTGTTAAAGCTTCAAATTCCTCTTCACTATGTCCAACTTCACACTCATTCTCTTTATATTCATTGCTCTTAGATTTATTTTCTTCCATAAAAAATCTCCTCCTAATTTACCTTATGGTATAATAATACCCTAAATCTACATATTTTAAAAGTCTTTTTTGAAGCTTTTCATACCAGCAGTATAAATTAGCACTCATATTTTGTTTTATTTGCATTATATGTAATGCACCCCTGGGGTAAGAGGTGCAAATTTTTTAATACATTTTCCTTTTTATTCTTCTGACAGTTCTTCTAATTCCTCTGCCTACCATATTAGTCATATCGTTAATTCTTCTATTAATTCTTCTGTTTATTTTCATATATATTCACTCCCTTCAAATATATTATCTGTCGTATTTAATAAAATAAACTGATAAAAATAATACAATACTTATTTAAATTTCATGTATTAGTATTTAATTGCACACAAAAATAAAAAGATGAACCCATAAAATAGGTTCATCTTTTTATTTTTGTTCTACTCGTATTTCTTTTTTATTTCACTTTATTTCACTTTATTCCATTCTTATTCTATTTTTGCTCTGCAAGCTTTTTGTAGTTTTCATATCTTTCTTTAGCATCTTTTTCAGTCTTTTCGAATAGCTTATTAGCTAATTCTGGTTGAACTTTTTCTAAAGCTGCGTATCTAACTTCACCTTTTAAGAAATCAATGAATGAATCTTTTGGTTCTTTAGAATCCAATGAGAATGGATTCTTTCCTTCTTCTTTAAGTTCTGGATTGTATCTGTATAAACTCCAGTAGCCGCATTCAACTGCATTTTTCTCTTCTTGTTGGCTACAACCCATACCTTTTTTGATTCCATGATTGATACATGGAGCATATGCAATTATTAATGATGGTCCATTGTATTTTTCTGCTTCAGTTATAGCTTTGATTGTTTGGTTCTTATCTGCACCCATAGCTATTTGAGCAACATAAACATATCCATAGCTCATAGCCATCATTCCTAAATCTTTCTTCTTAGTTCTCTTACCAGCAGCTGCAAATTTTGCTATAGCAGCAGTTGGAGTAGCTTTTGAAGACTGTCCACCTGTATTTGAGTAAACTTCTGTATCAAATACCAATACGTTTACGTCTTCGCCAGAAGCAAGAACATGATCAAGTCCGCCATATCCTATGTCATAAGCCCAGCCGTCTCCACCGAATATCCATTGAGATTTTTTAACTATGAAGTCTGCCTTTTCAAGTATTTCTGCAGCAATCTCATTTTCTTTTTCAGCTTCAAGTAGTGGTAACATTCTCTCTTTTATAGCTTTTGTAGCTTCGCCATCTTCTTTATTTTCTTTCCATTCTTTAAGAACATTCTTTAACTCAGCACTTAAATTACTGTTTTGAGCTTCATCTGCTAATTGTTCAATTCTATCTCTCATTTGAGATACTGCAAGGAACATACCTAATCCAAATTCAGCATTATCTTCAAATAATGAATTAGCCCATGCAGGTCCTTGACCTTTTTGGTTAACAGTATATGGTGTAGAAGGCGCACTAGCTCCCCAAATAGAAGAACATCCTGTTGCATTAGCAACCATCATTCTATCACCAAATAACTGAGTTACAAGTTTAGCATATGGAGTTTCTCCACAACCAGCACAAGCACCAGAGAATTCGAATAGTGGTTTTTCAAACTGACTTCCCTTAACAGTAGTCTTGTTCATTGGGTTCTTCTTCTGAGGTAATTTATCAACATAATCAAATACCTCTTGTTGCTCTATCTGTGAAGAAGTAGATTTCATTGTTAATGCTTTGTTTGGAGCTGGACATACTTCAACACAGCTTCCGCAACCTGTACAATCAAGTACGCTTATTGTCATTGTGTAGTTTAATCCTTCAAATGCTTTTCCACCAGCAGCTTTTTTAGCTTTGATTGCATTTGGAGCATTCTTTAATTCTTCATCAGTCATTAATGCAGGTCTAATTACTGCATGTGGACAGACATATGCACATTGGTTACATTGAATACAATTATCTACATTCCATTCTGGTACGTTTACAGCTATCCCTCTCTTTTCATATGCAGCAGTACCAGCTGGGAATGTTCCATCTTCAATACCATTGAATGCACTTACAGGAAGTTTATCTCCTTCTTGTTTGTTCATTACTTCAACAACATTTTTGATAAAATCTGGTTTGTTGTTTTCTTTTTCTTCTTTAACTTCATCTTTAGCATCTTTCCAACTTGCTGGAACATCTATTTTAACAATAGCTTCTATTGCTTTATCTATAGCTTCATGGTTCATTCTAACAACATTTTCACCTTTTTTACCATAAGAAGCTACAACAGCATCTTTTAAGTATTTTACAGCATCCTCTATAGGAATAATATTTGCAAGTTTAAAGAATGCAGATTGCATTATCATGTTGATTCTTCCACCAAGACCAATTTCTTGTGCTATTTTAACAGCATTAATTGTGTAGAAATTGATGTTATGTTCTGCAATATATCTCTTCATTGAAGCTGGTAAGTGTTTTTCTAGTTCATCCTTATCCCAAAGACAATTCAATAAGAATGTACCATTATCTCTAATTCCAGCTAAAACATCATATTTATCAACATAAGATTGATTATGACATGCAACATAATTAGCTTTATTTATTAAGTAAGTAGATTTAATAGGTTTTTTACCGAATCTTAAGTGTGATATTGTTACACCACCTGATTTCTTAGAATCATATGCAAAGTAACCTTGTGCATACATATCAGTATGGTCACCTATTATTTTTATTGCACTCTTGTTTGCTCCAACAGTACCGTCAGAACCTAATCCCCAGAACTTACAAGCAGTAGTTCCTTCAGTTGCTGTATCAATTGGTGCACCTATTTCTAATGAAGTATTAGTTACATCATCATTGATACCAACTGTAAATCCATCTCTTGGTTGAGCAGCATTTAGGTTATCATATACAGCTACTATTTGAGCTGGAGTTGTATCTTTTGAACCTAATCCATATCTACCACCAACAATAACTGGTTTCAATTCAGAATTATAGAATGCATTCTTAATATCTAAGTATAAAGGTTCTCCATTTGAACCTGGTTCTTTAGTTCTATCTAAAACAGCTATCTTCTTAACTGTTTTTGGCACAACATTTAATAAATGCTTTATTGAGAATGGTCTGTATAAATGTACTGATATAAGACCAACTTTTTCTCCTTTAGAATTCATATAATCTATTGTTTCTTCAATAGTTTCACATACTGATCCCATTGCTACTATGATTCTTTCAGCATCTGGTGCACCATAGTAATTAAATAATTTGTAATCAGTACCTATCATCTTATTAACTTCATTCATGTATTTTTCAACTATTTCAGGTAATGCATTATAGAATTTGTTACAAGCTTCTCTAGCTTGGAAGTAAATATCAGGATTCTGTGCAGTACCTCTAGTTACAGGATGCTCAGGATTTAATGCATTCTTTCTGAAAGCTTTAATATCTTCTTTAACATCTTTAGCTAATTCAGCTAATTGATCATAATCCCAAATTTCTATCTTTTGGATTTCATGAGAAGTTCTGAATCCATCAAAGAAATGAAGGAATGGTACCTTACCTTTAATAGCCGAAAGGTGTGCAACAGCTCCTAAATCCATAGCTTGTTGAACGCTATTAGAAGCCAATAAAGCAAATCCTGTTTGTCTAGTAGCCATAACGTCTTGGTGATCACCAAATATTGAAAGTGCTTGTGCAGCTAATGCTCTTGCACTAACATGGAATACTCCTGGTAATAATTCACCGGAAATCTTATACATATTAGGAATCATTAATAATAATCCCTGAGATGCAGTAAAAGTAGTAGTTAATGCTCCACCTTGCAGTGAGCCATGAACAGCACCAGAAGCTCCTGCTTCAGATTGCATTTCCATTACTTTAACTTCTTGGCCAAAAATATTTTTTCTCTTTAGTGCTCCCCATTCATCTACTTTCTCTGCCATTGGAGAAGAAGGAGTGATTGGGAATATTGCTGCAACATCAGTAAAAGCATAGGCAACATGAGCAGCAGCAGTGTTACCATCCATAGTTTTCATTTTTCTGTTCATTGCAAACCCTTCTTTCTTAAATATTAACTTAAAATATAAAAATGTATATTAATTTACTCTTCGACTATAATATACACTCAAATGATATAAGTGTAAAGTAGAAAAGCAGTACTTTGTACACATTAACCATAAATTTTGAAATATTACTCAAATGTATACCATTTTTTGTATTTTAGTGTAATCAATATAACTACTTGTTATTTCTATTTTTATATAAAGGCCGTTCATTACAATACATTATATAGTATTAATAAAATATTTTAAAGTGTATTTATTTATTTTTTAACAAAATTATCGTAAGATTTTATAAATTTTTGTGGTTTTTTAAGCTTTTACGGTCTTATAAACATTTGTGTCCAATATATTCCTCTATCTTTACTGTATGCAATACCTACACCAATTTCAGTATAGTTAGGATTTAATATATTGCTCCTGTGTCCTGGTGAATTCATCCACGAATTCATTACTTCTTTTGGAGTTCTTTGACCCAAAGCTATATTTTCACCTGCCATAGTAAAATTTATTCTGAAATTCTTAATCATTTTAAAAGGTGAACCATATGAAAGTGAGAGTTTTTCAATTCTAATAAAAACATAATTTAAATTATGCCTCATTTAAACAGCTTTCTATAACTTTAATTATAGCATCAGTTCCATTTTTTAATGAACTGTTTTTCATTGTTCTAACAAATATTTCTTTATTTTTTTCTAAGTGCTTAATTTCTTCTAATAGAATTTCTGTATTTAAGTCATCTTCTTGAATAACTATACTAAATCCATTTTTCTTGAATGAATTAGCATTTAAAATCTGATCACCTCTACTTGCTTTAGCAGAAAGCGGTATTAAAATATTAGGTTTCTTTAATGCTAAAAGTTCAAAAATAGTATTCGCTCCAGCTCTTGATATGACATAGTCTGATGCAGCAAGAAAATGCTTAAGTTCATATTTAACATACTCAAATTGCCTATATCCATCTACATTAGTCAATTTATTATCTAAATTCCCATTGCCACAAATATGAATTATATTATAATTCTTTAATAATTCTTTTAAAGAATTCCGTATGGTTTCATTTATTATAGCAGAACCTAAACTTCCTCCAATCACCATAATAATAGGTTTTTCGCTTTTGAAATTGCATAACCTTATTCCTTCAAGTCTGCTTCCCTGCAGCAATTCATATCTAATAGGCGTTCCTGTTAAAACACCCTTATTATCTTTTATATGTTCAAGCGTTTCAGGAAACGTTACACATATCTTTTTTGAATATTTGCTTGAAATTTTATTTGCAAGACCTGGAGTAATGTCTGATTCATGAGCTACAACAGGTACTCCATTCAAATATGCACCTATTACCACAGGTACGGAAACAAATCCTCCTTTAGAAAAAACCAAACAAGGCTTTACTTTTTTTATTATTTTTTTTGCTTCCAATATACCTTTAACCACCTTGAATGGATCTGTAAAATTCTTTAAATCAAAATATCTTCGTAGTTTTCCTGTTGATATTGAATAATACGGTATGTTCTCTTCTTGAATTATTTTTCTTTCTATGCCATTTTCACTTCCAATATATTCAATTTGATATCCTTTTTCTTTTAATTTGGGTATTAATGCTAAATTCGGTGTCACATGTCCTGCTGAACCGCCACCAGTCATTATTATCTTCTTATGACTCAATTTTATCACCGCCTTGTTTAAATAAATATTTAATAATAAGACATATTTGACTTATTATTCTCTTTCAAATGCCTAATCAATACTATTATATACTACATCATCACCAATGTTCTAGCTAATTAACTTTCTTCAATTCGTAATATGCAATATTTATATTTAATATACATATATTTTGTATTAATATTCACTATAAAAATCTCTACATGATGCATTTTTTCGTTGTAATATAATAATAAAAATCTAAATTACGAATTGAAGTTAACTTTCATTTTTGTTAATTTGTCTATTCAATTTATCAATTCTACAAGTTTACTTTTCGACAAAATATGACAACGGTAGTTTACTTTGCTATTTTGGACACATTATTGCTTGTATACCTCCAATTCACTAATATAATAATTCAATTTATGCACAAACTAAGATTACAAAAACAACAAAGGAGGTTGAAACCATGGCAAAGAAATTAGTACCAGAAGCTAAGCAGGGATTAAATCAATTTAAGATGGAAACTGCTAGAGAACTAGGTGTTAATTTTACTGACTACAATGGTAACTTGTCAGCAAAAGAATGCGGTTCCGTTGGGGGACAGATGGTTAAAAAAATGGTTGAACAATACGAAAGAAATTTATAATAAGCACAATAGTTAGGGATTGATATAATTTTAAGAGGAGGGAAATATAATGGCAAAAAATTTAGTACCAGAAGCTAAACAAGGATTGAACCAATTTAAGATGGAAACTGCTAGAGAACTAGGTGTTAATTTTACTGATTACAATGGTAATTTAACTTCTAGAGAATGCGGTTCTGTTGGAGGACAGATGGTTAAAAAAATGGTTGAACAATACGAAAGAAATCTATAATAAACTAGATTTTAGAAGTGTTGCTTAAGAACATCGTTTAAAAGCATAATATAATAAAAGCTAAAAACTAAATACTAGTGTATTAGGTATAGACTGCATATAAATTTTTATATGACCATATAGTTATATGATTACAAGAATTTATTTGTAGTCACCTAATCTGAGGCGGAGAGTACGCAACAAATGTTGCGTACTCTCCTTACTTTGATAGCCTAAAATCACTCACTTTTAATTGTATCGATTTTATTCCATTGTATTCATTAATATATGGTGAAAATATAATATCCAACATTGTAGTATTGTTATTATTTTGCTCTTTAGTATATGCTTCTCCAAATATTTCTTCAAATTTATCTTTTCCATTAAAACACACTGCATCAATAATTCTGTTTGTATTGGGAATTCTACACTTAAATCTGACAACATTTTTTTCTTTTCCAATCAAAGAGGCATTATCCACTATAACATTTTTGTTAGCTAAAATGGGACTAGGATTCCCTTTACCAAATGGTTCCAGCATTTCCAATTCATTGATTAGCTTGTACGATATATTTTCTAGTGGTAAAACTTCATCAATCCTTATTTTAGGTATAATATCATCATCTGACAATTTACAATTTTTATTCAATGCATACCTCAGTTTATCTATATTTTCTTCTTTTATGCTCAATCCAGCTGCCATAGGATGGCCTCCGAATTTTTCTAAAAGTTCCTTGCATTTAACTAATTCCTTGAAAATATTGTATTTTTCTATGGATCTGCCAGATCCCTTAGGCATTTCTTTGCCATCAGTCAAAATTATGCATGGCACATTAAATTTTTCTCTTATCTTACCTGCAACAATACCCGCTATGCTCTCATGAATATCGCTTTTATAAACCACTATAACTTTATGATTTTTCATTTCGGAATTTTCAATGTTCTCAACAACTTGTTCAACATTCATATTCGTTAAATGTTGCCTTTTTTTATTGAGTTCAAATAATGTATTAGCTAATTCATATGCTTTTTTTTCATCATTGCATAAAAGCAATTCTACAGAAAGAGCCGCTGTTTCCAATCTTCCAGTAGCATTTATACATGGCCCTATTTGAAATCCAACATTGTAAGATTTTATTGCTTTTCCTTCAATTCCTATAACCTTCTTTAAAGTTCTCAATCCTAAATTCTTCGTTTTAGTAAGCATTTCTAATGATTTTTTGGCAATTATCCTGTTCTCATCAATTAAATCAACAACATCACATATTGTCCCAATACCCGCTAGTTCAATAAACTCATATGTTTCCGATATATCAATTTTGAATTTAGAATAAAGCGCTATTGCAAATTTATATGCAATCCCTGCACCACATAACATTTTAAATGGATATGTACAATCCTTTCTTTTTGTATTAATAATTGCGTCAGCTTCAGGCATAACAAATATTTCATTTCCTTTATCATCTTCCTTGAAAACTAATTCATGATGATCTGTAACTATCACGGTCATTCCCAAAGATTTAGCAAGTTTAATCTCATCTATTGCTGAAATTCCATTATCACATGTTAATATAACATCATAACCTTCTTCATGTAATTTCATTATTCTATCTGAACACATACCATAACCTTCTGATTGCCTATCAGGTATATAATAGTCTACATTTGCACCACATCTTTTCAATGCCTTAAATAAAATACTAGTACTTGTTACACCATCTGCATCATAATCACCATAAATAACTATTTTTTTGTTGCTAATTATAGCATTCTTAATTATTTCAGTTCCTTTATCCATATCTTTCATCAAGAATGGATCATATAAATCTTTTATATCACCATACATAAATCTTTTTATGGCTTCTGGTGAATTAATCCCTCTATTTACAAGTATTTTCGTAACAACACTACTAAAGCCCGTTTTTTGCGATAATTCTTTAGTATTTACTCTTGTTGTTCTTAATGTCCATTTACTTTTCATGTAATCACCTACATTTAATATTTTAAATTATTGTTTAAAAATGTTACAATAAATTATAAGGCATATCAATATAAATAACAAGTCAATTATATTTACGTTATTAATGACAGCAAAACAGGAGGTGTGATTATGTCTCTTTTATTTGGAATATCTGGTCTTCCATTGGGAGAAGATAATAAAAAATTAACTTATAAAACAGCAATATCATATTTAAAAAACATAGGACTGGATTCAATGGAACTTCCATTTGTACGCTCAGTTAATGTCACAAATAACAATAAAGATGGCATTTTAGAAACAAAAATTAAAAATGATTTTTATTTGTCTGCTCATGGCTCATATTATATAAATTTAAATGCAGATGAAATTGAAAAACAAGAAAAATCCTTAGAAAGGATAATAAAAGGTGCTGAAGCCTTGAAAAAAGTTGAAGGAAAGAGCCTTGTTTTTCACCCTGGATTTTATTTGAAGGACTCTAAAGAAGAAACTTATAATACTATAAAAGAAAATTTATTAAAACTTCCAGATATAGGTGTGAATTACAGATTGGAAACCACGGGAAAAGGTACTCAATTCGGTGATTTAGAAGAACTTGTATCATTATGCAAAGAAGTTCCTACTTGCAAATTATGTGTCGATTTTTCCCATATACATGCAAGATATAATGGTTCTTTGAAAAATTATGAAGACTTTGCACATATATTGCAATTTATAAAAGATAATTTGGGTAATGATGCATTGAAGGACATGCACATACATATGTCTGGCATAAGCTATTCAATAAAAGGCGAAAGAAAACACCTTCCATTTATGGAAAGTGACTTTAATTATAAGGCCTGTCTAAAAGCATTGAAGGATTTCAGTGTTGAAGGCTGCATAGTTTGTGAAAGTCCTATTCTTGAAAAAGATGCTTTACTCCTAAAAGAATATTATTATTCACTATAGTGTTATACCAAAGGGAAGTTATAAAATTTCTCTTTGGTATTTTAAAATCTTTTAATCATTAGAGGAAATTATTTGTATAGTAGGTTTCACTAATACTTTATTCATAACCAAAATAATATCCTTATAAGTGATTTTATCTAAATCATTTACTCTTTCATAAAGTGGCGACATATAATTTTCTATATCTACTAAGTTACTAAAATTACTGTTAATTTCACTTCTATCCCTAAACATAATCTCAAATACTGCCAATCTAACACATTCAACAATAGATTTTTCCAGTGACAAAGCATTTCTTAATACAATACCCTTTACTATATTACTCATACTACTCTCATTAAAATACTTATTAAAATACTCACTGTTATTTTTAATTTCTCGAATAATAGAATTAATTAATTCTATTGCTTCCATTTCATTTACTTTTGAAGTTCCCATAGAAATTTTGAATACTTTTATTCCCTTTTCAAATTTTATCGAACTAGCAATATCATATGCCAAACCTCTTTTAGTTCTTATTTCATCATAAAGTATAGAACTTGTTCCTGTTCCAAACACAGCATTAAAAATCATCAATGCTTTTTCTTCTTTGGTACTCAAATTATGTATTGGAAAGCAATACTGAATTTTACTACCATTTATATCTTTCTTATTCCAAAATACCCCTGGGGTATTATTTTCATATATTGTTTCAACAATATTATTAGACTTTCTATTCCAATTTCCAAAATGCTTATATATAATGTCACATACTTTCTCAAAATTCAGCGACGAAACAACACTTATAACACAATTATCAGGTGTATAATATCTATTATAAAAATCTATCACATGCTCCAATTTTATATATTTTATGTTTTTTTCATTGCCAATAATCAATTCCTTTAGTCTTCTTTTATTAAAAGCATTTTTAAATAACTCATCTTCACAAAACTGGTTTATGTCATCTCTCCACTCATTTAATTCTTCACAAATCACATCTATCTCTTCTTTGAATCCTTTTTTTGGGAAGTATGGATTCAAAATTATATCGGCATATAAATCAAAACCTATTTCAAAATCTTCCGACAAACATGTTGCATAGTATACAACATAAGGATAATTAGTCATAGCATTGTTAAATCCAAATAGTTCATCGCATAATTTATTGATTTCATACTCATTTCTTTTGAATGTTCCCTTATATAACATATGCTCAACTACATGAGCCAACCCAATCTCGTTCTCATTCTCTACATTTGCTCCCGCTTCAAAAGCAATTGAAAATGATGTTAAATTATTTTCTGAATGTTTATATATTATTGTAAGCCCATTGCTTAATACTTTTTTGTGCAAAAATATCACCTCATTTTTATTAATTCATAGTTATTTATGGTATAATTTACATATAATATTTTGAGAAGGGAGGTGCGTTCTAACTATTAGGACTTGATTATGGATAATAATAAAAATATATTTTCTACAATATTTCAATTCATCAAATATGGTATTATAGGTGGTCTAAATTTTCTTATAGACTTTTCTGTAGTAAAAGTATTATCTCTTTTAACAGGGGTAACAAGTGGATTAATATTATCTCTTTTTAATTTAGTATCATTTTTCTTGTATTCTATTAATGGATATATTTTAAATAGGAAATTTACTTTTAAAACTGAAGGAAACAAAAAATCATATATAAAATATGCATCAGTTTTAGGAATAGCTATGATTGCAAATTCGATAATTTTAATTGCATTAACTAGTAAAAATCCTCTTATAAAGCCAAGTTTATCAAGTGAACAGATAGAAATATTAAACAACAGGTGGCTAAGCATATCAAAATTAATAGCCTCTATGACTACAGGTGTATTTAGTTTTTTGATAAACAAATTTTTTGTTTTCAATAAAAAATAACACCCTATAAAATAGCTATCAAGTAACTATATAGTTACTTGATGCTTGTTATTATATCTCTATTGTGCAATTCTATTATCTTTTTTCCCTTACCTGCTCTATTCTGTACTTTAATGCTATCAAGTGTAATTTTCCATTCATACCCACTCTTAGTCTTCACAAAAATACTGCTTCGATTGGTTTCATAACCATTTTCACAAATAATAGTTCCAAAAATCACTTTATCATCTTCTGATAAGCTTATTGCTATAACTCCTGCAGCATTTCTTTTCATTGTATTTACATCTTTACAATTAAATCTTATACACATTCCATTCTTTGAAACAATTACAATATCTCCATAACACTCATCATCTGCTAATATAACAGAAATGAGCCTATCATTTTCTTTCAATTTGCTTTCTAAACATGAAAATCCTTTTGATATAAAATCATATATATTCGTCTTCCTTATGATACCATTTTGTGTGATTGTATACACATAAACATTATTGTTTATTTCATTATCTATTAACCCATTGCAGCTTATTACTCTAACAAGCTTTAAATTATTGTATTCACTAAACAATTCACTTAATTTTATGCATCCATCATCTAAATTTTGTATCAAATATGCAGGAATAGTAAATACCTTTCCTTCTTCAGTAAATATACACAGAATTTGACTAGAGTCAGTTTTAGTCATAAGTAACTTGTTCTTGCTTGAACTTAATCTTATTAAACCTTTGCTATTTACAGATACAGTAAAAATTTTATATTCATATTCTTTCTCAATTTCAGCATAAACTATTGAATCTAAATCACCTATTTTTACTATTTCTTGTGAATTTACATTTCTATCGCTGTACTCCAATTTTGGTTCCTGAATACTGAAACTTAAACCAATCTTCGTTTTGAATAAAATGAATTCTTCTTCCCTTGAATTGTCTAAAAGTTTAACGCAAATTATTCTTTCATTTTTTCTCAATTTTGAAGCCTGAATTTTTGAATACGCTGTGTCAAACTTGTATAATTCTGTTTTTTTCATACCTCCAATACTCGTAAAGAAAAGAAAATATTTTTGAGCAGTCATATCTAATACAGAAAATACTCCCACTATATTTTCATTATATAAACTCAATCCTTTTATTAATGTATCTATTCTTTCACCTTTATCTTTCCATTTATGTTCTGGTATGTCAACACATTTTATTCTATACATATTTCCTTTATCTGTGAATATAAGCATTTTATATTTAGTATTAGAATATAATAATAACTTATTAAAATCCCCTTCTCTGTATTCAATATCATCAACATTTGCAGAAGACCTATTGTATGATTTTAAAGAAATTCTTTTAATATATCCTTCATTTGACAGTGTAATAATTACATCTTCTTCAACAATCAATTCATCGACAGCTATTTGTGCTTCACTATCATCTTCAATAATCTGCGTTCTTCTTTCATCAAAGTATTTTTCCTTTATTTCAATCATTTCTTTTTTTATTACTTTAATCAATTCCTTTTCACTACCTAATATTTTATTCAATTTCTGAATTAACTTTTGCAACTCTCTATGTTCTTTTTCAAATGTTTTAATTTCTAATCCAGTCAGTCTATAAAGCATGAGTTCAAGTATTGCTTCAGCTTGTATAGCTGTAAAGTCAAATTCATTCATCAAATTGCTTTGAGCATCTTTTTTAGATTTTGATGAACGAATTGTTTTAATAACTTCATCCATAATATCAATAGCTCTTATAAATCCTTCAATAATGTGAAATCTTTTTTCAGCTATTTCTAACTCTTTTTTAGTCCTTCTTGTTACAATTTCCTTTTGATGCTCCAAATAGTAATATAAAATACTCTTTAAATTTAATTTTTCTGGTTTGCCATTTACTAATGCTACCATATTGAAGCTTAAATTACACTGCAATTCTGTTTTCTTAAATAAATATTTTAAAACTTTATTGACTGTATCAATATCGGCAGATTTTTTGAATTCAATAACAGCTCTTACTCCATTTCTATCCGATTCATCTCTAATATCAGTAATGGATTCAAGTGCTTTTGAATGTTTTTTTTCACCTGTCATATTTGATATTGTTTGAAGTATTTTTGCTTTGTTCTTTCTGTATGGAAATTCAGTAATTATTATACCATACCTTCCATTTTCAAGCTTTTCAATGCTTGTCTTTGCTCTTAATGTTACCCGTCCTTCACCTTTCTCATATGCAGAATATAAAGCACTTTCACCTATCAAAATACCTCCTGTTGGTAAATCGGGGCCTTTTATATAATTCATAATTTCCTTTGTTGTAATATCTTTATTATCTGCAAGTGCTATAACACCATCTATGACTTCACCCAAATTATGCGGTGGAATATTAGTCGACAATCCAACAGCTATTCCAAATGCACCATTGACCAAAATATTAGGATACCTTGAAGGAAGCACTTCTGATTCCTTTTCTGTATCAGAATAATTATCAACCATATTCACAACATCTTTTTCAATATCTTTCAACATTTCCATCGCTATAGGTGAAAGTCGTGCTTCTGTATAACGCATTGCAGCAGCACTATCACCATCCTGACTTCCCCAATTTCCATGTCCATCAATAAGAGGCATCCTCGTTGAAAAATCTTGTGCTAATATAACCATCGCCTCATAAACTGATGAATCCCCATGAGGGTGGTATTTACCGAGTATATCTCCCACAATTCTTGCAGATTTAAAATAGGGTCTATCAGGATAAGCCTTCATCATGTATGCTCCATAAAGTATTCTTCTATGTACAGGTTTTAATCCATCCCTAACATCTGGAAGTGCTCTATCTTTTGCAACTTCTACTGCATATGGAAGATAATTATCAGGCATTGCTTCCTCTAAAGGTACAGTTAAAATATTATTATCCTTAGGAATATTTATTTTTTTACTCATATATATCAACTCCACTTCTTATTAATCTACTATAAATGAGCAAATTCCAATCCAGTGAACTCGTTTTGCTAAAGCAAAACATCGAGACTTCAGGTGGAGACTCTACTCTACCTGAAGCAAAAGCTTCAATCTCCCACTTATAGAAGTGGGAGTCTTGTAGAATCGATAAATGCAAAATAGCATTTTATTATGATTCTCAAACATCATATAATACATGAAAACGTTGCTAAAAAAGATTGTATCAGATGTTGAAATCTAATTCTCAAGCATCATATAATATGTGAGAACAGTGGACTCGTTTTGCTAAAGCAAAACATGGTAACTTCTGGTGTAGACTCTACTCCACCTGAAGCAAAACGCTTCAATCTCCAACTTATAAAGGTGGGAGTCTTATAGAATCTATAAAATTCAGTATTACAAATTAAGTTGTCAAGTCATTTGTAATTCATTGTAATGATTTTTGCTCATCTAAAGTAAAATAATTCTATATGTTAAAATTCAGCATATTTGTATAAATAATTTCTTCGTGGCTCAACAACATCTCCCATGAGAAGAGATATCATTTTTTCTGCTTTTGCAGCATCCTCAATAGTAACTTGATACAAAGTTCTAGTCTCAGGATTTAAAGTTGTTTCCCATAATTGTTCTGGATTCATCTCTCCTAAACCTTTAAACCTTTGTATTTGTGCTCCTTTCCCTACTTCTTTTTTAGCACTCTGCAATTCCTCATCACTATATGCATATAAAATCTTGTCACCCTTTTTACTTTTTTTATAAACTTTGTATAAAGGAGGTTGTGCTAAATATAAGTGTCCATTTGTTATAAGTGGCCTCATGTATCTGTAAATATAAGTCATCCACAATGTCCTAATATGGTATCCATCTACATCGGCATCACTTAGTATAATTACCTTGTTGTACTTTAGATCTTTTTCATCATAATTATCTAAAATTCCAGTCCCTATTGCTGTATTGAAAAGTTTAAGTTCTTCACTAGCTATTACATTTTCCAATTTTTGCTTTTCGGTGTTTAATATCTTTCCTTTTGAGGGCATTATAGTCTGAAATCTTCTGTCTCTAGCCTGTTTTGCACTACCACCTGCTGAATCACCCTCAACAACAAAGAATTCTAATAATTCTGGCTTCTTTAATGTACAAACCGCTATTTTACCAGCAAGCGGTGCAGTTCCCTTACCTATCTTTTTTCTTTCAGCATCATTAATCTTTTTTATTTTTTCTCTTCTCTTTGCAGCCATAATAGCATTGTTTATTATAGTTGTTGCTACTTCCTTATTATCTTCTATCCACTCACAAAGCTTTGTATACGTAAGCTCATTCATCATTGTATATGCCTCATTATTACCAAGCTTTGTTTTAGTCTGTCCTTCAAATATAGGATTGCTTATTTTAACTTTTAATATTGCTGTCATTCCCTCTCTTAAATCGTTTCCATCAAATTCTTTATCTTTTTCTTTTATTAAATTGAGTTTTTTAGCCCATTCTTTAAAAGCTCTTGTCATACCTGTTTTAAATCCTGTTTCATGTGTACCTGCTTCTGTTGTTGGTATGTTATTTACATAGCTTGCTATATATTCTGTACTTGTATCGGTAAATTGAATACAAACCTCAGAGCTCAGATTAATTCCTTTAACTTCCCTTTCACCCATAAATAAAATAGCATCTTTGTGCAAAACTGTTTTGCTTTCGTTTAAATAATCAATAAAATCCAATAATCCTCTTTCTGAATGATACTCTTTTATGACTTTTTCTTCTTTTCTGTCGTCAATTAAAACAAGCTTAACACCTTTATTCTGAAAAGCAAGTTCTTGAAGTCTTTCATCAATAATATCAAACTTAAAATCTACTGCACTAAATACTCTTTTATCAGGTTTAAAAGTTACTTTTGTTCCTGTTTTATTTGTTTTACCAATAACCTTCAAATCACCGCATGGAGTTCCCGGCATATCTTTTTTTAATTCTTTATCATAGCCATATTCGAATCTTTGCTTATATATATTTCCATTTTGCATGATTTCGACTTCTAACCATTCTGAAAGAGCATTTACAACGGCAGCTCCTACACCATGAAGTCCACCCGAAGTCTTATAGTTTTTATTGTTAAATTTACCTCCTGTATGAAGTTCAGTATATACCATTTGAACACCCGAAATTTTCTTTATTGGGTGTATACCTGTAGGTATTCCTCTTCCATTGTCTATAATTGTTACACTATTATCTTTATTTAAAATTATTTCTACCTTGTCGCCATAACCATTTGTTATTTCGTCAATAGAATTATCTAATATTTCCCATATGCAATGATGCAGTCCTTTTGAACCTGTCGAACCTATATACATACCAGGTCTAACCCTAACAGGTTCCAATTTTTCAAGCGACATTAAATCAGTAACTTTATATGAATGATTTTGATTATCTTTCTCCATATTTTCCCTCCACAATATATCTTGTTTTGTAAAACTAGTACCTTCTCTCCTAGCACCTGGTACCTAATTCCTAACCTAATACTTAGTACTTGGCACCTATTACCCTAGTACCTTCTCTCCTAGCACCTAATTCCCGACACCTGAAACATATACTGGTACACAGATATCAAATTTGTACTAGCAACCTAGCCCTCTAGCACTCTAACAAACTTGATTAATACTAGTAACTGTTCCCTAGTCCCTAGAGTACAAATATTAGTCCTCAAATTACAAATTTGTACTGGAGATTGGAGACTAGAGACTGGAGACTAAAACCAAATCGCCAATCGCCAATCACCAGTCGCCAAACCATATTGTAACTTAGTCAGATAAACCCTAGTACCTTCTCTCCTAGCACTATCTCCTAATTCCTAGTAACCGAAACATATACTGGTATAAAATGTCAAATTTGCACTGGCATCCTAGCCCTCTAGCACCCTAACAAACTTAATTAATACTAGTAACTGTTCCCAACACCTGAAACATATACTGCTACACAGATATCAAATTTGTACTAGCAACCTAGCCCTCTAGCACCCTAACAAACTTGATTAATCCTAGTACCTGTTCCCTGATCCCTAGAGTACAAATATTAGTCCTCAAATTACAAATTTGTACTGGAGATTGGAGACTAGAGACTGGAAACTAAAACAAAGTCACCAGTCGCCAAACCATATCGTAACTTAGTCAGATAAACCCTAGTACCTTCTCTCCTAGCACCTAATAAGATGCTGGTTACAAATTACAAATTTGTGTTGGAGATTAGAGACTGGAGACTAAAACAAAATCGCCAATCGCCAATCACCAAAGCAGATTGTGACCTTGATGAATGTTAGTTTTTAAACTTCGTTTTTAAAAAGATGTTAATTTTCAAGTTACATAGGAATTATTATACCACATTTTACCATTATTGTATATGATATGGTGAAAATGAATAATTTATAAATAAGCAAAAATCTTCTTTATATGATAGATTGAAATTTGCTTATTTATAGTTATCAATAATAAAAAACAGAAACAAATGTTCTGTTTATATATTTTACAATCTTTTAAACCAATTTTCAATTATTTCTGCTGATTTATCTATATTATCAACATTGACTTTCAGAGCATAATCATAATTTTTAGCAGAATTCATATACAAAGGATCATAGTATTTTTCCATAAGTTCTTTAGCAAGTTCATTGTAATTTTCTTTTTCTAATAATGTTTTGTACCTCTCAAGATTAGACCTAGATATGTATTTATTCAGTTTATCCAAACAATTAAATATTTCAATCTTATTGTTTTCATCTTTTATGTACTCATTTACTATAATATTTACTCTAAAATCAATATTAGCATCCAAAAATATATGAATTCCTTCCTTCATTTTATCACATATAAATTTAGGAACATTAATATTGCCTATTCTACTGCTTTCAGCCTCTACAAATACATAATTTGTTTTAATTTTTTCTAGTGTGTGATATATGTTAGATTCAAATTGCTTTTGGCTGTACGTATCCCCAAGCCCAACATTACCGAGTAGTGAACCTCTATGATTCGCAGCACCTTCTAAATCAAGTACATCATATCCATGTAGCCTTAATTTCTTTAATATTTCTGTTTTTCCAACCCCAGTATTACCATGAAGTACAATGTAATTTATGTTTTCATTTATCTTTGGCAATTCATCGACAATATATTTTCTATATGCTTTATATCCTCCCTTTAATTTAACTGCATTAATTCCCATTGCAGTTAAAAACATGGTTAAAACTCCACTCCTCATTCCACCTCTAGCACAAAAAAACACTAATTTATCATAATTTTCTTTGAGTTTAACCACTTTTTCATATATTTCTGGAAGTTTTTTTGATGCTGCATCAACTCCAATTTTTTTAGCTTTTTCTATACTTTCATTAATGTATACTGTACCAATAACTTTTCTTTCATAGTCATCAAATATTG
Organism: Clostridium tepidiprofundi DSM 19306; assembly: GCF_001594005.1. Taxonomy (GTDB): domain Bacteria; phylum Bacillota; class Clostridia; order Clostridiales; family Clostridiaceae; genus Clostridium_AC; species Clostridium_AC tepidiprofundi. Next base: position 15,775 of record NZ_LTBA01000010.1, on the reverse strand, counting down.
GAATATTAATAGCGCCATTTATAGTAGAATGTTTATATTCACTCGGACTTCTAACATCAATCAATAAATAATTTCCTTTTAAATCTTTATATTCAATAGGTATGTACAACTGTTGAAACCTCCCATTTAGGCATTTGAATGTGCCTTATATTAGTTATAACATTATTTAATAATAACCTATTTTATTATTTTACTCAATAGTGTACTGGTTTAGCCACATATAAAATAAAACCCCCAAAAGGGAGTTTAAAAGTTTATCAGTTATTTTTGATTACCATCATGAGTAGGTGGAAGCATTGATGCAGCTATTCTTATTAAATATCTAATACTGCTTTCATCAATAGGACTTTCAAAGCCTAAAGCATCTATGCTCTCTCGAATAAGCTTTAATGCTTCCTCCTCCTTTATTGCATTATCTACATTTTTGTAATTATCTTCAACAAATTTAACACCTTCAGATACTGCTCTTATAATCTTTTTTATATTTGCACTCGTTGCTTCATCGCTCTTTAAAGTGTTTAAAATTGCATAAGCCAATCCAAAATAATCATCCTTTATATTGATTTTCTTATCTTTTAGTAAATAAGCTAAATATCCTAACCCAACAACAAGCAAAATAACAAGTACATATTGAATTATAATTTGTACCATAAAAAACTCCCTCCTTACATAAATAATAGCAATTAAAAAAATACTTTCTATATTAATTAAATATGCTATTATAAGTAAAAAGGGACAAATTTCACATCTAAATTTCAACTAAAAAGCCCAATTTCCATCTTTAAATATCTGTATTTTATTTCCGTCAAATGTTTCTCCAATAATATCAAGCTCAGGTGAACCTATCATAAAATCGTTATGAGTTAATGAAGTATTAGCTCCTGCTTTTTCAAGTTCTTCTTCACTCATATTTTCTCCACCTTTGATGCATGATGGATATGCCATACCAATTGCCAAATGACATGAAGCATTTTCATCAAATAGTGTGTTATAGAAAATGATATTTGAATTAGATATTGGAGAATCATATGGAACTAGCGCAACTTCACCCAAATAATGAGAGCCTTCATCTATTTCAATTAATTTCTTTAATGTTTCGTATCCTTTCTTTGCAGTAAAGTCTACAATCCTACCATCTTTAAATGTTAAAGTAAAATCTTCGATTAAATTTCCACTATAATTCAAAGGTTTTGTACTCTTGACAGTTCCATTAACTCCTGTCTTAAGTGGCATTGTAAATATTTCTTCTGTTGGCATATTTGCAACAAAATAAACTCCTTTGGAATTATTCTCTCCGCCGCCTTCCCATATATGTCCTTCTGGTAATTCTATTTCCAAATCCGTTCCCTCTGATTTGTAATAAAGCTTTTTAAATCTTTTTTCATTTAAGAAGTCTACTTTTTCTTTTAAGTTTTTGAGATGTTCATTCCATGCATTAATAGGATCATCTCTATCAACTCTAACAATCTTAAATATGCTTTCCCAAAGCATTTCAACTGCTTTATCTTCTGAAACATCAGAAAATACTTTTTTAGCCCATCCTACAGTTGGAATAGAAATAACACACCAAGAAACATCACTGTTCATTATGTATTTTCTGTAGTTTTTTAATGCTAAAGATTTAGTTTTATTATCAGTTGCAATCCTAGTAGAATCTACATCTTTTAGCAGTTCAGGATCAGATGCTGCAATTGACATGAAAGCTGCTCCTTCTTTTGCAAGTTCTTCATAACCATCTGCAATCCATTTGGGAAATTCTTTAAATGCTTCATCTGGTGCATTCATGTATCTCACTAATTCGAATTTTTCGTCACGCCACTTTGGAATAACTTCTTTTGCTCCTGCTTTATATGCAACCTCTGCAATTAGCCTTACAAATTCAGCACTCTCTATAGGCGCATTTATTACTAACTTTTGCCCCTCTTGAATATTAATACCTACTTTAACAGCTAATTCGGCATATTTCTTTAATGTTTCATTAAAGTTTTTCATTTACCTTTCCCCTTTCATTAACTATGATAGTGCTATTATATCACTTTTTTTATTGCTCTTTCCATAGATAATTGGCAAAAATAATAATAATATACAGCTATCTTTACAAAAAATAATTATACGTGTATAATAACTCTAAAACATTTGAAAGAAAATAACAAATCAAAAATGCGACATATGGCGTATGTTTTGTGTCAGACAAGAAAACAGGTTTCTTTGATAATTGAACTATTAATGAAATCTGATGACACAATATAGCACAAAATAGACTAGCATACTTTGAAAGTAAAAGAATGAGCAATATCGAATTGGGAGAATCCCCATTAGAAAAATAGAGATGCTTTCTTAATCTATAACCAAATATAAAAAATAAATAAATTTGGCAGGTAAATATCTGCTATAAACTTATTAGACGAGGAGAGATTTAAATGAAAATATTAATATCAAACGATGATGGAATATATGCTAAAGGTATATATTCTCTTGCCAAGGCTCTTGAAACTGATCATGAAATTACTATAGTTGCTCCTGATACACAAAGAAGTGCTTCAAGCCATTCAATTACTTTAACCGATTCTCTTTTAGCTAAAGAAGTTAAATTAGATGGTTTAAATTGCAAAGCTTATAGCCTTAATGGTACACCAGCAGATTGTGTAAGAGTTGGTATTAATGCTTTAACTGATTGCAATATTGATTTAGTTGTATCAGGTATTAATAGAGGTTTGAATCTAGGAACAGATGTACTTTATTCAGGTACAGTATCTGTTGCTGTCGAAGCTGCCATTAATAAGATACCTTCAATAGCCTTTTCTATGCAAATAAAAGATGATATTGAAAGCTATGAAGTAGCCTCAAAATATGCAAGTAAAATTGTTAAAATAGCTGAAAATATGCGTTTACACTTAAGTGATGATATTGTTTTAAATGTAAACATTCCTCTTATGAAAGGAAAAGAGATTAAAGGTATAAAAATATGCAGCATAGGACGAGTTAAATATGATGCTGCATATCAAAAAATAAAAGATGAAAACGGTAATATAATAATCAAGTTAAACGACACCCTAAATCCTTATGTCACTCAAAATACAGATACACATTATTTGAGAGAAGGATATGTTACAATTACACCTCTTCACTACGATTTAACTAACTTTAAGCTTATTAATGAAGTTGAAAAATGGTTTTATTAATTTCACATATGATATCTTGTTTCCTTAGTTGTTGGAAGATTAAAGTTGTATTTTATTGATATTAATCTCAAAGTAAATGTTATAAAGAAACAAAGATACAATCCAAGTGAACTAGAAACATAGCTATGCGAATAATAAAATACTGTACCCCCAACGATTGATGCCACTGCATATATGTCCTTTATCAATATAAGAGGAATGTCGCGAACAAGAATGTCTCTAATCATTCCTCCACCTACACCTGAAATTAATCCCATACAAACAACAATAAAAAAATTGTCGAAATTATGATTAATTGCAATGTTAGCTCCTAACGCCGTAAATACCCCTAATCCTATAGCATCAAATAATAACATTACATTTTTAATTATTGAAATACTTTTATATATTTTAGAATAACATATAAATGTACATAACGCAGCTCCAACGCTAATTAAAAAGTATTTTGGTTGCATAAATGCAGTAGGTGGAGTATTTCCAATAAATAAATCCCTAAAAATTCCTCCCCCTATTGCTGTAACAACAGCCAATGTTACTATTCCAAATAAATCTAATTTTTTCTGCATACCTACTAAAGCACCAGATACTGCAAAAGCTACTGTTCCTATAATTTCAAATACATTTAGTAAAAACATATTTATCACTCCTGAGTAAAAATCATTTTCAATACAAAGAGGACAATACACAAAAACATAGAAAAGCTAATTCTTCTTCTTCGCAACTAAGAGAAAAGTCTTTGGAATACCTTTATCAAAAACATCTGAACTCAAATTAGGTTCTTCATCCAAACTTTTAATAATCAATCCTGAATTTGCAACTGCTGTTACGATTTCTCCAATATTCCACTTTCTAAGCAATACTTTGTTACTCTTTTTATCATCATTTGAATATTTTGTATAAGAAGCCTCTTTTTCTTCTAGTGAAGTATCAAAATAATCTCCTGTAACTTTGTGTTTACGAATTTTAGCTGTTGTTCCTCTTGATGTAATCAATTTAGTTGATACAGGATGAAAATCTCTTATGACAAATAATCCTTCATCCCCCAAAAGATTATATATAACATCAATAAATGGTTTTAAATCAGTAAAATAATGCAATATTCCCATTTCTGCAAACACTATATCATAATCACTTGTTATATCTTCTTTAGGTAATTTAAGAACATCAGACAGAATATAATGTATATTAACACCAGCTTCTTTGGCTAAATCCAAAGCATAGCGTTTATTACCTTCTGAAAAATCCACAACAGTTACATCTGCTCCTGATAATGCCAATGCTACAGCCTTTGTTCCATTAGAACCCATAATATTCATTATTTTTTTACATTTGACATCACCAAATTTACTTATTAATGACGAAAAAGCCCTAGATGGATTGTCATTTAATTTTTTTATTTTTTGGGCTGCTTGAATGGGTTCACCAAATCTCTTAACCCAAGCATTATAAGTATCGCTATTCCATGTTCTCTCATTTACATTTGTTCTTTCATTTACATCAGTTATATCACTACAAAATTTTTTATCATTATTTTTATCATTATTCATTGAACTCAATTTCCTTTCAAATACAAAATTTTATACCTCAAGTATATTTTAACCTTTTTTGTGTGATTTATCATTTGAATTTTGATTATACCAATACACTATATACGGTATTGTACTTAATCATACACAATAGTATATAATAATTTCTTTCTGAAATCTACATTTTTTTAAGTTGATAACACTAATGAAACATGTTATTGTTATATATATTGTTTATATTAGAAAAATTTTATGATTAAGCAGGTGAATTATGAAAGCTAAATGTTTAAAAAATAAGGATTTTTATCAAAAATTACTAACAATAGCACTTCCTATTGCACTTCAAAATTTAATATCATCATCACTAAATATTGTTGATAATGTTATGATAGGAAGCCTAAAAGAAACTGCTATTGCATCTGTTGGACTTGCTAACCAATATTTCTTTTTATTTATTTTATTGTTATTTGGTATTAACAGTGGATGTGCAATATTCATTGCACAATATTGGGGGAAAAAAGACATAAAAAATATTCGTAAGGTACTTGGAATTAGTATTATTGCTAGTACTTTTTTAGCCATTTTTTATACAAGTTTAGCTTTTTTCTTTCCAAATATGATATTAAGAATTTTTACAAACGATATCAAAATTATTAGTCTAGGAAGTGATTATCTTAAAATTGTTTGTTTTAGCTATTTATTTACTGCCATTAGTTTTAGCTATGGATTTGCTTGTAGAAGTGTAGGCAAACCCAAAATACCAATGTACGTTAGTGCAATAGCATTAATAATTAATACTTGCTTAAACTATTTGTTCATTTTTGGTCATTTAGGTTTTCCAAAAATGGGTGTAAAAGGAGCTGCGATAGCAACACTAATTTCAAGAAGCATTGAATTAATATTATTACTATCAGTAATATACATAAAAAAAGGTGTCCTCGCTGCAAAGATAACGGAATTATTTGATTTATCTAAAACATTTGTACTAAATATATTTAAAACAGCTATACCTGTAATACTAAATGAAGCATTTTGGTCTCTTGGTACCTCTTTATATTCTGCTGCTTATGCACGAATAGGAACTGAAGCTATTGCATCGGTTCAAATTGCAAATACGGTACAAAGCCTGTTTATGATAGTTTCAATGGGAATCGCAAATGCATGTGCAATAATGATTGGAAATAAAATTGGTGCAGATAAAAGAGAAGAAGCTATTTTATATTCAAAAAAATTTACAGTGCTGTCTTTTACATCAGGTATTGTTATTGGGGTAATATTGTTTCTAACTTCTCCTATCATACTTTCAGCATTTAATATTTCTCAAAGAACCTATAATAATGCAAAATTTGTAATAACAATAATGAGTATATTTTTACCATTTAAGTTTTATACAACTACATTGATTGTTGGAATTTTAAGGAGCGGTGGAGATACAAGATTTTCTTTGTTTTTAGAAACGGGATGCGTGTGGCTTATAGGAGTACCAATGGCTTTTTTAGGAGCATTAGTTTGGCAACTTCCTATATACTGGGTAGTCACATTAGTTTCTTTAGAAGAAGTTGTGAAATCAATAATAGGATTTCCTAGAGTACTATCAAAAAATTGGATACGAAGTGTTATATAAGCATAATAACACTTTGGCATATGAAAGTGAAAGGAATATTTTTATGGGAAAAATTTTAGTTTTAGCAGAAAAGCCTTCTGTAGGCAAAGAACTCGCAAGAGTATTAAATTGCAATAATAATGGAAATGGATACTTTGAAGGTAGCAAATACATTGTTACTTGGGCATTAGGTCATTTGGTAACATTAGCTTCACCAGATACTTATGATAAAAAATATAAATCTTGGAGAATGGAAGACTTACCCATGATTCCACAGAAAATGCAACTGGTTATCATAAAAAAAACAAGCAAACAATTTAATGTAGTTAAAAAACTTATGACTAGAAATGATATAAAAGAATTAGTATTAGCCACAGATGCTGGCCGTGAGGGAGAACTTGTCGGAAGATGGATTATTGAAAAAGCCAAGTTTAGAAAACCTATCAAAAGATTATGGATTTCATCACAAACAGACAAAGCAATAAAAGAAGGTTTTAAAAATCTTAAGCCTGGAATAGAATATGAAAATTTATATAAATCTGCTGTATGTAGAGCAGAGGCGGATTGGCTTGTAGGTCTTAATGTCACAAGAGCATTAACATGTAAATACAACACTCAGCTTTCAGCTGGAAGAGTTCAAACTCCTACTCTTGCAATGATAATTCAAAGAGAAGATGCCATTAACAATTTCATTCCTAGAGATTACTATATAATTACAGGAAATGCAAAATGCGCAAATGCTAATAGTTATACTTTGCAATGGCAGCATTCAGACAGTGGAAAAAATCGTATATTTAACAATGAAGAAGCAAAAAAAATTGTTTCAAAAGTTGATAATCAAAATGGTAAAATTATTGAAGTAAAGAAAGCATATAAAAAGAAAAGTTCCCCTCTATTGTATGATTTAACAGAGCTACAAAGGGATGCAAACAAAAAATTTGGATATTCTGCAAAGCAAACATTGTCCATAATGCAAAGATTATATGAAAATCATAAAATACTTACATACCCAAGGACAGATTCAAGATATATAACAACAGATATAGTTCCAACATTAAGCGATAGATTAAAAAAAATATCCATATACCCTTATTCGAAATTTACTTCAAATTTGCTTAAGAGCTCTATAAAAGGCAATAAAAATTTTGTTGATAATAGTAAGGTTTCAGATCACCATGCTATAATTCCAACAGAACAAAAAGTTAATATAAGTTTACTTAGCATAGAAGAAAAAAATATATATGACCTTGTAATAAGAAGGTTTTTATCGGTATTATATCCACCTTATGAGTATGAACAAATAACAGTTAAAGCTTCAATTAATGGAGAAACTTTTATTGCTAAAGGCAAGAATGTAAAACATAAAGGTTGGAAATCAATATATGATAAAGATGAACTTCTAGTTGAACTTGATAACAATAATTACAATAATGAAGATACAATAAGCGATCAGTTTTTACCTGATATTTCCAAAGATGATAAAATAAAATTAACAGGCGTTAAAACTATTAAAAGACAAACTAAACCTCCTGCTAGATTCACCGAAGGAACTTTACTTTCTGCTATGGAAAATCCGCAGAAATATATACACATTAATGATAAACAACTTGAAAAAACTATTGGAAAAGCTGGTGGAATTGGGACTGTTGCTACAAGAGCTGATATAATTGAAAAGCTATTCAACTCATACTACATCGAAAAAAAAGGAAAAGAAATAATACCAACATCAAAAGGAAAACAACTAATAAGTCTGGTCCCTTCAGACTTAAAATCGCCTTTGCTTACAGCAGAATGGGAACAACAATTATACTCTATTAGCAAAGGTAAATTGAATAGTACTAAATTTATAAATGATATGAAAAAATATGCATCTAAACTTGTCTTAGATGTAACTAATAATACTAAAAGCTATAGACATGATAATTTAACAAGAGAAAAATGTCCTAATTGTGGAAAATACCTTCTTGAAGTAAATACAAAAAAAGGCAAAATGCTTATCTGCCAAGATAGGGAGTGCGGATATAGAAAAAATATTGCGAAAGTTACCAATGCTAGGTGTCCTCAGTGTCATAAAAAATTAGCACTCGTTGGCAAAGGAGAAGGTCAGATATTTGTTTGTTCTACATGTGGTTATAGAGAAAAACTATCCTCATTTAACAAAAGAAAGAAAGCTGAGGGAAGTAAATTAAGTAAAAGAGAAGTTACAAAATATATAAGGCAACAGAAAAAAGAAAACAAAGAACCAATAAATTCAGCATTAGCAGATGCATTAGCTAATTTAAAAATTAAATAAGTAAATTCATATTGCTGAAACAAAAAGCTTAGAGTCACCATATATGCTAAAGATAGGGACTCTAAGCTTTGTTATGCATTATTTACTATTGATTTTTTACATACTTCCTTAGTCTTCTTCTATGCATATTCCCTTTTCTATAATTTTGCTAATCGTCATAGGTAATATAATGACAACTAATGCTATGAGAATTATTAATATACTAAACATCAAATACTTATAAAACACTACTTTAGTCATGTGATACATCAATGCAGTAGCTATTGTCATTGCGGAAATTGGGAATGTATATGCCCACCATGATAAATAAAATTTAATTCTGCTAAATAATTTATATTCTTTAAGCAAAAATGTAGTCAAAAACAATGCAAAATAATACAATATCCTTGCAAAACTATCAACTGAATGTGTCAATTTCACATAAGATATAAATCCAATTGCCGGCGGCGAAATTAATATAGCTAAAGTAGGTAGTAACTTTTCTGGCAAAGGATGGTGAAAAATTATTCTATAAATAAATATAGTAAATAGCACAATCCAAAACAATAATCCTATGCTATAGAAAAACCAAGATAGTTCTATATTAAAGTGCTTTACCCCTGCTATTGGCACAATAATATTACCAACAACAGGTATAAACCATGCTGGATTGAAATTTTTGATATCAATATTCGGATGAAACATCCATACTGAAATAATCTTATATGTAAAAATAGCATGAATTATCGTACCGAAATACCAAAGTATTTTTGATATACTTAAATTTACATCTAAAAATGCAACACTTAATAGCAATAAACTAATTGATATCGTTGGGAAAAAACTCAATTTCACTGGATTTTTAAACTCTAACTTAACTTCCTCTGTATATTTAATAAATTTATAAATATACAGTATAGCTATTATTGAAAACATGAAAACCGTTATACCCAGAAGATATAAATTTAAATTAATAGTAGATTTTAGAATACCTTCTGTTTTTTGAATAGCTATTGTAAATCCCGCCATACCTAATATTATTGAAAAAAATGAAATTGGAAAATTCTTTATCCTATTTTGATTATTCATATTATCACTCCTCCTGTATTATATTTTGCTTCTTATTTTACATAATATAAATGGGCAAATTCCAATCCAGTAAATGTAAAACAACATTTTGACACGATTTTCAATCACTACATAATACAAAAATAGTGAACTCATTTTGCTAAAACAAAATATCTAAAATTGTATATTATGTATATCAATCACCCCTGTATCATTTGATACTCATTATCAGTTAATTTTCTAAAAAAAGCATATTTATATTGACTCTAAAATATGCTTTCAAACAAAACTATCAACTTCTATATCGGTACAGACACTATATTAACACTATATATACTCATTGTAAAGCAAATTTCACAAATAACTTAAATTCATAATTTAGATTTTTATCATATATAGCATAATTATAGTACAATGGGAAAATATATCATGTATTAATTTTCACAGTGAATATTAATAGAAAATATATGCGCATTAAATATAAATATTGCATATTACGAAATAAATCGTAAAAACCCAAGCATTATCTAGTCATTAATATAAATATTTAAGAAACAATTGATATAAATATATCAACTACTTTTGGATCAAACTGTGTTCCACTGCATTTTTTTATTTCTTCAATAGCTTCTTCGTGAGATTTTATTTTATTATATGGTCTCGGGTTCGTCATAGCATCATATGCATCAACTACTGCTAATATTCTACACTCTATAGGAATATCATATTTTTTTAACCCTAAAGGATATCCTTTACCATCCCATCTTTCATGATGCTTCAATATTAAATCAGCAACACTAGAAATTTCATTGGAATTTAATGCTATTCTGTATCCTTTTTCTGTATGGCTTTTCATTATGCTCCATTCTTTTTCAGACAAATCCCCTTCTTTATTTAGTATATCATTAGAAATAGCAATTTTACCCAAATCGTGTACTTCAGATAATAAAATCAATTTGCTTTTTCTTTCTTCATCTAATCCCATTTCATCTGCAATTTTCATACACATATTTGCCACTCTCTCAGTATGTCCTAAAGTCACGAAATCCTTTTCAGCTAATGCTGCCATTAATACGCTTAATATTTGATTTTTACTACTAGCTTTGTTTATTAATTTATTCCTATACATTATATCATCAGCATCTTTAATCACTTCTTCAATATTTTTATTTTCTTCAAGAATACTGCATCCAATTGCAACAGATAATCTAAGCATTTTTTCATCTAGTGATTTATTAAATTCTTCTATATTGCTATTAATCCTTTTTATTATCTTTTTTACTTGATTCCTATTTATATCTGTCAAAATAACAGAAAACTCATCTCCTCCTACTCTTGCAACAACATCTTGTTCCCTAACAGATTTTTTTAATACATACGCAAAGTTTTTAAGAAGTATATCGCCATATTGATGTCCTAATGTATCATTAACTAATTTCAATCCATTTAAATCACACATTATAATACCTACTGAACTCAATTTGTTATTTTCATACTCATTTATCTTTTTATTAAAATAATTTAAATTATGTAAACCCGTTAATGCATCATATATACTCATATACTCTAATTTTCTTTCATATTTTTTAATCTCAGTAATATCTGTATAAATCCCATACACCCCTAATATATTATTGTTAATTTTTATATATATACTTCTAACTAAAACATTTATAGGTGTTTTATCTTTTTTATATCTTATAGCTTCAATGTTTATTGTCTCCTCCTCCATAATTTTCAATGTTAATTTTTTTGTCTGATTATAAGTTTCTTCTGTTGATATAAGCTTATCTATGTTTTTCCTTAAGCACTCCTCTTTAGAATATCCAAACGTTTTTTCAAAAGATTTATTAACGTTCAAAACTATGCCACTCGTATCAAATTCAACTATTGCATCTTGAGAATAATTAAACAGTGTTTCCAACCGACTTTTTTGAACAATTATATTATCCTTTTCATTCTTTAACTCTTTTTCAATCTTCAATCTATTTTTTATTTCACTATTTAAACTACAATTTACCTTATGCAGCTTATACGTATACAATACCATTAAAATAATTATTACAGCTATAATAATCATCAATATTATCTTTTGCATATTAAGTAGGCAATATAGCTTTTTATACTTTAAATTAATATATGCCCCCGTTCCAATATATGCATTGATTTCAGGAATTCCTCTAACATAAGTTAATTTTTTTTCTATCAATGAACTGTTTGGCAACTTACAAAAATAGCTTATATATGATCCATTTGGTGAATTTTTAGCAGTTCTTATAATTTGTTGAATAACATAAGTCCCATTTGAATCTCGTACATCCCACATGTTAGTACCCTCTTTTTCCGGTTCAAATGGCTGAACTAAATAATAACCATCATATGTACTCATGAAAATATAATTGTCAGAATGTGTATCATCATAAATCATTCTCTTAACAATATCCGAAATATTTTTCCTTGCCTCTTCTTCAGTAATCTTACCTTCTCTTTTCAACTTTAAAATAGGAGCAATAGTATTATATGCAATATCAACTTTCTGTTTTAACTCTAACTTTATTTCGCTTTCGACATTATCTATAAATGATTGTGATATTTTTTCCGTTGCTATACACATAAAGGTTATTATAAGTATGACTATTATAGAAATAAACCTAATGCTAACTATGTTCAATATTTTATCTTCAACTTTTTTTATCACCATTGCATGCTCACCAACTTTTCTAAATAAACTATCAACACTCATCAGAATCCATCTTAAAACTTAATAAACATATGTAAAGTATAAAAATAAATATATATGGTATATCAGAATCTACTTTAAAACTCTCTTGCTATTATATCAAATTTTAAAGAATTTTGACAGTTCTTTTATAATTTTATTTAAGTATACTATCTGGACTACAAAAATTATTGACAAGTCCATAAAACATATGAAGTCTGTATTCTTAGAACTCGCTATCTGTGTTACAAAAATTATTAATAAATGGAAATCTTGTGAAATTGATAAAAAATTACATACCATAAATATGAAAATTGTTGTGAGGAATATGCATAATTCTATTATGTTTGCTGTTAATTTGATGCTCTAACATTAATTAGAGCATTTTGATTAAGACATAATTCTATCATATTTGCTATTAATTCATATTGGATTAAACACGCAACAAAAATATTCTACAACATAGAAGGATTGACTTAGAGAAGAGGAGCAAGTAACGTCATCACTCAGTAAAAATGTTCCATAAATACTATAAATGGGATTGCCAGAAAAATAATTTCATATACAACATTGTATTGCTCTTCATTTTCCTGCAACCCCATTATAATGATTGCCTCATAGAAAGTTTTTTACTTCAATTCGTAATTTAGATTTTTATCATATATGTTACAACGAAAAAATACAGTATGCAGAGATTTTTATAGTTAATATTAATAAAAAATATATGATATTAACTATTTATATTGCATATTACAAATTGAAGGTATTTTTAATAATTTATTATCCTAAAAATTGTTCTAAATCTTCTTCAACACTATTTATACCATTTATACCGAAATTCTCAACAAGCACTTTTGCTACATTTGGTGATAAAAATGCAGGAAGTGTTGGTCCAAGCTTTATATTCTTAACACCGAGATAAAGCAATGCAAGTAATACGATTACTGCTTTTTGTTCATACCATGCAATATTGTATGCTATTGGTAATTCATTGATATCATTAAGTTCAAATATTTCTTTAAGCTTAAGTGCAATAACTGCAAGCGAATACGAATCATTACATTGTCCTGCGTCTAGTACACGAGGAATACCTCCAATGTCACCTAGATTCAATTTATTATAACGATATTTAGCACATCCTGCTGTCAAAATCACAGTATCTTTTGGTAATTTTTCTGCAAATTCTGTATAGTATGATCTTGATTTCATTCTTCCATCACAACCAGCCATTACAAAGAATTTTTTAATTGCTCCAGATTTTACAGCCTCTACAATCTTATCTGCTAATGCAAATACCTGTGCATGAGCAAATCCTCCAATAATTTTGCCTTTTTCTATTTCAGTAGGTGGAGCTAATCTTTTAGCATGTTCGATAATTTCTGAAAAATCCTTTACTCCATTTTCGTCGTGTTCAATGTGCTTACATCCTGGATAACCAGTTGATCCCGTTGTATAAATTCTATCAATGTGTTCTGGTTTTGGTGGTACAATACAGTTTGTTGTAAATAATATTGGTCCATTAAATGTTTCAAACTCTTCTCTTTGTTTCCACCAAGCATTTCCATAATTTCCGACAAAGTGATCATACTTCTTGAATGCTGGATAGTAATGTGCTGGTAACATTTCACCATGTGTATATACATCTACACCTGTACCTTCAGTTTGTTTTAATAATTGTTCCAAATCTTTTAAGTCATGTCCTGAAATCAAAATAGCAGGATTATTTCTAACTCCAATATTTACTTCAGTTATTTCTGGACTTCCATAAGCGCCTGTGTTAGCAGAATCTAAAAGTGCCATTACATCCACGCCATATTTACCTGTTTCCAATGTTAAAGCAACTAAATCATCTACAGTTAATGAATCATCTAATGTTGCTGCTAAAGCTTTCGAAATAAATTCATAAATTTCTTCGTTTTCTTTTCCTAAATTATATGCATGTTCTGCATAAGCTGCCATGCCTTTTAGTCCATATGTTATCAATTCTCTAAGAGAACGGATATCTTCATTTTCTGTAGCTAAAACTCCAACTTGAACTGAATCTGCTTTTGCTTTTATAGCTGAATCTGAATCAGCAGTCCACACAGCAGCATCATGTAAGTTTTTAAATTCTACACCTTTGCTTTCTAATTCTTTTTTCATTTCTTCTCTTAATGCTAATGCTTCTTTTATTTTTTCAATAAACATAGTGGCATCAAAATTTGCATTCGTAATGGTCATGAATAAACCATTCATTGTTAAGTGATTTGCTTTAGGAAATCTAACCCCTACTTTAATACCTTCTTGTTCTATTATTGCTATACCTTTTAAAGTATAAATCAATAAATCTTGTAAGTTTGCAACTTCCTCTGGTTTACCACAAACCCCTTTAATTGTACAACCTGTTCCTTTTGCTGCCTCTTGGCATTGATAACAAAACATACTCATAATAAAACCCTCCTAAATTTAAAATAATCTACTCTTATTTTTACTAATTACTTTTGTTATTGTGTGCAGTTAAGTATTTTTTATCAATCTTACTTTTAATGAGCAAAAATCATTATAATACGTTACAAATGACTTGACAACTCAATTTGTAATACTGAATTTTACTGTTTTACTGTACTAGATGATGCCTGAAAATCGCACTAAAATGTTATTTTACATTTAATGGATTGAAATTTGCTCATTTATAGAATCTTATATATATTTGCATAGAATCTTATATATATTTGCAAAGCTCTTAAAATCGTATAATTCTATAAACAAAAATATGAATTTTATATGCTATGATTTTATTTTATACTATATGTGCTATCATTTCAGTATCCTATGATACCAAACAAAATTAAGATACCTTTTTTATATGCAGTTATTTAGTTATTTTGGCTCAAATATAGAAAAATGTGATATAATTACTATGGTATTAATTACATATTATTTTTGTATTGTGTCATTATAAGAATTTGATAATTGTAACAAAATAGCTGTATGTAACAAAATAGCTGTATATTAAAGATGCTATTTTTATCAACTTGGTAAGGAGAATGTTTATGATTAATGGAATAGTATATCATGGGAGTAATATAAATGGTCTACAAATTATTGAACCTAAAGTAAGTTCACATGGTAAAAGTTATGTATATGCTACTACAAACAAAGTAATTGCTACGTTATTTTTAGCCAGATGGAATGATTATATTTTTCGCGTAGGTCATTTCAATGGAAGATTACATATTGTTGAAAATTATCCAGAGGCATTAAAAGAAATCAGAGATTTCGCATCAAAATTCCAGTTAAAAATTTGTTTTTACTAAAATTTATTTTTTTTACATTTACTTAAATAACTGGGAAGCCTGCAAACCGATAGGCCTTAAAAATAGTTACACCTCCCCCTACCCCAAGAAATTTTAATGATTAATTTCC